>NZ_JBHVIC010000013.1:0-1124 GCF_042799795.1 Nocardia sp. NPDC057668 | reverse complement strand
CTCATGCTCGGCTGGTTCGCCTCCCTCGCTCGGCGGCCCGAGGTCCAGTTCGCCGTGTTCGACGGCAAGACCAGCGACCCCCGATACGGCGACTGGGGAGAGGTCGGCCAGCGGGCCATGTTCATCGTCGGGGACAACCCCGAGACCGCCCATCAGCGCCTGACCGAACTCGTCCGGCTGATCAAGGACCGGCCCTCACAGCTCGTGGCCGAACGAGGGACGCACAAGTTCTGGAAGGCCGGACCGACCGTCACGATCCCGCTGGTCCTGGTGCTCATGGACGAGTGCCACAACTACATCGACGCGGCCGGGCTCAAGGGCAAGGACAAGGAACTCATCGAGGCCAACCAGCGGCTCATGCGGACGGTCGCCAAGGAAGGTCGCGGCCTCGGCGTGATCCCCGTCGTCGGCACCCAGAAGCAGACCTCGGACGCGATCCCGACCGCCGTCCGCGACAACCTCGAAGTCGGCGTCTGCTTCGCCACCTTCACCATCGACGGGGCAGAGGCCGCGCTGGGCAACGGCATCCGCAAGGACGAGGAGAACCAGCCCACGACCCTGATCGACAAGGAACGCTTCGCCGGGGTCTGCGTCGTCACCGGGGTGCCCGGACTCTCCGGCCGCTACGACCGCGTCCGGGTGGGCGACATCGACGAGGCCGCCATGCTCCAGCTCGTCGCCGCGTCCATCGGCTACCGCGCCGACGTCATTCCCGCGGCTGCCCCCACCGTCCGAGACGTCTCCGCCGATTCGGCCGGCACAACCGTGCCGCTCCAGAAGGAAGCCCCGAAGACGACCCGTAGGAGGAAGGCGTCATGACCGCGTACGAGCCCCCGCCCGTCTACACCCCGACCCCGATCCACATCGGCCCCGGACAGGCCCTCAGCGCCCCTCAGAGCCTCCAGCAGCCCCCGGCCTACGTCGTGGTCCAGCAGGCTGCCCCCGCGCCCTCCTGGCTCCGTCAGCACTCCGGACAGCTCATCGCCGGGGCCGGGGCCGGGGTCCTGGTCGTCGCCCTCCTCCTGGCCGTCGCCGTCGTCGCGGTGGCGGTCGGGATCGCAGCCATCTCGGCGGCCATCGGCTGGCTCGTCATCAAGAGCCTGATGGGCCAGCAGAACGCGAAG
>NZ_JBHVIC010000011.1:0-1700 GCF_042799795.1 Nocardia sp. NPDC057668 | reverse complement strand
TCGTTGCGCCTTTCGTGCGGGTCAGAACTTACCCGACAAGGAATTTCGCTACCTTAGGACCGTTATAGTTACGGCCGCCGTTTACTGGGGCTTCAATTCACACCTTCGCTTACGCTAACCTCTCCTCTTAACCTTCCAGCACCGGGCAGGCGTCAGCCCCTATACTTCGCCTTACGGCTTCGCAGAGACCTGTGTTTTTGCTAAACAGTCGCCTGGGCCTATTCACTGCGGCTCTCTCGGGCTTGCACCCTAACAGAGCACCCCTTCTCCCGAAGTTACGGGGTCATTTTGCCGAGTTCCTTAACGAGAGTTCTCTCGCTCACCTTAGGATTCTCTCCTCGCCTACCTGTGTCGGTTTGCGGTACGGGCACCTCTCACCTCGCTAGAGGCTTTTCTTGGCAGTGTGGAATCAGGAACTTCGCTACTATATTTCGCTCGCCATCACAGCTCAGCCTTATGGGAAACGGATTTGCCTATTTCCCAGCCTAACTGCTTGGACGCGGATATCCAATACCGCGCTTACCCTATCCTCCTGCGTCCCCCCATTGCTCAAATGGTGAGGAGGTGGTACAGGAATATCAACCTGTTGTCCATCGCCTACGCCTTTCGGCCTCGGCTTAGGTCCCGACTAACCCTGAGCGGACGAGCCTTCCTCAGGAAACCTTAGGCATTCGGTGGAGGGGATTCTCACCCCTCTTTCGCTACTCATACCGGCATTCTCACTTCTAAGCGCTCCACCAGTCCTTCCGGTCTGGCTTCACAGCCCTTAGAACGCTCTCCTACCACTGTTCGAAGAACAGTCCGCAGCTTCGGTGATACGTTTAGCCCCGGTACATTTTCGGCGCAGAGTCACTCGACCAGTGAGCTATTACGCACTCTTTAAATGGTGGCTGCTTCTAAGCCAACATCCTGGTTGTCTAAGCAACTCCACATCCTTTTCCACTTAACGTATACTTTGGGACCTTAGCTGGCGGTCTGGGCTGTTTCCCTTTCGACTACGGATCTTATCACTCGCAGTCTGACTCCCAAGGATAAGTCATTGGCATTCGGAGTTTGACTGAATTCGGTAACCCGGTAGGGGCCCCTAGTCCAATCAGTGCTCTACCTCCGAGACTCTTACCTTGAGGCTAGCCCTAAAGCTATTTCGGAGAGAACCAGCTATCTCCAGGTTCGATTGGCATTTCACCCCTACCCACACCTCATCCCCGCACTTTTCAACGTGCGTGGGTTCGGGCCTCCATTCAGTGTTACCTGAACTTCACCCTGGACATGGGTAGATCACCTGGTTTCGGGTCTACGACCACGTACTCAATTCGCCCTATTCAGACTCGCTTTCGCTGCGGCTCCGCATCTTCTGCTTAACCTTGCACGGGATCGTAACTCGCCGGTTCATTCTACAAAAGGCACGCCATCACCCGTTAACGGGCTCTGACTACTTGTAGGCACACGGTTTCAGGATCTCTTTCACTCCCCTTCCGGGGTGCTTTTCACCTTTCCCTCACGGTACTGGTTCACTATCGGTCACTAGGGAGTATTTAGCCTTGGGAGATGGTCCTCCCGGATTCCGACGGAATTTCACGTGTTCCGCCGTACTCAGGATCCACTCAGGAGAGAACGAAGTTTTGACTACAGGGCTGTTACCTCCTATGGCGGGCCTTTCCAGACCTCTTCATCTACCTCGTTCCTTTGTAACTCCGTAC
>NZ_JBHVIC010000009.1:0-460129 GCF_042799795.1 Nocardia sp. NPDC057668 | reverse complement strand
CCGTACCCGACCTCGGCTCCCCGGTTGGGAGCCTGTTCATCCTTCCAGCCTGGCTGGATGGCCGTGGGAACCTTCTCGAGACCTACAGACAAAGATCCGCCATCGCTGAATGCTGGTACCGCCTCAGAGGGTGATTGTGGTGAGCGGTAATCCATTCGTCGGTTGCTCGTACCCCCGCCGGTAGTGGATCCCGTTTATCGGCCCGGTAGGGCTGGTACCGCCGTCGAGGCTCCGAACCGGTCCCCGCTGGTATTCCGTTGTCCAGGCTGCTTTGCCCCGGGAGGGCTGGAACCGCAGCCTCAATCCCGAACGTGACAACGCTGGTTCTCGTTATCCAGGCTGCTCTCCCCGAGGGCGCTGGAACCGCAGCTCGCCCCTCCCAACCCCACCCGCTGGTTCTCGTTATCCAGGCGTACATAAACCCAGCCGGCCACTCAACGCACCGATACCTCGAGAGCCCGCCCGACCGGAAGCAACGAAGAAGCGCGCCTTCGGTATCTCACCGAACGCCTGCCGTGACCTCGGCCAGAGTCGGTCCGCCGCACCCGCGCCGAAAACGTCCACCCTTCTGATTTGCTGGCTGTTCCCGGCGCCTGTTACAACCGGTGCCGAGAACCCCTCGGTCAGTGAAGGGTTCGAACCGGGGAGGGTTCATGAGCAAGTACTGGAAGCACGACCTGCGCGAGGCCCGAGCACAGGAAGCCTTCGACATCAGCGACTTCGATCCATCGCAATTCACCGTCACTCGTACGTCTTTCGAAGACGGGCGGACGGTTGTCGAGACCATGTCGATGGAGGACCTGTTCGCGTCCTACGGGGATAGCCCGATGGCGGAGACCGCGGAGGTGCGCAATGAGTTGTGGGAGTGGTTCGAGGAAGCCCTCGCCTACACCCTGTTCACCTTGCCCGCGAATGGCCGGTTGATGTTCGGGAATCTCGTTGGCGAGGAGACCGAACGATTCGTGCTGTTCACCAGGTTCGATCAGTTTCTGATGTGCGAGACCGCGTTGACCGATGACAGTGAGCAGCGGGAGCCGAGGCTGCGGCGGGGGACCGTCGACATGTGGGATTTCGGCGAGTGGCAGGAGCCGCAGCCGGAGCAGGGGATGGACAGCTGGTTCAGGATTGTCGAGTGGCCCGCCGAGTACTCGGAGTTCGAGGATGTCGCGGAAGCCGCGGTGGAAGCATTTCGATTCGTGAGTGCGGCGGAGTGGCCGCACGAAATCGTCTCCGTGGCAGTCGATGTGGAGTCGGACGCCGAGATCGAGAACACGCTGTTCAACTACGATCCGATCACCGCTGAGACGATGTCGCAATTGCCCGTGGATCAGTTGCGCAGCCTGCTCGGCGTCCACCGGGAGATGCTCGAGGTGATTCTGGCTGCCGACGCTGCCGGGCAAGAGGTCCGGATAGTCTTCGCGCGAACACATGCCGAGACCCGGAATGCGCAAGTGCTCGTGAGTGGTGAGAGCGGCCGCTGGCCCGCCGCGCGCGAGCGCACGCTGGATGTGATCGCGCAGACCGGGCCGACGAGCCTGCTGGCCATCGATGTTCTCCTGGATGTGCCCGCCGGCACGGATGTGACCGACTACCTGACACTGCGGGAGTTCGGCGACGACAGCGCCTATCAGGGCACGCGCGAGTACCTGCTCGGAATGCTCACTGCTGAACCGGCTTTCGCCGCGGCTGTCGAAGTGAGGCCCGAGCTGGCGGCGGCGGTGCGAGCCGGGACCGTGGGGCTCGAATACCACCTTCTCGCCGTCACCGGCGACGGCGATACGACGGTCTATCGCTACCTGTGATCCCGGCTCGGCGGCTCAGTTCATCTTCCCCTGCATAGGGATATAGATCTCCGCCGCCTCCACGAAACCACCACCAATTCGCGCGGCCAAAGCCAGCGCCTCATCGGTCTTGCGCATCGCGTTGCGCAGGTAGTCATCGTCATCGTCGCCCACCGCGAGCAGTTCATCGGTATTGCGCGCCAGCCAATGCCGGGTCAGCTTCACCGCGGCGGGGCTGACGTAGCCGCCGATCTCGTAGTTGGCCGGAATCGTGTAGTTGGCTTGCCATTCCAGCTGCGGGAATTCCGACTGCAGCATGCCGAGCAGTGCCGAGTTGTCGACCAGGCCCGAGTGGCCGTCCAATTCGGCGGTGCGCTCGAGCAGGGTCGGCCAGGCTTTTCCGCGCTGAATCCAGCCGGCAGGATGTAGGAGAGGAAGTCGACGAGCACGAATTGCAGGTTCCCGGTGAGGAGTTCGGCCGGGTCCGCACGCTCGCCGTCCGGCTTCACGAAGGGCTGACCCGCGCGCAGTGCTCGAACCACGTTGCGCAGCAACACGACATGGCCGGAGATCTCTTCGGCGAGATCCCGGTCTCCGGGCAGTGTGCCCTCCATGTCCGGCTGTACCCGACCGGGCAGTCGCCGATCCAGCAGTGACAGCTGATGCGTCGCGAGTCCATCCACCTGATCCGGCGTGCACCGGTTGTACTGCAGCACCGTCTCGGCGACATCCTCCGCCGACTGCGCGGTAATGAAATAGGGGCGACCCCACACGTACAGGTGCGGATCGAAATTGTCATCGTGCCCGAGCGCCTGCATCGCGCCCAGTCCCCACCCGTTCGCGCGGAATCTGACCTTGGCCTGCTCCACCCCGAATCTGATCAGATCATCGAGATCTCGTTCATCCCCGTACCCCGCGATGTACGGAAGTACTCGACTCTCGACCATCCGCATGTCAATCGCATGAAAACTAACGTCGTACCCCATAATTGCCAGACATTACCCGGCGCGGATTGGAACAGGTTCATCCAGTCGTGCGCCGGGCGCACCGGGGTCGCGGATCCGCGCTCCGGATTGGTGCAACAGCGTTCACCGTGCTACTAATCTCAGCTGTGCGCCGCCTTCTCTTCAGCTCGTCGAATTTGTCTGTGAATTCGGGCGGCTTTCCCTCATGACCGTCGACAGTCCTGCGGCGCCCCCGGCCGTCCCGGTGGAACAGGCACCGCGCGGTCGCGGTGGCCGATTCGAGTTTCTCGACGCGCTGCGCGGCCTGGCGGCCCTGGCGGTGGTGGTGCAGCACTGTTCGGAGCGGCTGTGGCCCGAGTATTTCCGCTTCTCGCAGGCGTACTTCGGTCTCGGTGAGTTCGGCGTCTTCGTCTTCTTCATCGTCAGTGGATTCATCATTCCGGCCTCGCTCGAGCGCGGGCGGTCGCTGGGCGCGTTCTGGGCCGGTCGGTTCTTCCGGCTGTTCCCGCTGTTCTGGGCCTGCCTGGTCGCGGCGATGCTGCTGCATTCGTTCGGCCGCTATGAGCTGCCCGAGCCCTTCTGGGATCAGCCGGTGCTGAACTTCCTGGCCAATCTGACGATGATGCAATTCTTCATCGGCGGCTGGGACATCCAGATCATCGGCGCTTCGTGGTCGCTGTCCTACGAGCTGGTGTTCTATCTGATTCTGTCGCTGCTGCTGATCGCCCGGCTCAATCGTCGTTCGGTGCCGCTGGCGGTGGGCGCGCTGGTGCTGATCGTTCCCGGGGCGATCCTGCCGCCCGCGCTGCTCAATGGCGGTGACGCGAATTCCGTCACGCGGTCGATCGTCGCGGTCGCGACCATTCTGGCGGCGACGGTCTTCGCCTGCGTCGCAGAGAATCGCCGCGCTGCCCTGGCCGCGATCCTGATCTCGGCGATCGCGGTGCCGCTGTTCCTGAATCAACCCGGCGCTTCGGTCCTGACCTTCGGCTACCTGGCCACCATGTTCCTGGGCACGGTGCTCTACCGGATGACCTCCGGCGAGATCGCCGCTCCGTGCGCCTGGCTGGTTTTCGCGTTCGCCATGTGCCTGATCTTCGGCGTGAGCACGTTCGTCGCGCCCGTCCTGGATCCGATCACCGGGGTCTGGGTCACCTGGATCAAGCAGCCCCTCACGATTCTGCCCGCGTACCTGCTGTTTGCCGGTTTCCTGCTGCTACGCCGCTACTCCTTCCCGCGTCCCCTGCTCTACCTGGGCCGAATCAGCTACTCCCTCTACCTGGTTCACGCCCTGCTCCTGGACGCGATTCCCCGCTGGTCCACGTCCGTCCTCGGCGTCCCCGCCCAGTGGCTGACCCTGCTGACCTGGGTCGGTTCCGCTCTCCTGATCTCCGCGGTCACCTACCGATTCATCGAGAAGCCCTGCCACAATCTCGGCCATCGCGTGATCGCCAGGATCGACTCCCGCAAGATCGAACCGCCCGCGACCGCGGTCGCGTAGCCGGATTCGCGGGGAGCTGTCGGCCCGATCCGGTGCCGCGCGGAGTATTGCCGATCACGCGGACTCGGTGGTCAGATTCGGCTCGGATCACCCCAGGGTGCGATGACCTCGTCGGCGAACATCCGCAGGCTCGTCCGTACCGCGGCGGGGGAGGGGCCGGCCGGCTGCACGTTGCACAGCAACTCCGTGGCCCCCGGCAGTCCCGGATCTCGCCGAATCGACGCCGCCACCGCCGTTCCCGTCCCCAGGTATCCGTGCCCGGTATCCACGTAGTCCAGTGCGCTGAATCCCACCGGAAACCGTCCGGCCGCAATGGAAGTGGACACCCATCGTTCGATGCCGGGCCGCATGTGCTCGAACGCCACCGCCGCACTCTCGGCGCACAGCACCGATCTGGACAGTCCCACCCTCGGCTCCCGGCCCGCGGCGGCCTGCGCGGCCCGGTACTTCGCCACCCGCTCGGCGGCGATCTCATCCCGCGGTCCCTGCGGCGATGACGTGCGTCCGGTCAACACCCCGAGATCCAGCTGTGCCGCCAGCTCGAATCCGGATTCGGATGCGGTCCCGAGCCACAGCCGATCGCGTAGTCCGTTCCCCGCCGGCACCAGGTCGCTGTCCGGCTCGATCAGTGCGCACAACTCACGCAGGTTCTCGGCGAACTGCTCGTGCCGCGCTTCGTGTTCCCGCCCGAATCGCTCGGCGCTGCCGATATCGGCTCCCGCTCCCAGCCCCAGCTCCAACCGCCCGCCGCTGAGGGCGTCCACCGTGGTCGCGTCCTCGGCCAGCCGTATCGGGTGCTCCAGCGACCCGACCACCACCGCCGTTCCCAGCCGAATCCGCTCTGTTCGTTGCGCGATGGCCGCGAGTACCACCAGCGGCGCGGGACAGTGCGCTCGTTGCGCGCCGAAGTGATGCTGCGCCACCCAGAACGAATCGAATCCGCATTCCTCGGCCACCACGGCGAGTTCGACCACCTCCCGCAGCGCCGCCGCGGAATCGCCATCGCTCACCACATGCGAGATGAACCCGAATCTCATACGCAACCCATCCCCTCGCCGCCGCCTCGGTCGCGTCCACCGTAGACCGCGCCGCGACCGGGCCTGACGGGGAGCGGCCCCGGCCCCGTCACCGCGGCGGATGGGGCAGGTGCACCGGATCGGATTTCGTCACCGCCGACGCGGCTACGCACCGGGATCGTGTGCCTGTGGGCCGGGCTCGAACGGCGCTGCGCCGGTACCCTGGTCGGCTGGTTCGACCGCGGAGGTCGGGGTGAGCCGGACCGCGTCGCAATCTCCCGGATCCTGGGCGGACAGCCGCGTCGCCTACCCGGCTGCGCGCCTCGAACATGCGGGTTCCCGCGCCGTGTTGAGCTCGCCAGGCTCGGATCGGACGGCATTCCTACTGTGCGGCGCGCAGGGCGGCGGCGTACGCGTAGTCGGTCCGCCCGTCTTCGGCGGTGGGGGACAGGATCACGCGGGTCACGCCTGCGGACTCGTAGGCGGCCAGGTGGTCGGCGGCCGCGCGCGGGTCGGCGGGAAGGGTGGGGGCCACGATGGTGATCGTGGGGGTGGGGCGGTTGTGCTGGGCCGCTCGAGTTTTCAGGTCGGTGAGCAGGGCGGGCAGGTCGGCCGGGGCCGGATCGATGGGCATCCAGGCGTCGCCGTGGGCGGCGGCCCGAGCCCGGGCGCGGGAGCTGTTTCCCGCGATGAGAATCGGGGGAACCGGGGACGGCGGGGACAGGACGGGGTGCAGATCGTCGGCAAGGGGTGCGGGATCGCCCGAGATGAGGGCCGGCAGGTGGGTGAGAGCACGGTCGGTGCGGAGGCCGCGTTCGGCGAAGGGCACTCCCGCCGCGCGCCAGCCGATATCGCCGTGGGCCGGATTGCCGGTGCCGATGCCCAACAGCACTCGATTGCCCGAAAGCTGTTGCAGGGTAGCGACCTGTTTCGCCGCCCAGGCGACGGGCCGCAGTGCCACCAGCATCGCGCCGAAGCCGATGTTGATCCGGTCGGTGACCGCGGCGGCCGTGGTGAGGGCGACGGTGCTGTCCAGCATCGGCTGGCTCGCGATCAGATGGTCGGTGGCCCATAGGGATTCGAGTCCGGCGTCCTCGGCGGCGCGGGCGGCGGCGCGAATCTCGGCGCCACCGATGTGGTGCGGTCCCGAGGTGGGCAGGAAAACGCCGATGGAAACAGGCACCGGATGACCTCCGAAGTCGTAGCTGCTGGTGTGCCACCCACGCTAGGGCGGGCGATCGAAGGTTCCAATGTGCGATCCACTCTGGCTCATGCCCGGAACGCGCACCGCGTCCTGCCGTGTTCGCAAGCTGGGTGGCGGGTGCGGTGCACGCGGGCCCGGACCGCGCTGCCCCAGAATTGGCACCCTCGAAACCTCAGCGCGGCAGGACGGCCGAGAGCCCGTGCCCGGCAAGACGCCGGGCACGGGCTGGTTCGAGCCTCGTCAGCGAGCGGCAGCGCCGAGCTGTTCGGCCAGCGCGGTCGCGGCGGCCGGGAACCGGTCCAGTAGCGCGGTCAGTTCGTGATCGCCGGGCGGCCCGAAATCCTGCCAGGTTCCTTCGATTCCGAGCAGCGACGCGAGTGCGTCGCAGCCGGCCCGATGCCGGGACAGCAGTTCCGAGCCGGGGCCCTGGGACGGGGCGGTCGGCGTCGGTGTCGCCGCCGTCGTGAACTCCGCCGACCACGGCGGTACGAAGGCGTCCACCGCCGGGAGGGCGCCCGGGAAGGTGCGGGCGGCCTCGCGGACCAGGCCGGGGATCAGGTCGGCTGTCTGCTCCTTCAGGGTTGTGATCAGTTTCGGGAGCCAGGGGAGCAGGACCCGGTCGGGGAGGGACCCGAACGCCTTCGACAGCAGTTCCACCACAAAGGGTTTCAGGGCGGGCGCCGGGTCGATCGCCTGGACGAAACCGCTGATGTACTGCGGAACCGTCGGCAGGACCAGGGGGTTGGCCAGCATCGCGTCGCTGCGCTCACGCAGGTCCGCCATGGTCAGCATGCCCAGTTGGAAGCGGGCCGCCCACAGCAGTGCGATCTTGGCGGGCGCTTCCGGATGTGATTGCAGGACGGCCAATTCCAGCTGCGTGTGATCGCAGCCCAGGGACAGGGCCAGGTTCTCCATCCCGAACAGGAAGCCGAGCATGGCCGCGACCTGTGGTGGGCCGGTCTCCTCCGCGGTGAACGCGGTCGGCAACAGGGTGCAGTAGTGCGAGTAGCCCGCGGTGACGAAGCGTTCGCACCAGGGCGGCAGCCCGTCCTCGGTCGATCGGAAATAGTTGAGCAGCAGCCGAATACGACGGAGCACGACCGGCGCGTCGTCCACCGTGCGCTCGGCGGCCAGCAACTCGACCGCGCGATTGCCGAGCTCGGCCGCCAGCCGCACCGAACCCAGATAGACCAGCGCGTCCTCGACCGCTCCCAGCGCCACGGCAGCGGTCGCGTCCGGTGCGGTGACCGCACGGCGCAGTCGCTGCTCGAGCACCTGCTCCACCGACACGCCCTCGTACCCGAGCTCCACGAGCGAACGCTGATACTTGCCCAGCCCGATGTCCCAGCTCTCCTGAATGGAGGTCTCGCCGAGCCCGCGCGAACCCATGATGGGCCGCAACGCATCCTGCGGCAGCAGCCGGCGCAACAGCCACAGCAGGTCCGAGCACGGCCGCAGTTCGGGCGTCGCCTTCACATCCAGCAGGGCGCGCTGGAGCGTGCGCTTGGACAGGTCCAGGCCCAGCGGGGCCAACCGGTCCAGCACGTCGCGGGCCAGCGGCGGCAGCGCCGCGTAGCCGACCTGGCCGATACGGTCACCGCCCAGCAGGATCTCGCACAGCCTGCGCACATCGCGCCTGCCCGGTACCCGATCCTTCTCGATGCAGGTGACCGCCGCGTCCTGGAAGTCGTACGGGGTCGGTCGCGCTCGATTACGCAGGCCCGCCAGCAGAATCGAGGTCTCGAAGATCGCGATGGCGTCGGCGGTGCTGGCCAGGTAGCCGTTGCGCCGGGCCAGCCGGACGATGTCCACCGACCACTCCAGCAGCTCGGCCTCATCGAGCGGATCCAGCACCGGCGGCCGTGACAGGAAGCCCGAAAGCTGATCCCGCACTTCGGCGTCGCTCTCTCCCGCGAGGACGGGCAGCTTGGCCGCCCGCGGCTTCGCACCCGGCTGCCCCGCCAGTTGGAACGGTTGCAACTTCCCGCGCCGCAACCCCTTCGACCACGTCGCCGCCGCGATCGACACCGCGCCGCCCGCCAGCCCGAACTGCGCCTCGATCGCCGAATGGCTCGAGGGGATCAGCCCGTAGTGCCAGGCGGTGGCCGAGCGCGGGGAGATCTCGAACGGCGCGTCCGAGTCCACGCCGAACTGCGCCACCGGACTCGCCGCGTGCGCCGCGCCGCAGATGTACAGCGCCCGCGCCGGGTCGATCGCGGTGGCGGACAGGTGTTCCCGCATCCGGGTCCACATGTACCGTTCGCGGTCCTCGTCCTCCACCGTGCTGCCGCGTCGCAGCCGCCGGAACAGACTGCCGATCATCACCATGACCTGGCGGTACGTGTCGTAGTCCGCGTCCGCGAGCGGCTGTTCCACGTACTGGTCCCACCACTCGGACCAGTGCCGGACCTTGCCGTGGTGCAGCAGATGCTCTTCCAGTTCGACGAAACGCGGTCGCAGATCGCCGATCTCGATGCCCACGGCCGCGCCGTGCAGGCCGTCCTCATCGGGCTGCTCGCTCTCGGCGGGCAGCCCGGGCTCCTCGGATTCCTTCGGCGCCCACTGGAAGACGTGATCGGTGGACCGATCCACCAGCACCAGTTCGACATTCGGCGTCTCGAGCGCATACGCGATGGCCTGGTACTCGGCGGACGCCTCGGTGATCGGCGCGACCACCGACAGCGGCGCCCACTCCGCCGGGAATCCCGACGTGTCGGTGGCGAACGCCTGCAGCGCCACCGGCAGGCGGCAGTTGCGGAGTTCGTCCAGCAGCGGCCGCATATCCTCGCACAGCTCCAGATAGATGACCGCGGGCTGCTTTTCGCGCAACCGCCGCACCATGGCGAGGCCGGACGCGGGGGAGTGGTGGCAGACCGGGAAGATCTCCAGCCGCTCGGACAGCGCCCGGTCCACATCGTCGACGATGCCCGCGAGGATGTCCCCCGCCGCGCCCGGCGCGCCGGCAAACGCGACCGCCGCGTCCGCCAGCTGATCCCGCAGCGCGGCGAAGGTGTTCGGCGCGCGCCGAGCCTCGGAGACGGTCACGAGAGCCTCGCGATCGCGGCCCGGCCGCCCTCGAGGAATTCGCCCCAGGGCGCCTTACCCTTCTTGTCCTTGGTGCGCGGCTCGACCACCCCGTGCAGGTACTTGTTCAGAATCGCCAGGTCCTCGGGGGCGCGCCGGGCCAGCGAGCCCACCAGCGAACCCGCGAGATCCTGGGCGTTCAGCTCTCGCGCACCGAAGAACTGACTGTGCAGGATGGCGTCCTCGAGCACGCCGATCTGCTCGGCGGTGGACAGCGCCGACTCGAGTTTGTCGTCGTCACTGGTGGCCGCGGCCGCGGCGGCCCGCAGATCGGCGAAGCTCTCCAGCAGGATGTCCAGCAGCGTGGGCGGCAGCTCCAGTTCGATGGAGTGCCTGCGCAGCAACTCCGCGGTGCGGAAGCGCACGATCTCCGCCTCGCTCTTCTTGTTGGACACCACCGGGATTCGCACGAAGTTGAAACGCCGCTTGAGCGCCGAGGACAGATCGTTCACGCCCCGGTCGCGGCTGTTGGCCGTGGCGATGATCGAGAAACCGGGCTGGGCGAAAACCACGTTGTCGTCGTCGAGTTCGGGAATCGAGACGTACTTCTCGGACAGGATGGAGATCAGCGCGTCCTGCACGTCGCTGGTGGAGCGGGTGAGCTCCTCGAAGCGCCCGATCACGCCCTGCTCCATGGCGGTCATGATCGGCGACGGAATCATCGACTCCCGCGACTGCCCCTTGGCGATGACCATGGAGATGTTCCACGAGTACTTGATGTGATCCTCGGTGGTGCCCGCGGTGCCCTGCACCACCAGCGTCGAGTTGCGGCTGATGGCCGCCGAGAGCAGCTCGGCCAGCCAGCTCTTGCCGGTGCCCGGATCGCCGATCAGCAGCAGGCCGCGATCCGAGGCCAGGGTGACGATGCTGCGCTCGACGAAACTGCGGTCGCCGAACCACTTCTGGTCGACCTCGCGATCGAGCCCGTCGGCACGCTCGGAGCCGAGTATGAACAGTCGCACCATCTTCGGGCTCAACCGCCACGCGAAGGGCTTGGGGCCGTCGTCGATCGACTCCAGCCAGTCCAGTTCCTCGGCGTACTTGACCTCGGCGGGGGCGCGCAAAACGTCGTTCATGGGAGTGTCTCCTAGTCGAGAAAGTTCTTGAGCTCGTGCACGAGCTTCTGGATGCGCCCGGAAAGCACCGGGGTGCCGAGCGCCTTGAAGCGCTCACGGAACCACGGATTGACGCTCTGGTGGCCGGAGCTGTTCACCGAGCCGACGGGGATGAGCTTGACCCCCGACCGGTGCACGGCCTCCATGGATTCGAACAGCGGTTGCGAGCGATCGAACTCGTAGAAGTCCGAAATCCACACCAGCACGGTGTTCTTCGGGTCGGTGATCTTGGGCTGCGCCATGGCCATGGCGATCGGCCCGTCGTTGCCGCCGCCGAGATTGGTGCGCAGCAGCACCTCGAACGGATCGTGCACCCACGGCGTCAGATCCAGCGCGCGGGTGTCGTAGGCGATCAGGTGCACGTCCACCTTCGGCAGCCCCGCGAAGATCGAGGCCAGGATGGTGCAGTTCACCATGGAATCGACCATGGAACCGGATTGGTCCACCACCACGATCATCCGCGCGGGCACGGTGCGCTTGGCGGTCTGCCGGTAGTAGAGCCGGTCCACGTACAGCCGCTCGTCGTTCGGATTCCAGTTCGGCAGGTTCTTCCAAATGGTGCGGTCCACATCGAGATTGCGCAGAATGCGCTTGGGCGGAACCGAGCGGTCGACGGTGCCGACGCTGGTCTGCTGCACCTGGGTGCGCAGCACCTCGGCCACCTCGTCGATGTAGCGGCGAATGAGGCGTTTGGCATTGGCCAGCGCCACCCCGGACAGATTGTGCTTGTCCCGCAACAGCTGTTCGATGAGCGACATGCTCGGGGTGAGCTGGGCGGCCAGGTGCGGATCGGCCAGCACTTCCCGCAATCGCATGCGGGAGACCAGTTCTCCTTCGAGTCCGGTCAGCACCCCGTGCACGCTGCCCGCCTCCTCGCCGAGGCAGCGTCGCAGCCAATTGGCGTCGGACTGCCAGCCGGACAGCTGCGTGGCGCTGACCTGTCCGGAACCGGTCGCGAACACATTGAGCAGCAGCTTGGAAACCAATGCGGCGGTGCGGACATCGGCCGCGCCGATGCCGTCGAGCACCGCGGGATTCTCGTCCGCGCCGGCGTCGGCGGCTACGACCGTGGCATCGGCATCGGCATCGGTCTGGACTTCCGTGTCCCCGGCCTTCGCCTCCGTGTCCCCGGCTTCCGCGGCCTCCGCGCTCTCGGTGAAGTCCAGCCCGTCGAACTCGGACCGCATGTCCGGATACCGCTGCACCACATTGTCGATCGAGATCCCCGGATCCAGCACCGCCAGCGGCAGTCCCAGATCGTCGACGATTCCCGCGCTCGCCTGCTCCAGCGTCGGCTGGTTGTCGCCGGCGAAGACACCGGCCAGCAGCCGCCAGTACAGCACCTGGCGGCGCGCCTCATGGTTGGGCTCAGTGGTCATTTGCGCAGCAACCGTCCCGCGCGCTCGCGCAATACCGCCACGGCGTCGCCCGACTTCGCCTGTGCCTTGGCGACTTTCGGATCGGTCGGCCCGAGCGCCCAGTCGCCGTTGTGCAGGGCGGTGAGCACGGTCTTGACCTTGCGCTGCACGGCCAGCGGGCGCACCGACCAGCCGTTCGCGTCCCAGCGCAGCAGACCGATCAGCAGGCTGGAGCCGTTGACCCCGGCCGCGGTGAGCGGTCCCGCGGCGGGCAGCGCGTCCAGGTCCAGCGCGATGCGCTGGTCGCCCGATTCCAGTGCGCCCTCGCGGATCCGGTAGCCCTCGAAGAACACCGGCACGGCGATGTGCACCGGATCGCGATCCAGCGGCGCCACCGCCGCTGCCCGCGCCTGCGGCAATTGCACGGTGGCGGTGACGAACGGGTCGGCCTCGGCGCTCGCCTTGGCTCGATCGTCGTCCCACAGCAGGTCGCCGGTGACGGTCACCGGCATGTCGGTCAGTTCCAGCGCGCGGTGCTCGGCCAGCGCGGTGAGCAACTGCCGATGCGCGCCGAGCAGCTGCCACACGGCCGGCCCCACGATGGTGTCCACCTTGGCGGCGGCCACCGAGACCCGCACCAGGCGGGCCGGTGCGTCCGTGGTTTCCAGGACGCCGTGCACCTGAACCTGCACCGCGGTCCCGTGCTCGTGCACGTCGACCCCCAGCGGCAGTAGACGCCCCGAAACGGATTCGGTGGCAGCGGATTCCGCACCGCGCCAGGACAGCAGCAGGGCGCGCGCCCACAGATCGGCCCAGCGCCGCGCGGGCACCCGGTCCATGGTCGCGACGGGGGCGCAGGCGCTCAGTTCCGCGGTGAAGCCGTCCAGCAGTACGGCCAGGCGGCGCAGCGCCGGCTCGCCCAGCAACGCCTCCACGGTGCGATCCGCGGCCGACACCAGATCGTGGTCCACGCCCCGCCAGCCCGCGATGGCGAGTTCGCCCAGCCAGGCGCGCGAACCCGCGGCCAGCGGATTGGGCGTTCCCGCAACGGCTTCGGCGGTCCACTCGAATCGACTGCGGCCCAGCGCCGCATCGGCCTGCTCGACCAGTGCGTCGTGCACCGCGCCCAGCAGTGCGGCCCGGGCGGCGGCCAGCGCCGACAGTTCGTCGGTACCGATCGCGCCGGCGCTCACCTTGGCGACAGCGCTCGAAACAGGCTCGGCCAGAGGCGATCCCGCGACGGCGCCCGCCAGCGCGGTGAGCGCCGCGTGCTGGGGTTCGGACACCCGGGCGAGTCCATTGACCAGCGCGGCGTCGAAACCGCGCACCGTGTCCAGCGCCGCGGCGACCCCGGCCGGCGCGTCCGCGAGGGTGGACAGTTGTACGGCCTGCATCAGCGACCCACCCCCGCCGGGAACCAGTGCAGCTCCGGAATCGGCGCCGCGCTACCCGGCAGTTCCAGGTAGGTCAGATGCCGCAGAAAGCGGCTGAACACCGCGGCGGCCGGCGCCGGATCACGAGTTCCCTTGATGCAGTTGGCAAGCCGCGCGCCCTCGGGTACCTCGACGCGCAGGAATCGGGCCACCCGATCCTGCCCGTACTGGAGTTCCGCCTCGCTGATGAGCGCATCCAGGTGCTTGCAGGCCCACCCCTGATTCAGCCCGCCGCAGGGTCGGTTGTTGTTGGTGCTGCAGCTGAGCCCGTGCGTCCCCGCGGTCACCGAGGCCACGTACACCCGGGCGATGTCCGAGCCGCTGGACACCACGCCCTGGAGCCTGCCCTCGGCCAGTTCCACGAACGGCACCTTGTTCAGTTTGCGCGGTGCGACAGCGGGCAGAACCCGCACTACAGAAGCATTTTCCCAAGCCGGTTCCTCCGGCGTGGCACTCGTATTCGAGGCCATCGTTCTCCCTCCCGGTCGATCACGATGCGCCCAAGGTATGTGACCCCACCGACAACCCGCGAAGCGGCCGGGAAGTGCGGCGAGACGGTCGATTCCGGGTTCGCGCACGGTCCCGCCCGGTGGGGTGTACAGCTCGGCCGGATGGGGTGCGCGGGCCCGCGCAACCGCGCTCCGCAACCGATGGGCCACTCCGGTTCTCTTTGCTCGCAGGACAATTGTGTGATGCCGGGCCGGTCGTCGCGTCGCGGTCCAACGAGTCCGTGGGATGGGTGTTATCGAGACGCCTATCGAGTTCGGCGATTAGGGGATGTTCGCGAGCGGAGGTTAGGGGCAATAGGGGGATTAGGGGTTCGCTGAACGCCGCGGAAATCATGGTCAACTGACCATCTGAAACGTTTGAAAGTCGGCATTTTCAATATCATATGCGCAGATCAGAGCAATATTATGGGCGCGGAACCCGGGTGATCCGACCGCGACTATCCCGCATTGCGGGAAATCTCCGACACCGTCCGTAACAATTCTTTGCGGAACGACGACACCCATTCAGGCACTTGACGAGTCGCCCGCACGGCGCCGTTGGAACCGTTGTCCACTGTCGATTCTTTGCGTCGGCATCGGGCGGCATTGCTTCCCGCGGTGGCGGAAGCTTATGAACGAGAAGGGTCGATATCTGATGTCGGAGTGTTCAATCGCCAACTCTCGGCGATCTCGACTAACCGCCGCCGGGGCCGTGCTGGCCCTGGCCCTCGCGGTGAGCGGTCCCATCGCGGTCACGGCTTCGGCCGACCCGGCGCCGACGACCTCGGCCGCGCCGGACGTGAATCTGAACGTACCGGTGCCGCCGATCACGGTGCCCTCCGTCGCCGTGCCCGCGGTACCCACCAAGGCCCCCGAGGTCGTGGTGCCGCCGGTCAAGGCGCCCGAGGTGACGGTGCAGGCGCAGGTCCCCGAGGTTTCGGCGCCGACGGTAGCGGCGCCGAACGTACAACTCCCCGTCGTCGACGCGCAGGTGCCCCCGGTTCAGGTCCCGCAGGTTCAGGTCCCCCAGGTGCAGGCGCCGCAGGTGCAGGTCCCGCAGGTGCAGGCGCCCGAAGTGCGTCTGGACGGCGCGGCGCAGGCCGCGGGCAATGCCGCCGCGGGTGTGCAGGCCGACGTGACCGCCTCGCTGTCCCAGGCCGATATCAACGCCCGGACCCAGGCCGAGGTCACCACCAAGGCGACCGCCGATGCCGTGGTGAGCGCCCAGCGCGATCACGACGCCGCCGTCGCGGCCGCCGCGCAGTCCTCCAATGACGCGGCCGCGCAGGCCACCGTCGCCGCGTCGCAGGCGAAAGTCGATGCGGCACAGGCCAGTGCGGCCTCCGCCCAGGCCGATCAGAACCTCGTCGTCGCCGCGCAGACGGTGACCAAACTCCAGGCCGACGCCACCGCGGCGCACGCGGCCGCCGCGGCCGCCAAGACCGCCGCCGCCGATGCCGCCGCGGCCGCCCGCGCCGCCGCCGACAAGGCCACGGCGCTGGAGGCGAAGGCAGCGGCCGCCACCGGCGCGGAGGCCTCGGTGCAGCTCCAGCTCGCCACCCAGGCCCGGCTGGACGCCCAGGCCCTCGCCGATGCCGCCGCCAAGGCGCAGCTGGCCGCGGATGCCGCTGCCCAGTTGGCCAGTGCCACACAGGTTTCCCTCGACGCCGCGCTGGCGCAGAAGCTGGCCTTGGAGAAGGGCGCGGCACAGGCCGCCGCGGCGGCGAACCTCGCGTTGACGACCAAACTGGCCGCCGACGTCACCGCCGCGCAGACCCTCACCTCCACGCTCACCGCGAAGTTGAACGATGCCAAGGCCGGCGCGCAGACGGCCCTGGACGCCGCGCTCGCGGCCCGGCTGGCGGCCGGGGTCCAGGCGGGCGTCGACCTGTCCACCGTGGTCGCCGCGGACGCCCGGATGCAGGCGCTGCTGGACGCGGCCCTGCAGGCCAAGCTCGCCGCCGACGCCGCCGCGGGCGTCGTGACCGGCCTGCAGCTGCAACTGGACACCGCCAATGCGGGCCTCGCCGCCGCATTGGGTGCTCAGGCGGCGTTGACGGCGGCGGCCGCGGCGGCGCTCGCCGCCGGTCTGGCCCTGGTCGTCGGGCTGAACCTGGGTGGCCAGCTGTTCGAGGCCGTCGGCATCACCAAGATCGACTCGACGACCGCGGTCGTCACCGACACCGGCGTCAAGCTGGTCGGAATCTTCGATGACGCGGGTACTTTCACGGTCGTCGACTACTACAGGACCGGCCCGGACGGCGTGGAGACGCTCGCCGGTGGCCTGCCGCCGGTGGAGCTGGCGCTGGGTGACGGTCCCGCGGATGACTCGGGTGTGCCGTTCGCACTGCTGGGCGCGGGGGCGCTCGGTGTGATCGCGGCGGCCGGCGCGGGCGCGCTGGTGATACGGCGCCGGCGCGGCGCGACCGATGACGTCGTTGCCTAGGGCACGGCACTGGCTGGTGGGCGCGGCCGCGATCGCGCTCATCGCCGGCTGCTCGAGTGAACCGGAGGCGCTGCCGCCGCCGGACCGGTCAGCGGTGCCGTCGCATATCGACGCCGTCGCCTCGGACCCGGCCGTCGCGCCCGCCGAGCCGACCGCCATCGAACTGCGCTCCCCGGCCGGGGAGACCTACCTGAGCAGTCCGCTGAACCCGGAGAAGCTCATGCGGGTGGGGCAGCGGCTGAATCCGGTCAACGAACTGCCCGTGTGGTGGGGGGAGAGCGGTCTGCCCGGCACCGACACCAAGGAGACGGTGCTGGTCGCGGGCCACAACTACAGTAGGCGGGTCGCGCCCTTCCGGGCGTTGCGTGTGGTCCAGCCGGGTGACGCGGTGCTGCTGCGCACCCCGAACGGGGTGCTGCGGTACACCGTCGAGCGCACGACCCCGCTGCCCAAGGGCTCGCTGTTGAGTCAGAACGAGTTGCGCGACCACGTGCCGGGCCGGCTGATCCTGGCCAATTGCGATGTCGTGGACGGTGAACCGACGGACAACAACTACCTGGTGATCGCCCAGCTGGATCGGCCCGCGAACTGATCCGGAGCGGCGCGACCACCGGCGCCGCGGGCACCCGGTTTCCTCGTTACGCCGGGTGCCCGCGGCGGTGTTGTGCCGCGGCGGTTTTCGGTGCCGCGGTGTTCAGCGCAGCGGGAAGCCCTGCGCCTCCAGCTGTTCGCGCAGCCGATGGCGGCCGTTGAGGGCGGCGGCGGACCGCAGGCGGCCCAGGACCCGCTCGGTCCAGGAGTGCGCGAGGTTCTGCTCGGCGTAGAACTCCGCGATGCGGGTCTCGTACTCGGCGATGTGGCCGAGTTGACCTGCGGCGTCGTAGGTTTCGGCGTGCAATACCGCGCCCCGGGGCAGGCGCGGCTTGACGCGGGCGTCCTCGGCCGGATCGGGCACGCCGACGACCAGGCCCACGACCGCGAAAACGCCCGGGGGCAGGCCCAATTCGACGGCGACCTGTTCCGGATTGTTGCGGATCGCGCCGATGTACACCGTGCCCAGCCCCAGCGACTCCGCCGCCACCAGCGCGTTCTGGGCGGCCAGCGCCGCGTCCAGGAAGGCGACGTAGCTGGTCTCGAGGTAGTCCGCGCCGGTCAGTTCGGCATCGCGGTCGGCGGCCAACCCGCGCAGGCGAGCCACGTCCGCGGTCCACACCAGCAGGACCGGGGCCTGGCGGATGTGTTCCTGATCCCCGGCCAGCGCGGCCAGCCGCGCCTTGCGCTCGGGATCGCGGACCGCGACCACGCTCCACACCTGCAGGTTCGAGGAGGTCGGTGCGGACTGCGCCGCCGAAATCAGCAGTGCGAGAACATCATCGGATACCGGATCGGGCAGGTACCGGCGCACGGATCGATGCTCGTGCAGGACCTGCAGGACGGGGTTCCACGCCGCCGGGGTGGACGGCGCGGGGTCGCGGTAGCGCTGAGCCACGACCTGATCGGGGGCGGAAACGGTCTGCGTCATGCTCGACATCGTCGCCGTCCCGCCCCGCCGCGTCAGGTATTGCCCGCAGCTCGAGCCGAATCCCGAGCTCCGTCACACTCGCTCTCGGCCCGTAACGGCGGTGTTCCCCGGCGGTGCCGAGGACCAGCCGGCCCATCCGCTCGGACCCGGGCCGCCCGGTAGCGGCGGGCAGCCGCGTCGATTCCGCCGGGTTACCGCACCGATTCCGCCGGGGCGGGTGCCGGCGCCGGGTGCGAAGCGACCGGGGTGAGCCCGGCCAGGACGCGCGGCAGCGGCGCGGTGTGCAGCACGCCGAGGCGCTGAGTGGCGCGGGTCAGCGCGACGTAGAGCTCGGCCGCGCCGCGCGGGCCGTCGGCCAGGATCCGCTCCGGGTTCACCACGAGCACCGCGTCGTATTCGAGGCCCTTGGTCTCCGAGGCCGGGACGGTCCCCGGCACCCCGGGCGGCCCGATCACGATGCTGGTGCCCGGCCTGCCGGCCTCGTCGGCCACGAATTCGGCTATGGCGCCCGGGATCTCGGCATCATCGAGCCGCCGGGACCAGGGCTCTACGCCGCACGAGCGCACCGATTCCGGGGCCCGCACCTCGGGGGCGAACTCGGCCAGCACCGCCGCCGCGACCGCCATGATCTCCGCCGGGGTGCGGTAGTTGACGGTGAGCGAGCGGTAGACCCAGCGGCCGGGCACGTACGGCTCCAGCATCTCACCCCACGCTCTCGCACCCGCCGCCGAACGGCGCTGGGCGAGATCGCCGACGATGGTGAAGGAACGACCGGGGCAGCGGCGCATGAGAACTCGCCAATCCATCGCCGAGAGTTCCTGCGCCTCATCGACCACGATGTGCCGGTACGTCCATTCCCGGTCCGCGGCCGCACGTTCGGCCAGCTCTCGGGTATCGCGTTCGAGGAAGCGATCCGCCAGATCCTCGCCGTAGAGCATGTCCGTGGCGAACAGATGGTCCTCGTCGTCCATCATGTCTTCGCGGCTGACCATGTTCTCCAGCACGGCGGCCGCGTATTCGGCCTCGGCCCGGCGTTCGCGTTCGGCGCTGTCGTCCTTGGGCTTGTCCGGGCCGAGCAGGTCGACCAGCTCGTCGAGCAGGGGGACGTCCGACACCGTCCAGGGCGCGTCCGCGGGCCGTGCCAACGCGGGATCCGCGTCCGCGGCCGCCAGGCGGTCCGGCGACGAATACAGCTGGGACAGCAGTGTTTCCGGCGTCAGCACCGGCCAGAGCTCGTCCACCGCGGCGAGGAACCGCTTGTGTTCGGCGAGTTCGGCGAGCAGATCGGTGCGCATCTGCTCCCAGGCTTCTCGATCGGATCGGGTCAGCCAGCCCTTGCCGATGCGCGCGATGGCCCGCTCGGTCAGTGCCCAGGTGAGGATCTCGAGGAAGACCGCCCGCGCCTCGTTGTGCGGGCGTCCGCTCTCGCGCGCCTCCTGCCGTGCCCACCCGGCGATCTCGGCGTCGATGCGCACGGTGACGTCGGACAGGTCGATGGGCATCGGATCCAGCGGAACCCGCTGCCGGTCCGCGATGGCCGCCGCGAGCACCTCGAGCATGCGCGGGGAACCCTTGTGCCGCGCCGCTTCCGGAGCGTCCTCGGCCGTGGCGCGCAGGCCCGGGAGCAGATCCGCGGTGGTGGTGAACACGACGTTGGTCTCGCCCAGCGACGGCAGCACGCGGCTGATGTGCTGCAGGAACGCCGGATTGGGACCGACCACCAGCACGCCGTGCCGTTCCATCTGCTCGCGCTTGGTGTACAGCAGGTACGCGACGCGGTGCAGCGCCACCACGGTCTTGCCCGTGCCCGGACCGCCCTCGATCACCAGGACGCCCGGGTGGTCCAGTCGAATGATCTCGTCCTGTTCGGACTGGATGGTCGCCACGATGTCGCCCATGCCCGCACCGCGCGGGGCGTTCACCGCCGCCAGCAACGCGGCGTCACCCCGTTCGGCCTCGCCCGGACGCCCCAGCACCTCGTCGGTGAAGTCCGTCACGATGCGCCCGCGCGTGTGGAATTGCCTACGCCGGCGCATGTTCTCGGGCGTCGCGGCGGTCGCGGTGTAGAACGCGCGCGCCGCGGGCGCGCGCCAATCCAGTAGCAGCGGCTCGAACTCGTCGGCCTCGTCCAGAATGCTGACGCGGCCGATGTACGAGCGCTCCCCGGTGATCGCATCCAGCCGCCCGAAGCACAGCCCGTTGTCGGCCACGTCCAGCCGCTTGGCCTGTTTGGCCAGCGCGCGCACCTCGAATTCCCGTTCCATGGGCGATCCGGCCTCGCCCCGCAGGACGGCGGCGTACTGCCCCTTCACCCGCGCGCGCTCGGCGTCGAGGCGCGCGTACAAGTCGGTCACGTACTCGCGTTCGGACCGCAGTTCCTCGTCATATCCCTGCACTGGCATCCATCCCTTGCTGTCCGGGCGGTGGCATCGCGGCCACCACCGTCCCGTCGGCGCGGACCGGACCGCCCATCGGTCTCGGCCCGCGCATCGTGCAACTCCCGTTTTCGCTGGTTCCAGGCTCAGGTCAGCGAGTATGCCCCCGCCCCCGGGCCTTGCCGCAAGCCCGGGGGTGCGCTATAGATTGGAAGGGGAAGAGATGACCGCCCGTTCGGCGCGGACCCACCCCCGGGGTAACGATCATTAAGTTCTGTTTCGCAATACTCGCAAGAAAGCATCGCTGGACCTGATCTATCGTGCCGCGCACCATAGAACCATGACCGCCCCCCAGCACCCCGCTGAGCTGCTGTTCGGCACCAATCTCGTCGCGATGGTGACCCCCATGCAGCCCGGCGGCGCGATCAGCCGACCCGGCCTCGACAACCTCGTCGATCACCTCCTGGCCACCGGATGCGACGGCCTCGTCGTCGGTGGCACCACCGGAGAATCACCCACCCTCACCGACCCCGAATCGGCCGAGCTCGTGCGCGCGGTCCGCGACCGCGCGCAGGGCCGCGCCCGTGTGATAGCGGGCGTCGGCACCTACGACACCGCCTCGAGCGTGCGTCGCGCCCGCGAGGCCGAAGCGGCGGGCGCGGACGCGCTGCTGCTGGTGTGCCCCTACTACTCCCGGCCGCCGCAGGCCGGTGTGGTCAAGCACTGCCTGGCCGTCGCCGACGCCACCGAACTGCCCGTCATGCTCTACGACGTGCCCGCGCGCACCGCCATGGAGATGACCGCGGCCACCATCGTCGAGCTCTCCGAGCACCCGCGGATTCGCGCGGTGAAGGACGCCAAAGGCGATCTGTACGAAGCGATGACGGTGATGAACCGCACCTCGCTGGCCTACTACTGCGGCATCGACGAACTCAATCTGCCGTACCTGGCCGCCGGCGCCGCCGGGGTGCTGAGCGTGGTGGGCAACGCCGTCGCCGACCGCAATGCCGAGCTCATCGCGGCCGTGCGCCGCGGGGATCTGGATTCCGCTCGCGCGCTGCATGTTTCGCTCATCCCCATGATCGACGCGATCATGCGCACCTCGCAGGGCGCGATCATGGCCAAGGCCGCGCTGGCCGAACTCGGCATCATCGAGCACCCGACCGTGCGGCTCCCGCTGGTCGAATCGCCCGAGGAGCACCTGCGCGTGCTCGGGGCGGCCCTGTCCACCATCGGCGTTCGCGTCTGATTCGCCCCGGGTGGACCGGCCTGCCGGTCCACCCGCCCGGCGTCGCTCCCCGGTGGCCGGCCTGCCCGCCGCTGTCGTCGCGACACGCAGTGTGCGCTGGCAATAGCCGATGAAGACCGAGCGGTCGGTGAGAATTCGGGGGTGGTTACCGATGATTCGAATTCGCCGTCACGACTGATCGACGCGCGAATCGAGGAATTGGGGGATTGGCGCGGCGAGACCCTGGCTCGGATTCGCGCCCTCGTGCGGCGCGCCGATCCGGAGATCGTGGAGGAGTGGAAATGGCGGGGCGTTCCGGTCTGGTCGCACGACGGGATGATCTGTACGGGTGAGACCTACAAGGACTATGTGAAGGTCACCTTCGCCAAGGGCGCGTTGCTGCCCGATCCGGCGGGCCTGTTCAATTCCAGCCTGGACGGCAATACCCGCCGCGCCATCGATATTCGCGAGGACGACGCCCTCGACGAGACGGCGTTCAAGGCGTTGATCGGTGCGGCGGTCGCGCTCAACACCGAGCGCTAGTCCCCGTCGCCACACCCGGGGCGATTACTGCCGCGCGGTGAGATCGCGATCGGGCCGCAACTCGCGGCGCGGCGGGACCTGCAGCCGCCGCGCGGCGCGCACGCCCCCGCGCGCCAGCCGCAGCAGCGGCACGGTGAAGATGCCCGCCAGCCGGGTGTACGGCCAGATCGCGATGAGCACCATGACTATCAGCCCGCGGATCTGATACAGCGCGGGCGCGTGCTGCATGACCTCGGGATTCGGCTGCAGGGTGACCAGCGAGCGAATCCAGGTGAAAAGCGTTTCGGCGGTGCGATACCGGTCATCGGTGGAGTTCGGGTCGAACGTGATCAGCACCGCGGTGACCATCGTGCCGACCAGCACCGGCAGCGTGATCCGGTCGACCGGCGTGACCCGGGGCCGGGATTCGGCGGCGATGAGCGGCGGCACCAGAATGAGCCCGGCGCCGACGATGGCCAGCGGGACGGCGATGAACTGCAGGATCATCAGCAGCACGTAGGCGGTGCCCTCGACCCGTGAATGCGGCCCGGAGACGGCCATTTCGATGACGCGCACCGCGGCCAGCAGCGGCACGCCGGTGCGAAAGGCCAAGCTGCCCAGCCATTGCGCCCGGTCGATCCGCGGCCCGTACAGGTAGGCCAGAAAACGATCGCGCCGATAGCGCCAGATATGGCCCGCGACGCAGGAAATCAAAGCGGCACAGGGCAGAAAGACCCATACCAGGTACATCATGGCGTGACTTCCTTGCCCGAGCAGCTACCGCGTTGTCGCATCACTCTCGCACGGACGAGGCTGCCGGGAAAGAGGGCAGCGGGAGTGTCCGCGATGAGCCGGGCCCGGCGGAAAAGCCGGGCCTGACCTTTATGTCTGAGTTACTTGGTCGCCGGGGGAGTGAACGGCTGGTTGATGGTGGTGAAGTACTGCACCGCGGCCAGAATGGCGACCGGTGCGGTGATGAGAATCTGGCCGGCCAGCGTGCCGAGGAAGCCGACCAGGCTCGCGCCGACGATGCAGCCGCCCAGCGGCCCGGCGCCGAACAGGGCCAGCAGCGGGGTGGTCGCGGCGAAGGCGACACCGGCGCCCAGGACGCACCCGACGGCCGCGCCGCCGATGCCGCCGACGACGGTGGCGATGCTGGCGCCGAGGCTGATGGTCGAGCCCAGCCGGCTCCAGGCGGCGACCTCGCGGTCGTACTCGGACTTCCAGGGCGCCTGATTCTCGTAGGGCAGGGCGACCGGCTGGTAGACCGCGTGCGCGAGGTCGAAGCGCGGGGTCAGGGTCGCGGTGCGATCACTGATGTCGGCGGCGATCGGGAAGACGAAATCGTCGACGCGGAACGCGAGTTCGGTGCCCGCCACGGTTGCGCCGTTGGCGGCCTTGACCTTGAAGACGCCGTCCTCGACGACCAGGGAACCCGCGTCGGTGGTGATGACGGTGTTGGTCTCGGTCGTGGTCTGGGTGTAGTTGATTGCCGTCGGATCGGCCGAATCTGCTTGCGGTGCAGCACTACTCACTCCGGTAGTAATCACGGAGGCGGTGCTCAGGGCAGCGGCGAGTAGGGCGACCTTGGTGAATCTCACTGCGGGTGAACCTCTTTCTGTTCCCTCATCAGGGCGTGCTCGGTCGAGCCCCTGCACGGACGCGTTCGATTGCGTTGCGGGGCTAGATATTTCGAGATTGTCCGACCGGATCTCAACACTCGCGCCTGCTGCGAATTTCCTGAGCAGTTGCTGTGAATCGGACGGTTCACACACTAGGGTAGGCAAGCCTTACCTTTCAAGACCTTCGTTACCGTCCCTCACGAACACCCGGAGAGAACGAATACATGGACGAAAGCCCGCGCGCACGGTCCCGGTACTGGCCGGGCTGGCTGCTGACGATGGCGATGCTGGCGGCCGCGTGCCTGCTCAGCCTGCTGATCGGCGCCAAATCGATTCCGGCCGGCGAGGTATGGCAGGCACTGTGGCAGGACGACGGATCGCCGGACCATCTGATCATCACCGGCTACCGGGTGCCGCGCACCCTGCTCGGCCTGCTGGCGGGCCTCGCGCTCGGGGTCGCGGGATGCCTCATGCAGGGTCTGACCCGCAATCCCCTGGCTGATCCGGGCCTGTTGGGCATCAATGCCGGAGCGGCTTTCGCCATCGCGCTCGCCGTCGCTTTTCTCGGTGCGACCGAGATCACCGCGTACGTCTGGTTCGGCTTCGCGGGGGCCGCGGTGGTATCTCTCATGGTTTACCGGCTCGGCACCGCGGGTAGACAGGGCGCGGATCCGATTCGGCTGACCCTGGCCGGGGTCGCGGTCACCGCGGTGCTGACCGGGTTGACCAAGGGTTTGATCCTGTTGAACGCCAGCGCCTTCGAGGAAATGCGGGACTGGGATTCGGGATCGCTCACCGGGCGCGGCTACGACGTCATCGCCGGGGCCGCGCCCTTCATCGGGATCGGGCTGGTGCTGGCGGTGTTCGCCGCCCGCTCGCTCAACGCCCTCGCCCTCGGTGAGGATCTGGCGCACGCGCTGGGCGTGCACGTGGGCAGCACCCGGCTGATCACCGCGACCGCGCTCACCCTGCTGTGCGGCACCGCGACCGCCGCGGTCGGTCCCATCACCTTCATCGGGCTGGCGGTGCCGCATATCGCGCGCTGGCTGGTCGGCCCGGATCAGCGCTGGATCATCGCCTACTCCATGCTGTTCGCGCCGATCCTGGTGCTGGGCTCGGATGTGCTGGGCCGCCTGCTCATCCGGCCCGACGAGGTGCCCGCCGGACTGGTCACCGCGTTCCTGGGCGCGCCCGTGCTGATCTGGCTGGCGCGCCGGGCCCGGGTGGGCGCCGCATGAGTTCGACCGTCGACTTCGGCCGATCGCTGTTGATCGTGCGCACCCGGCGGATCACCGTGCGGGTCGGTACGCGCACCACGGTCGTGTGTGCGGCCCTGGTGTGCGCGGCCCTGCTCATGGGCGTGGTGGCGCTGGGTACCGGCGACTACGCCATCGCGCCCGACCGGGTGGTGCGGGCGCTGTTCGTCGGTGATCACCGCTTCGACCGGCTCGTGGTGTGGGAGTGGCGTTTTCCGCGCGTCATCCTGGCGCTGGTCCTGGGCGCGGCGCTCGGGGTGAGCGGCGCGATCCTGCAATCGGTGACCCGGAATCCGCTGGGCAGTCCCGATATCGTCGGCTTCAACACCGGCGCGTACACCGGGGCGCTGATCGTCATGCTGACCCTGGGCGGCAGCGGATTCCAGACCGCCACCGGGGCTTTCGTCGGTGGTCTGGCCACCGCGCTCGCCATTCAGCTGCTGGCCTTCCGGCACAACGTGTCCGGCTTTCGGCTGATCATCGTCGGTATCGGGGTGAGCGCCATGCTCGCGGCGGTCAACACCTGGCTGATTCTGCGGGCCGACCTGCACGCAGCCATGTCGGCCGCGGCCTGGGGCGCGGGCTCGCTGAACGGGTTGTCCTGGCCGCAGGTTGCGCCCGCGCTGCTCATTCTCGCGGTGCTCGCGCTCGCGCTCGGTCCGGTGGTGCGGTGGCTGCCGGTGCTCGAACTCGGTGACGATCAGGCCAGTTCGTTCGGCGTCCGGGTGGGGCGGGCCCGCATGCTGCTCATCGTGCTGAGCGTGGCGCTCACCGCCGTGGCGACCGCCGTCGCCGGGCCCATCGCGTTCGTGGCGCTGGCCGCACCGCAATTGGGTCGCCGGCTCGCGCGCACCCCGTCGACCGCGCTCGCCCCGGCCGCCGCCATGGGGTCGCTGTTGCTGGTGACCTGCGACTGGATCGCACAGCGCTTGTTCGCGCCCACCCCGCTGCCGGTCGGCGTGGTCACCGTCTCGATCGGCGGGCTGTATCTGGTGTATCTGCTGCTGGCCGAGGCCCGGCGGACTTAGGAGGACGGGACGATGCTCGAAAAACAGGCCGCAGCGGCCGAATCCGGTGACGGCGCGCGATTGCGCGCGGACCGGGTGCGCCTGGGCTATCGGGGGCGCACGATCAGCGATCAACTCTCGGTGGACATTCCGGACGGGGCGTTCACGGTGATCATCGGGCCGAACGCCTGCGGCAAGTCGACCCTGCTGCGCGCGCTGGCCCGGCTGCTCGCGCCCGAGAGCGGCGCGGTGCTGCTGGACGGCAGGGCGATCACCTCGTACCCGGCCAAGGAGGTCGCGCGCCGGATCGGCTTGCTGCCGCAGACTTCCATCGCGCCCGAGGGTATTCGGGTGGCGGATCTGGTGGCGCGCGGGCGGTATCCGCACCAGTCGCTGCTGCGGCAGTGGTCGCGGGCCGATGAGGAGGCGGTGGCCGCCGCGATGGCCGCGACCGGGGTGAGCGAGCTGTCCGCGCGGGCCGTGGACGAGTTGTCCGGTGGGCAGCGGCAGCGGGTGTGGATCGCCATGGTGCTGGCTCAGGACACGCCCGTGGTACTGCTCGACGAGCCGACGACCTATCTCGATATCGCGCACCAGATTCAGTTGCTGGATCTGTGCCGAAAGCTCAATCGAGAGTCGGGGCGGACCGTGGTCGCCGTGCTGCACGACCTGAATCACGCGTTCCGATATGCCGATCACCTGATCGCCATGAAGGACGGGGCGGTGGTCGCCGCGGGATCGCCGCGGCGCATCGTGACCGCCGGCCTGGTGCGTGAGGTCTTCGCGCTCGGCTGCCGGATCATCGATGATCCGGAAACCGGTGCGCCACTGGTGATCCCGTTGGCGGAGAACGCCGCGCAGACCGGATGAGGCGCTGACCGGCGCAAATCGAAGGTTCCCCACGCTAAGTAAACTTAGGCTAACCTACGTTCTGCTGCGTCGGCGTCTCCGGTGGGACCGGATTCGCGCGCCACCGAATTCGAATCTCGTTGTAGGTGAGGGGAGTTGCCGTGTTGCCGTTGACCGGACCACAGCTGGGCATCTGGAACGCACAGCACTTCGATCCCGAGTCGGGCCGCTACCTGGTCGGTGAGGTGCTGGAGATATCCGGAACCGCGCCGATCGGGGTGGATGCGCTGGCAGAAGCCATTCGCCGAACGGTTGCCGAGGCCGAGAACATGCGGCTGCGATTCCGCGACACCCCCGACGGACCGCGGCAATTCGTCGCCGCGGCCGCGGCCGAGCTGCGGCCGATGATCGACCTGCGCGCCGCGGCGGATCCGCAGGCCCTGGCGCACGAGGCGGTGGCGCTGGAACGGCACCGGGCCGCCGAACACTGCCGGGGCATGGTGGACCGGCAGCTGTACAACTACACGATCATCCGGCTGAGCGAGACCGTCGTGTGGTGCGTGCAGCTGTACCACCACCTGATCGTGGACGGGTACAGCGCGGCGCTGCTCTCGCGCCGGGTCGCGGCGCACTACACGGCGCTGCGGCGTGGAACGGACGCGCCCGGAAACACTTTCGGAACGATCGACGCCCTCGTCGCCGAGGAGCGGGAGTATCGCGCCGGCGAACAGTTCGCGCGGGACCGCGAGTTCTGGCGCGCGCAGTTGACGCCCTGGCCCGATCTGGACGGGCGCGGCACGCACGTCGGCGGCGCGGTGGAGCGCACGGTGCGCGCGGAAGCCGTGCTCCCGGCCGAAACCCTTGCCGCACTGCGTGACTGCGCCGAGCGCTACGGAATCACCTGGGCCGACGTGTTCGTCGCCGCCTACGCCGCGTTCCTGAACCGGCACCTGGGCGCCGCCGACGTGGTGATCTCCATGCTGCTCATGGGGCGTGTCGGCCGCGCGGCCCTGACCACCCCGGCGATGGCGGTCAACGTGCTGCCGCTGCGGATTCGGGTCGGCGCGGGCGATCGACTCGACGACCTCGGCCCGCGGGTCGCGGCCACCATGCGCGAGGTACGCGTGCATCAGCGCTACAGCGGAGACGATCTGGCCCGCGATTTCCACGGTCACGGTGCGGGCGAACTGCTGCACGGGGTCGGGGTCAACCTCAAGGTCTTCGACTTCGCCCTGGACTTCGACGGTGCGCAGGGCGTGCTGCGCAACGTGGCCGGCGGCCCGCCCGAAGACCTCGGCCTGACCGTGACCCCGCTGCCCGGCGGCGCCCTGTTGCTCGGCTTCGAATCCGATGCGCGAACCAATGATCCGGCCGCCGTCCGCGCTCGCCTGGACGGTCTGCGCCGGGTGCTGGACGCTTTCACGGGTCCGGAGAAGCCGCCGGTCGGAGCTCTGGAACTGCTGACTCCCCGGCGGCGCGCCGACCTGCTGGCGGCGCGATCCACCCCGGGTCCCGCCACCTCGCCCGAATCGGTCCCCGCGGCCCTCACGCGCCTGGTCGCCACCCACCCCGGCGCGGTTGTTCTCGAAGACGACGAAGTGCGCTGGACCGCAGCGGAATTCGGCGATCGCGTCGCCCGACTCTCCAACCTCTTGCGCGCCCACGGCGCGGGCCCCGAAGTGGTAGTGGGCGTCGCCCTCCCGCGCACCGCTGATTTCGTGGTGGCCCTCTTCGCCATCTGGCGCTCGGGCGGCACCTACCTCCCCCTCGACCCGGAGTACCCGGCCGCTCGCCGCCGCGAGCTGATCGCCGACGCCGCACCACTGCTGGTGCTGGGCACGGCCGCGACAGCCGCCGAGTCAGCGCTCGGGGCGGACGGGCGAAGCGCTTCGGCCTCGACAACGCCGGAACGCGACGTGGTATCGGTCGATTCCGTGTCGTTCATCGTCTCCGTCGGTGCGGCGCGGGTAGTCGACGGCGCGGACGCGGCGGGCTCGGACTCCGCGGTGAGCGGAGCGTGCTCGGCGGATGCCGCGGTCGGGGACGGTGATTCGCCGGTGGATTCGAAGGTCGCTGTGCCGAGCGCACGCGGGACCGCGGGGTCGAGCCCGACGGTGCTCGTTCTCGACGATCCGACGTTCGCCGCCGAGTTGGCGCGCTATCCCGGCGCCGGCGATGACCAGGTGGTGATCGCGCCGAATCAGGGTGCGTATCTGATCTATACGTCCGGGTCCACCGGGCGGCCCAAGGGCGTGCTGGTCGAGCACGGGGCGCTGGCCAATCTACTCGCGGCGCATCGGGGCGGGATGTTCGCGGCCGCGCGGGGGTGTGACCGACCGCTGCGGGTCGCGCACACCACCTCGTTCGCGTTCGACGCCGCGCTGGATCCGCTGCTGTGGCTTGTGGACGGGCATCGGGTTCGGTTGTACGACAGCGTGATTCGGAAGGATCCTGTCGAGCTGGTCGCGGCATTCGAGCGGGACGGGATCGACGTCGTGGACGGGACCCCGGGGTTCGTCGGGGCGTTGCTCGAGCACGGGCTCGCGGATGTCGCGCCGCGGCTGGTGGCGCTCGGGGGCGAGGGGTGCCCGCCGGAGTTGTGGCGCGGGATCCAGGCGGATGGGTTGAACGCCGTCAACCTGTACGGGCCGACCGAGGGCGCGGTGGACGCCACGCGCGCGGCGGTGACCGAGGACGCGCCCGTCATCGGGCAACCGCTGACTGGCGCACGAATCTATCTGCTCGACAACGGTTTACAACTTGTCGACGATGCGCGGGCGGGGGAGTTGTACCTCGCGGGGGCGAACGTCGCGCGCGGCTACCTCGGGCGGCCGGGGGCCACGGCCGAACGGTTCGTGCCCGACCCGTTCGGGCCGCCGGGTGCGCGCATGTATCGCACCGGTGACCGGGCGCGCTGGGTCGCCGGGCGGGGTTACGAATACCTGGGCCGGGTCGACAATCAGGTCAAGATCCGTGGGCACCGGGTCGAGCTGGGCGAGGTCGAAGCCGCGCTCGGCGCGCTGCCGCAGGTGCGGGCGGCCGCCGCGGATATTCGAGAGATCGCGGGCCGGGCCATGCTCATCGGCTACGTGGTGCCGGTGCGGCCCGGCGAGCCGGACGTGCTCGAACTACGTTCGCGGCTGGCCGATTCGGTGCCGGATCACCTGGTGCCCGCGCGGGTCGTCGTGCTCAGCGAGCTGCCGTTCACCGTCAACGGCAAGGTGGATCGCGCCGCGTTGCCGGACCCGGATTCGCTCGCGGCCGGGCGCTCGGCCACCACCCCGGCGGAGATCGCGATATGCGAGATCGTCTCCGCCGCACTGGGCCACGACGCGGTCGGCGTGGACGACGACTTCTTCGGGGTCGGCGGCGACAGCATCACCGCGATCACCGTCAGTAGTCGCCTGCGTGATCGCGGACTACTGCTGACCCCGCAGGAACTGCTGACCCGGCGCGGTCTGGGCGAGCTGGCGCGGTCGGCGACGGCGGCTGACGCGGAAGTTTCGCCACGAGGCGCCGGCGCGTCGACTTCCATTTCGCCGCAGCCGAGTTCGGTGCGGCGGAAGTACATCGCGTCATTCGCGTCGTCGCGGCCATCGGAGCAGGGGAATGTCCACTTTCGGACGGGAATGGAATCGGTTGCGGGATCTGACGTGGATCCGGACCGTCGCGAAAGGGCCGTGCGCGACCTCGCCGCCGGGTGGGTGGGAGATGGCCCTTCCGCCTCGATTGCGCTGTCGCAGCGGCACATCGACGAGCTGACCGCCGAGTACGGGCCGATCGCCGACGTGCTGCCGCTGTCGCCGCTTCAGGAAGGGCTGCTCTATCACGCGCTGCGGGACGGGGAAGCGGACGTCTACACCATGACGGCGCGGTTCGATCTGACTGGACCGGCCGATCCGGAACGGCTGGCGGCGGCGTTCGCGCGGGTGGTCGAGCGGCATCCGAACCTGGGTGCGGCCTTCTGCTACGAACGGTTCGATCAGCCGGTGCAGGTGGTGCCCGTGCATCCGCAGCTACGTTGGCGTACAGCGGATCTGCGTAGCCTGACCCCCGATGCAGCCGAGGCTGAAGCCGCTCGACTCGCACACCGGGCCGGAGCCGAACCTTTCGATATCGCACGGCCGCCGCTGCTGCGGGTGCTGCTGATCCAGCTGACCGACTCCTCGCACCGGCTGATCCTCACCGCCCATCATCTGCTCGCGGACGGCTGGTCGGTTCCGATCATGCTGCGCGAGGCGCTCACGCTGTATCACTCGGGCGTCACCGCCTCGAGTGGTGAAAGACTCGCCACGCCGGGCTATTACGGCGACTACCTGGCTTGGCTCACCGCCCGCGACGCCGCCGGGGCGATCGAACGGTGGCGCGCCTATCTGGACGGCTTGGAAGAGCCGTCGCTGCTCGGTCGTGCGGGACAGCGCTCGGCGGCGGTGGCCCTGCGAGTTCCGCTGCCGGACAATCTGTCCTCGGCCCTGAACGTGCTCGGTCGCGAGCGCGGACTGACCATGAACACCCTGCTGCAAGCGGCGTGGGCCCTGACCCTGGCCGAGCAGCTGGGCCGCAACGACGTGGTGTTCGGCACCGTGGTGTCGGGCCGACCGGCGGAGCTGCCGCGTGTCGAGTCCACCGTCGGGCTGTTCAGCAACACGGTTCCGGTTCGGCTGCACTGGGATTCGGATCGGCCGCCCGTCGATCAGCTCGCGGAGTTCCAGCGGGACAGCTTCGATATGCAGGCCCTGGGCCATCTCGGCCTGGCCACCCTCGAGCGCGCCGCCGGGCTCGGGCAGCTCTTCGACAGCCTCGTGGTCTTCCAGAACTTCCCGAAAACCGGTCTGCGCCAGCCGGAATACCACGATCTGCGGGTCGCCGACGTCGCCGTGCACAGCCTCACGCACTACCCCGTGATCGTGACCGCGCTGCCCGGTGACGGCTTCGACCTGATGCTGCACCACGATCCCGCGGCGGTACCCGGATCCCTGGCAACCCATCTGGCGCGCAGGCTCGGCGATATGCTCGCCGCCCTGGTCGCGGATCCCGCCCCGACGGTCGCCTCGATCCTGGAAGCCGCCCCCGCCCGGGACACCCGCGGCTCGACCCTGGCCTGCTGGGAATCCACGACCCCGCTCGATCCGAACGCCCCGGCCGTGACGGCCGGGGAACTCACCCTGAACTACGGCGAGTTCCACGCCAGGGTCAATCGCGCGGCGCGCTGGCTCATCTCGCGTGGCATCGCCCCCGAGACGGTCGTCGTGGTCGCCATGGAACGCGGCATCGATTCGGTGATCGCCGCGCACGCCATCAGCCGCTCCGGCGGGGTCTACCTGCCGATCGACCACACACAACCGGCCGACCGACTGGATCGCGTGCTCGAAACCGCCGCTCCGGCACTGGTTCTCACCCGCGCCGCGGACGGCTTCACCACCGAGCGGGCCCCGGTCACCGACCTGGACACCGTCGACACCACCGGATTCTCCGCCACCCCGATCACCGATGCCGACCGGCTCGCCCCGCTGCACGCCGGCAATGCCGCCTACCTGCTGTTCACCTCGGGCTCCACCGGGGTGCCCAAGGGCGTCACCGTCAGCCATGCCGCCATCGTGAACACCTTCGAATGGTTGCAGCGCCAGCAGCGTTTCGGCGCGGGCGACACCGTCCTGTACCGGACCCCGCCCACGTTCGACGCCTCGCTCCTCGAGCTCTACCTCCCCCTGCTCGTGGGTGCGCGCATCGTGCTGACCCGCCCCGACGGGCACCGCGACCCGTACTACCAGGCCGGACTCATTCGCGATGAACGGGTGAACGCCATTCAGATGACGACCTCCATGCTCACGGTGCTGAGCGAGGAAGCCGACCTGTCCGGCGCGACAGCGCTGCGCAGCGTCTGGACCGGCGGCGAAGCGCTCCCGCCCGCCACCGCCCACCGCATGCGTGAGCTGACCGGCACCCGCGTGTTCAACCTGTACGGTCCCACCGAGGCCGCCGTCTGCATCACCCATCACGAAACCACCGACGCCGACACCGATTCCGTCCCCATCGGTCTCCCGGCGACCGGGGCCGGGGTCCGCGTCCTCGACGAGACGCTCCGTCCGGTCCCGCCGAACACCCTCGGCGATCTCTACCTCACCGGTGTGCAATTGGCCCGCGGCTACCTCGCCCGCCCCGGCCTGACCGCGACGACGTTCGTCGCCGATCCCGGCGGCGCCGGCGAACGCATGTACCGCACCGGCGATCTGGTGAAATGGGGCCCGCACGGCGAACTCGACTACCTCGGCCGGGTCGACACCCAGATCAAACTCCGCGGCCAGCGCATAGAACTCGGCGATATCGAGTCCGCCCTCCTGCGCTGCCCCGGGGTGGCCCAGGCCGTGGTCCTGCTCCGCGAGGACACCCCCGGCGACCAACGCCTGGTCGCCTACCTGATCCCCGCCGCGGCGACAACTCTCGACACCGGCGAGGTGACCGCCGGCCTGCGCGCCGCGATCCCCGCCTACATGGTCCCCGCGGCGTTCGTCGTCCTGGACAAGATCCCCCGGACCGCCAGCGAGAAGATCGACCGCAAGGCCCTGCCCGCACCGAACGTCTCGGCCGGCCCGCGCCCGGCCTCGGAACCGACGGACTCGACCCCGACCCGGCGGCCGGCCGATGCGACGCCGAATTCGATTGCACTGGAGCCCGATGCGGCCTCCGGCTCCTTTGCCGCCGCCATTTCCGGGCCGGACGATTCACGTTCGGGCCGACCGGCCATGCCCGGCGCGGCCGGTGTCGTCGCGCGGGCCGGCTTCCGGTCGGCGGGCGCGCGGTCCCGCCCAGCGGAGTCGAGTCTCACGCGGCCCGACAGCGCGCTTCCCGCCGGCCGGCCTGCCGACGGCCCTCCGGTCACCAGCACTCGGACGTTCTCAGCCGACTCGCCCGCCCGCGGGCCGGTCGCACCGGGATCGGCTGCCTCGCCGAGCCCCGCTGTCATCAGCGCCGCCATGGCGGCTGTGCTCTCGGTCCCCGACCTGGCGCCGGACGCGGACTTCTTCGCTGTCGGCGGACATTCGCTCACCGCCGTCCGGCTGACGGGCAGACTCCGGCGCTCGGGGCTGGACGTCGTTCTCGACGACATCTTCGCGGCCCCGACCGCCCGCGCACTGGCGGCGTTGCTCGCGGGCCGGAACGGGCCGGGTGAGAACGACCGGGAAATCGGTGATGCGCTGCATTCCGCGTCATTTACGCAGCCGCACAACGGATCTCACGGGGCTGCGCCCGACGACGAGCCACGTGGTGTCACACCGACATCCGCCGACGCCGGTCTCGCAATGCTCGGCAGCCGCCTCGACCACGTGCTCGAGCTGCGCCGGGACGGCGGGGCCGCGCCGCTGTTCTGCATACACCCCGTGGGCGGCACCGCCTGGCAGTTCGGGCCACTGGCCCGGCTGCTGCGGGGCGACCGCCCGATCATCGGTGTGCAGTCACCGGCGCTGCGGGACAACCGGTTCCAGGTGGGCACCCTCGACGATCTGGCCCGGCACTATCTCGCATCCATCCGCCGCATCCAGCCGCACGGGCCCTACCACCTGCTGGGCTACTCCCTCGGCGGCGTCATCGCGCACGCCGTCGCCGCGTTGCTCGAGCAGGCGGGGGAGACCATCGCCTACGTCGGTCTGATCGACTCCCATCCGCTGGCGAACCTGGTCGACCAGGCCACCCGCGCACTGGCGGATCCGGACGAGCTGGATCGGCTGCTTCCCGAACTGCCCGAGGACGCACCGGAACTCACACGGGCCATCCGCACCGCCGCCACCGGGCTGCTCGGCATGGTCACCCGATCCACCGCCCCGCACTACGGCGGCCCGATGGCCCTGTACGCGGCGGACACCGGGTCCGAGCCCGCCCGCACCGACGCCCAGATCGCCGGCTGGCGGGACAGCGGCGCGCACGTCACCGTGCGCCGCCTGCCCTATTCGCACTTCGACATCGTGTCCCCCGCCGGGTGGGCCGAGGTCGCCGCGCTGCTCGACGCCGCTCCGGCGCTTCGACGCTGAATCCATCCCCGAGTCCCCATCCCCCCAGAGCAGAAAGAACTTCCATCGATGACGCTGTACCGCATGACGGCCCGCTTCCGCGCCGCCGTCGCCCTGCTCGTCCTGGCGCTGGTCGCGCTGGTCGCGGGCTGTAGCTCCGGCTCCGACGGCGCGAGCGACGCCGGCACCCGGGAGGTGCAGACCGACAAGGGCACGATCACCGTGCCCGCCGACCCCCAGCGCATCGTGGTGGTCAACGGCTCGCTCGCCGGTTACCTCTACGACCTCGGCGCGAAGGTGAAGGCCGCCGACCCGCGCGTGCTCGGGGTGACCCTGAAAGCCGGTGAATTCCCGGCCGCGTGGTCCGCGGACGCGAAGCAGCAGGGCACCGAGGTGCTGCCCTCCGGCGACAACATCAACCTGGAATTCATTGCCGCACAACAGCCGGACCTCATCATCGGCGGCGGCCAGGGCTACCCGGGCCAGCAGTCCATCGACGCCTACGACAAGCTCGCGGCCATCGCGCCCACCGTGTTGATCCCCTCCAACAGCACCAACTGGCAGGACCACCTGAAGGCCGTCGCGAACGCCGTCAACCAGGCGGACAAGGTCGATGCCCTGATCACCTCGTACAACGACAAGGTCGCGCAGGTGAAGTCCACCATCAAGGTGCCCCGGGGCGCGGTCGCGGTGTTCCAGTCCCGCAAGGATCAGAAGCCGTCCGTCATCGCCCCCGGCACCCCGATCGCCTCGCTGCTCAGCGCCGTCGGTTTCACCATGGACGACAAGGTGGAAGCCAAGGCGGGCAACCCCTCCCGCCCCGCCGCCGCCGACTGGGTGTCCTTCAGCCCCGAGGTGACCACCACCGTCGTGGACGCGCCGGTGCTGTTCGTCGTGCAGCTCGAGGGCGGGCGCACCATCGCCCAGCTCGGGGATGACCCGATGCTCTCGAAGCTGCCGTCCTTCAAGGCCGGCAAGGTCTTCGATCTGCCCGCCACCGCCCAGCGGCCCGACTACCGCAACGCCATGAGCACCCTCGATCTGCTGGGAGCGACCTTCAAGTGACAGCCGTCGGCGGCCTGCTCATCGATCTCTCGCCGCTGCGGGCGAGCCGGGAATTCCGCTGCGCCTTCGCGGCCCGGCTGATATCGGTGCTCGGGATCGGACTGCTCATGGTGGCCCTGCCCGTGCAGGTCTATCAGCTCACCGGATCCTCGCTGCACGTCGCCGGCGTCACCACGGTCACCGCGGTCGCGCTGTTCGCCGGAAGCCTGGCGGGCGGGGTGATCGCGGACCGGTACGACCGGCGCGACACCATCGGCTGGGCCCGCACCGCGGCGGGCGTCGGCTTCGTGGCGCTCGGTGTGAACGCGCTGCTGCCCCACCCGCTGCTGGGCGTCATCTACGCCGCGGGCGTGCTGGACGGCCTGGCGGGCGGGGTGAGTGGATCCGCGCTCATGGCACTCGTTCCCGCGCTCGTCGGCCGGGAGAAGATGGCGGCCGCCGGCGCGCTCACCGCGCTCACGACCGATCTGGGCACCATGATCACCCCCGCGCTGGCCGGTGTGCTCATCGCCCAGGCCGGTGTCGGCCCGGCCTACTTCCTCACGGCCGCGGCGACCGTGGCCACCGTCACCCTGATCCGAGCCATCGGCCCGCAGCCGGTCCCGGCCCGGGCCACGAGCAATCCGCTGCGCGAACTCGGCGAGGGCATTCGTTTCGCGCTGCGGCACAGTGTTATTCGAGCCACGCTGCTCACCGGCGTGATCGCCATGCTGGTGAGCGGTCCGCTGGTTCTGCTGCCCGCACTGGTGCATGACGAACTCGGCGCGAGCACGACGACCCTGGGCATCCTGTATGCCGCTCCGGGTGCGGGCGCGGTGCTCGGCTCGCTGACCAGCGGCTGGATGGGCCGCACCCGCAGTCCCGGCCGCGGGTTGCTGATCACGCTGGCGCTCATGCCCCTCGGGGTCATCGCCGCCGGGTTGATCCCGCACGCCGCGGGCGTCTTCCTCGGACTCGCGGGCTTCGGCATGGCCCGCGCGATCGGCATCGTGCTGCGCTTCACCGTGCTGCAGCAGCACGCGCCGGACGAGCTGCGCGGGCGACTGTCCGGCCTGCTCATGGTGCAGGCCGTCACCGGCACCGCCGTCGGGTCCATGGTGGCCGGGGTGGCGGGCCAATTCTGGACGCCCGGAACCGCTCTCGTGGTCTACGGGCTCGTCGTACTGGTACTCGGCGCGGTCACGGCCCTGGCCGCCGCGCCCCTGTTGGGAAAGGAGACGCGCTGATGGATCGAGCCGCCTACGCCGAACGCATCGACGAGGTGCTCGCGGGCGCACACGGAGCCAAGGTCGGCTACCCGATCGGCCTGTGCGCGGTGCGGGTCCTGCGCACCGCGCCGCTGGGCGCGGGACTGGTCCGGATCACCTTCGGCGGCGAGGATCTCGCCGGCTTCCACAGCTACGTGCCCGATGAGCACGTGCGCCTGGTGTTTCCGGACGAGGAAGGCGTGCTGCGCCTGCCGAGCAGGGACGGGCTGTCCCTGGAATGGGGTAGTCCGCGCCCGGTGTCCCGCGAGTACACGGTGCGCCGCTTCAGCGCCGCGGACCGGGAACTGGACATCGACTTCGCCATCCACCGCGACGGTCTGGCCTCGGAGTGGGCGCTGACCGCCGCCCCGGGTACCCCGATGCACATCGCCGGCCCGCCCGGCGGCGTCGTGGTGCCCAAGACCTACGACGCCTACCTGTTCGCCGGTGACATCACCGCGCTGCCCGCCATCGCCCGCTGGCTCGAATGGCTGCCGGCCGCGGCGACCGGCTGGGCGTTCATCGAGGTGACCGGTCCCGACGAGGAGATTCCGCTGACCGCGCCGGCGGGCGTACGCGTGTGCTGGGTGCACCGCGGCGCGGCCGAACCGGGCACCGGTGACGCCCTGGAACAGGCGGTGCGCACCGTGGAAGTGCCCGCCGGACAGCGGGTGTACGTCTGGCTCGCGGGTGAGTCGGGCGTGCTGCGCCCGCTGCGCCGCTGGGTGCGCACCGAATTGAACGTGGGGCCGAAGGACTTTCTCATCGCCGGCTATTGGAAGCGCGGCGTCGCCGACTACGACCGGGACGAGTGAGCATGACCAACGAGACGACCGCCCTGCGCCTGCGCGTGATCGACGACGTGGCAACGGTATTGGGGATCGACCCCGCCGAACTGACCGCGGAGACCAATCTCCTGGACGCGGGCCTGGATTCGGTGCGCATCATGGCGCTGGTGGAGAAGTGGCGCGCGGCCGGGCACGCGCACATCGACTTCCCTACGCTCGCTTCGGATCCGGTGCTCGGCTCCTGGTTCGAAGCGCTGTCGTGACCGTGGGTGACGCGGTCGGCCCCGGCGATTGCCCGGGCCGGGCCGCGTCACCGCCCGGCTCACCGCCCCCGTGCCCCCTCTGCGACCAGCCGCCGCAACTCCTTGCGGCTGGTCTTGCCCACCCCGGTTTCGGGGAAGTCCTCGATCACCACCACGTCGTCGGGCATCTTCCACGCCGCGACACCCCGCAGGCGTACGAACGATCGCACCGAAAGCAGCGACGGCCTGCGCGCGGGGTCCGCGGGCTGCACGAACGCGCAGATCCGCTGTCCCAGTACGGGATCGGGTGTCCCGATGATCACGGCCTCGCGGATGTCGGGGTGCTCCAGCAGGTGCGCCTCCAGCTCTTCGGCCGAGACCTTCTCCCCGCCCCGGTTCACCCAGTCCCCGGCCCGGCCCTGCACGACGATGTTTCCGTCGGGCCGCAGCCGCACCACATCGCCGGTGCGGTACCAGCCGTCGGGGGTGAAGCCGCGGGCATTGGCCTCGGCGTTGTCGAAGTAGCCGCGAATCGTATAGGGGCCCCGGGTGATCAGGTTCCCGTCCGTGCCCGCGGGCACGTCGGCCCCGGACTCGTCCACCACCCGCAACTCGTCGAACTCCGACATCGGACGGCCCTGGGTGGCCACCACCACCTCGACCGGATCGTCCAGCCGGGTGTAGCAGACCAGGCCTTCGGCCATGCCGAAAACCTGCTGCAGCGTCGCGCCCAGCGCGGGCCCGATACGCCGGGCCAGTTCCTCCTGGCACCGCGCGCCGCCGACCTGCACCACCTTCAGCGTCGAAAGATTCGGCGTCGCACCGGCTTCGGCCCGCTCCACCCACAGCCGCGCCAGCGGCGGCACCAGTCCGGTGATGGTCACCCCGAATCGCTCGATGGCCGCGAACGCGGTCGCCGGGGTGGGGTCCGGGGTCATGGCCACCGTGCCGCCCGCCCACAGCGCGCCCAGGATGCCGGGCGAACTCATCGGGAAGTTGTGCGCCACCGGCAGCGTCGCGAGATAGACGGCGCCCGCGTCGAGTTCGCAGATCTGCGCGCTGCGCCGCACGCTGTACAGGTAGTCGTCGTGGGTGCGCGGGATGAGTTTGGGGATCCCGGTGCTGCCGCCGGAGAGTTGCAGGAAGGCGACCGCGCTCGCGTCGAGCACGGGCAGCGGTCCCGGCTCGTCCCGGAAGTCGGCGAGATCCAGGACGCCTTCGGGCAGGGCCCGCGCGTCATCGGTGATCGCGAGGACGTGGCGCAGCGCATGGACCTCCGCGCGAATCGAATTCGCCAGTGCCGCATGGTCGAAACGCTGATGAACGCCGACCGTGATCATGGCGGTCGCGCCGCTCGCGGTCGCGATGGGCGCCAGCTCCGCCCGGCGATGCGCGGGCAGGCAGAACACCGGCAGCGCGCCGAGCCGGAACAGCGCGAAGATCACCTCGACGAACTCGGCGCGATTGGGCAGTTGCACGAGAACCCGGTCGTCCCGGCCGATTCCGAGCCGCCCCAGACCCGTGGCCAGTGCGCGCGAGCGACGGTCGAGTTCGGCGTAGGTCCAGCGGTGGGCGTCGTCGATCACGGCCGTGGCCGCCGGGGTGGCCGCGGCGCGGGCGGAGAGCATGTCGCCGAAGGTCTCGCCGGTCCAGCAACCCTGTTCCCGGTGCCGTTCCGCGGCGGCTGCCGGCCACGGGGTGAAGCCGTTGAGCACGGTCGATGGCATTGTGGTGCACCTCTTTTCGGGAAGAACGGGCGGTGCGCCGGGCAGGCCCGAGCGCACCGGAAAACGAGCGCCCCACATTCTTATCAGGTTAGGCTAACCTTATGTTCATGATCGAATCGGGTGCACGATTGGTCGTGGTCACCGGCGCCGCGGCGGGTATCGGGGCGGCCGTGGCGACCGCGCTCGCGCCCGGGTCCCGGGCCGTCTCGCTGTGGGATCGCGACGCGCGCGTACACGAGATCGCCGAAGACCTCGCGGCCGCGCACGAGGTCCGGGTGCAATCCGCGCGGATCGACGTCACCGATCGCGCGGCGGTGACCGCGGCCTTCGATCGGCTCATCGCCGAATTCGGTGTGCCCGACGTGGTCGTGCACGCCGCGGGCGTCATGCACGCCGGATCCGCGCTGGAGATCTCCCCGCGGGACTGGGAGCGCTCGCTCGCGGTCAACGCCGGTGGCACCATGCACGTCACCCAGCGCGCGGCTCGCGAGATGGTCGCCGCCGGGCGCGGATCCATCGTGGTCGTGTCGTCCAACGCCGCGAGCACCCCGCGTTCGGGCATGGCCGCCTACTGCGCGTCCAAGGCCGCGGCCACCGCCTTCACCCGGGCGCTGGCCCTGCAGGTCGCTCCGCACGGGGTCCGGGTGAATCTGGTGTCGCCCGGTTCCACCGACACCGACATGCTGCGCGGGCTGTACCCGGGTGAATCACACGATCCGGCGGACCCCGGCGATCCGTCCCCCCTGAGTGGCCCGTCCCCCCTGAGCACTGCCGCCCGAGCGAGTCTGCTCGACGGCGATCCCGAGGTCTACCGCCTCGGAATTCCCCTGCGGCGCATCGCCGCACCCGCCGATATCGCCGCGGCGGTCCGCTTTCTGGTCTCCGACGACGCCCGTCACATCACCATGCACGACCTGCGGGTCGACGGCGGAGCCACGCTCGACATGTGATTCGAGAGGATGATTGCCATTTCTGCCATCTCAGCTTCGGAGCCCGCCTTTGTGCTGGCCAGACCGCATCGCACGGTGATCGCGCACGGCGTCGGCCGGGTGTTCTCCACGGCGACGGACGCGGCGGCTGCGCTGCGTGCGGGAGAGGTGAGCCACGTCGTGGGCGCACTGCCCTTCGCGCCCGGCGCGCCCGCGGCGCTGTTCGCCCCGGAATCGATCTCGATCACCGCGGCCCCGTATCCGGCGAGCGCCCCGAATGCCCTGCCGGACTTCGAGATCGACGCCGCCTTCCCCTCACCCGAAGCCCACATGCGCAACGTCGCCGCCGCGATCCGGCTGCTCGCCGATCCCGCGCATCCGCTGTCGAAGGTGGTGCTGGCCAGGGCGATTCGCGCCCGAGCGGACCGCGCGATCACGCCCGCCGAACTGCTGGATCTGCTGGTGTCGACCGACCCGGTGGGCAACGGCTTCCTGGTCGATCTCACCGCGGCGGGCGTCGCCTATCGCGGTAGACACCTGGTGGGGTCGAGCCCGGAGGTGCTCATCGAGCGCATCGGGGACACCGTTCTCAGTCATCCGCTGGCCGGATCCGCCCGGCGCGCGGGCGATCCGGACGCCGATCGGCTCGCGGCCGACACCCTGCTCGCCTCGTCGAAGGACCGGCACGAGCACCGGTACGTGGTCGATCAGGTCGGCGGCGTCCTGCGCGATCGCTGCACCGCCGTGCACACCCCCGAGACGCCGGAGCTGACCGGCACCCCCGAGATGTGGCACCTGGGCACCCCGATCACCGCCACCGTCCCCGCCGACGGTCCCTCCGCGCTGGAGCTGGCCGCCGCCCTGCATCCCACCCCCGCCATCTGCGGCACCCCCACCGAACCCGCCGCCCGCCTCATCGCCGAACTCGAAGGTGATCGCGGCTTCTACGCGGGCACGCTGGGCTGGTGCGACGCCGCCGGTGACGGCGAGTGGATGGTCAGCATCCGCTGCGCGGAACTGGCCGCGGACGGGCGCAGCCTGCTCGCGCACGCGGGCGGCGGCATCGTCGCCGAATCGGATCCGGCCGCCGAATTGGCCGAGACCACCGGCAAATTCGGTCGCATCCTGGGCCCGCTCGGCATCGCGGATCTGCCCCTGTCCGTCGCCTGATCGGCGCATCCCCGCACGAAGCACGCACGCACCCGACGACCCGGAGGCTGTCTTGCCCATCCCCCCGATCGCGTCCTATGCCATGCCCACCGCCGACGAGGTGGTCCCCAACCAGGTGGACTGGCTGCTCGATCCGGCTCGCTCCGCCCTGCTCATCCACGACATGCAGCAGTACTTCCTCTCGGCCTACGACGCCGAACAGGAACCGGCCAGCACCCTCGTGCGCAATATCGACACGCTGCGCAGGCGCTGTCACGAACTCGGCATTCCGGTGGTCTACACCATGCAACCGGGCGACCAACATCCCTCGCGGCGCGGCATTCTCGCCGACTTCTGGGGCAGCGGCATGACCGACGGTCCCGACACCGAGGTCGTGGCCGAACTGCCGCCGGACCCGCGCGACATCCAGGTCACCAAATGGCGGTACTCCGCGTTCCAGCGCACCGACCTGCGTGAACTGCTCGGCTACTACCACCGCGACCATCTCATGATCACCGGCGTCTACACCCACATGGGCTGCATGCTCAGTGCCGCCGAGGCTTTCATGACCGATGTGCGCCCTTTCCTGGCATTGGACGCGACCGCCGATTTCAGCCGTGACGAACACCTCATGGCACTGAACTACGTGGCCCGCCGCTGCGGCACCGTCGAGACCACCGCGGATCTGTTGCGGCAGTTGGGCGGCGCGCCGTTGCCGCAGGCAGAGGTGGATTCCGCGCTCGAATCCGGGGCCGGGCGCCGCGGGTGAACACGCCCGGGCGTCACCGCGTTATCCGCGGCCGATGACCATGATTCGGGCGTTCTGACGGTGGATTTGCCCGAATTCGCAGCGAACCTGAGAGAACTCCTAGGAAACGCTCAGGCTATGACAAGGACGGCACGGCAGTGTGGAGGGAGGTTGAAGACGTCGGCGAAAGAGGTTGCGACATGGTCGAGCTGGAACTCACCGGAACCACCGTGACTGTCCATGTAACCGGAGCCCACCGCGTACTCGCGCTCCGTGAAGAGGTCACCTTCGATCTCTCACAGATCACCTCGATAGCCCTGGCCGGCGTCGACATGCGGCCCCCGTGGTTCCGCGTCGGCGCCTTCTTCCCCGGCGTGATCGCCGCGGGCACCTTCCGCGGCAAGGGCCGCAAGGAGTTCTGGGACACCCTGTTCGGCGGTCATGCCCTGCGCATCGACCTGGCGGGCAACGAGTTCACCCGCCTGGTCATCGACATCGAGGATCCTGACGAGGCGCTGCGCGCCCTGAAATCCGCCGCGGCGGCATAACACCCCACGCACCACCTCACCCGCCCGCCGCACTCATCGAGCGCGGCGGGCCTTGGGGTCGGCCGAGGCCAGTGCGGTGAGATTCGTCAGCAGCTGTTCGCGGAGCACCGGCCAGGCCGGGGACAGTCCCTGGGTGCCCGCGATCGCGGACACCACCACCGTGCCGCGCATGGCCGCCACCGCCGTGAGAAGGAAGTCGCGGAAGCCGGGCAGGGCGCTGTAGGTCGGAAGATGCGCCGCCGCACTCACTTCGACGGCGGCCATGGCGTGCCCGAGCAGTTCCTTGACGCGGGCGGCGATATCCGGATCGGTCCGGGCGGCGTTGAAGACCTCGAAGACCGTTGGCGCGATGGGCAGTTGGTGGGTCGCCCAGAGCTGATCCAGCAGAATCCGCGCGCGAGCCAGCTCGGTGGGCGCGTCCGGCTCGACGCCGAACCCGGCCGCGAGCTGTTCGAGCAGCCGGCCGATCGCGGCGTCGACCAGATCGGCCTTGGTGGGGAAGTAGTGCTGCTGCGCGCCCTGACTGACCCCGGCCCGTTCGGCGACCCCGCGCGTGGTGGTGGCGTAGTAGCCGACCTCGCCCAGGCTCTCGATCGTCGCGTCCAGCAGCGCCGTGACGGTCGCCGCCCGGCGCTCGGCCTGGGTTCGCGCGGGAGTGCTCATCCGGCCGAGTGTAGCTTTTCCAGTCGCGGGACTTGTAAGTCACTCGACTGGTATTTAGGCTTCGGGTATGAAGTCACTCGAAGGCAAGGTCGCCGTCGTCACCGGTGCGGCGTCGGGAATCGGCCGGGCGCTCGCGCTCGAATTGACCCGGCGGGGCGCGCGGGTGGCGATCAGCGACGTCGACACAGCGGGGCTCGCCGAGACCGCGGAGCTGTGCCGGGCACGGGGGAGCGCCCCGCATTCGCAGCGCCTGGACGTGCGCGACCGCGAGGCCGTGCTGATCTACGCCGACGCGGTCGCCGAGCACTTCGGCACGGTGAACCTGGTGATCAACAATGCCGGGATCACGATCTTCGGCACGGTGCAGGAGAGCCCGTTCGTCGATATCGAGAAGGTCATGGACGTCGACTTCTGGGGCGTGGTGAACGGCACGAAAGCCTTTCTCCCGCACCTGATCTCCTCGGGTGACGGACACGTCGTCAATATCTCCAGCATCTTCGGGCTCTTCGGGGTGCCGTCCCAGAGTTCGTACAACGCCGCCAAATTCGCGGTGCGCGGCTTCACCGAGGCACTCCGGCAGGAGATGCTGATGGCCGGCGCGCCGGTCGGGGTCACCTGCGTGCACCCGGGCGGGATCAAGACCAACATCGTGAACAACGCCACGGCCAGCACCGGCGCGAAGATGGACGGCATGCAGGAGCTGTTCGACCGCTTCCTGACCCACACCACCGCCGAATCGGCCGCGCGGACCATCCTGCGCGGGGTCACCGGCGAGCAGGGGCGCGTACTCATCGGCCTGGACGCGCACGTGGTCGATCTCGCCGTGCGCGTGCTGGGGCCGAGCTATCAGCGAGTCTTCTCCGGTGCGGCGAAGCTGCTGCTGCGCCCGCTCACCACTGCCGAAGCGGCACTGAGCAAGCGGTAGCGGCGGTCCCGGCCGGCTAGGCCGGGCAGCAGGGTTCGGCCGGGCCCGCGGTCCGGCAGAAACAGGACGCCCCGATGGGGATGTCCGCCACCGCGGCGGCCAATTGCAACTGCCGGCCGATGATCCGCGCCTCGCCGGATTTGCCGAGCCGGGTGAGGCATTCGTGATAGCCGTGCAGACTCCAGACATTGCCGGGGTGCTGACAGGCGCGGGGCAGGGTGTCGTCCAGCCCGAGGTCGGCGCGGTAGACGGCCTCGGCCTCGGCTACCCGATCCTGTTCCAGCAGCAGCGCGCCGTAGGCGTGCCGGGTGGGCTGCATCCAGCCCCAGGGCTCGTCGTAGGGCAGGCCGTCGTCGAGCTCGACGGATCGGCGCAGCGCCCGGAAAGCGCTGTCGTAGTCGCCTTCCCGGTACCGGAGTTCGCCTTCGAGCATGGCGGCGGCGATGCCGAGCAGATCCAGGCAGGTGTTGTTGAACAGCGTGCGGGTGGCGGGGACGCGGGCGGTCGCCGCGCGCAGGTGCCGCTGCTGATCCAGGGCGGCGGGCAGATCGCCGGTGGCCGCGTACGCGATGCCCTTGCTGTAGTGCAGCATCGCGGTCGTCACGCAGTACAGGTCCGGATCGGTGGGCAGGGGCAGGTCGAGCAGGCGCTCCCAGCGGCCGAAACGAATCAGCACGTGCACGCGCATCGCCAGGAAGCCTTCGAGCCAGTCCGCCATGGGCGGTGACTGCACCAGCAGCAATTCCTCGGGAATCGCGTCCTCGAGACGGCCTACCGCCGCCAGCGCGGTCTCCGACTGCCCCAGGAACATCGCGCCGTAGATCTCGAAGTGCAGATTGTGCGCGCGGTAGAGGGTGTAGAAATTGATCGCCCCGGCCGCGCGCACGTATTTCTCGTCCGCGCGATAGGCGGACGCGTTCGCCGCGACCACGGCCCGGTAGTCGCCGCACAGCACGTACAGGTGCGAGGGCATGTGCTCGAGGTGCCCGGCATCGGGCACCAGCCCGCGCAGCCGATCCGCCACCGTGAGTGCGGCTTCGGGCGTCGGCGACATCTCCATCAGGTGCAGGTACAGGTGCAGTGCGCCGGGATGGGTGTGCCCGGCCGCGGTCGCGAGCACCGCGTCCAGGGCTGCCCCGGCCTCCTGCGTGTTCGCGCCGGCCACCAGGGCGTGCGAGTCCCCGCCGTCGTCCGGTACCCACAGTCCCCACGGCGTCAGATTCATCAGCGCGTCCGCGAACAGCGCCGCCACATCGAGATCGTCCGGGAATTCCCGGTATACGGCGCGCATGGCCTCGGTGTAGCCGAGATTCCACACCGCGGCATCGCCCTCGGGAGTGCTGCTCGGATAGCGTGCGGCCAGCGCGCCGATGAGCGCGCGTTCCACCGGCGCGGCCCCCGCGGCCAGCGCGACCGCGCGCTGGGCCGCGGCGTGCGTGCGCTCGACCGTATCGGCCAGCTCCTTCTCGTCGAAGAAATCCCACGGCTTGTTGTAGTTGGGGCCGGACGCGTAGGCGATACCCCAGTACGCCATCGCGCAGCCGGGATCGTGCTCGAGGGCGCGCTCGAAACAGCGCACGGCCTCTTCGTGATTGAAGGCGTAGGTCCACACCAGCCCGCGATCGAACCAGAGCTGCGCGCCCGGGGCGGCGGTGGTCACCGGTCGCGAATAGTTCCCGAGGTCGTAGTAGTCCGCGGTCATGGTCGAAATCGTGCCATCGGCGCGGCGACGCCACGCTGGTAATCCGAAACCTCGCTGACCAGCGGCGTCGGTTAGCACACCGGGCACGCGAACCGACCGACATCCTTCCTGCGTTCGGCAACGAATAGGAAACAGTCGGTCCGGTGATGTCGCCATCGCCGGGCCACGCCGTTCGTACCCGTACCCCTCGTCGTGAAGGAGCAGAACATGATTCCGAATTTCATCGGTGACCTCGTCTCGGCCGTGAACTCCCTCATCGGGAAGCTCTTCGTGGCCTGACGCGCCACCCGCGCGGACGACTCGGGCCCGGCAGGTTGCCGGGCCCGAGTTGCGTCAGCGACCGAACGTGCGCGTCAGTTCGCGGTCAGGCGCACGGGCAGTTCGCGGTGCCCGTTGGAGATGAACCCGATCACCGGGGCCAGTTCGGCCGGATCGGTGGCGAAGCGCAGCTCCGGAAAGCGCGCGAAGAGCGCGGGCAGCGCGATGGCCGCCTCCAGGCGAGCCAGCGGCGCGCCGATGCAGTGGTGCGCACCGTGTCCGAAGGCCAGGTGATCCTTGTTCACCCGGGTGATGTCGAACGTATCGGCGCTCTCGCCGTGCACCTTCGGATCGCGGCCCGCCGCGGCGTAGGAGGCGAGAATGGCCTCGCCCTTGGCGATCCGGACACCGTCGATCTCGATGTCCTCCACCGCATAGCGCAGCGGCAGGTGCGCGACCGGCGACTCGTAGCGCAGCGTCTCCTCGATCACCGCATCCCAGCTCACCGTGCCGTCCAGCACCGCGGCCAGCTGATCCGGATGCGTGAGCAGCGAGTAGATCGCCTGGTCCAGCAGATTCACCGTGGTCTCGTGCCCGGCATTGATGACGAGCATGAGCGTATCGACCATCTCCTTCTCGGTCAGCCGCTCGCCGTCCTCGTCGCGGGTGGCGATCAGCACGCTGATCATGTCGTCACCGGGATTCTCGCGCTTGTGCGCGACGAGATCCTCGATGAGCCCGAACATTTCGACGTAGTTCGCGCCCGCCGCCTCGGGCGTGATCTCGGTGTCGAAGAACCGCGCCACGCAGATCCGCAGCGCCGGCTCGCGATCCTCGGGCACGCCCATCAACTCGGTGAGCACCTGAATCGGCACCGGATACGCGAAACCCTCACGCAAATCCGCGATGTCACCCGCCGGCGTCTCGGCGAGCCGGTCCAGCAGCGTATTCACCAGCTCCTCGATGCGGGGGCGCAGCGCCAGCGTGCGGCGATTGGTGAACGCGGGGGAGACCAGCTTGCGCAGGCGGCGGTGATCGGCGCCGTACGCGGTGAACATATTGGTCGCCGCCACCCACGGGAACAGCGGCCACTCCGGGGTGACCTCGCCGTTGATGAACGCCGCCCAATGCTGCGCCGGATCCTTGGACACGCGTGGATCGGCCAGCAGGCGCCGGAGAACATCGGCATCGGTCACCGACCAGGCGGGCACGCCCATGAGCTCGACCAGGGTCACCGGTCCGCGCGCACGGATGCGAGCGTTCTCGCCTTGAATGTCGACACCGGTCAGATCCAGCGCCAGGGGTTCGATCGTCACTACGTTGTTCTCCTACTTGACGTTCAACGGCGGGCAGGCCGGAAAAGTGACCGGCAAACCCGCCAGCGCCCGGTGGAAAGGTCCGGGCCGCCAAGACAATTCATCAACCGGAACGGCCAAGCGCAACTCGGGGAGCGCATCGAGCAACTGATCGATGGCCTCCTGGGCGACCAGTGAGGCCACCGATTTCGCCGGGCAGGCGTGCGCGCCCAGGCTCCAGGCCAGATGAGAGCGATTTCCGATGCGCTCGCCGCCCGCGATGGCGGGATCGTTGTTGCATCCGGCGAGACTGATGACGACCGGCTGATGCGCGGGCAGCCACGTATCGCCGACCAGCATCGGCTGACGCGGATAGGAGATCGCGAAGTTCGCCATGGGCGGATCGTTGAACAGCACCTCGTCCAAAGCGTCACGCGTGGAGAGACTTCCGCCGAGCACGTCACCGGCGAAGCGATCATCGGTGAGGATCAGGCGCAGCGTGTTGATGATCAGGTTCTGCTGCGGCTCCAGGCCCGCGCCGTAGATGCTGATGATGTTCGCCAGCATCTCGGTATCGTCGAGACCGGCATCGTGCTGCAGCAGCCGGGTCACCATGTCGTTGCCGGGTTCGCGGCGCTTGAGATCGATCAGCTCGAGCAGCGCGCCGCTGAGCGTCTGCATGCCGAGTTCGGCGTTCTCGTCCACCGAGTCGAACAGCGCCGCCATACCCGCCGCCACTCGCTGCCCGATTTCCGGTGGGCAGCCGAGCATTTCGTTCAGGCCGGCGAACACGAGCGGGAAGGCGTACTGGCTGATCAACTCGGCTGTACCGGTGGCGCAGAAGGTATTGATCAGCGGGATCGCCTCGCGCTCGACGATGGCGTGCAGGCCGTGCAGATCCACCCCGTCCACCGCGCTGACATTGGCCTGGCGGTAACGCCAGTGCGCCGCACCGGCATTGCGCAGGACATTGGGGTACCACTCCATCATCGGCTTGACGGGGCAGTCGGCCGGAATGTCCTGCTGCCAGATACGTGGATCAGCGGGGAAGTGCTCGGGATCGTTGAGAATCCGCACCGCGTCGTGATAGCCGATCACCAGGGTCGCGGTGATTCCCGGTGCGAGCTCCACCGGCACCAGAGAGCCGAAGCTACCGCGCATTTCGCGATACCAGCGGTGCGGATCAGCGGCGAACTCCGGGTCGTACAGCGCGAAGCGGGTACCGTCGACGAGCGGCGCCGGGCCGGTCGAAGTGGTCAAATGCGTGACTCCTGACGCGAGTGGAACAGGTATTCGACGAGAGTGATGAGCGACTCCACACAGGTGCGGCGATCGCGAGCATCCAGGGCGGTCAGGGGAGTGTCCTCGGCGAGATCGAGCGCATCGCGCACCTCGGCGAGCGGAAAACGCTGTGCGCCTTCGAATTGATTGACCGCCACCGCGTAGGGCACCCCGCGCTGTTCCAGCACCGAGAGCACCTCGTCGGACTGTTCTATGCGCCGGGTATCCACCAGCACCAGCGCGCCGAGTGCGCCCAGTGCCAGTTCCTCCCACAGCGGGACGAAGCGCTGCTGGCCGGGAGTGCCGAAGAGGTACAGGGCCAATTGCGGATTGAGCGTGATGCGGCCGAAATCCATGGCGACCGTCGTGGTCGTCTTGTTCCGGAGGCCGGCCAGATCATCGACGCCGACACTGGCTTCGGTGATGGTTTCCTCGGTGCGCAACGGCTTGATCTCCGAAACACTGCCGACGAACGTTGTCTTGCCGACCCCGAAACTGCCGGCTACCAGTAGCTTCACCGATTTGACGATGGTATTGGGCAGATATTCGATGCCCGATGCGTGCGGTTGATCGGACTCAGACCGCAAGGGCGCGAAGCCCATTCAGTACCTCTTCTAGAAGGCTGACGTCCGGCAGGGTGTGTGCGGGCGTCCGGGTTATCAGGTGACCGCTGTCGATCAAATCGGCGACGACGATCTTCACCACCGAGGGCGGCAGGTCGAGATGGGCGGCGATCTCCGCCAGCGACAACGCACTTCGGCACAGCGCGAAAATGCGCCGGGCATCGGGTGAACCACCCTGCATGGGCGTATCGGCGGCGACGATCACCGTCACCAGGTCCAGAACCCGGGTGGGACGCGAACGCCCACCCGTGCGCACGTAAGCCCGGACCAGATCCGGATCACGCCGCGGTCCGGTCATGGGCGGGCGCCGCCTCGCGGTATCGCGCCGAGCTCGTGCCCGACCCGACCGGCGAGTTCGTTGAGCCGGTGCGCGACCAGCGCCACATCCACCTCCGCGGTGGTGGAGACGCCGATGACAGCGCCTTCACCGGCGGCGGTAATGAAGATCATGCCGTCGTCGTACTCGGTGACATTCTGGCGCACGTTGTCCTGCGGGCCACCGCAGAATTCGGAGAGCGCCTTGCCGAGCGAGCGCAGTCCCGAAGCGGCCGCGGCGAAGCGTTCGGCATTGTCCTTGCTGATATTGCCCGAGTGCGCGATGCGCAGGCCGTCCTCGGACAGCAGCACGCCGAAACGCACACCGGGGATATCCAATTCGGCCAATAGCCAGCCCAGCCGATTGGAGCCGTCCACGGGGTTCGCGGCCGCCGCGTTGTGCGCGTCGGTCACTGTCGGTGAATTCACGAGATCTTCCCTTCGGTCTGGTCGGCTTCGGCGGCGGCGACACGGCCGCTGACCGAACCGCTGTGCCATGCCACCGCGATATCGGGCCGGGCGAGTTGCAGAGTGGGAGCGGGCGCGGGAGCGGAATGCAGCACGGGCGCTTGCGAGCCCGTCTGCACCACCGTGCGCCGCCGCCGGCGAGCGAGACCGCTGGCGGTGAGAGCCGCGGCGACTTCGGCGTCCTCGACGAGCTGTTCATCCACCTGCACGGGAGCCTGCGGGATCACCACGGGCTGTTCCCTGACGTCTTGCGGTGCGACGAGCAGGGTTTCGGGGATGTAGACCATCGCCCGCACACCGCCGTACGCATTGGGTGCGTCCACGTAGACATTGAATCCATATCGTCGAGCCAGAGCCGCGATACTGGGGAATCCGATCTTGGGTGCGGGGCCCAATTCGAGAATGTCGACAGCGCGCTCACCGGCGAGTACGCGGCGCGCATCCTCGAGCTGCTCGGGATTCATCCGCACGCCCGCGTCATCGATCAGAATCGTGACGCCGTGGTGGCCCTCTTGAAAACTGATGTCCACGAACGACGTCGGGGGCGAATAGCGCAGAGCATTGTCCAGCAGCGTCGCCACCGTGTGCACCAGCGGCTCGACCACGCGACTCGACACCACGCGATCCGCCTGTGTGGTGCGAACCCGCAGGTAATCGCGCACGCGGCCGGTAGCGCCGCCCACGACATCGGTGACCGACTGCTGCGGCCAGCGGCGACCGGGGAGCCCGCCGCTGACGATCACGTAGGACTGCGCCTGCCGAATCATCTGCTGCACACTGTGGTCGATGCGAATGAGGGTTTCGTAGACGGCGTCATCGCGATGCTCGCGCAACGCCGCGCTCACCACCTTGCCGACGTCGGCGCCGAGACTCACGACGGACGTGCCGAACGAGCGCACGGCCGCGCCCGTCACATCCTGCGAAGCACGCTGCGCATCAGCGCGAACCGTGTGCTCCGCGTTGATGATTGCCTGCTGAGCTTGGCTTTCGATTTCGCGTCGTGCCTGATCAGCGGATTCAGCGCAGAGCATGCGCAAGTCATCGGCGTGATACTGAACAGCCTGGCGCAGCGTGCCGATGAAGGGCGAATTCTCCAGAGCGGGGCCCAGTTCGGGAGCGGTGATCGGCAGGCCCGGGCGGCGAATCGCCTCGGTCACGGAGGGGAGGGTCTTGCGGACAACTTGGTCGAGTAGGTTTTCCCACTCAGCGGTACGGGCTTCGAGCTCGTCGACGCGCTCGGTCTCTCTTCGCCATCGCACCGCCACGTAGGCCGCCGCCCCGACGGCGAGTACGAGCAAGGGCGCCAATATCCATAGAAACAACACGGCCATAGAGGTTTTCGTCAATCCTGTCGGCTATACCCGGGGGCGGACGCGCGGGCTTCGGCAGCGCGACCGTAGCTGACAACATACCTATTTCGTTATCCAAGCGACACTTTCAAATGCAACCCCCGCAAAGTGGGGCCTCGCGGTTGGGGGAGATTGGGTGGTGGGAGTGGGTGCCGGGGGTGAGTGAAGAAAGGCGAAGGCGTCTGGGCGGTCGGGGGTGGGGTGGTTGCCGGGTGCGGTCCCGGGTCTGCCGGGTCGATAGGGGATTGGGGGCTTGGGATGCGTGGCTGACTCCGGGGGCTATCGGAGCGTTGGGAGATTGGCTGAGTTGGGGGACGACTGGATAACGCGAACCAGCGGGGTGCGGTGGGGGAGGCCGGGCTGGGGTTCCAGCCCTCCCGCAGCAGAGCAGCCTGGATAACGAGAACCAGCGTTGTCACGTTCGGTTTTGACGCTGCGGTGGGGTGCCCTACCGCAGGAAGAGCAGCCTGGATAACGGAGTAGCAGCGTGGACCAGTTGGGAGCCTCGACGGCGGTACCAGCCCTCCCGGGCCGATAAACGGGATCCACCACCGGTGGGGGTACAAGCAAGCCTCGAATCGATTACCGCTCACCACAATCACTCTCTGAGGCAGTACCAGCGCGTTCAGTGTCGACGGATCTTGTGTCTGTGGGTCTCGAGAAGGGTCCCACAGCCATCCAGCCATGCTGGAAGGGTGAACCGGCTCCCAGCTGGGGAGCCGAGGTCGGGTACGGCAGACGAAGTGACCAGCACTGCCACGTTGTACTTGCTTGTCCTCCCGAACCCCGCTGGAACGCGAAGGGTGCGTGCGGGTCTGGGCTACGTCGGCCACTGGAGTGAACACCGATGCCGCTCTCAGCTCTTGGGGTGTGGCTTTGGGCTTGGGGTTTCGGCTGTAGGGCAGCGCTCTAGCAGAGTCGCCGCGCCGGAATACCCGGCACACCCGAAGGACTCGGCACACGCGGGTGATGACGGAAATTCACGCGCGGTCTGCGAGCGGGGTCGATATGTGGTGGTGGTATCCACCCGGTTTTGCCCGGATGCTCCGAATCGGGCGGCATGACGATCGTTTTCCAGCCGTTCGGGCCGGTGTTGATCTGTGCGTGGCAGGCATCGCACGCGAATGTCAGGTTCTCGATGTCCGTTTCGCCGCCATCAGCCCACTCTGTGATGTGGTGGACTGCTGAGCGGGTGGCGGGGGCGTCGCATCCGGGGCGGGTGCAGCCGCGTTCGACGGCGGTGAGTGCGAGGCGCTGTTCTGCCGATGCCAGGCGTTGGCCGCGTGAGAGGTGCAGGGGGCGGCCGTTGGCGTCCACGATCACCAGGTACGGGGTGGACCGCGCGGCCAGTGTGATCGCTTCGGTGATCGAGAGCGTGCCCCCGGTGTTCGTGGTAGCGAGCCCGGTGCGCTGCTCGAGATCGGTCAACCGCATGGTGACCACGGTCGAGACCGGCAGTCCTCGGTGGTACCCGAGTTTGGTGGGTCCCATATCGGGGTGCAGGAACCGCAGCAACGCATCATGATTGCGTTGAGCTTCGGTGCGGTGATCACGCTTGGCAGCGGCTCGCAACACGTTCCGCGCGGCGACGGTGGCAGCATCGGCGTCACTGTCATCGGCTTCGGACTCGGTGTCGATCCCGAGTTCGGCGGTGGTGTGCGGGCTCTCGGGGTCATCGGGGTTGCACATGCCGGGTCGCGCGAATTTGGCGAACATCGGCATGAACACCGCACCCAACTCCGGAGTCAGCAACCCCGAGATCGGGAACATCCCATCCGCGCGTTGACGCCCGATGCAGATCCCGCGCATCCGTTGCCGATCCCGATCAGCGATCAACGTCCCGTCCGGGTCGATGTGGGCCAGGGCCCGGACCCCGAGGGTCGTCACACCTTTGGGGTCACCGATGCGGGCGTAGTCGGTCAAAGATTGTTCGGTGAAGTCTTTGACTTCCGCGCTCACGCGTTCGGGAATCCGATCGAGGACCTTCACGATCGCCTGCACGTGCTCGGCGGAGATCTCTCCCGCGCGTTGAGCGGCGGCGATGTGCGCGAACACCGGTGGGCGTTGAACCGATCCTTCGGACACGGTGGAGAGCCGGTCGGCGTTGCGCACTCGGGCGGCCGCGTCGAAGTGGGAGATCCGCAGCGTTTGTTGCAGGAACACGATCAGACTCTTCACTCCGGCCTGTGTGTTCAACCCCCGCACACCGCATTCGAGGACGAAGCGTTGCTTCACCGCTTCGAGCATGCGGAAACTGGTCTCGAGTTCCTGCATCTTCTCGATGAACTCGGCATCGGCCAACGAGAACAGAGGAGATTCGAGCAGGTTTTCCACAATGGCAGCGTGTGCGGTGACACTCTGCGCGATGGTGGTTTCCCCTCCCGAATTCATACCCCCATTCTACTCCTCGATAGCAACCCGCAATAGCCCAATCTCATTGTGATACAACAATCTTCAGATTGCCTGCGCAATCGCATTGTGCCCGTTTCGTCGCTATCGAGCTGAATGCGGCCCTACCCTCACATATCGTGCCACCGGACGTCGGTTGCCAGCTCCAGCCAGGGCAGGTTGTACATCCTCGTGATGGCTTCTGGGCTGATCAAGCCGCTGGCACAGGGCTGTTGGAACCAGCCGACAGTCAGGTGCGTGTAGACCCAGTCCTCGGTGTTGTTCGAAGTGCAGGGGCCGTGGAACCTCCCGACGCATTGCACATGAGGCAAATACTCGCGCCCATTTTCAATAATTCGCTCGGGCGGCACAACGTGAATTCGCTGATCGCCGTTGCCGGTCATTCGGCCGAGCCTTTCGATCACGCGATCGTTGAAACGTTCGTCGGGCCTGCCCTCGATGACGCCACCGTAGGTCATTCCGATATCGAGGTGCCGCAGGCTCAGTGTGCCGACCGCGATGTCGATCGAGCACAGTTCGAAAGGTCGTTCCACGAAGCTCCTGAGTCCGGGGGTGGTACGGCGGCGATCCGGTGATCGATGCCTCGCAGGAGGTATTGGCCGAAGCGATCCACGCGTTAGCAGCACCGGCGTTTCGCCGGCCCCGACCCACCCCACCTCCGCCACCTAAGGTGGGATCCATGACGAGCAACCCGTTCTTCGAGCGCAGCACGCTCCCGTACGAGCTTCCGGATTTCGCGGTCATCGACGAGGAGCACTACCTGCCCGCGTTCGAGCGGGGGATGGCCGTGCAGCTGGTCGAGGTCGCGGCCATCACCCGGACCGGGGACGCGCCCACCTTCGGGAACACCATCGAGGCCCTGGAGCGGTCGGGCGCGGTGCTCACCCGTGTCGCGAACGTGTTCTTCAATCGCGCCTCCTCGGATTCGAGTAAGCGGATCGAGGAGATCGAGGCCGAGGTCTCGCCGTTGCTCGCGGCGCATCGGGACGCCGTCTACCTGGATCCGGAGCTCTTCGAACGGGTCGAAGCCCTGTACGCCGAACGGGACCGGCTCGGGCTCGATCCCGAAGAGGCGCGGCTGCTCGAGCAGTATCACCTGAGGTTCGTGCGGGCGGGGGCGCGGCTGGACGCGGCGCAGCAGGCCCGGCTGCGGGAGCTGAACGCCGAACTGGCAGCCGCCAGTACCGAATTCGGGCAGAACAACCTGGCGGCCACCAACGCCGCGACGCTCGTGCTCGACAGTGCGGCGGAACTCGCCGGGCTGGGGGCCGCGGCGGTCGCGGCCGCCGCCGAGAACGCGCGTTCGCTCGGGCACGCCGGAAAATGGGCGCTGAGCCTGCAGAACGTGTCGAACCAGCCGATCCTGGCCGAACTCGCCGATCCGAGCGTGCGGGAGCGGGTCATGTCCGCGTCCCTCGGGCGCGGGCTGGGGGACAACGGGAACAACGGCGTGCTCGCGGTGCGGATGGCTGCCATTCGGGCCGAACGGGCCGCGCTGCTGGGGTACGCCGATCACGCCTCGTACGCGGTCGCGGATCAGACCGCCAAGACCGCGCCCGCGGTGGAGGAGATGCTGGCGCGACTGGTGCCGCCCGCGGTCGCCAACGCCGAGCGGGAGGCGGGGGACCTCGCCGCGGCCATGCGGGCCGACGCGGGGGAGCAGGCCGAGCTGCGGTCGTGGGACTGGCAGTTCTGGTCGGAAAGGGTGCGGGCCGAACGGTTCTCGGTCGACGCCGAGGCACTGCGGCCCTACCTCGAACTCAAGCGGGTGCTGTGGGACGGGGTGTTCTTCGCGGCCGAGCTGGCGTACGGCATCACCGTGCGGGAGCGTCCGGACCTGCGCGGATACCACCCGGAAGTCCGGGTTTTCGAGGTGTTCGACGCGGACGGCACGGCGCTGGGACTGTTCCTCGGCGACTTCTTCAAGCGCCCCTCCAAGCGCGGCGGGGCGTGGATGAACGAGCTGGTCAGCCAGTCGCGGCTGCTCGGGCAGCTGCCGGTGGTGGTCAACAACCTCAACATCGGCAAGCCACCGGAAGGTGAACCGGCACTGCTGACCTGGGACAACGTCCGCACGCTGTTCCACGAGTTCGGGCACGCCCTGCACGGGCTGTTCTCCGACGTCCGCTTCCCGTTCTTCTCCGGCACCGAGGTGCCGCGCGACTTCGTCGAGTTCCCGTCGCAGGTCAACGAGATGTGGATGTCGCATCCGCGAGTACTGGTCAACTACGCCAAGCACTTCGAGACCGGCGAGCCGATTCCGGCCGACCTGCTCGAGCGCCTGGCCGCCGCCGAGCAGTTCGGGGAAGGATTCCGCACCGTCGAATACCTGGCCGCGACCCTGCTGGACTGGGCCTGGCACCGGCTGCCCGAGGCCGACGCCTCGGCGGGCATCGACGCGGAGACCTTCGAGGAGCAGGCGCTTCGCAAAGCGGGGCTCGCGCTTTCGGCGATTCCGCCGCGCTACCGCACCGGCTACTTCGCCCATATCTTCGCCGGCGGCTACGGCGCGGGCTACTACTCCTACATCTGGAGCGAGGTGCTCGACGCGGACACCGTCCAGTGGTTCGAGGACGGGACCGCTTCGCTGCGGGAGAAGGGTGAGACCTTCCGGCGCGAATTGCTCTCGCGCGGTGGCTCGGTCGACCCGCTGACCGCGTTCGCGGCGTTCCGGGGCCGGGCACCGGAGATCGAGCCGTTGCTGGTCCGGCGCGGGCTCACGGTCTGACCGATCGGGCCCGGCGCGACGCCGGGCCCGATCGCATCATCAAGCGACGCTGGAGCTTTCGGCGTCGGGCGCGGCGGGAACCGCCGCGGGGGACTGCTCGCGGGGAATCGTCCAGACCGCGGCGACGCAGCCGATGGCGACCACGAAGCAGGCCAGGGTGAACCACAGGTTGCCGATCGGATCGCCGTTGGCGGTCCGCCCGTCCACCGCGTCGAAGAAGTCCGGCAGCGCGGTGATCCAGAAGATCGCGAACACGACCAGGTACAGCGCGCTGTAGATCTGCACGAAGCGGTTCGTGTACGCGGGGATGCCCGAGGATCCGTCGCGCAGAATTCGCCACTGGCGGAACAGGATCGGGATGGCGACCGCCGCGATCAGCACCAGTTCCGCCGCGTAGATGACCCCGCGGGCCGTGGTGCTGCCCATGCCGATCACCGTCGCGGGCAGCGGCAGGATGAAGGTGCCCAGCGAGGCCAGCAGGCCGATGACCACCGTGCGCCACACCAATTGCAGACCCGTGAAGTGCTGACCCGCGTCCACCTGACGGCCGACGAACCAGCGGACGCAGAACGCCAGCGACATCGGCCACAGCGCGGCGAAGACCACGACGCTGGGCAGCGGCACCGAATCGAAGAACGGCGCGTTGATGGGATTGTCGAGAGACCATTCCCACCAGCGCAATTGCGGTCCGATGTGATCGAAGATCTCGTAGAACGCGTGGTGCACGAAGCCGACGCAGGCGGCGCCGAGCAGCGGGCCGTAGCGGTGGAACACCCCGAGCATGCGCACGATCTCGTACGCCACCGTCGCCATGAACGGATAGATCGCGATGATGTAGAGCGGTAGTCGGCCCCACATGAACTCCACCGTGAACACGTTGTGCGCGAACATGGTGTCCACGTGCTCTTCGATGCCGAAGGCCGCGGGGAAGTACAGCGGCGGCTCGATGATGAACAGGTAGGCGGTGGCGCCGAACCACAGCACGAGGTTGGTCGGATCGCCGTTGCGGCGCAGTCGAATCACGGCCCATACCAGCGCCAGGATCGAGCCGAGCACGATGGTCAGCTCGAGCACCGGGAGCGTCCAGTTCTCCAGGTGCAGCGGACTGCGGAGCTCGAAGAGCCCGCCGGCTTCCTCACACGTGAAGCCGAGTGCCTTCGACAGTTCGTCGAAGGTGGGGGTACAGCGATCGGACATCAGCGCACCTCGGTCTTGGTGCTGCCGGCCTCGGCCGTATACCACTGCGTCACATCGTATCCGGCCTCGTAGCGCTCGAACCACACGTCCGCGAGCGCGGGCAGGGCCTCGTGCTTGGGGTTGTGCTTGGGCAGCTGGCTGCGGATCACCCCGCGCAGCGCGATGAGCTGCTCACGCAGGTTCAGGTCGTCGAACGCGCGCGGCATCGGGCCGAAGTCCTGGGCCTCGAGCCACGGCGCGATCCGGCGCAGGCGCTGCATGTGGCGGTACGAGGCGAACATGGCCATGGCGTCGACGCCGCGATCCTCCAGCGGCACATGCTTGTTGAAGCCCTCGCACGCGATCCGGATGACGTCCATGACGTGCTTGAAGATCGACGGGGCCTTGCGCATGCGGTAGAGGTCGCTGCCCACCAGCGAGTCGAAGATGATGAGCGCGGAACTGCGGTGCTCGACCTCCTCGACGAAATGCCAGATGAACAGCGAGGACACGCGGTCGTCGCCGGGGGCGAACAGCGTCGAGTCGTTGTCGAGCATGAGTTTGAAGACCGAGGTGAAGGTGGCCTCGAGGTCCGCGGTGTACGCGAGCCGGTACTCCAGCGGGGTGTTCTTCACCAGCAGGTCGAACTCGCCGACCACCTGGTCCAGGGTTTCCTGCAGCCCGGGCCAGCGCTTGATCAGCCCGCGCACGTGGCCGCGGTGCGCGGTCGAGTGCTGGCCCTCCTGGCGCATGAACGCGTCGGCCTCCTCGGCCACTTCGGCGTCGGTGAACTTGGGCTTGGCCTGCAGGATCGTCTTCACGATCATCTTCTCGAAGCCGATGGCCAGGAACGAGACCGCGTTCGCCATGGCGGAGAAGGCCGGGTTCTCCTCGTTCCACAGGAACGGCACGTCGTGGTCTTCGAACGCGAAGGTCAGCTTGCGCACTATCAGATCGGTCATTGTCGGCGGTACCTCGTCTTTCCCGACGTGGGTTGGGCTGCTGGCTCGGCTCGGATAGTCCGAATCAACGCGACCATACACGGAACGTCTGATGTGTATGATAACAATCGGCGGGGCCGAGCAGAATCCCCGAAACCGCGAACCGCATTCGCCCTGGTAGCGTCGGGCAGTGGCGAGAAGGCGCGGGTGGGGCGGGAGCCCGCCGGAGAACGACGACGAGGCATCGCGCCGAATCGTCGCTGCGGCAGTGGAATTGATCGGCCGCACGGGGGCCGAGATCAGCATCGCCGACGTGGCGGAGTCGCTGGGGGTCATCCGGCAGACCGTGTACCGGTACTTCCCGAGCGCGGACGCCCTCATGCAGGCTTCGGCCATCGCCTCGGTCGACGGCTTCCTGGACCGGCTCACGGCTCAGGTGCGCGGCATCGAGGATCCCGCCGAGGCCATGACCGAGGCGATCGTGTTCACCCTCGCCGAAGTCCGCCGCACCCCGCATCTGGGCATCATGCTGTCGGCCACCTCGGTCAACGCCCATCCCGAGGGGATGACCTCCGAGGCGGCGCAGCAGTTCGGCATGGAGATGATCGGGCGGTTCGATGTGGACTGGGAACACTTCGGCTACGACGAATCCTCGCTGAACGGACTCGTCGAATACGCGCTGCGCACCATGCAATCCTTCTTCATATCCCCCGGAAATCCACCGCGCACCGAGGACGAACTCCGAATATATCTGCGCCGCTGGATGGGCACAGCGATCATGGCGCAACTGTCGGTATAGACAGATTGGGCTGAGCGACAGCGCAATTCGGCCGGATTCGGTATTTTTACCGGGATACGAGGTGGGAGGTATTCCGGTGGGAACGACAACTCGGAACGGGGCGTCACGCGGCGGCCGGGGGTGGATGTACCGCGCCGGAACCGTGCTCGCGGCGGGCGTTCTCGCCACCACCATCGGCGCCGGAACCGCGATCGCCGCACCCGCGCACGGCCCGGTTCTGCGCACGCCCAAGGGCGGCTACCAGGAGCTCTGGGTGCCCTCGAGCATGGGATCGATCAAGGTCCAGGTGCAGTGGGCGGCGCGCGGCGGCAGCTCGGCGCTCTATCTGCTCGACGGACTGCGCGCGCCCGGGGACCACAGCCAGTGGGTCAGCGACACCGACGCGCTGCGCCAATTCGCCGGCGACAATGTGACCCTGGTTTTCCCGGTCGGCGGGCACTCCAGCTTCTATACCGATTGGAAGCGCCCGAGCAGCACCAACAAGCAGGGCACCACCTATCGGTGGGAGACCTTCCTGACCAAGGAACTACCGAATTTCCTTGCAAAATACGGGGTTTCGCGCACCAATAACGCCATTGCCGGCGCGTCCATGGGCGGCAATGCCGCGTTGATCCTGGCGGCCAATCATCGCGATCAGTTCAAGTTCGCGGGGTCGTACTCCGGCTATGTGAATCCGACCTTCCCGGCCTGGAGCGAAGGCATGCGCGCGGCCATGTGGGACGAGGGCCGATTCAACGTCGACGACATGTGGGGCCCGGCCTCCGATCCCGCGTGGTCCCGCAACGACGCGACCGTGCAGGCCGAGCGGCTGCGCGGGCTCCCGACCTACGTCTGGTCCGGAAACGGGGTGCCCGGCCCCGCTGATCTGCGCTTCGGTTTCGGCAACACCATCAACGCCATGGGGCTCGAGACCATGACCATGGCCGCGGCCCAGATCTTCAAGGGCCGGGTGAACGCGCTCGGACTCGGCGCTCGGGTGGACATCGGGCAGGGCACGCACACCTGGCCGTACTGGGAGCAGGCCCTGCGGACCTCGCGGCCGATGATCCTGAACGCGCTCGGCGTGGGCTGAGCGGTACCCCGCACACCGGCTCTGCTCGACCGTGGCCCCGCCGAGTACGGGGTCGCGGTCCTCGATACGGCGGCCGGCGATTACCGCGCGCCGAAACGTTCGGCGGAGTACTCGGCGTCGAACTGCTCGACGAACTCGCCCGCAGGCGGGATCTCGGTGATGACGTCGATCAGCAGGCCGTTGGGGTCGGCCACGATGAAGTGCCGCTGGCCGAACTCCTCGCTGCGCAGGACCTGTTCGGCGGGCAGCCCGCCCCGCACGACCAGGCGCTCCCATTCGGCGTCCACGTCCTCGACCTCGAAGTTGAGGATCAGGCCGGCGGTGGGGGTGCGGTACTTCTCGGGAACGCTGGGGTGCGTCGGATCGAGCAGGGCCAGTTCGTAGGTCCTGTCGTCGGCCGTGCGGCGCAGGCTCACGTACCAGTCCGCTTCGAAGGTGATGTCGAAGCCGAACCACGCGGTGTAGAAGTCGCGGGATTCCGCAACGCGGGTGGTGCCGATTACCGGGTAGAAGCTGCTGAGTTTCACTGTTTCGCCTTTCGGGCCCCGTGTTCACATACCGTTGGTACGTGAGCTACGCTAGCTGACATTCCATCGGTATGTCAACGGAGGGTTCGGGATGGCGAGCGAGCTGCGCAACCGGCAGCGGGAGCAGACACGGCGCACGCTGCTGGACGAGAGCAGGCGCCTGTTCGCGGCGAAGGGCTATGCCGCGGTGGGACTTTCGGAGATCACGGCCGCGGCGGGGGTGACCAAGGGCGCGCTGTACCACAACTTCGCCAGCAAGACCGAGCTGTTCCGGGCGGTGCTGCAGGAGGTCCAGGACGAGGTGGGGGAGCGGGTCGCGGCGGTGGCCGACGCCCGGACCGAGCCGTGGGATCAGCTCGTCGCCGGGTGCGAGGCGTTCCTGACCACGTGCACCGATCCGGAGATTCAGCGCATCATGCTCATCGACGGGCCGGCCGTACTGGGCTGGCGGGAATGGCGAGCCATGGACGAGGGCGCGTCGGCGCGGCATCTGCACGAGGCGCTGAGCGGTTTGGTCGCGGCGGGCGTGATCGCGCCGCAGCCGATCCCGCCGCTCACCCATCTGCTGTCGGGCGCCATGAACGAGGCCGCCATGTGGCTGGCCGACACGACCGAGCCGAATGCGCTGGCGGACACCATATCCGCGTTGCGCAGGCTGCTCGACTCGGTGCGTTCGGGTTCGAAGTGAATCAGGCCGCGCGGCCGGTCGAGCTGTCGTGCTCGCCGTGATCGCGCCCCGCGAGCTCGTCGCGCAGGGCCTGATGCTTGCGGCACAGCCGCCACAGGCCGGTGCGGGCGAAAGCGGGGTCCAGGCGCTGGACGAAGGTGAGGTTTTCCTGCCGCCAGCAGTCGTGGCACTTGTCGTTCATCGCGGCCTCCTTCGTATCCTCGGCGTCGTTGCCTCGGGATCGAGTGCCTGATGAATTCCCCACGCGGGCGCGCTCACTCGTCCCCGCACGTACCGGTTCAGCCACAAGTGGGTTTCACCTCGCAGCGGCACTGCGGTCTGTTTTCGCGGCCCGTATAGCGTTCGCGCGTATCGACGTTGCCACGCGCAGGAGCGCGTGCCAGCCTGGTGGGAGCGGGATTGCCGGGGTCGGTGCGGGTTGTTCGGCCGGTCGCCGGCATAAGTGCGCGAGGAGGAAGTCGTGGGTCATCGGGCGGAGCTCGACGGGGTTGCCGGGTTGCTGGTCGCCATCGAATTCGCCGACGACGCGCACCGGGCGCTCGGGGTGCGCTGGTCGCCCGCCGCACCCGCGCACAAGAAGCTCGAATACGCGCGCGTCTTCCTGGTGCCGGTGACGCCCGAACCCGAACGCGTGTACCTCGAACTGGTGGACGGACTGCCCCGGGCCTCGGTGTCGCTGCCCGAATCCCTGCCCGCCGGTGAGTATGTCATCGAGGTCGACGCCTACGGCAGCGCGAGCTGGGGTGACGGCCGGCTGGACGCGCACGGGCGCAGTGCGTGTTTCACCGTCGGAACGCCGTTGCACCGGGCGGGCTGAGAGCGCGGGTCGCGGCGGGGTTCGCGCGGCCCGTATTCGTTGCGAACCCCGCGCGAGGGCGCGTTATGCTGCTCGGCGAGATCCGCCGCGGTGTCGAACACGCGCGGGTGGGTGTGGGGAGCGGCCGGAGTCTGGGCCGCACAACGGAAAGGCATAACAGGATATGGGTGGCGTAGCTGTGCGAGGGGCGCGCTCGCGCCGACACAGATTCCGGGGAGGGTGGGTCAAGCGCAGCGTCGTCGGCGTCGCGGTGGCCGCGTTGCTACCGTTCGGGGCGTCGGTGGCAGTGGTGGTTCCCGCTGCGGCGGAAGAGAATCCGGCGGCCTTCGACTTCCTGGTCGACTCCAGCATGGGACAGGTCAAGACGCGCATCGTGCGCGCGGCCGACGGCAACACCGATCGGGTGGTCTACCTGCTCGACGGCGAGCGCGCGCTGAGCACCATGAACGGCTGGGAGATTCACACCGACATCCCGGCCGAGCTGGCCAAGTTCAACATCAATGTGGTCATGCCGGTCGGCGGTCAGTCCAGCTTCTACGCGGACTGGCAGGAGCCGAGTCAGATTCTCGGGAACACCGACGCGGGCGGGCTGCTCGGCTCGGATTCCGGGTCTGCGGTCTCGGGCTGGGACGATCAGCAGGGCAAGTCGAACACGTACAAGTGGGAGACCTTCCTGACCAAGGACCTGAAGAGCGCGCTGCGGGATCGACTGGGGTTCAGCACGACTCGCAACGGAGTGTTCGGACTGTCCATGGGCGGCAGCGCCGCGCTGCTGCTGGCCGCGTACTACCCCGAGCAGTTCGTGTACGCGGGCTCGCTCTCGGGATACCTGTACATGTCGGCGCCGGGCATGCGCGAGGCGCTGCGCCTGGCCATGCTCGCCGCGGGCGGCTACAACATCGACAACCTGGCGGCCGCGGGCAGCCCGGAGTGGAAGCGCTTGGACCCGTACGGTTTCGCGGCGCAGCTGCAGGCCAACGGCACCCGCCTGTACATCGGTTCGGGCAGCGCCCAGCCGGCGTCGCAGGACCTGTCCTCGTTCGACGCGGTCACCCTGGGCATGCCGCTCGAGGCCATCGCCCTGGCCAACACCAAGGCATTCCAGACCAAGCTGGCCGATCTCGGCTACGACAACGTCAGCTACGACTTCCCCAGTCTGGGCCTGCACAACTGGGGCAACTGGGAGCAGATGGCCAAGCGGATGATTCCGGATATGGCCTCCCGGATCGGCAAGCCGCTGCCCGCGGGACAGAAGCCCCCGGGTGAGGGTCAGCCGCCGGGCGAGGGCCCGCCGCCCGGCGAGGGGCAGCAGCCGCCGAAATAGGCGCAGGCCGGCCGTAGCGGAACGAAAGAGCCGCCGCCGTTCGATATCGAACGGCGGCGGCTTTCTGCTGTGGTGAGTGCGGGCCACCCCGCGGCGTCCACGAGTGGGCCGGGATTCGATCGCCGCGGGCAGGCGAGGATCCGCGAATAGCACCCGCGCTACGCGCCGGGCGCGTGCGGGTGAGACGCGCCCGGCCGGAGGGGGTGCGGCGGGGTTAGCCGGTACGGATCGGCTCCTCTTCGGCCCAGCCCCAGCGGTTCTCGACCTCGACGGTCAGGTTCGCCAGCGGCGCTTTGGCATCGGCGACGAACTGGTACTGCTGGAGCTCGCCCCAGTCCCGCGTCCAGTCGTTCGCCAGGTAGGCGGGGACCGTGCGGGGCTGCAGGAGCAGGTCGATCCAGCCGAGGGGGCCGCCGCCGGTCAGGCCCTGCCAGGGGGTGGAGACCTGGGCGTTGAGCTTGTCGGGCTGGATGCGCCAGCTCGGGAGTTCGGCGACGCCGTCCCGGTGCTGGAACGGGCGCTGGCACGGGAAGGCCAGGCCCACTTGGAAGTCGGCCAGCACGGGGTCGTTCTTGCCGATCACCGAGTTGAGTGTGGACAGCTTGGGCAGGCGGGGCGGGGTCACCGCGAGCCAGCCCTTGTCCGACAGACCGTCAGTACGTGCGACCAGGCGAATCGCGTTGGTGTCGGCCGGAATTCGATCCAGCGCGATCGGCAGATTGCGCCACACCGGCGCGCCGCCGATGTTCGGGGGCGTGAGATCGCCCAGGGTTCGTACCGTGCCGTCGTCGGCGCGGTGCGCGAATTCGAGGCGCAGCTGTTGACCCTCGATGTCGCGGCCGTCGTCGGCCCGGGCGGCGATGCGCCCGGCCACGGTCAGCACCAGTACCCGGTAGGCCGAATCCTGTTGTACCGCAGCAAGATCCAGTTTGTACCACTGGGTGCTCAGGCTCGCGGGCCGCTGCTCGCCGGAGGCGTAGCTGCCCAGCACCGGGGTTCGCGCGGAGTCCAGGCCGAAGGGCAGGTCGACGGTGCTGCCGTTGATGCCCTTCTGGGTGCGCGCCTGCTCGCCGCCGGGGCCGCTCGGGCCGCCGGGACCGCGCGCACCGCCGGGACCGCCCGGCGGGGGACCCGGCTGCTTCTTGCCGCCCCCGGCGCCGCTGTCCGGTGCGCCGCCGCCGGGTGCGCCACCCGGTGCGCCGCTGTCGGGACCCGCGCCATCGGGTCCGTCGGGTACGAGGTCACCCACGCCGTCGGCGGTGAAACCGGTGTTCTCCGCGGCGAGTCCGTCGGCGGGTTTGCCGGTGTAGGGCAGCAGCAGCGATTCGGTCGTATTCGTCTCCACCAGTACGTCTTCGGCCAGACCGCAGGGCTTGCCGGTCAGGGCGCGCAGGTTGGACAGCGTCACCGAATAACCGGGGTACTGCGCGTAGGCGGCGTGCGCCATGGACGCCACCTCGAACAGCACCACGGCCGCCGCGGCGATGGTCAGCGGGCGAACGGCCATCCGGTCGGCACGGCCGGGTTCGGTCGCGGGTCGGTAGGGCTCGCGGTAGTACCTCCACCCGGCGATCGCCAGCGTCAGCACCGCCGCGGTGAGGAACAGGGTGGACACCGCCACCCCGCCCAGCTCCGGGGCCCGATTCGACCACGGCACACCGTAACCGGAGACGTACCACCAGCCGTTGGAACCGGTGGTGGTCACGGCCAGCAAAAACAGCACCCCCGCGGCGAACAGGGTCCGCTTGTATGCCGCTCGAATCACGGTGCCGCCCACCGCGACCGTGGTCACCGCCGCCAGCGCCGCGGCCAGGCCCGCGTACACCCCGAGGTGATGGGTCCACTTGGTCGGGGTGAACATCATGAGCAGCAGCGACATGAACACGATGCCCAGCACCCGGACCACCGGGCCGCGCGCGGTGTCGGGGATCCGCCCGCCGCGAGCGCGCAGCACCAGCACGCACACCACCAGGCAGCCCAGCATGGCCAGAATGCCGAAACGGCGCGCCAGCGAGCCGTCCGGGTTCAGCGACAGCAGTGTCTCCCAGCGCGAGAACTCCTCGTACCAGGACTTGTCGGGACCGATGAGCTGCCGCACGCGGGTGGCCTCGAGCACCGTGGCCAGGGTCTGATCGGCGAAGACCACCACCAGCACGAGGGTCCCGGCGGCGGTGATCGGCGCGAGCAGCGCGCCCAGGGCCAGTGGCCGCCCGGCGGGGGCGGTCACGGCGCGGACCCGGGTGACGATCGTGTGCAGAACCGGTCGCGAACCCGCGATCAGCGCTGCGAGACAGATCAATCCGCTCGGCCCGGCCGCCAGCGCGAACGCCGCGATCAGGACCGCGACGGCCGCCGGGAGCAGGCGGCGGGTGGCGATGGCGCGTTCCATCGAACACCAGGTGAGCAGGGCGGCCAGGGCGATCAGGGGTTCGGGGCGCAGGCCGTTGTTGAACGGCAGCCACACCGCCAGGAACACCAGTCCGGCCGTCCAGCGCGCGGCCGCACCGGTGCGGACCCGGGAACCCAGGCGCGGCAGCACTTCCCGGCTGATGACCCACCAGCACAGCAGGCCGGCCAGCAGGGCGGGCAGACGCAGGAAGACGCTCGCATCACTGATGCGGGTCAGATAGGCCAGCACCTCGTACGGCCAGCCGAAGGGAGCTTCGGCGACGCCGAACCAGCGGTAGTAGTTGGCCGTGTACCCGGCGTGCTCGGACACCCGGGCCATGGTCAGGATGTAGCCGTCATCGGAGGTGTTGGCCCCGATCACATGCCACAGCGCCAACGTGGCGCCGACCACGCCGTCGGCGGGGGTGACCCGCCACCGGCGCGCGGGCAGGAAGCGCCGCGCGCGCCTGCCGTCGGCGGAATCGATGCGGTGCAGGCAGATCAGGGCGATCAACGTGCACAGCAGCGCCCCGATCATGGCGGCGAGTTTGAGGCCGCCGGGAGCCGAGGAGAAGCGGGAATCGATGTCCGCGTGCAGTTTCGCGTCGCCGAGGGCGGCGCGTTCGAGGTCGGTGTAGACGCCGACGAGCTGCGGGCGGATGTCACCGTCGATGGTCTTCGTGAACGGGGAACCGTCGGCGCGGGTCACGCCCGTCACCTCGACCGTGGTTGCCGTGGAGGTCGAGCGCAGGATCAACGCGGCGCACTTCGGCGCGGGCGCGGGTTCCGGATTCGCGGCGGGCGCAACGGCATTGGCGGGCGGCTTGGCTCCGATCGGAGGGGTCGTGCCCGGCGGTGGTGTGGTGCCGGGTGGCGGGGTGCTCCCCGGAGGCGGGGTCGTGCCCGGCGGCGGAGTGCTTCCCGGCGGCGGTGTGCTGCCGGGCGGCGGCCCGCCGATCGGCGGCGGTCCACCGGGTCCGCTCGGTCCGCCCGTCGGCGGATTCCCGGGCGGCATACCGCCTTCGGGCCCGTTGCCGTTCGGCCCGCGCAGTCCCTCGGGCCCGGCCGGCTCTTTCGCGGTGACCGCTTTCGCGGCCTCGGCGCCGAGGATCTCCGACAGCGGCGCGCTCAGCAGTGGCACTCCCCGCACCACCACCGACAGCGTTCGCTGCGACTCCGGCTTCGCCTCGGATGCCGACTCCGTCTTCGCACCGGACGTCGTCTCGATCCGGGCGATCAGGCCCTGCTCGGCCGCGCCCGGCGCCTTCGCCGGGACCGTGGAGAGCACCGTTCCGGTGGCCAGGTCACGCAGGGCCGTACACGGCACGCTCGCGTTCAGCGACAGCGGAACATAATCCACCAGCGGCGCGGTCAGCTGGACCGACTGCGCCTGTGGCCATTCCACACTCGTTCGATCCTGCCGAACCGGCAGCAGCGGTGTCAGCACCGCCAGTAGAACTCCTAGAACCCCCGACACAAGGGCGATCAGTTGTACCCGGAGCAATCCGGGAGAATCTGCACGCACGAATGCCGATGCTAACCATAGGACCTGGGAAACACCCCGTGGGTTTTCGGCGGCCCTGGTCAGGGAATCGGGGCGTGATCGAGCGCGCGGACGGTCCGCGAAATCGGCGATGCGATGCGCGGGCCCGGCCGGGAGGTGCGGCGACCCGCCGCGGCCGGCCCAGCGAATCGCCGAGCCGAACGCGACGGGCACCGCGCGGGACGGCCGCGCCCCGTGCCGCCGGTCACTCGATGGTGAAACCGAACGTGGGCGCGGAGCCCTCGCCCTTGTTCGCGTCGTAGGTCACCACATAGGCGCCCTTGGCCGGGCTCGGCACCACGAAGACGACGTAATTCTTCGCGTTGTCGATGGTTTCGTTGCGATTGAGCAGTTCATTGATCGGGCCGCGAATATCGGCGGGCAGGGATTGCCCGTCCGGCGTCTTGATCGTGAAGTAGTCGTAGTAGACATTCGTGCCGCCGTCGGGAATTCCGGATCCGCCGCGCAGCGTGATGCGCAGCGCGAGATCCATTTTCCCGTTCTCGTTCTTGGTGTAACTGGGCGCGAGGGTGCCGCCGGTGACCTGGACCGTGGTCTGATCCTGGGTCAGGCTTCCCGAGACGTTCAGCGTCTTGGGCTCGACGCTGACCACCTTGCCCTTGGCCGCGAGCGGAATGATGGTCTGGTTGTCCGCGGCCTGGCCGTAGACCAGGGTCAGGGTGTCGATGAGATGCTCCGGGTCCGAGAGCTTCTGGATGGAGGTCGTGGCGCTGCCGGTCGCCGTGCCCTTGCCCGGCACCGTCGGATTGTCGAAGCCCGCGCCGCCGTCGATCTCGCTGCCGAATTGCAGCGACGGGTAGACGCTCAGGGTCTTGCTGTCGGTCGTGGTGTTCTTGTAGGTGATGTCGATGCGGATCTTCGCGCCGCCGTACTCGTCCGGCACCACCGTCGCCTTGTCCACGGTGATGTCGAAGCCCTCGTACCAGCCGGTCTTGCCGATGCTGCGCACGGTGGCCTGGCCCTGTCCACCGCCGCCGGACGAACTCGGCTGTCCCGGTTGCCCGGTGCCCATCGGCGCCGCGTTCTCCGAGGCGCCGGGTCCGCCGGCGGTGTCCTTGTCGGTGCACGCCGTGCCGAGCACGGCCGTCGCCCCGATGAGCAGGGCCGTCGCGATGACGGTGCCCCCGCGATGTCTGCGCCCGGCGCTTCCCGCCCGGGTCCGGTTGATCGATCGCACGCTGCCTCCCATAGATTCGTGATCCAGTGCGCGCCGCTGCCCCTGACGAGCGAGTGTTTCGCAATGAGATCCCCTGGTGCCGCGTCGTCGTTAACGCGGTGTCGCCCCGGCACTCCCATCAATTGATCGTGGTCGGGTGAATGTGGTCGTCGTAGGGCAGCGGGCCGTCCACGAACGAGCGCACCCACAATCCGTTGACGGTGATGTCGCCGCCGTGATTGCCCAGGAAGGCGATATCGGCGGCGTCGCGGCCGGTGGCGATGCGCACGAGACTCGAGCGCGGCGCCAGCCGGGTGGGATCGAAGACCTGCCAGCCACCGTCCACGTAGGCCTCGGCGACCGAGTGGAAGTCCATGGGCATGCAGCCCGGCGGATAGACCGAGGCGACGCGGGCGGGCACGCCCACCGCGCGCAACAGCGCGACCATCAGGTGGGAGAAGTCCCGGCACACGCCGTTGCTGGTCAGCAGGGTGTCCACCGCGCTGTCGCTGGGGGCGCTGCTGCCCGGCAGATAGCCGATGCGGTCGGCGACCCATGCCGCCACCCGGCCGGGCGTCTCCGGATCATCTATGCCGCAGCCGAATTCGGAGGCGGCGAAGCCGAGCATCTTGTCCGACTCCACGAATCGGCTGGGCCGCAGGTACAGTGCCAGGTCGTAGTCCGAGGGGGGTTCGGGGCGCGCCGCGCCGAGGACCCGTGCGCTGTATTCGGTGCGGAGATTGCCCGCGCCGCAGCGCAATACATGAATCCGGGAGCCGTGCGGACCGCTCACTTCCTTGGCCGTCCGGCGCACGCCACCGAGCTCGAAGCTCAGTGATTCGATCACCTCGACGCCGGGCTGGTGGGCCACCGCGATCTGGAATTCGAGCAGGGATTCGGCATGGACTTCGACGTCGAGTAGAACCGAGACGTCACGCTTCACGCTCCGATTCTCGCAGGCGAAGCCATGCCCCCGTGGGGTACCGGCACGATCCCGCTAAGCTTTGTTGCTCATGGCCCTAAGCGCGACATTGCACAACTTCTCCGTTCAGCTCGCGGACATCGATCGCGGTGTCTACGAGGACCTGGAGTTGCGGTTGGCGCGGCACCCCTCCGAGAACGACGAATTCATGCTGACCCGGCTGCTCGCCTACTGCCTCGAGTACGAGGAGGGCATCGCCTTCAGTGACGGCGGGGTCTCGGCGACCAAGGAACCCGCCGTGCTGGTCCGGGATCTGACCGGCCGGGTGACCGCGTGGATCGAGATCGGCTCGCCCGACGCGGACCGGGTGCACCGGGGCAGCAAGCTCGCCGACCGGACCGCGGTCTACACCCACCACGATCCGGCCAAGGTGCTGGCGCAGCTCAGCGGCAAGAAGATTCACCGGGCGCGGGACATCACGCTGGTCAACTTCGAACCGGACTTCATCGAGAAGGCGGTCGAGGCGATCCAGCGGCGCAACGCGGTATCGATCTCGATCACCGAGGGCGACCTGTACCTCGACCTCAACGGCTCGAGCTTCAAGACCGTCATCGAGAAGCGGACGCTGAGCTAGCGCCCGCGGTCAGGACCCCGGGCGGATGATCATCAGGACGACCACGATCGTCCACAGCAGGTTGTAGATTCCGGCCAGCATGCCCAGGGTGCGCAGGCGCTTGCCGTCGTCGGGGTCGCGCAGGGCCTCCTTCTGCATCGGGTGGATCTGCACGGCCAGCAGCACGCCCGCCAGGACGGTGATGACCATGGCCGCGGTGATCCAGATTTCGCCCATGCGGCCCTGGACCGAGGCCAGGATCATGCCGATGACGGGGACCGCGATCCCGGCCACGGCGTATTTGCCGGTGATGCGGTGCAGCAGCCGCGCGACCGCGACATTGCGCTCCGAGGGCTCGTCATCCGGGCCGGGCGCACCCGCGGTGACGAGGGCGTAGCGGGGGAAAAGACTGGTCGCGACGGCCGAACCGCCGATGAAGACGATGCTCGCCACCACGTGCACCGAAAGCAGAAAATGCTGCAAGGTCAACTCCAGTATCCTTCAGGTGCATTGAAGCTTAGCCGCAAGCTTCAATAAGGTTGAAGGATATGGCGTATTTCACTCGACGGCGCGGTATGCCCTGGTCAGGACGCCGTCCAACCGGCGAAGGCGGCCAGTAGCGCCGCGCCGACCTGTCGCAGGATGGGATCGGAGTCCGGACCGAACAGCCGCTCGTCCACCTCGGTCACCGCGGTGCGGGCCTCGCCGAGCAGGGCCGTGCCCGCCTCGGTCAGTTCGATGGTCGAGGCCGAACCCGCCCGGGCGTTCCGGTCCCGTACCAGCCCGGCCGCGACCAGACTCTTCACCGCGGTGTGCACGCTCTGCACGCTGGTGCCGGACATCCGAGCCAGGTCGCTGAACGACGCCCCGGGGACGCCGGAGATATGACCCAGCAGCCCGAGCCGGCTCACCGTCAGTTCGAGCGGCGCGAGTGCGGCGGCGAGTTCGGTCTCGACCCTGCGCGCCAGGGTCAGCACCAGAATCGACGCACTCGACACCGGCGGGCGCTGTGCCGAATCCTCGGAGGTCATCCGGTCATCTTCGCGCACCGCCGGGCACGTGGGCGAACCGCACGCGGCGCATCGGGACAACTCGACGTGTTCGCCGCCGGGTGGCCTGGCGGTGTTGCCCCGGCGTGGCCGGGCGGCCGGGGTCAGCGGAGGGCGGGGCTGCCCGAGCCGGAGCGGGCTGGTAGCCGGATAGCCGGAGTGGTTGGGCGGCCTGGCAATTCACTGTGCTGCTGCCGGAAACACGGATCGGGCCCGGCAATTGCCGGGCCCGATCCGTTGTCATTCGTGCCGCGCGCGTGAATTCACGCGCGCCGCTCAGTAATTGCGCGTGCCGCGACGCTGCTGCTCGCCGGTGGCGGCCGACTGCGGGCGCGAGGCCCGGCGGCGGGGCGCACCCGCGTGCGCGCGTGCGCCGTCGGTGCTGCGGGTCGCGGTGCCCGCGGCCGAGCGCTCGTCGGAGCGAGTCGCACCGGTGGCGCGACGCTCGCCCGACTGGGGGCTGCGCACGCCGCCGGTCGCGGGGCGACCACCGCCGGTGGCGGTGCGGGCGCCGCCGGTGCTCGCACCGCGGCCGCCGGTACCCGTGCCGCGGGCCGCGCCGTTGCCGCCGCGTCCGCCGGTGGCCGGGCGGGCCTTGGCCGGACGAGCCGACTGGCCGCCGCCGGGGCCGCGCCGCCGGCCGCGGTTACCGGCCACGTCGCGGTCATCGGAAGCGGCTGTGCCGGTGGTGGTTACCGGGGTGACCAGAGGAGCGATCGGCCCGACCAGCGCGGTCACCGCGGGCGACTGCGCGGTCACGCGCTCCGGGCTGACGTTCAGGCCAGCCTTGCGCAGCAGTACCGCGACGTCCTTGCGCTGCTCGGGCAGCACGACCGTGACCACGTCGCCGGAGGATCCGGCGCGGGCGGTCCGGCCCGAACGATGCAGGTACGCCTTGTGTTCGGCGGGCGGATCGACGTGCACGACCAGCTGCACGTCATCGACGTGCACGCCGCGGGCGGCGACGTCGGTGGCGACCAGCACGCGCGCGGTGCCCGCGGCGAACTGGGCCAGGTTGCGATCGCGGGCGGCCTGGGACAGGTTGCCGTGCAGATCGGTGGCCGGAATGCCGGCCGCGGTGAGCTGCTTGGCCAGGCGGCGCGCGTGATGCTTGGTGCGCATGAACAGGATTCGGCGGCCCTCGCCCGAGGCCAGGGCGTAGACCAGGTCGCGCTTGGCGTCGCCGCCGCCGCTGACCTCGAACACGTGGTGGGTCATGTCCGGCACGGGCGAGTGCGCCTCGTCGACCGAGTGCGAGAGCGGATTCCGCATGAAGCGCTTGACCAGCTTGTCCACGCCGTTGTCCAGGGTGGCCGAGAACAGCAGGCGCTGGCCGGTGGCGGGGGTGGCCGCCAGAATGCGGGTGACACCGGGCAGGAAGCCCAGGTCGGCCATGTGGTCGGCCTCGTCCAGGACGGTGACGCGCACCGCGTCCAGCGACACCAGACGCTGCTTCATCAGGTCCTCGAGCCGGCCGGGGCAGGCGACCACGATGTCCACGCCGGCCTTGAGTGCCTTGGCCTGGCGGTTCTGCGGCACACCGCCGAAGACGGTGGTGACCTTCAGTCCGACGGCGCGGGCCATGGGCTCGAGCGCCACCGCGATCTGGGTCGCCAGCTCGCGGGTCGGGGCCAGGATCAGGCCGACCGGATGGCTGGGAGCGGTCGCGCCCGCGCCGTCGGCGAGGCGTTCGACCAGCGGAATCGAGAAGGCGAGGGTCTTGCCGCTGCCGGTGCGGCCGCGGCCGAGCACGTCGCGCCCGGCGATGCTGTCGGTCAGGGTCGCGGCCTGGATCGGCAGCGGGGCGTTGATGTCGTTCTTCGCCAGGGCGGCGACGATGGCCTTGCGCACGCCCAGGGCGGCAAAGGACACGGCAGAACTCGCGGGGGTATTCGTCATAGGGGGTACGGGTGCCTTTCAGCATCGGAAGTAGCCGCAGCGGTCACAGGACTGTTCGTCCGTACCTTGCTGAGTGCGCTGCGTGGCCGACGCGAAGAGAAGACATCCACGACGGAAGGAGTATGCAAGATCAATACTCGGTAGTCACAACCATAGCCCACCTCGCCGGATTCCCCGCTATCGCTGTGACGTGTCCGGCGTCTCCATCCGCCGGTGCGCCCGCGCCCTGCCCGGCGCGGGCGTGTGGCCCCGGCGCCCGCACGGGTGTGCGGGCGCCGGGCCGGAACCGGTGGCGCTACATGCCGATTGCGTTCAGCAACCACCCGACGACGACCTCCTGGGGTGCGCCCATCAGGAATTGCGCTATCGCGTTGGAAACGCCGTTGATGAAGTTCATCGCGCTGATCCTCCGTCGTAGTCGATGTCACCCCCGACTGGCCCGTCTGCCCGGTCCATCGGGGTCCGCGAGATGCCCGTTACCGATCGGCAATCGTGGTGGGCGGCTCGGCCGTTCGAGCTGTCCGGCGCTAGCGCGAACCGTTCCTGCCCGGTCGCGGCATGACGTTTCGGGTGCTGCGCGGGGGCAGCGGGCGAACCTGCCGGCGCTGGTGTGCGAGCTGCGCGGGGAAGGTGCTGTGCTGCTTTCGCATGTTACCGCCTCAGATGTAGTACTCTGCGTGAACTGACTGAAACGTAGTACTACGAATGGAGTGGTGTCAAGTGGTTCGGACTAATCCCGAGCGACGGCAGGCCCTGCTGGACGCGTCGATCGAGGTGCTGGCCCGCGAAGGGGCCCGCGGGCTCACGTTCCGGGCCGTGGACAAGGAAGCCGATGTGCCCGCGGGGACGGCGTCCAATTACTTCCCGGGCCGGGACGCCCTGCTCGTGCAGGTCGGGAACCGCTATTACGAGCGGCTCGTCCCCAGCGAGGAGGCGATGGCGAAATCGCGTGGGCCGCAGACACGCGAGTCGATGACCGAACTCATGACGGAGGTGGTCGAGCGGGTGTTCCAGTTCCGCACCGGCTATCTCGCGATCCTGGAGCTGCGGCTCGAGGCCACCCGCCGCCCCGAACTCCAGGCGCTGCTGACCGAACGGGTGCGCGCGGACCTGGATTTCAATATCGCCAACTACCGCGATTCGGCTCTGCCCGGTGACGAGGAGGCGGTGGTGATGCTCTATCTCGGCTTGAACTGGCTCATCCTGGATCGCCTCACCCTGCCGGGCCTGTTCGATGAGAAGCGCGCCGCCGAACTGGTGAAAACCCTGGTGGACCGGGCTATTCCGGCGACGTGAGGTCCGGGCGCCGGCGGTGTGCTCGCCGAATCCGGCGCGCTGCCCGCCGGGTGGGCTAGGAGGGGAGCCCGCGCAGGATGCGCCACAGGCTCGACGATCCGCTCTCCGGTCCGGTGGTGTCGGTGGAGCCGGTGGCGAGATCGCAGGCGGACCCGGCGATGCCGCTGCCGCTGTTCGCCGCCGGGCACACCGTGAAGGTCTCGGTTCGGGTGGAGTCGCCCTGCGTTGCCACCAGGGTGTACCGGCCCGGATACCGCGGCGTCCAGGTGAACGTGGCCCGGAGGCCGTGCGCCGGGTCGACTTCGGGGGTCAGGTGACCCACGACCGTTCCCTCGGCGGTCAAGGTGACGGGTGCGGTGGCGTCGGCGCCGGAGGTGTTGACCCACACCGTGCAGGTCCCGTCGACGAAGCCGCATCCGCTCCAGTCGTATTCCTGGCCGACGACGACGGTGTCGATGTCGGCGATGGCCCGGGGTGCGAACAGCAGCGGCAGCGACAGGACCGCCGCTGCGGTGAGCCCGGTCCGGGCCACTCGCGAGAAGGTGCTCATGAATCGGATCGTATGTGGAATTGATTTGTTTCAAAGTGCTTCGGGTGCCCCAGGTTTCAGGGGTATCCGGGCGTCAGGTCTGGCGCAGCGGCTCGTATTCGTCGGCCTCGAGACCGAAGGTCCAGGCAACGCCCTGCTTGGCCGTCGTCGTGTCCGGGGGCACGCGGAGCCAGTAGGTGTTGAAGGAGCCGTCGGGTTCGGGGGTGGAGTTCACCACCTCGACCATGGCCACGTCCTCGTCGTCGGACAGCGGTATGCGCCAGAGGATTCCGGTCTCGTCGCGGTGTACGGGCTCGGCCTTGGACTCGGCCAGGTAGCGGTCGTAGCCGAAGTGCTCGAGCATGACGCGGCGGAGTTCGGCGTTCTCCTCGGCGCGAATGCGCGCGGGGGTCAGGGTCGCCAGCTCGTCGAAGAAGTCGTCGGGGACGGGCATGCCGTGCCAGGCGGCCAGGGCGAAGCCGTCGGCGTAGCGCAGGGCGGGGCCGTCCTCGCTGTGCAGGCGACCGGCCTCGTCGCGGTGCAGGCGGACCGGGCGTTCGCTGAAGACCACCACGTGTTCGAAGGGCCACCACCAGCCCGTGTTCCGGGCCAGATCGGCGAGCGGGGCCAGACGATCGCCGCGGTCGTGGAAGGCCACGAGCCACGGTGCGTCGTGCTGACCCAGGACGGCGTCGAGCAGGATGCCGCGAATCTCGCTCACCTGCGCGCCGCGGGTCGTCCGGGTCGCGGCGGTGTCGCGCGGGCCCTCGGGAGCCGGGCCGAGCAGGGCGTCGACCACCCCCGCGCGAATGCGGTCGGCCAGGGTGCGGGTGGTGTCCCACAGTTGCGCGCCGGTCGCGTTCCACAGTTCGGCCCAGCCGCCGGGGCCCAATTCCCGATGCGCGCTTTCGCGTTCGGCCGCCCACGGTGCGGTGCGCACCGCCTCGCGGACCGAGTCGCCGCGGTGTTCCAGCGCGCGAATGGCGTGCACGGCAGCGAGCGGTGAATCGACCCAGACGTAGCGGGTCGGCACGGCGAGCCCGGCGGCGCGATAGGCCCGCCGCGCGGCGGCCTCGGCGGCGGCACGGTCGGCCGGGCCGGTGGCGGCCGCGACCGCGCGCCACTCGTCGATGTGTTGCATGTGAAATCCCGTCTGTGACCGGTGAATCGAAGCAGGGTAGGTCAGTCGGCGACGATGCGCACGGCGCCGGGCAGATACTCGCGCTGGCGCACCACGCGGTACCAGCCCTTGGGCAGCACGATGGCCGCGTGCTCCTCGTGCACCAGGCGACCGCCCTCGGGCAGGTGCATGAAGGTCTGCGCACTGGCGCGAATCAGCCGGCCGGGCGCGGTCACCGCGTGTGCGTGGCCGGTGACCTCGCCCAGCGCCAGCACCAGGCGGCCGCGGGTGTCGCGCGGCAGGCCGGGATCGGCCTGGGCGTGCGCCGGGACGGACTCCTCGGCGATCGGCGCGATCAGCACGTCTCCCTGACGGAACATGAACTCTTCCCTTCCCCGGCCGTCGCCCCGCGCTTCGGCACGAATACGAAAGTAGCGGCGGGGTACGACAATTCGGGGTGCGCGCCGATCGCGATCGGCGGGGTGCCGGGACCGCACCCGCGGCCTGTCGGGCGGACTTGGTAGAACTGGCAGCGCACCTCGACCACATTCACCGACCAGGCGTACGGAGCCCGCGATATGGCCGTTTCCACTCATCTCCAGGAATTCCACGGTCTGCCCGTGTTCGATTTCCCCGATGCCACCACCGCGGTCGAACTGCCGGCCGCCGATCGCACGGCCTGGCGAATCGCCATCGAGGCATGGGATTCCAAGGAAACCTGGTCGGAGGCGTTCGCGCGGTTCCTCGCCGCCGTGGAGACCACCGCGGTGCGCGCGCTGATCGTCGGCGTCTGGGGCGAGGGCGATGAGGGCTCGGACACGGTGGTGGCCGAGCTGATCGCCGCGCGGGAGTCGTTCCCGGCCCTGCGCGCGATCTTCCTGGGCGACATCATCTACGAGGAGAACGAGATCTCCTGGATCCACCAGTGCGATGTGACGCCGCTGCTGGAGAACTACCCCAGGCTCGAGGAATTCGGGGTGCGCGGCGGTGAGGACCTGTCGTTCCCGCCGGTCACCCATCAGCGGCTCAAGTCGCTGACCGTCGAAACCGGTGGTCTCGGTGCGGATGTCGTGCGCGGCATCGGGGCGAGCGACTTCCCCGACCTCGAGACGCTCGACCTGTGGCTCGGCACCTCCTGGTACGGGGCCACGGCCACCGTTGCGGACCTGGAGCCGTTCCTGTCCGGTGCGCGCCTGCCCAAGCTCACCTCGCTCGGGCTGTGCAACAGCGAGATTCAGGATCAGATCGCGATCGCGGTCGCCGCCGCGCCGGTGGTCGCCCAGCTGCACACCCTGGACCTGTCCATGGGCACCCTCGGCGACGAGGGCGCGGAGGCGCTGCTCACCGGTCAACCGCTGACGCATCTGCGCAAACTCGATCTGCACCACCATTTCATCGGCCCGGCCATGCTCGCGCGCCTGACCGCTGCGCTGGAACCGGCCGGGGTGGTCGTGGATCTCACCGACGCCGAGACCGAGGAGGACGAGGAAGACTCTCGGTTCCGGCGCTATACCGCCGTGGCGGAGTGAGTTTCGAGCCGCGGCTGGCCGTGGTCGGCAATCCGGAGAACCGCCGCGTCACGCTGTTCCAGGACGCGGTGCGCCGGGCGGGGCTGCGGCCCGCGCGGACGGTGCCGTGGCTCGAGGTGCTCGCCGGGAAGGCCGAATTCGAGCCGGGGGAGCTGGTGCGGCTCGATTCGCCGGGGGAGAACCCGGAGGTCGAGCGGTTACTGCGCGGGGTCACCGATCCGACCCGGGTGGAGGGTACGGCCCGCTGGTACACCGGATTTCGCGCCGCGGCCGAGACGGTGCGCGAGTGCGCCGGGGCCGCCGGTGCGCGACTGCTCGACGACCCGGCGGAGCTGGCGGTGCTGTTCGACAAGCGCCGGTGCCACGCCGAGCTGGTGAATGCCGAGGTGCCGGTGCCGTTTTCGTTCACCTCCGGCCGCACCACCGTGCTCGGCTGGGACGAGATCCGCACCCTGATGGCCGATACCGGCCTGCGCCGGGTGTTCGTCAAGCTCGCGCACGGATCCTCCGCCTCGGGGGTGCTGGCGGTGGAGACCGCGGGCGGCGGCCGGGTGCAGGCCACGACCTCGGTGCAGCGCGACGAGCGCGGGCGGCTGTTCAACGCGTTGCGCGTGCGCCGCTACCACTCCGAGCCCGAGGTCGCCGCCATCGTCGACGCGCTCGCGCCGGACGGCCTGCACGTCGAACGCTGGGTGCCCAAGGCGTCGCAGGACGGTCGCAGTGCGGATTTGCGGGTGGTGGTGATCGATGGCCGGGCCACCCACGCCGTGCTGCGCACCAGCCCTTCGCCGATGACCAATCTGCATCTGGGTGGCGCGCGCGGCGATCTGGCCGCGGCGCGCGCGGCGATCGCGGCGGCGGGCGGGGACTGGTCCGAGGTGCTGCGCCTGTGCGAGCGGGCCGCCGCGTGTTTCCCGCGCTGTTCGCGGGTCGGGGTGGATGTCCTGCCCGGTATCGGCTGGCGGCGGTTCGTGATCGGCGAGGTCAACGCCTTCGGTGACCTGCTTCCCGGACTGACCGGTCTGGACGGTAGCGGAGCGGAAACCGCGACCACCTACGATGCGCAGGTCGCCGCGATCGTACGTAGAACGAGGAATGAATCAGGTGTCAGCGCCTAACCCGCACCCCGGTCAGCCGGATATGAACGAGGTCATCGGCCGCGACGATCTGTTGCTGCTCACCCTGGACACCCTGCGTTTCGACGTGGCCGCGGAATTGCTCGCGGCCGGGCGACTGCCGAATCTGGCCCGGCACCTGCCGAACGGGGAGTGGGAACGACGGCACGCGCCGGGCAGTTTCACCTACGCCTCGCATCAGGCCATCTTCGCGGGATTCCTGCCCACCCCGGCCACTCCCGGCCCGCATCCCCGGCTGTTCGCCTCGCGGTTCGCGGGCAGCGAGACCACCGCGGGCCGCACCTTCGTCTACGACACCCCGGATCTGGTGTCCGCGCTCGCGGCCGAGGGCTACCGCACCGTGTGCGTGGGCGGTGTCGGATTCTTCAACAAGCAGGGTGCGCTCGGCTCGGTGCTGCCGGGCCTGTTCCAGGACAGCCACTGGGAACCGGAGTTCTCGGTCGCCGCGCCCGCCGCCTTCGAGGCGCAGATCGATCGTGCCGAACAGGTCATCGCCGAGCTGCCCGCCGAGCGCAGGCTCTTCCTGTTCGTCAATGTGTCCGCGCTGCACCAGCCCAACTGGTTCCATCTGCCGGGCGCCACGCGCGCGGCGGGCGATTCCCGGGAAACCCACGCGGCCGCACTGGAATACGTGGACCGGCACATCGGCAGGCTGTTCGCCGCGGTCAGCGCGCGCCGGCGCTGTTTCGCCATCGTCTGCTCCGACCACGGAACCGCCTACGGCGACGACGGTTTCACCGGCCACCGGCTCGGCCACGAATCGGTGTGGACGGTTCCCTACGCACAGTTCTTTCTCGAGGCAGCCACATGAGGACGATCGCCCGACCGCGCCCCTACCAGAACTATGTCTACGGGTACCCGCACAAGACGGCGTACCGGCCACTGGCGGACCGGCCGGCGCTGGACGAGCTGTGGGCCGGCGAGCCCAAGGACGCGCTCTCGCTCTACGCGCACATCCCCTTCTGCGAGTACCGATGTGGGTTCTGCAACCTCTTCACCCGGGTCGGCGCGCCCGAGGATCTGACCGGCCGCTACCTCGACGCGCTCGAGCGGCAGGCCCGCGCGGTGCGGGCCGCACTGGGCCCGGGACCGGTGCGATTCGCCGCCGCGGCCTTCGGCGGCGGCACCCCGACCTTCCTGAACGCCGGTGAGCTGGAACGGCTCTGCGACATCGCCGAACTGCGCATGGGTGCGGACCTGCGGGAGATCGCACTGTCGGTGGAGACCTCGCCGTCCACCGCCACCGCCGACCGGCTCGCGGTACTGGCCGAGCGCGGGGCGACCCGCATGAGCATCGGCGTGCAGAGTTTCGTCGACGCCGAGGCGCGGGCGGCGGTGCGCCCGCAGCGCCGGGCCGAGGTCGAGGCCGCGCTGGAAAGAATTCGGGCGGTGGACATTCCGATCCTGAACATCGACCTGATCTACGGCATCGACGGGCAGACCGAGCGGAGCTGGCTGACCTCGCTGGACGCCGCACTGGCGTGGCGGCCCGAGGAGCTGTACCTGTATCCGCTGTACGTCCGGCCGCTGACCGGACTGGGACGCACGCAGCCCGGCAGCGAGGCCGACTGGGACGAGCAACGGCTGCGCCTGTACGCGATCGGCCGGGATCACCTGCTGGACAACGGCTACGAACAAACCTCCATGCGCATGTTCCGGCGGGTCGGCGCGGCGGCGAGCGGTCCGGACGACTACGCGTGCCAGACCGACGGCATGATCGGGCTCGGCTGTGGCGCACGCTCCTACACCGCCGGGCTGCACTACTCGTTCGACTACGCGGTGGAGACCCGCGAGGTGCGCGGCATCATCGACGCCTACACCGAGACGGTGGATTTCACGCGGGCCGAGGTCGGCCGGCGGATGGACGAGCACGAGGCCCGGCGCAGACATCTGCTGCAATCGCTGCTGCAGGCCCGGGGCATGGAAATCGCCGAGTATCACGCGCGCTTCGGCGGGACCCCGCACGAGCACTTCCCGGCCGAGCTCGCCGAGTTCGAGGAATTGGGCTGGCTCGCAACGGGAACCGGACCCGATCTGCTGCGGCTGAGCCCCGAGGGCCTGGCCTACTCCGACGCCCTGGGACCGCGGCTGTTCTCCCCGGAGGTACACGCGGCCATGGCGGCCTACGAAGCGAAGTGAGCCCGTGGATCTGACCATTCTCTATCGCGGTCCGCTGGCCTCCTGCGATTACGACTGCCCGTACTGCCCCTTCGCCAAGCGCCGGGACTCCCGCGAGCAATTGCGCGCGGATCGCGCGGCGCTGGAGCGGTTCGCCGCCTGGGTCGGCGAGCAGCGCGGGGACCGGCTCTCGATCCTGTTCACCCCGTGGGGCGAGGGCCTGGTCAGATCCTGGTATCGCCGCACGCTCGTGGAACTCTCGCGGCTGCCCCAGGTCGCGCGGGTGGCGATCCAGACCAATCTGAGCTGCCGCACCGACTGGCTGGCCGACGCGGATCCGGACACGCTCGCGCTGTGGTGCACCTACCACCCGGATCAGACGCCCTACGAACGCTTCACCGGCAAGTGCGCCGAGCTGGCCCGGCTCGGAATCCGGTACAGCGTCGGCGTCGTCGGCTTCCCGGACCATCTGCCCGCCGCCCGGCGGCTGCGCGCGGACTTGCCCGGGCACGTCTACCTGTGGGTCAACGCGCCCGAGGGACATCCGCTGACCGACGCGCAGGCCGCGGCCTGGACCGAACTCGATCCGCTGTTCGGTTACAGCCGCCACCCGCACGCCTCGGCCGGAATGCCTTGCCGGACCGGTGAATCGGTGATCTCGGTGGACGGGGACGGCACCGTGCGCCGCTGCCATTTCATCCCCGCCGAACTCGGCAATCTCTACGACGGCAGCTATCGGGAGGCACTGCGCCCCCGGACCTGCCCACTGGCGCAGTGCGATTGCCACATCGGCTACGTCCATCTCGAAACCCTGCCGCTCTACGACGTTTTCGCAGGTGGCGTCCTCGAACGCATTCCCGTCGGACTGTCCGGCTAGTCTGCGTCCACGTGGACACATTCAGCGAATCGCTAATGTCCTTCGCGCGGGGGGTACTCGGCGGGGCGATAGAACAGCACATGTGGTTCTCCGGGCAGATTCCGCCGGGGCGCACCGGGTGCAGCGTGATCACCGGGATCGCGCGGATAGGAGAGCGCGAATTCACGCGCTCGGGGCAGCTCGGCAGTTTCGCCGAGGACCTGACCTTCATGTGGACCTGGGCCAAGCCCGACACCGAGGGCAGGCCGGGTGCCGAGCATTCGGCGCGGTTGCGGGAGATCGGGCTGCGGCACGACATTCCGGAGTTCACCACCGAACTGGTGGATCTGGGCGGCTTCCACGATCCGAAACTGGCGGCCGATCACCTCGCCCTCATCTGCATGGGTGCTCTGGGTGCGCGGGGCATGACGAAGTTCAATCACGGCGGCCGGGCCTACACCTACCTGGTGACCGACGACGAGAGCGTGAGCAGCGCCGAACCGGATCCGGCACAGACGGGTTCGATCCTGCGCATCGCGGCGGAGCTGCTGCCCGGGGGCGGTGCGCGCGCGGTGATCAGCGGCTACGCGCACGGTCGCGGGCTGCCGGTGCGCATCGCGCCCGCGCCCGAGATCGCCGAACTCACCCTGCCCGGCGACTATCGGGTCGCCTTCGAGATCGACGAGTGGGACACCATCACCGACGTCGCGGTCTTCGGCCCGGACGGCCGGGTGTTCGCGCCTGCTCCCGCGCCGAGCCAACCGGACAGGCGCGGAACGCCTTTCGTGCCGGACGCGCTGCTCGCCGCGCTCGCGCCCGCGGTGCCGATCGTGGCGGGCCATCTGGGGGACACCCCGGGCTACGGCTATCCCGCGCTGTTCGACGCGGAGCCGGAGGGCGCGGAGATCGGTCACTTCGATCCCGAGGCCGAGACGTGGACCTGGGCGCCGGCCGACTGGGCGGGCAGCGCCGCGGTCCGCGTGCTCGCCGCCGAACACGGTGCGCCGCAATTGAGCGCGGACCGGGTGGATCTGTCGCACGCGCCGGTCGCCCGCAATCTCGCGACGCTGCTGGCGACGGCCGCGGTCCGGCTGGGAGACGGGCGGGGACTGCAGTACTACCGCCGCCCCGGCCGCGCGGGCTACGCCTGCTACGCGGTGACAGACCCGAATGCCGAAGTCGCCCCGAGTGATCCGGATATCGCCTGCCTGGTGATCGAGCACGCTGCGGACGTGCTGAATCCCCTGACCGATCCCGGCAACCGGTACCGGGTCATGCGCGAGATGGTCGTCGGCTACTTCCGGCACCACGGCCTGCCCGTGCTGTACGTCGGTGAGCCGGAGCTGCTGATGGCCCACTTCGGCCTGTACGAGGTGCGCGCCGAGTTCGGCATCGACGGTTCCCTCATCCGCGTCGGATACGGCCTCGTGGGCGGCATGCCCCTCTGAGGAGGTCGACACCGCTGTCGCACAGCGTGATCCGCGCACGGAAAAGCGCCGCGGGCGGGGCCTGCGGCGCTCGGGGTTGGTGGTGCGGCGGTTACGCGGCGTTCAGGGGCAGGGAGATGACCAGCTCCCGTTCGTTCTCGGGCAGGTAGTGCACCCGCACCACCCGGCCGATCTGGACCTGGCCTACCTGGCTGGTCGGCAGGAACTTCTCGGTGCGGGCCTCGAACATGCTGCCGTCGGGGCGGGTCACCAGCAGGGTGAGATCGAGGCGGGGGTGGCCGTCGCGGATCTCGCCGGGCACCGACAGCGACCGGACCACCGCCTGGGCGGGGACACCGCGACGGGCGATGTCGAGCTTGGCCGGGGTGGTGATGCCCTTGCGGACCATGGCCGCGTTCATGGCGTCCTGGGCGGCGACCGCGTCGCCGGAGTGGTCGATCTCGACCCGGTCGGTGCGACCCGGCAGATACCGCACCGGCAGCACCACGCCGGGGCGCAGCAGCGCCAGTTCGGTGAGCGGCACGATCATCTTGGCGTGCGAGGGGAAGACCTTGCCGTCCACGGCCTCCACCCGCAGATCGATCCGCACCTGCGGCTGATCGTTGAGGGTGACGCCGGTGTGGCCGATGCCCTGCACGGTGCCGAGGCCGATCAGGCCGTTGCGGAATTCCGCGCTGTTGTTGCCGGTCAGGGCGGACATGATGCCGTCGCCGGTGAAGGCGAAAGCCATGGGTACCACGGTGAATCCGATGATCGGCAGGGCCATCTGCCAGCCGACCCAGCCGAAGACGTCGTCGGAGGTGATGCCGTGGAACAGGTAGTAGGCGATGGACAGGCCCAGGAAAACGAGGGCTCCGACGCGGATCTGGTTCTTCATGATGTCCTCGGGATCGGTGCTGATGTTCGGGTTGGGGGAGCCCGCTCGTGCCCGGCCGGGCACGAGCGGGGTGGAGCCGTCGGAGCGGTGACCGCGTCGGGCGGCCGGTGGAAGGTGTCTGCCTCAGGAGCCGACGATGTCGGAGCAGGCGAAGGTGATCTCGAACGTGGAGTTCTTGACCCCGGCGGTCGGGTTGGTCATGTCCGGGGTGCCGACGCCCTCGCCGGTGACCTTGTAGGTCTTGCCGTCCTTGACGACCTTGGCCGAGCCGCCGGGCATCCCGTTGCCGTAGCCGATGGCGTAGGGCAGGCCGTTGTCGCCGCCCTTGCTGCCCGCGATGCCGACCGCCTGCACGGTGCTGTCGTCGGTCAGGGTGGCGCTCACGGTGAGCTGGCCGTAGGTGGCGTTGGCGGTGTCGGTCAGCGCCAGGGCCAGGGTTCCGCCCTGCTTGACGCAGGTGGTGTCGAACTTGCCGTCCAGGGCCTTGCCGTCCACGGTGGCCGAGGACTTTCCGGCCGGTGCGGTGTTGCCCGGGGTGGAGGCGCCGGTGGCGGCCGAGGTGCTGGTGGTGGAGGTGCCCGAGTCGTCGCTGCAACCGGTGACCAGGAGGGCGGCGGTGGCGGCGGCGGTGAGGGCGGCGGCGATGCGAACGGACTTGGTGTTCATGGTGTTTCCTCGATCTTCCGGTGTGGCTCCCCGGTGGAGCCGATGAGAGAACCGTAGAAACCGACCGCTGCCCTACCGATACCAACTTTCGGTGCGTGATCGGGGTGCGAACTCCGCTAACCTGGGCGAATGCGACGACCGAGGGCGATGGTGCTGGACGAGGTCTGGCGCCGCCTCGACGGTGTCCAGGCACTGAGCGGACCGCACGGCGGGCCGTTGCGCCGCACCGTGAACCTGATTCTGGATCCGCTGGTGATCCGGCCGGTGCAGAATCCGCTGTGCGCGGGCTCGATCCTGAGCGCGGACGGCGCGGTGCTGCTCACCACGCGCCTGCTCGCGGCCGCGGATGTGCTGTGCGCGACCGCCGCCTGGTTCACCCTGCTCAAGCAGGTGCGCCGGGCGCTGCGCATCACCGAGGGGAACGCGCAGGACCTGTATTTCCAGCGCTGCTTCGAATTGGCGACGGTCTCGGGTCTGCCGGATCCGGTGCGCGACAGGGCCGCGGCCGAGGCGGCGCTGCGCGAGATCCACGACATGACCGCCGGGCGGACCACCCAGGCGCTCAAGGAGTATCTGGCGGATCCGGAGCAGGCCCGCGAGCTCGGCGAACTCATCGCGACGGCGTGGCGGCGGCGGCCCCTGAGCCCCGATCCGGATCCCACGGCCGCGCTGGCCGAACTGCTGGAGGCGTGCGCGGCCGGTCGGCTCGGCGAGCCCGAGCCCGAGGTGGACATCGACGATCTGGCCGCGGCCTACGTCGGCACGCACAGCGGAATCCGGCTGTGGCGCGCGGAGAACGGCGACGCGGCCCGGGAGCTCGGGCTCACCGCGCACGAGTTGCCGCGGCCGCCGGGGGTGGGCGGTTCGGCGTCCAAGGCCAGCCTGGGGCTGCCCTTCGACCGGACCATTCACGAGCGCGTGTTCACGGTGTTGCAGGCGTCGAGCGAGCGCGCGGAGCTGCCGCCCATCCCGGAGCTGGTGACCGCGGAGGTGGCGCGGGCGTGCTCGCCCTGGTCGTTGCTGGACGAGTCGCTGCGCGTGGCCGCCGCGGCCGGGTCGGTGCTGGCGGCACAGCTGCGGCCGATCGACTCCGACCGTGCGGGCGAGCGCGACCGGTGGCTCGCCGGTGCCGAGATGTGCGTGCCCCTCGCGACGACTTCGGTGGTGGGCGGCGATCTCGGCGTGGCCCCCGCGCCGCTGGACGGTATGCGCGCGACCGATGGCGAAGTGATTGCGGTCCACGGTGATCGGGCTCTCGGCAGCGGGACTCGGCGAGCGGAGTCGGCGGCCGCGCGGGTGATCAACGCGCGGTGGCAGCGGGAAGCGTACGTGCTGCAGGCGCGGCGGCTGGTGGTTCGGGCGGAGGGCGCGAGCGGGCCGCTGGAAACGATCGCGGCCGAACTGCGCGTGCCGTGGCGGGTCTACTCGCGGCGGTTGTGGGTGCGGTTGCACGGGCGCGACGTGCGGGAATTCCCGGTGGACGCGCCCGATGAGCTGTGGGACGTGCTCGACGGGGTGGCGAGATCGGTGATCCTGGACCACCGGACCCGCGTCAAACGAGCCCTGGCGACAACCGAGATCGCGGCGGAACCGATGGAATCGAGGGCGGGATGAGCGAGGTGATGATTCGGCGGCTCGCGGACGGGCTGACGGGCATCCTGCCGCCCGGCGCGCCGACCGTGCTCGACGCGGCGGCCGACGTGGACGTCATGGTGCTGGAGGTCGCGGGCGGCCACCTGTCCTGGAACGTGCTTGCCCCGCAACAACTTCCGTCTGCGGTGATCGACGATGCCGAGCTCGCGCAGCAGTGGGTGTGGGCACTGTACGGCGAAGCGCTCGCGCTCGCGCTCGACGCGTCGGCGCGGACGCCCGAGCGTGAAACGCCGGTGCACGGCGCGGAGCCGGGGCAGCCCGCGCTCGCGGCGAGCGCGCGGCGGCTGGCCTACGCGCACTGGGCCTCGCGCTGGTGGCCCGCCTCGACCATCGACGCGATTCCGCCCCTGGATCCGGAAGTGCTCGACCGGGATATCGCCGCGCTCACCGAGGAATGCGAGTTCCTGGTGGACGGCGCCGACGCCGTCGCGCCCGCGGTGCGGGCACCGATCGACGCACTGCCGCGCGCGGCGGACTACGCACTCGCCGCGGGTGCTGAAGGCGACGGTCCCGGCGCGCTCGTGCTGGCGCGGGGTCGCGGCGGCTGGGATTGGCGGTACTGCCCGCCCGGGCTGGTGGACGCCTCCGAGCGGGCGGTGTCCTGGCGCGTGGTGCGCGAGGACGGGGCGACGACGGTGGCGGTCAGCGCGGCCGCGGCGCCGGAGGCCCCCGCCGATGTCGCGGCGTACCTGCGGCCCTGGGCGCGCATCGATTCCGGCGGCACGCTGGTCGAAGCCGCCCTGACGCCCAGCGGCGGGGCGTGGGTCGGCGCTGCGGCGGTGTCGTCCGCCGGTGCGCCGGTGCACGTCGATATCCACGTGCCGGGCTTCGGCATTCGCACCGGGGACGCCTCGGTGGACCTGCGGTCGCGGATCCGTGACTTCGCGGCGGCGCGGCTGCGGCGGGCGGTCGGCGTCAGTGCCGACGGGCAGGGGTCGGATGCGCCGCTGCTGGCCGAAATCGCCGCCGCCGCCGAAGATTCGGACTTCTGACGTGCCCATGGCCAGCGGTGCGGGACCCGAGGAGTCGCCGGCGCTGCGGGCCGGGGCCGAGGCGATGGTGCGCGGTGATCTGCGCGAGGCGCTGCGCATCTTCGACGCCGCGGTGCTGACCGAGAGGGGTGATTACGCGCTGTGCGCGCTGGTCGACGCCGCGTGTGTCACCGATCAGTTGGGCGAGCACGCCGAGGCGGTAGCCCGGTTCCGGGAAGCGCTGGCGCGCATGCCCGACCACGCGCCGCGCATGCGGCCGGTCGCGCTCATCAACCTGTCGCAGGCCCTGCAACACCTCGGGGATCTGGACGGTGCGCAGGACGCCATGGAGCGGGCGCGGGCGGAGCTGGCGGCCCCGGACGCGCCCGTTGATCTGCGCTTCGCCGGGCTGGTCTCGGCCACCGCATTGGCGCTGCACCGGCAGCAGTGGTCGCGTGCGATCGAACTGGCCAATGAATCACTGTCCGCCGCGGAGCATTACGCGCCGGCGCAGGCCGGGCACCCGCTGATGAACCTGGCGGCAGCGCATTTCGAGACCGGGCGCTGGGAACTGGCCGAGGATTTCGCCGGGCAGGCGCTGGCCGCGTTCTCCGCGGCCGGGGACAGTTCCGGGGTGGCCGAGACGACGCAGAATCTGGCCATCATGCATTCGCGGTCCGGTCGTTTCGACGAAGCGGAACGGCTGCTGCTGGCCGCGCAGAAGTACTTCGACGAGACCGGGGTCGCCTATCGGGCCGGGATCGGCTGGAAGATAATGGGTTTCATCGCCGAGCAGCGCACCGACCTGAACCTGGCCGAGACCCGGTATCGGCAGGCGCTCGCGCATTTCGAGGAGTCGGGCGCGGTCATCGATGCCGCCGATGTCCGAACTCGTTCGGCCATGGTCGCTTTCGCCGCGCACCGCTACGCCGACGGGGAGCGAGCCTTGGCGGACGCCCGCGCCACCTACGCCGGGCACGGTCTGGGGCTGCATTGCGCCCAGCTGGACCACTGGCACGCCGGGCTGCTGGAGCCGCTGCTCGAGGCCGATCCCGCCCTGCTGCCCCGCGCGGTCGATCTGGCCGTTCCCGCCGCCCTGGCCCTGGACGCGGTGCGCTACGAACTCCCCGACGGCCCGCAGCGCGAAACCTGGAGCCGCCGCATCGCCGACCCCGCGCTCCGCGTCGCCTTCCGCTACGCCTATCTCGCGGGCGACGCCCACCTGATCGCCGACCTCATCGAAACCAGCTGTGTCGGAACAACCCTCGACATCGGTCGCCTCGCCGCCACCCCCGTGCAGGCCCCCCATATGAACCTCCTCGAACCCATGGCCGCCCCGCCGCCGCCCACCGCGGCCATCGCCGACGCCCTGCACCTGGGCAGCGCGCTGGCGGCCGTGGCGGCCGGCGCGGGGCTGCCGGTGGCGCCGCCCCCGTACGTGGCCGTCGCCCCCGACGGCCATCTGGCCCTGGCCGCCTGGATCGCCGCCGCCGAGCAACGCTACGGCCGCCGCCTGCGCGACGAGCGCGTGGTCCGGTCGTGAACGGCGCTGCGGCACAGCCGACGGCGTACGTGCGGATGGCCGATGCGGGGGAGCTGTTCATCACCTGGCGGTGGGTGGATCATCCGGCCGGTGCGGGGATCGGGGTCGTGCCCCGGGAGCAGGTGGAGGCGGCGGTGGAGCGGTTCGCGGCGGCACTGCCCGCGCCGGGGGAGACCGGTGGGCTCGAAAACGTCTTGGGTACGGGGGAACTGGCGGAGTTCGCAACGGAAGACGCGCTGGCTCAGTTTCTTTCGGCGACGTTTCTGCCCTATCAGCTGGCGGTGCAGCTGTACGAGTTGTATACCGCCGGGGTGCGGCCGCGACTGCGGATCCAGCCTTCGCCGCGCGTCGCGCAGATCCCGTGGGAGCTGATCGCCCCGGACGCGGGTCTGCGGCTGGTGGAGATCGCCGACGTGAGTCTGCTGGCCCCGGCGGGGATCACGCAGGCTCCCGCCCGGGTCGCGCGGAGCTGGGAGAGCGAGCGCGAGTTGCCGGTGGTCGCGGTGCTCGATCCGCGCGTGCCCGGGTTCCGCGCCGACTCGGTTCTGGGCTCGGTGCTGGGGCGGATGGACGTGGCCGCCCCGCTGGCCGCACTGGTCGCGGGCCACGCCGCCGTGGATCGGCTGGTGCCCGCGGTGCGCGATCCGCTCGAGGCGTTCCGCCGCACCGATCTGGACCGGAACTGGCTGGGCGAGGCGCTGCGCACCGGAGCCTCCCGCCTGTTGTACGTCGGCCATGTCACCGCGGCGGCCCCGGAATCCGGGCGCAGCGAATCGGCCACCCTGCATCTGGCGTGCACCGCCGACACCCTCGGCTTCGCGCCCGTCGAACGTGATCACCGTCCGCTCTCGGCCCGGGACCTGCTGCTGGGCACCCACACCCTGTCCGACGACCCGCGCAGCGGCCCGCAGCTGTGGCCCATTCCCAGCCGCGTCGCCCTCATCGCCTGCGAGAGCGGCGGCGACCTGCGCTTCGGCGAAGCGCTGGGCCTGGTGGCCGCGATGCTCACCGGCGGAGCCGAACTCGTGACCGCCGGCCGCTGGCCCCTGCCCACCGATCTCGCCTTCCAGCGTCTGGGCGGTGCGCCGGCGACCAGCCGCCCGTTGCAGGACGCCGTCTGCGCCATCGACGCGGCCCACGAGGAGCCCGACCCGGTCGCCGAAATCAACGACTGGCAGCGGTCTCGCCTGGCCGCCTGGCGCGACACCGGCGAGATCGAGTGCTCGCCGTTGATCTGGGCGGCCTTCGCCACCATCGACGCGCGCTGAGCGGGCCGGTAGTGGCCGGGGTGCGCTGCGCCGTGCCCGCGAAACGAAAGATCACCCTTGACGTGTGAGGTCCCACGGGCCCGGATCGGGCAGCGTGGGGAGTCCGTGCCCGGCGATCGCCGGGGGCGGGCGAGTCAGCTACGCACTGTGCCCGATCCGATGCCGCACCGGCTGCGGTTGAGACAGGGGAGTACATGGTTATGAACAGGTTTGGAGCCTTTGCGGGCCGTCCGCTGGTACGGGCCGCCGCCGTCGGCCTGTCGCTCGCGATGGCGGGTCTGACGCTGGCCGCCTGCGGCGGTGATTCCTCGGACTCGGATGCGGGCACCTCGAGCAGCGCCGCCGCCGACGACCAAGCCGCCATCGCAGCCGACGCCTACGTCTTCGGGTATCCGCTGGTGCTCATGGACGCCACCCGGGCCGCAGCGGGCGAGTCCAACCGGTTCAACCACGCCGATGCCCTGCCGACCCCCGCTGATCGCCAGGTGGTTCGCCTCAACCTGGACACCCTGTACTCGCAGGCGTGGTTCGACCTGAAGGCCGAGCCCATGATCCTGCAGATACCGGAGATGGACAGCGATCGCTACTGGCTCATGCAGATCCTGGACGCGTGGACCAACACCGCGCACGATCCGGGCAACCTCGATCCGCAGGTGGGCTCGGGCGCGAAGACCGGCCCGTTCACCTACGCGGTCACCGGTCCCGGGTTCGAGGGCACGCTGCCCGACGGGGTCACGCAACTGAAGATGCCCACCGATATGGCCTGGCTGCTTGGCCGGGTGCAGGTGAACGGCGAGTCCGATGTGGCCGCGGTGCAGGCAATTCAGGACCAGATGAAGCTGGTTCCCCTGAGCCGGTGGGTGGCCGGCGATCAGGAGAATCTGCCCGCAGGGCAGCCCGCAGACAAGACGAAGAACCCCTCCCAGCAGGTCTCCCAGATGTTCGCTCCGCAGTTCTTCGCCACCCTGAACGACCTCATGACCGCCAACCCGCCCGCGGCCGCGGACGCCGACGCCATGAAGCGGTTCGCCGAGATCGGCGTTGCCCCCGGGGGCAATACCGACAAGACAACACCCGACGTGCTCAACCAGGGTGCACAGGCGGGGACCAAAGCGATTGCCGCGTACACCGATCCGGGCCGGAAGAACGAGAACGGCTGGATCTTCGGCACCGATATCGGCACGTACGGGACCAACTACGCGTTGCGCGCCAACACCGCCATGCTGGGCCTGGGCGCGAACCTGCCCAAGGACGCGGTCTACCCGACGCTGTTCGTCGAGCCCGCGGGCGGCGGCGCAAACGGCAAATACACCCTGCATTTCGAGGCCGGAAAACTGCCGCCCGCCAAGGCATTCTGGTCGATCACCGCGTACGACGCCGACAGCTTCCTGGTCGCGAATCCGGCGAACATCTACGCGGTCGGTCATCAGGTCCCGGTGACCGCCAATCCCGACGGCTCGGTGGACATCACGGTCCAGGCCGCCGATCCGGGTTCGCGCGTGCCCGCCGGAAACTGGTTGCCGATACCGGAATCGGGCAAGTTCTCGCTCACCATGCGGCTGTACGCGCCGGAGAACAGCGTGATCGACGGCAGTTGGCAGCCGCCGGCGTTGAAGGCCGCTTCCTAATTTCGGTGCGCTCGCGTCCCCGGGTGGCTTCGGTTGCCCGGGGACGTGCCGTGTTCCGGGCCGGACGGCCGGATGAGTGCCGCCGCGGTCCGGGCGGGGAGCACCGAATACGACCGCCGCGCTACAGAATTCCGTGCTGCCGGGCGCGATCCAGCGTGTCGCCCCGGGTGTTGGTGCCCAGCTTGGCGTAGATGCCCCGCAGGTGCGTCTTCACGGTGTTGACCGACACTCCGAGATCCTCGGAGATCTGCTGCGCCGTGCGCCCGGAGGGCAGCAGCCGCAGTACCGACAACTCGGTCCTGGTCAATACCGGCCCCAGCCCGGCCCGCCCGGCCCCCGGATGCGCCCGTACGCGATCGGCGAAAGCGTCGAAATGGCCGAACCTTCCGGTGTATTCGTCCAGCAGTGCCAGGGCGCCGGGCACGTCCAGGAACGGCCGGACGAGCCCCTCTCCGACCCCGCGGCGCAACGCCTGCTCCAGGCTGTGCCGGACCCGCCGCGCGTGCCCGAGTCTCTCGGCCGCGCAGGCTTCGAGCAGCCACGCTGTCACCGCCGTGACCGGATGCACCTCGGGTCCGGCGTCGAGGACCGGAACGAGCAGTGCCCGAGTGGATTTCGACCGATTGCCGATCTCGGCGATGGCGGCGCGCGCGACCGCGACCTCCGCCGTGTCGCCCACCGCCCGCTCGGCCCGCTCCACCAGTTCCTGGGCCAGCCGGGGTTCATTGACCCCCAGCAGCACCCACATCGCCGACGGCAGCAGTTGCCCGCCGGTCACCGCCGCCGCCCCGCTCTCGAGCAGCCGGAACATGCTGTCGCGCACCGCTTCTGCCGCGGCGTGCCGGTCCGCTCCCGGATCGTGAAAAGCCACCAGGCAGGCGACGGCCCGCACGTGCCGGTCGATCCACGACCCGCTCTCGTCCTCCGAGTGTTCGCCGTGCCGGCGGGAATCGCAGGGCGGAGAGAGGGTCTCGCACTGCCGATATCGGCGCTGCACGGCGACTCCGCTCACCCGGACATCGCCGTGCGACGGTATGCCCGAGCCCGGATCTGCGCTGTCGAGCAGAGGCGCGCCGCGCGAAGGGACGGTGTGCACGGGGTGCTCGGAATGGCCCGAGCACCGGTGGACCGGTGTTGCGCCGGGCCAATGTGGGTCGTCCTGGCAACGAGCGACGAGGCTGCCCACACCGGCGATGCCTTTTCCGCCGAAGTGCGATCGTGCCGCGGGTCGGGAAGTGTCGCCGTCCGGCAACTCGGCGTGTGACAGGTCCCCGGCGGGACACGGGGTGGTGCGGTCGCGTGCCGGTGTCGTGCCCTGCCAATGGTGGGCGAGGGCGGCGAGGGCGGCCGCGTGCGCCGCATCCGGGGTGCACGTGAGTTCGTGGTCGGCGGCGCGAAGCCGCGCGCGTTCGGCGCGGGTGCGCACGGTGGTGATCTCGCCGGCGAGACCGGCCGTCAGGGACAGGCGGGTCATGGCCTGCAGCGCGAGCCGGTGATGGTCGCGGCGGTCGGCCAGGGCGAGGCAATGGCGCAGTGCGCGTTCGCTTTCCGGGAGCCGGCCGTGCAGGGCGAGCGCGGTCGCGAGTTGCAGGGTGAGGTAGCAGTCGATGTCGGGCTGTCCGGTCGGCGCGAGGTCTTCGGCGAGGTCGGCCGCGGCGTCCGAGCCCGCGCAGGACCCCTGCCGCGCGGGTGGCCGTTCCGTTCGGGCCGATGCCGGAACAGCCCCGGATCGCCGGAGGCCGTTCGCGATGTCGGCTTCGAGAGCGGCGGCCCGGGTCAGCGACCGCAACCAGGAGAGCGGGGCGACCGACGGTGCGTCCGTGCGGGCGTGGACCAGGGCCGAATAGGCCGCGCCCGCGGCGATTTCGCCTCGGGACAGGGCATGGACGGCGCGCAGGAGCCAGACGTAGCTGTCGTCGGTGACCGCCGGTCCCGCGGATTCGAGGGCGCACAGGAGGGCGTCGCCGTGGCCGTCGAGCACCAGGGCGAAGGCGTGATCGCGCAGCAGGTTCCGCAGCCCGTCCGTGTCCTGCGCGGCCATCAGGTGCGGCAGCGCGGGCAGTGGTTCCCCGGCGGCGAGCAGCCGGACCGCGCTGCGGCGGTGCAGGTCCGGCAGCAGCTCGGGATGGATGCGACGGGCCTGGGTCCGCAGGTGATTCCGGAGCACGGGGTGGAACTCGAACCAGACTCGATTCCCGCGCGCCTGCCGGGTGATCGGGAAGCCGGCGCTTTCCAGTTCGGCCAGCTGCTGTGCGGCCTCTGGGCCCGCGAGCTCGGTGGCGAGTTCGTCGTCGCAGGCGTCGGGTATGGCGGCGCGGGTCAGGAAAGCCAGTGCGCCGGCGCTCATATCGGCTAGCAGTTCGGACTGCAGGAAATCCGATATCGCGCGGACGGGGTGGGCCGGGGTGGTGAGCGCGGCGGCTCCGCGCCCGTCGTGCGCGGCCAGATGCTGGGCGGTCATGCGCACCAGCGCGGCCCAGCCCCGGGTCAGCGACGTGATGGCACGCAGGTCACCGTCGTCCGGGACGTACCCGTGCTGTGCGCAGATCGCGCGCACCTGCACCGCGTTCAGGGCCAGCTCATCGGGACCGACGCGCACGAGGCGGCCGCGCAGCTCGAGCGGGTGCCAGCGCAGGGCGGGCACGCGCCGGGCGGCGACCACCACCGTCAGGTGCGGGGGAGCCTGTGCCAATAGCTCTTCCAGCGCGGCGAGCGCCCCCGGCGCGGTGATGCGATGGGCGTCGTCGAACACCAGCACCGTCGGCCGGACACCATGCGCGAGTGCCGCGTGGATGTCGTGCGGGGCAGCCGCTTCGGTCCGGACGGGTAGGTCCGCGCCGAGCGCGTCGTGAACGGCCGCGTACAGCGCCGCCGCGGAGTCCAGACCCTCGTGCGCGGTGATCCACGCGGTCGCGAGGTCGCCGCCGCGAGTCCGGCTTTCGTGGTCGAGCCAATCCGCCAGGATTACGCTCTTTCCGGTGCCGGCCGGTGAGCAAATGATCAGCACGGTGGGACCGAATTCGGTGACGCTCGCGCTGAGTCGCTGAAACACCGCGGTATGTGCCACGGGATGAAAGGCGAGCGTCTGCTTTTCCAGTTCGTGCCGCGACAGATGAACCGTTGCCGGGTGTGGATCGACCCGTTCGGAAATGGTCACCGAGCCTCCCGGGGCTGCCGTAAATGCATATAAGCAATTCACTAGCAAACACAACGTACCGGACTTCGGCTCGATCTGGACGTATGCCCGACCGGGTATTCGGGCTCGCCCGTGCACGAAACCATCCCTGGCGGGTGAAGCGCACACCCTCGCCGATACGGCACAGTCGAACCGCGACACCGTGCCGACCCGCCCGGAGAATGGGACGCATCCGACGTTCCTCGGCGGATTTGCTGCGCGGGAGCGGTATTGCCGACACCATGGGAGCGAACGGCATCGTCGTAGCCGAGCCGGAGCCGGCGACCGTGCTCGCGAGCGCGGTCCAGCTTCCCCCAGGCCCCCCGGGCCCGGTGTGACCCACCGGGTTCGGGGTGAATTCCCCGTTCGGAATGCCGCCGCGTTCCCCCGGAATCACCGCCCCGAGAATCAGCGCCCCGACAATTCGGGGGTTACGAAAAGATAACGGCGAGTTGCCGTTTCCGATCTGACCGAAGGGAACTTCGGGCAGAGGAGACGGTGTGCGGCGAACGATGACGGCTCTCGCGGTGGCGGTGATGACGGTGGGAACGCTGTTCGCCGGCGTCCCCGCCGCGCAGGGCGAACCCGGGCAACTACGGCAGTGTTCGGTCACCTCGGGCCGCCAGCCCGAGTCCGCCGCCCCGGAAGCGGTCGGCCTGGATTCCGCGGCGCTGGACCGCGCCCTGGAATTCGTGGCCGATCCCACCCGGTTCACGGTGTCGATCTACCGGAACAACTGCCTCGTGGGCAGTGGCCCCACCAACGCGCAAGCCGGGGGCGTGGCCTGGAATCTGTGGAGCAGCACCAAGAGCGTGGTGTCCATGGTGGCCGGTATCGCCGTGGACGCCGGGCTCCTGCGGGTCACGGACCCCATCGACCGGTATCTGCCCGCCGGGCTCGGCGACGCGGAGCATCGCGCGATCACCGTGCGCAGTCTGCTGACCGAATCCTCCGGGATGGAGGTCGCCGTCGCCTCCGAGGGCGTCACCGGCCTGATCCAATTGGATCCGAACGTGGTGGCGCAGGCCCTCGCGATGCCGATCATCGCGCCGCAGGGCACGAAGTGGCAGTACAGCCAGCGTGCGGTGGATCTGCTCGCCTTCGTGGTGCAGCAGGCGGTGGGGGAGGATTTCCAGACCTTCGCCCAGCGGGAACTGTTCGACCCCTTGGGCATCGAACGCGGCGACTACTACTGGGCGCGTGATCGCAGCGGCCACACCTACGGGTACGCGCATCTGGTCATGCCGCCGGACGATTTCGTCAAACTCGGGCTGCTGATCGCCAATCGCGGCGACTGGGCGGGCACGCGGGTGATTTCCCGCGCCTACCTGGACGAGGCGACCACCCCGGCGGGCACCAACGACTGCTACGGCTACCTGTTCGTGGTGAACGGCCCGGGCTGTGACTCGATCTTCCCCGGCCTCCCGTCCGACGCCGTGCAGATGTCGGGAATGATGCGGCAGGACAACAACATCGTGCCCAGCCTGGGGCTGCTGGTGAGCTGGACCGGCATCACCGTTCCCGGCGGCGCGGTCAGCTTCCCGCACGATGCCATGCGGGCGCTGGGTGCCGCGTTCCGCGACCCGGTGCTGGCCGATCCGGGCCCGTACCGCCCGGTGCCCGATGTCAGCCTCGCCGACCCGTACATATCCAATCCCGAAGCCACCCTGGCCGCGCTGGGCCTGGGCCGCATGGCCTATCCGGGGTGCGGGTTCCTCACCTGCCTGGACAAGCCGCTGGCCCCGCCGGTGTCGGGGTGGCCGCCGGGCTGCTACATCGTGGGCTGCTTCGGCACGGATCCGGCCACCCCGGGCATCCGGTAGCTCGGTCAGCTCTCCCTGGTGAGCGCGGGCGGCTGCCAGTTGTCGTCGAGCGCGCGTGACTGCGGGGCGTACAGGCGCATGCTCAGCGAGAACTTCCCGGTGGCCGGAATGGGCAGCCAATTGCCCTGCGGCACCGCCGAACCCGGGTCCTCACTCTGGACGGCGAGCTCCACCGTGCCGTCCGGGCCGGCGACGACCGGGATATCGTGGCCGATCGAATAGATCTGCGCGGCGTTCGGCACCAGGTAGCTGTCCGCGTCGTAGGCGGTGATCGACCAGAAGGCGTCCACGGGCGGGAGCTGACCCGGCGCGAATCGCAGCCGGTAGCGCAGCGGTACGCCGTTGTCGTCGGCCTCGCCGCCGATGCTGGGGTACAGGGCGTCCTCGGCGAGATTCGCGCCCAGCGCCTGCACCGCCGTGCGGGCGCGCAGTGCGTAATCGGTGCCATAGGTGCCGAGATCGGTGCTGTAGGTCCAGCCGTTCACCGATTCGGCCTTCGGGTCGCGATAGGCCGGAATCGCCGTCTTGCCCTGTGCCGCACCCTCGTTCAGCACATCGGCGGAGAGCGAATCGACCGTCGCGCCGGGCTTCACGCCGATCTTGGCGAAGCGTTCCATGGCGGGTGCGTCCGCGGGGGCGGGCGGATTGGCCGCCATGAGCGCGCAGAGCCTGTCGAAGAAAGCGGGGCCGTCCATGGCCGCCACCTGCGCGGGCGGCGGGGTGGCGGCGGGGTCGATCGACAGTGGCCGCCCGGGGGAATCGGTCTGCCCGGCCAGCCAGGCGCCGAGGGGCACCAGCTTCAATCCGGCCTGCAGGGCAACGACATTCGGCACGTCCTCGGGACCGTTCACCTGAATCCGGCCGATCACCCAGGTCATGTCGGTGGTCATGGCCAGCCGGGTCATGCCTTCGGGCGTCTGTCCGCTCCACTGCGGGCCGGTCAGCAGATAGGTGTACGGGGGAGCCTGCACCCCGGCGTCGGTCTGCGGGCGCACACTGCTGGGATTGTGCGCGGTGTTGCTCCAGGCGTCGAGCACCTGCATGAGCCAGTACCGCTCGGATTCCATTGCGGGCACCTGCAATACGAGCGGCTCCGCCCGCAGATCCAGCCACGCCTGGGAGTACAGGGTGTCGAGATTGAGTCGCACCACGAAGCGGTCGGCGGGCGTCGGCAGCGCGGTGGCGTTCATGAATTGGTTCGGCGCGCCCGAGGCCGCGCGGGTGGCGTCCATGAGCACCAGGGGATAGCCGAAGGTGTAGGCGTCGGACGCGACATCCTTGGGGTCGTCCGAGGTGGTGGTGCCGGGGGTGCCGGAGCTCGAGCCGGAGTCCTCGCCGGATCCGCAGGCGGCGAGTCCGAGACCGGCGAGCGCCACCGCGCCCATGCCCAGGATTCGGCGGCGGGAGAGCGGTGGCGTGGTTGGAACCTGCACGTCGTACTCCTTCGATCCGCGTGACCCCCGACTCCCGGAGCTTAACTAGACATTTGCTGAATCGGTCTCATCCGGTCGTCGTGCGTCGCGCTGTGCCCCGGGTCACGGGATTGAGAATCAGCGAGACCGGTCATATCGGCTTGGCCGACAACCTCCGGCTTATTACAGTGAGACTGCAATAGTGATCTGGCCGACGACAACCTCCGGCGACCGGCGAACAGGAGAGGACCATGCGAATCGAGACCAGTGAACGCTCGGGAGCTGCCGAGATGTGGGGAAAGTTCCGGGCGCTGGGCGGTCCCGGGCATCTGCTCGACGGGGCCGCTCCCGCGATCGGCTTCCTCATCGGCTACTCCGCCGCCGACGCGAAGAGCGGTGTGCTGATCGCGCTCGCGGTGGCCGCCTTCGTCGGGCTGTACCGCCTGTTGCGCGGCGATTCGGTCAAGACGGTGACGATCTCGCTGCTGGTCGTGGTCGTGTTCTCGATGTTCGTGGGCATCACCGGCGAGGGTCGCGGCTTCTATCTGCCGGATCTGCTGATCTGCCTGTTCTTTTCGGTCGCCTTCGGTCTCACGCTGCTCACCGGCCGGCCGCTGAGCCGCTGGGCCTGCCGCCGGATCGGCCTGGAACCGGCCGAGCACGCCGACCCGCGCGCTCGACTTCTCCTGCACCGCAGGGTGACCGGGGCATGGTTCGCCTTCTGGGCGGTACACCTGGTGATCATGGTCCCGCTGTACGCGGCGAACAAGGTGGTGCTGCTCGGCTCGGTCGCGCTGGTGCTGGGAAAGCCGGCGCTGGTGCTCATGCTGGCGGTCACCTGGCTGTGGGTGCGGCGCTCACTGCGGGACGGCAGAGAACCGGCGGAAAGCCTTGCACCCGAGCGGGTTTCGGCTCGCAGCGCCTGAGAGTCGCGACGGCGGCGGGCGTGATCAGGTGCGCAGCAGCGCCGCCTGCACCTGGCGCAGACGCTCCACGTCGCCCCGGAATCCCGCCACGGCGTCGTTGTACAGGAACGCCTCCCACAGCCGGACCAGCGCGTAGGCCAGCGTCTCGCGATCGAGGGGCGGGCGGTAGCCCTGCTCCTGCGCTCGCGCGATGAGCTGGGACACGATGGCCACCACCGGTTCGTGCACCGGACCGTCACTGCGGGTAATGAGTCGCAGCGCCGCGGTCGACTCGTTGTCGAAGTAGGTGCGCAGCGAATCGTGATCGACCAGCCACTGCACGGTGCGGTCCAGGATCTCGCTCAGCCGCGTCAACCCCGTACTGCTGGTTCGGCGTTCCACGTGCGCGACCATGCGATCGAGCTGGTGCACGATGACCGCGCCGAGCAGCCCGTCCCGGGATCCGAACCAGCGGTAGATGCTCGCCCGGCTCACCCCGAGCTGGGCGGCGACGGCGTTGACGTCGACCCGCTTGCCCGCCACGAACATGTCCGCGGCCGCGCGCAGCACGTCGTCGCGGCTGGCCGAGGCCGGTCGGCCCGGCGACCTGGTTCTCTCCGGGCGCGTCACGTGGAAATCATAGGGGTGAGGTAGTCGGCCAGGGTGCGCGCGGTGACCTCGCGGCCCAGGCTCAGCGCCCGGGTGAGCAGTTCCGCGCCGCGGTCGGTGCGGCTGATGTCCGGGGCATTGCGCGGGGGCCGGATCTGCAGCACCGCCGGGTGATCGGTGAATTCCCGCTCGTCCGCCAGCTGTCGCTGACCGTGCCCCAGCCACGGGCCCACCGCGCCCGGCGCGCGCCGGGACAGGTAGCGGGCCACCACCTGGTTCTCCAATGCCGAAGGCGGGCGCGCGATCTCGTTGTCGCGCCGAGTGCGCAGCACCAGCACCCGGGTCGCGCCCTGGGCCAGTGCGGTGCGAATCGGCACCGCCTCGGACAATCCCGCGTCGACGTAGCGCCGCGCGCCGATGCGCACCGGCTTGCCCGCCAGGATCGGCATACAGGTGGAGGCGCGCAGCGCGATCTGGATGGAACGTGAATCGGTCAGTCCGGCATGCAGATCCACGGCCGCGCCGGTGTCGGCGTCGGTGGCGATGGGATGGAAGGTGATCGGATTGGCCAGGATGGCGGGGAAGTCCATGGGCACCAGCCGTTCGTACACGGTGTGCACCAGATACCGGGTGTCCACGACCGGGCCGCCGCGCAGCGCCCGGATCGGTGAGATGACGCGATCGATGACCTCGGGCGCCCAGGCGCGCTCGGAGTCCCGTGCGCGCCCGCACAGCAGCCACGCTCCGTTCAGCGCACCCGCCGATGCCCCGTACACCGCGTCGAAACTCGGCAGCACGCCCAGTTCCTCGAGCGCCATCGCCATGCCGTGCGAGAACGCGCCGCGGGAGGCGCCGCCCTCGATGACCAGGGCCAGCCGATGCGGGTCGCGGCGCTGGCCGGGCAGGCTGCCGGTGCGATGGCGATGGCCGATCAGTTCGCCGACGCCGAGGGCGTCGTGCGCGGTCCGGTCGTCGTCCGGCATGGTTCTCCTCCTCGAGGCTATTTGAGACATTGCGCTATCTGTGTATCGTATCCGTCGATGACGGGGTCCACCCGGGTAGCCGCATTCGACGCGGCCGGGATGGCCACGAAACTGGAGGTCAAGGCATGAAATTGGCGCTCACCGAGGACGAGCTCGCGTTTCGTGACGAGCTGCGCGCGTTCTTCCGGAGCGAAATCCCGGCCGATATCCGGAACCGGAATCGGCACGGGCAGGAGCTGAGCAAGGACGACATCGTCACCACCCAGCGCATCCTGAACCAGCACGGATTGGCCGTGCCGAACTGGCCGGTGGCCTGGGGCGGCCGCGACTGGTCGCCCGTGCAGCGCCACATCTGGCACGACGAGTTGCAGCTCGCCTCGGTCCCCGAGCCACTGACCTTCAACGCCAACATGATCGGCCCGGTCATCGCGCACTTCGGCTCGGAGGAACTCAAGCAGCGTTTCCTGCCCGCCACCGCCAATCTCGACATCTGGTGGTGCCAGGGCTTTTCCGAGCCCGAGGCCGGTTCCGACCTGGCCTCGCTGCGCACCACCGCCGTGCGCGACGGCGACCACTATGTGGTCAACGGCCAGAAGACCTGGACCACGGCCGCCCAGTCCGCGGACTGGATCTTCTGCCTGGTGCGCACCGATCCGGGCGCGCCCAAGAAGCAGGCCGGCATCTCCATGCTGCTGTTCCCGCTCGACACCCCGGGCGTCACCGTGCGGCCGATCGAGCTCATCGACGGCTGCCACGAGGTCAACGAGGTCTTCCTCGAAGACGTGCGCGTCCCGGTGGAAAACCTGGTGGGCGCGGAGAATCAGGGCTGGACCTACGCCAAGTTCCTGCTCGGCAACGAGCGCACCGGCATCGCGGCCGTCGGCCAGAACAAGGTCCGGCTGTGGCTGGCCAAGGAGCACGCGCGCCAAACCCGGCTCGGCGCCGGCACCATGCTGGACGATCCGATCTTCGCGACCCGCATCGCCGAACTCGAGAACGAGCTGCTGGCACTGGAATTGGTGCAGCTGCGAGTGGCCTCGGGCTCGGCCGACGGCAAGCCGAACCCGGTCTCCTCGATCCTCAAACTGCGCGGCACCGAACTCCAGCAGGCCGTCACCGAACTGCTGGTCGACATCGCCGGTCCCGATTCCCTGCCCCGTGAGGGCGACACCCCGGACTGGGCGCGCCGCAGCACCGCCACCTACCTGAACTACCGCAAGACATCGATCTACGGAGGCTCGAACGAGGTGCAGCGCACCATCATCGCCTCGACCATTCTCGGATTGTGAGGCAGCGCCATGGATTTCGATCTCACCACTGAACAGGAAATGCTGCGCGACACCGTGCGCGACGTGCTGGCCCGCGGGTACACCCCCGAACGGCGCACCGAGGTCATCGGCACCGAACTCGGCTGGGACCCGCAGCTGTGGCGCACCTTCGCCGAGATCGGCCTGCTGGGGCTGACTTTCGCGGAGGAGGACGGCGGCATGGGCGCGGGCCCGCTGGAGGCGATGCTGGTCTTCACCGAGATCGGCCGTCGCCTGGCCCCCGAACCCCTGCTCGACTGTGCCCTGTTGCCCGGCGGGCTCATCGCGCACGTGGGCGCGGACGCCCAGCGCAAGGAATTGCTGCCCAAGATCGCCGACGGCGCTGTGCGCGCGGCGTTCGCGCACAACGAGCCGGGCGTGCGCTGGCCGTCGCACGAGATCGCCACCCGGGTGGTCGCCGACGGGGAGAACTGGGTTCTCACCGGGCGCAAGAGCACCGTGCCGCACGGTGATTGCGCCGAACTGCTGATCGTGAGCGCGGCCCTGCCCGAGGGCGGCGGCACCGCCCTGTTCCTGGTCGACCCGGCCGGCACGGGCGTGCGGCGCGCCCCGTACCGCACCCACGACGGGCAGCGCGGCGCGGACATCGAGTTCGACGGTGTGCGCGCCGAATCGCTCGGCGCGGCCGCCGATGTCACCGATGTCATCGATTCCGCCCTCGCGCACGCGCAGGCCGCGCTGTGCGCCGAGGCGATCGGGGCGATGGAGGAGTCGCTGCGGCTCACCGCGGAATACCTGAAGACCCGCAAGCAGTTCGGGGTCCCGCTGCGCTCGTTCCAGACCCTGACCCAGCGGGCCGCGGACATGTACGTCTCGCTGGAACTGGCGCGCGGCATGAGCATGTACGCCTCCATGTCGCTGGCGGACGGCGTCGCCGATCCGGTGGTGGCCTCGCGCGCCAAGCTCCGGGTGGGCCGTTCGGCCCGGCACATCGGCCAGGAATCGATTCAGCTGCACGGCGGCATCGGCATGACCGCGGAGTATCCGGTCGGGCACTACACGGCCCGGCTCACCGCCATCGAGCATTCGCTCGGTGACTCCAGCGATCATCTGCGCCGCCTGGGCGGCCTCGTCGGCGACCACCAGATGGTCGAAATCTGACACGAAACCGCCCACGCGGCAACGGCTCCCGGCGGCGCCACCGGCACCGTCGGATCGCCGGCGCCCGGTGCCTCGAGCACACTGCCTACGCCCGGCCGGACTGCGCGGGCCGCACCGTCGTGGGCAGCTGTCTCGGTTCGGCGGTGCCATCCCGGGACGTCGCGCGCTACGAACACATCTCGCGGGCGGGGCTGCTGCCGGGCGAGAAGCCGATCCCCGCGCGCATCGCTCCGACCCAGATCAACGAGGCCATGAACCTGCTCGCCGACGGCGCGGCCGTGCGAGGGTTATTGTCTTCGACCACGGCGACAAGGAGATTCGATGACGACCGCGACCGTCCCGCGGGGCATCGGCGATGCCCTCACCGACCTGCCCGTCGGTCACTTCATCGGTGGTCACTGGACCGATGACCCGACGCTGCAGCCGGTGGAGAATCCGGCCACCGGCGAGATGATCGCCGCGGTGGCCGATGCCGACGCCGGCACCGGCATGGCCGCCCTCAACGCGGCGGTGGCCGCCCAGGAATCCTGGGCGGCAACGCATCCGCGCGCCCGCGCCGATCTGCTCATGCGAGCCTTCGACCTGCTGCACGAGCGTGCCGATCGCATCGCCACCCTCATCACCCTGGAGATGGGCAAGCCGTACGCCGAGGCGCGCGGTGAAGTGGCGTACGGCGCGGAATTCCTGCGCTGGTTCGCCGAGGAGGGCGTGCGCGGGGGCGGCGACTACTTCCGCGCCCCGGCCGGTGATCAGCGCATCGTGGTGACCCGCCAGCCGGTCGGCCCGGTGTACGCCATCACCCCGTGGAACTTCCCGCTGGCCATGGCGACCCGCAAGATCGCGCCGGCGCTGGCGGCCGGGTGCACCGTCGTACTCAAGCCCGCGCCCCAGACCCCGCTCACCGCACTGGAATTCATGCGCGTGCTCGCGGACGCCGGACTCCCGGCCGGGGTGGTCAACTGCGTGACGACCTCCAATGCCGCCGAGGTCTCCACCCCCATCATCACCGACCCGCGCCTGCGCAAGCTGACCTTCACCGGATCCACCGTGGTCGGGCGGCTGCTGCTCGCCCAGGCGTCGCGGCGGGTGCTGCGCACCTCCATGGAGCTCGGCGGCAACGCGCCCTTCGTGGTCCTGGAATCCGCTGATCTGGACAAGGCGGTCGCGGGTGCGGTGCTGGCGAAGATGCGGAACACCGGCCAGGCGTGCGTGTCGGCGAATCGTTTTCTGGTGCACGAATCCCTGGCCGCCGACTTCGGCGATCGCCTCGCCGCGGAGCTGTCCCGGCTGCCGGTCGGCGACGGTCTCGCGCCGAGCACCCGGGTCGGGCCACTGATCGACAGCGCCGCCGTGGACCGGGTCGAAGGGCTGGTGCGCGATGCGGCCGAACGCGGCGCGCAGGTGCGGACCTGCGCCGAGATCGGCTCGGGCCCCGGCTACTTCGTGGCCCCGGCGGTGCTGACCGGCGTCGATCCGGAATCGCGGGTGTGGCGCGAGGAGATCTTCGGGCCGGTCGCGCCGATCCGCACCTTCGCCGACACCGAGCAGGCGCTGGCCGCGGCCAACGACTCCGAGGCCGGTCTGGTCGGGTACGTCTACGGCGAGAACCTGGGCGAGACCATGCGATTCGCCGAAGGATTGCAGACGGGTATGTGCGGGGTGAACACCGGAATCATCTCCGAGGTGGCCGCGCCGTTCGGCGGGGTGAAGGCTTCGGGTCTGGGCCGTGAGGGCGGCAGCGCGGGTCTCGACGAGTATCTCGAAGTCAAGTACATCGGGGTCGCGCTCTGAGTGCTTGCGGCTAGCTCATCGTGCGGGCCCGGGCACGCACGATCAGCGCCGTCATCCCCGCTGGGAACCGTTGGCGGAGAACAGTGCTCGCAGCGCCCGATCGACGGCCCGGGACGCGCTGCGCTGCGTCAGCCCGCGCCGCTCGATCAATTGATGCCGGTATGCCCAGCCCACCGTCGCCTCGACCAGGTCCAGCAGTTCCTCGTCGCGTGCGCCGTCACAGGTCAGTTCGGGCTCGAACACGAGTCCCAGCGCGTCACGGATGCGACTGTCGGTCAGTCGCATTCGCGCGTCCAGCTCCGGGATCGTCTGTGACTCCAGCAATCCCAGCAGGCGCGGATTGCGCTGGGCGGCGAAGATCAGTTCGGCGCGCTCGAGGACCGCCTCGATCCGCCGCTCCAGCGGCAGGCTCGGATCCGGGGTCGCGATGAGCGACTCGACGTATTCGGACTGGGTCTCGACCGCGGCCAGGCGCAGGTCGTTGCGGCCGGGGAAGTGCACGAAGATGCTGCGCTCGGAGACGCCCGCGCGCTCGGCGATGTCCTTGGAGGTCGGGGCGAAGGTGCCGTCCTTGACCGCGGCGAGCAGGGCCTCCACGATCGCCGCGCGGGTCTGTTCGGGATTGCGCCGCCGCCGCGCGGCCGTGCCTTCGCTCATGCCTGCATCCGATCACAGAGCCACCCGATATCGATGACGGGGGCGGTGGTGGATTCCGTCACCACTATTGCAGTCTAACTGCAATAGTAGATAGAGTGGCGATTGCGGCTAACTTCTGGACTGTTCTATCTGGATGGTTGAAGATCCGATATCGCCCGCTCTATGCGGCATTCGGTGCCGCGCGTCAATCGTTATCGATATATGAGCGAATACTCCGCAACTAGCTGCTTGGCTGGGCGTGTGACCGTGTGCGGGTGTTCGTGCGAGCCGAAGAGGAGACCGAAGTGGTCGACGGTGGACAGGTCAATCGTGGTCCGGAACAGGGGCGGGGCCGAGTCTCGCGGCGCGGCATGCTCGGCGTCGGCGCGGCGGCACTGGCCGCGGTGGGTGCCGGCGGCGCGCTGACCGGCTGCGGCTCCGACGACGAGGTGAACCCGTCCACCACCCGGACCGACCCGACCGACGCCATCGCCGCGGCCAACCGCAGGGTCACCGAGACCATGCCCTTCTCGGACACCACCGACTTCGCCGACGCCGATCGCGGCTTCGTGCAGGCCCTGCAACCCGGCGTGATCAAGGACGCGCAGGGCAGGGTCATCTGGGACACCGATTCCTACGGATTCCTGCGGGGCACCTGCCCGTCCTCGGCCAATCCGAGCCTGTGGCGGCAGTCCCAGCTCACCGTGAAACAGGGCCTGTACGAGGTCGCGCCCGGCTTCTTCCAGATCCGCGGGCTGGACCTGTCGAACATGACGATCATCGAGGGCGACACCGGAATCGTCGTCATCGATCCGCTCATCTCCACCGAGACCGCCGCCGCCGGGCTCGCGCTCTATCGGCAGCACCGCGGCGACAAGCCGGTCACCGGGCTCATCTACACCCATTCGCACGTCGATCACTTCGGCGGGTCGCTCGGGGTCACCACCCGCGAGGACGTCGAGGCCGGACGCTGCCCGGTCATCGCTCCGGCCGGCCTGCTGGAACACGCTGTGGCGGAAAACATCTACGCGGGCACCGCGATGTCCCGGCGCGCGGCCTACATGTACGGCGCCGCCCTGCCGCGCGGGGAGAAGGGTCAGATCGGCGCGGGTCTGGGGCAGACCACCTCGGTCGGCACCGTCAGCCTCATCGATCCGACCATCGATATCACCGCCACCGGGCAGGAACAGGTGATCGACGGGGTGCGCATGGTGTTCCAGCTGACCCCGGGCACCGAAGCGCCCTCGGAGATGAACCTCTACTTCCCCGACCGCCGCTACCTCTGCATGGCGGAGAACGCGACCCATACCCTGCACAACATCCTGACCCTGCGGGGTGCGCTGGTGCGCGATCCGCACGTGTGGTCCAAGTACCTCACCGAATCCATCAATCTCTATGCGCGGCAGTCCGATATCGTCTTCTCCTCGCATCACTGGCCGATCTGGGGCACCGACAGGATCGTGGAATATATGTCGCTGCAACGGGATCTGTACGGCTACCTCAACGATCAGACCCTGCGCATGCTCAATCAGGGCTATGTCGGCAGCGAGATCGCCGAGATCATGCGCGTACCGCCGAACATCGAGAAGGTCTGGTACACCCACGGGTACTACGGTTCGGTCAGCCACAACGTGAAGGCCATCTATCAGCGCTACATGGGCTGGTTCGACGGCAATCCGGCGCACCTGTGGGAGCACCCGCCGGCCGAGGGCGCGCAGCGGCACGTCGATGCCATGGGCGGGGCGAACGAGACCCTGAAGAAGGCTCAGAAAGCTTATGACGCAGCCGATTTCCGGTGGGCCGCGACGCTGGCGAACTACGTGATCTTCGCCGACCCGGACAACCGGAAGGCCAAGGACCTCCAGGCGAGCGTGTACGAGCAGCTCGGCTACGGCGCGGAGAACGCCCCGTGGCGCAACTTCTACCTCTCCGGCGCGTACGAGCTGCGCAACGGCTCCTTCGGCACGCCCACCGCCGCGAACTCCAAGGGCCTGCTGGCCGCGCTCACCGTGGAGCAGGCGTTCGACGCCATCTCGCTGTTCATCAACGGGCCGAAGGCGTGGGACGCGCGCATCGTGACCGACTGGAAGTTCAGCGATCAACGGGACGCGGTGCGCCGCGCCGAACTGCGCAACGGCGTACTCGTGCACTACGAACGCCGGCCGGACGACGGTCTACCCGCGCCGGACGCGACCGTGACCCTCACCCGCGGCGGCTTCATCCAGAACATGATGGCGGGCGGGGACATGAAGGCCGCCGTCGCGGCGGGGGACGTCACGATCGACGGCAATGCCGCGGTCCTGGTCGAATTCAAGAGCTTCATCGAGAAACCGGATCCCGATTTCGCCATCGTCACGCCCTGACCCATCCGCCCGAGCAACCGCACCGGTCAGCACAGCACGCCGTACGTGTCACCCCACAGGAGGCAAGCAGTGAGCAGCGCGATTTCCGATCCCAGCCCGTTCATCGTCGACCAGAACACGCGGGCGGCCCAGGAACCCGGACTGGCCGATCCCCAGGACCAGCAGGACGCGGACCGCGGTTTCATCGCGGCGCTGGAACCGGGCATCGTGCACGATGCCGATGGAAAAGTGGTGTGGGACAACGACTCCTACGGCTTTCTGACCGGCACCTGCCCGTCCTCGGTGCATCCGAGCCTGTGGCGGCAGTCCGGGCTCAATATCCGGCAGGGCCTGTACGAGGTGACCCCGGGCATCTATCAGGTTCGCGGCCTGGACCTTTCGCAGATGACGATCGTCGAGGGCGACACCGGCGTGATCGTGATCGATCCGCTGGTCTCCGCCGAGACGGCGGCGGCCGGGCTCGCGCTCTATCGGCAGCATCGCGGCGACAAGCCGGTGACCGGGCTGATCTTCACGCATTCGCACGTCGATCACTTCGGCGGCGCGCTCGGCGTCATCGGCGTCGACGAGGTCACCGAACGCAAGGTGCCGGTGATCGCCCCGTCGGGATTCCTCGAGCACGCGGTCGCCGAGAACGTGTACGCGGGAACGGCGATGGCACGGCGCGCGGCCTACATGTACGGCGCGGTGCTGCCGCGCGGGCCGAAGGGGCAGGTGGGATCCGGACTGGGGCAGACCGCCTCGATCGGCACCGTCACCCTGATCGACCCGAATCTCGATGTGACGCATACGGGTCAGGAGGAGACGGTCGACGGGGTGCGGATCACCTTCCAGATCACCCCGGGCACCGAGGCCCCCTCGGAGATGAACTTCTACTTCCCGGATCATCGGGCACTGTGCATGGCCGAGAACGCCACCCACACTTTGCACAACCTGCTTACCCTGCGCGGTGCGCTGGTCCGCGATCCGCACGTGTGGTCGCAGTATCTGACCGAGTCGATCAACATGTTCGGCCGCGACTCCGATGTCGTGTTCGCCTCGCACCACTGGCCGACCTGGGGCACCGATCGGCTGGTGGAGTACATGTCGATCCAGCGAGATCTGTACGCCTACCTGCACGATCAGACTCTGCGGCGGCTGAACCAGGGGTATGTCGGCAGCGAGATCGCCGAAATGATCGAGCTGCCGCCGGCTGTCGCGGGCAACTACAGCACCCACGGCTACTACGGCTCGGTGAGCCACAACGTCAAGGCCATCTACCAGCGCTACATGGGCTGGTACGACGGCAATCCGGCGCACCTGTGGGAGCACCCGCCGGTCGAGCAGGCGGTGCGCATGGTCGATTTCATGGGCGGCCCCGAAGCCGTGGTGGCCAAGGCGGAGGCCGCCTACGACCAGAACGACTACCGCTGGGTCGCGCAGGTGCTCAACTACGTCATCTTCGCCGATCCCTCGAACGAGGCCGCGAAAGCGTTGCAGGCCAGTACATTCGAGCAGCTCGGCTTCGGCTCGGAGAATGCCACCTGGCGCAACGTGTACCTGATGGCGGCCTATGAGCTGCGCAACGGCAATGTCGGCACGCCGACAGCGACCAGCTCGCCGACCATGCTCGCCGCGCTCAGCGTCGAGCAGGTCTTCGACGCCCTGTCGCTGCGCCTCGACGGGGTCAAGGCGTGGAACGAAAAGGCGATCAGCGACTGGCATTTCACCGATCTCGAGCGCACCCACCGGCTCGAGCTGCGCAACGGCGTCCTGATCCACTACGACCTGCCCGAGGCCGGCGGGCTGCCGGACCCCGAGGTGACCTTCACCCTGACCCGGGCGACCCTGATCGGTGTGCTGCTGGCCGGCCAGGACATCCAGGAGGCGCTGAAATCCGGTGCGCTGCAGGTAGAGGGCGACGCGCAGAGCTTCCTGAAGCTCACCGCGCTGTTCGATGAGCCGGATCCCAATTTCGCCATCGTGACCCCCTGAAACCCCGCCCTCGCGCTCCCGCCTGTCCCGTACCTACCGGGGATCCCCCGGAGCAGCCTCGCCGCTCCGGGGGATTCGTGTTGTCCGGCGCGTCCACCCCGCGCCGTCACGTCACCGCCGGGGGAACAGTCTCAGGGGTCGTGAATCATCCTCCGCTCGGGCGGTGTCGGCCGCCTGCGAGGGCCGAATGCGTACGGCGGCACTGAACAACTGATATTCGGCGGGTGGTACGCACACCTCGCGATAGGGATGGCGGGGCTCCACCCGGCGCTGCGGCCCCGGGATCACCACCCCGCGGCGCGTCTCGTCACCCTTGGCCGCTGCGGCCCCCTCGGCTTCCTGCGCGCGAACCCAGCTCTGCATGGCAGAGGAGTCCAGGCTCGGCAATAACTCCACGGCCCGCTCCCACTCCAGGCCCTCCACCTGGTGCGGGTCGGTGACCGCGGTCACGACAACGGCGTACGCCGTGCCGACGGTGTTGTCCGCCATGCGGATCTACCCCCTGTCCATGCTCTGCGGTTAATCTCCGGCGTTGCGCGGGGAATGTTCAGGATACTTTGAAAGATCTTGCACTACTGCGACTTTCATTGTTGTCGCAGGTAGGTTGCGTGTGACTACCACCACCATCAGTGTGTTTCGGGTCACAGCGGTGGAATAGTGCGGTATAAGCTCGTGTTCAGCTGGTTGACATATCCACCAAAAGTGGAAGCGAGCCCGAGGAGGCCCCCGTGCAGTTCGGAATCTTCACCGTCGGCGATGTGACCATGGACCCGACCACCGGCCGGACGCCCAGCGAGGCCGAGCGCATCAAGGCCATGGTCGCCATCGCGCGCAAGGCCGAGGAAGTCGGCCTCGACGTCTTCGCCACCGGTGAGCACCACAACCCGCCCTTCGTGCCGTCCTCGCCGACCACCATGCTCGGCTACATCGCGGCGCAGACCGAGCGCATCATCCTGTCCACCTCCACGACGCTGATCACCACCAACGACCCGGTGAAGATCGCCGAGGACTTCGCCATGCTGCAGCACCTGGCCGACGGCCGGGTGGACCTGATGCTCGGGCGCGGCAACACCGGACCGGTCTACCCCTGGTTCGGCAAGGACATCCGCGACGGCATCGCGCTGGCCATCGAGAACTACCACCTGCTGCATCGGCTGTGGCGGGAGGACGTGGTCGACTGGGAAGGCAAGTTCCGCACCCCGCTGCAGGGCTTCACCTCCACCCCGCGCCCGCTGGACGACGTCGCGCCGTTCGTGTGGCACGGTTCGATCCGCAGCCCGGAGATCGCCGAACAGGCCGCGTACTACGGCGACGGCTTCTTCGCCAACAACATCTTCTGGCCCAAGGAGCACTTCAAGCGCCTCATCGAGCTGTACCGCCGCCGCTACGAGCACTACGGTCACGGCGCCGCCGATCAGGCCGTGGTGGGTCTGGGCGGACAGGTGTTCATGCGCAAGAACTCCCAGGATGCGGTGAACGAGTTCCGGCCCTACTTCGACAACGCGCCGGTGTACGGGCACGGGCCCTCGCTCGAGGACTTCACCGAGCAGACCCCGCTCACCGTGGGCAGCCCGCAGCAGGTCATCGAGAAGACCCTGAGCTTCCGCGAGAGCTTCGGCGACTACCAGCGCCAGCTGTTCCTGATGGATCACGCGGGCCTGCCCCTGAAGACCGTGCTCGAGCAGCTCGATCTGCTGGGCGAAGAGGTGGTTCCGGTGCTGCGCAAGGAATTCGCGGCCCTGCGCCCGGCCCACGTGCCGGAGGGTCCGACCCACGCCGCGCTGGTCGCCGCCCGCGACGCCGCGGCCCAGGCCGCCGAGCGGACCGAGGACGCCACCGTGCCACAGGACAGTGAGGTGACCGCATGACCCGCATAGCCGTCGTATCGGCCGGACTGTCGCAGCCGTCGTCGACCAGATTGCTGGCCGATCGCCTGATGGCCGCGACCAAGGCTGGGCTGGCGCCGGAACCCGTCGAGTTCGATGTGATCGAGCTGCGCGATGTCGCACACGGACTCGCCGACAACCTGCTCACCGGGTTCGCGGCCGGCCCGCTGCGCGAGGCCATCGACAAGGTCGTGAGCGCGGACGGCCTGATCGCTGTCACGCCCATCTTCACCGCCTCCTACAGCGGCCTGTTCAAAACCTTCTTCGATGTGCTGGAACCGGATTCGCTGGTGGGCAAGCCGACGCTGATCGCCGCCACCGGCGGCACCGCCCGGCATTCGCTCGCGCTCGACCACGCGGTGCGGCCTCTGTTCGCCTACCTGCGGGCGGTTGTGGTGCCGACCTCGGTCTACGCCGCGTCCGAGGATTGGGGCACGGGCGGAGTCGATTCCGGCGCGAGTGCCGGACTGGGTGATCGAATTCTCCGGGCGGCAGGTGAATTCACCGATCTGGTCGCGCGGCGCCCGCACGGGGCCAGGCCCGACCCGTACGCCGATCCCGTGCCGTTCGAGCAATTGCTTCGAAATAGCTGATTACTATGCAGTGCGAACGGTAACTCGTTCCGTACGGCGGCACCTCCTCCGAACACCGACGTCTCGAACGAAAGTGGGTAGGGCAATGTCTGAATCCTCCTCGGGAAATGGCACGGGTACCGCCCGGGAGGTGCTGCCCGCGCTGCCCCTGGACGCGTGGCGGCCGACCAAGGAGACACTGCACCGGTTCACCCAGATCGTCGGGAAGGTGGCGCTGGCCAAGGGAATCCGCCGCAATCACTGGTGGCATATGACCTTCCGGCTCACCGCCCGCGGCTGGACCACCGTGCCGCTGGGCACCGCCACCGACGGCCCGGTCTTCACCTGCGAGTTCGACTTCTTCGACCACGTGCTGCGGATCTCCACCGATCGCGGCATCCAGGAGGAGGTCGAACTGCGCGAACAATCGGTGGCCAGCTTCTACACCGAGACCATGCGCGCGCTGGACAATCTCGGCGTCGAGGTGACCATCGTGCACCCCACGCCGTACGACCTGCCCGATCACGGCAGGCCGTTCGACGAGGACGAGGAGCATCACCACTACGACCCGATCGCCGCCCAGCGCGCCTTCCGCGTGCTGAGCCAGGTCGGGCGGGTGCTCGAGGAGTTCAGCGCCGGCTACTCGGGCAAGATCAGCCCGGTCCAGCTCTTCTGGCACACCTTCGATCTCGCGGTGCAGCGTTTCTCCGAGACCAAGGTCGCGATGGGGGAGAGCGTGGATCCGGTGACCCGCGAGGCGTATTCGCGCGAGGAGATCAGCGCCGGGTTCTGGTTCGGCGACGACAAGGTCCCCGAGCCCACCTTCTACTCCTACACCGCGCCCGAACCGGCCGGGCTGACCGACTTCCCGCTGTCCCCGGCCGCGGCCCGCTGGGTGCCCTCGGGCTCGGCGCACGCGGCCTACTACGCCTACGACGCGGCCCGGGCGAGCGACGATCCGGCCGGGGCGGCCCTCGAGTTCCTGCGCTCGGCCTATGCCGCGGGCTCGAAACTCGCGGGCTGGGACGCGCCCGCCCTGGCCTGCCCGGGCGGCATCACCGACCCGGTGCTGCAGGAGGTCTGGCGCGGCTGGCCGGAATAACACCCGGCGACGGCGGGAGTTCGCCGCCGCTCCCGTGAAAAGCGGTGTGGCTCAGCGTGACAGCCCGGCGTTGGTCAGGCCAGGAACTCGACCAGCGCGCCCGCGAAGCCCGGGTCGATTGTGGCGGCGAAGTGATCACCCGGCAGCACGACCAGGGTCGCGTCCGGGATGGCCGCGGCCAGGCGCTCGGGTTCGGCGGCGAGCGGGTCGGCGTCGCCGGCCAGCACCAGTGTCGGCACGGCGATGTCGGCGACGGTCTTGATCGGAGCCTCGTTCAGGCCGGCGACCAGCGCGGCGATGGCTTCGCGGTCCGCGCCCAGGGCATCGGCCAGCATGCGGAACATCTTGGCGCGCGGGACGGCATCGGAGCCGTCCCCGGCCATGGCCGCCACGATCTCGTCGGGGTCGATGGCCCGCCAGTCGATGCCGCCGCAGTCGACGACGCCGGAACCGATGCCGCCGATCGCGAGTCGGCGCACCCGGTCATCGGCCTGGGTCACCAGCAGCGAGATGATGCCGCCCATCGAATAGCCGACCAGCGCGACCTCGTTCAGATCCAGTTCGTCGAACAGCGCGCGCATGTCGTCGGCCATCGCCTGCCACGAGTAACGCGCCGGGTCGTGCGGCTTCTCCGAGCGTCCGTGCCCGCGGGCGTCGAGTGAGATCACGCGATGTCCCGCGGCCTGCAGGGCCGCGACCACGCCGACGCTCATCCAATTCGCATTGGTGTCGGCGACCACGCCGTGCTGCAGCACGACGGTCGAGCCCTCGCCCTCCCACACGCGGTAGTTGAGCTGCAAGCCGTCCCAGGTCGTGAACTTCGCCATCGGGCCGATGTTAGCGGCGGTTCGCGGTACCGGGAAGGGCGCGGCGCGGTTTTGGCGGGCCGCGCGGGCGCCCCCGCGAACTACATGCGCGCCATCACCGCGCGCGGCAGTAGCGGGATGACCGAAGCCAGTACGCGCCACGGCCATTCGGGCACCGAGGTGCGCACCGACTCCCGTTCGATGGCCGTGACCATGGAGTTCACCCCTTTGTCCAGGGGTGCGAGGAGCTTGGTGTCGCCGGCCTTGTCGGCCATGTCGGTGGCGATGTAGCCCGGCTGCAGGGTGGTCACCTTCAGGGGCGTGCCGCGCAGTTCGATGGCCAGGCCCTCGCCCAGCGCGGTGAGCGCGGCTTTGCTCGCCGAGTACGCGGCCTTCTTGCCCGGCAGTCCGCGCACGGCGCTCACCGAGGAGATGAGCACCAGGTGCCCGGCGTTCTGCTCGCGGAACACGCTCATGGCGGCCTCGGCCTGAGCCAGGGCGCTCACGAAGTTGGTGGTCGCGGTGGCCAGATTGGCGTCCGCGCGGCCGGTGCCGATGCGCGCGCCCTTGCCGATGCCGGCGTTGACGATGACCCGGTCCAGGCCACCGAGTTCCTCCCGCAGTTCGGCGAAGACCTTGGGAATCGCGGCGTGATCGTCCACGTCCAGCGCCCGCACGGCCACCGTGATGCCGGGGTTGGCGGCCAGGAGTTCGGCGCGCAGTTCCTCGAGATTCTCGATCCGCCGGGCGCACAGCGCCAGATCGCGCCCGCGCCGGGCGAATTCGCGGGCCATGCCCGCACCCAGCCCGGAGCTCGCGCCGGTAATGAGAATCTTGCGCCTCGTCATGACCGCCACCCTAACCGTCGTTACCCGAAGGAACCGGTGGACGGCGGGTTGGGGTCCAGCCGCCAGACCCCGCAGCTGTCGGTGCGGAAGGCCACATCGCTGGGTTTGATCACGATGCGCAGGTTGCGCACGCGGGTGAAATCGCTGGCGATGATGTAGTAGTTCGGATCGTTGTAATCGGTCTCGGTCTGCACTTTCCACAGCCGTTTCCAGAAGCAGGCGACCGCCGGGTCGGGGGTGCCCTCGGTGATATAGGTACCGGGCTGGATGTCGACGTTCACCAGGTACAGGCCGTCGGCCGGGATCTCGGTGGCCGGTTGCGCCGCCGCTGTTCCGGACATGGTCATCGTCAGCGCGGAAGCCACGGCCCCCGCGGTCATGAGCACACGTGCACGCACGGTGTTTCCTCCCTCGAAAACTCACTGCACCGCACGTCGCGCCGGTGCGGGTGCGGTCTGGGCGATCCCCGAATCTCCCGGGTGGGGTTTATCAGAGATTACGGTCGGTTTTGGGTGATTTCGGGGAATTCATTGTGTTAACGAGACTTTCGTCGGGAGCTATGGCGCAATAGCTTTTTGAAGCAAAAACGTTTCACCTAGTGGCGTGTTCGGCATATCCATTCCGATGGTTCGGTTCGTGTCTGAATTGGGTAGGAATCACCGATGCTCTTTGTGGCCTCGGCAACGATATTCAGGGCATGAGAAGACTCCGACCCCTCGCGGACAGCGCTCCTACCAGCACCTCTGCCCCCTGTGCCCCCCGCTGCGCCGGGCTGTGCACCGATTCCGGCCTCTCGGCCATTCTGACCGCCGACAAGGCGCTGCTGCACTGGCGCGCCATGCGTCGACTGGGTGATACCGGTCTGGCCGAGCACGCGGTTCAGGAAACCCTGCTGCGCGCGTGGAAAGCGTGCGCCAGCTACAACCCCGACCGCGGCAGCGTGCGCACCTGGCTGCTCACCATCGAGCGCAATATTCTGACCGATATCGCCCGGGTGCGCGCCGCCCGGCCGGGCGACACCCACTGGGACGAACTCGGTGACGTCGTGGAGGGCCGCAGCGCCGGGCCCGACTTCGCCGACGGTCTCGCCGACGGCATGCTCGTCGCCGAACTGCTGGCCCATTTGCCCGACGCCCAGCGGGACGCGGTGGTGCAGGTGATCCTGCGAGATCGGGCCTACCAGGACGTGGCCGCCGATTTCGGCGTGCCGGTCGGCACCGTGAAGACCCGCGTGCACTACGCCCTGCGCTCGCTGCGCCGACTTCCGCTCAGCGCGTGATGCGCATCGGGTGAGGAGAACACCATGAAACGGGTGGGCCCGATCATGACCCTGGCCGCCGCCGTCGCCCTCGGCGCCGGGCTGCTGATCACGAATACCGTCACCGGGCGTGCACCGGAGAGCACGATGGCTGCCCCGAGTTCGACCACCATCGCCGGGGTGACCGCGTCACCGGATGCCCCGAGTTCGGTGGTTGCCTCGAGTACGGCGGTCTTTCCCGCGCAGGCCGATTACATCGCGGTGATCGCCACCCCGCGTACGCCCATCACCCTGTCCGTGACCGTGTCCGGCGACAAGTCCGTCGCCTACGCCTGTGACGGGGTGAGCGTGGAGACCTGGCTGCGCGGCACCGCCGATAAGGGGCGGACCAGCTTGGCGGGCAAGGAAACTCGTGTCGAGGCGGAGCTGATCGGTGCGACACTGCGTGGCACGCTGACCCTGGGCGGCCGCGACTACGACTTCACCGCCGCGCCCGTGAAACCCCCGGCCGGACTGTACATCTCCCGCACCGACGCGGGTCGCGACAGCTGGATCCGCGCGGCCGACGGCACCGTGACCGGCGTGCGCCGCACACCCGACGGTTCGACCGTCCCCGCTCCCGAACTGCCCGCCACCGCCCGAAAGGTGCAGGGTAGTGACACCGACTTCTGATCCGGCGCAGTCTGTTTCGTCTCCCGTGCGAAGTACTCCGCGCGGCGCGTTGATCATCCTTCTGATCGTGCTCGTCGGCGCGGCCACGGCGCTGCTGCTCGGGGTGTACGGCACCGTGCACGAACCGCGCGGCTACGCGGTGAGCCTGGCCGGATTCTCCAGCCCCGGCGCGGTGAAATCCTGGCTCGCGACCGCCGTGGTGTTGCTCGCGGCCGGTCAGGACATCAGCGCCCTGGCCATCTACGGCCTGCTGCCGAGGGTGCGCCCGGGAAACTGGGCCGCGCGCTGGCACGTGTGGTCGGGCCGGCTCGCGGTGCTGATCAGCCTGCCCGTCGCGGTGCACTGCCTGTACGCGTTCGGATTCGCCGACTACAGCGACCGGGTGCTGGTGCACTCGCTCCTGGGGTGCGCGGTCTACGGCGTGTTCGTGGCGAAAATGCTGCTTCTCTCGCGGAAAGGCTTGCCCGGCTGGATGATTCCTGTGGCGGGCGGTCTGCTGTTCACCGGCTTCGTCGGGCTCTGGTTCACCTCCGCCGTCTGGTTCTTCCGGTACCGGGGCTTCGCGCTCTGATCACCGGCGTACCGGCCCCCGACTCCGGGCGCACTTCGTCCTCGAAGTGAACCCCCGGCCCCGCTGTCCCGTCGAACAAGTGTGGCGACCCAGCCCGGTCCGCCCCGAACCAGGAGTTCCCCATGACCGAACACATCCCCGCGTCCGGCCTTCGCATGGACCGCCGCACCGCCCTGGCCGCCACCGGCGCGGCCGCCACGGCCCTGACCGTGGCCGCCTGCTCGGGCTACGGCGATCCCGGCACCGCGGCCCCCGACACCGAGGCGGAAAAGGGCAGGCCCCCCACCGAGCTGGCCCGCACCGCCGACGTCCCCGTGGGCAGCGCCCTGATAGCCGGCGACACGGTGATAACCCAGCCCACCGCGGGCACGTTCCAGGGTTTCTCCTCCACCTGCACGCACCTGGGCTGCAAGGTAACCGAGGTCAAGTCCGCCACGATCCGCTGCGCCTGCCACAACAGCACGTTCAACCTCGACGGGAGCGTGGCGAGCGGCCCGGCTCCCCGGCCGTTGGACACCCGTGCGATCCGGGTGGACGGAGATCGTATTGTCAGCGGCTGAATCGGCCGGAAGCCCGCGATAGAACAGTGAATCATGCTGCTGGACAACATGTCCGGCAGCATTGATCGCGTGGGGCAGCCCGGTCGGTCACCGTCGTCAGGGTTGTTCAGACCGGGGATGTCGCCGGCGTGATCTCCAGGCAGCGTCGCAGCTGCCCGTCTGGTGTGTCCGAAGCGCTTGTGGTCTCGATGACGAGATCAGAGGGTTTGGCGACCCCGAAGAAATCTCGCAACACGGTGACAGCGGACTCCGCGGCATTGACGTACTCGTCGTAGGCGGAGCCGAAGGAGACGCTGCTGGTCCGGTCGTGATCGTGAAACTCGTACCAACCACGTCGGATCAACCAGGCGTGCTGGTTGGCATCGAGGTGGTATTCCGCGGGCACGCTGCGGTTTCCGGCGATCGCGCATTCGAGCGCGTGGTTTCGAACAGCAAAGCTCGCGTACCGGTGTCCGTGGGCCGCCAGGTCGATCCGCTCGCCCTTACCGAGTCGGGTCAGTGCCCGCGCCAGGCCCGCTACGAAGTCCGACCATCGGTCCGCCACGGTCACGGGTTCGTCGTCGCCGATTGGAACGAGTGAGTTGAGGATCGCGCTGTAGCAATCGCAGGTGCACTCGTAGCAGCCGCAGCCGCATTCCTCGGTGCTGTAGAAGTCGCAGCCGCAGTTCTTCCAGCAGGCGCAGCAGTGGCACTCACCGCAGCGCTGCGGATCGCAGTCTTCGTGGTCGCACTCTTCTGCTTCGCAGTCGTGTTCTTCGGCGCAGTCGCACTCGTCTTCGTCGAAGTCGCCGCAGTCGTACAGCTCGTTGCAGTAGTCGAGGCCCTGTGCCTCACAATGACAATGGCACTCGCAAGCCACCTCTGGTCCGTGCTCCCGCTCGCCGACGTCGACGTTCTCGGATCGAGGTTCGCTCGCCTGCTTGATCAGCCCGATGTGGTGCGATGTCAGCGTGATCAGCAGACGCGGCCGCACCCAGACAGCGGACCGACCTCGCCCGGGCGCCAGCCGGATCGCCGTCTCGAACCATTCTTCGAACCGTTTGTACGCCGCGGCGAAGATGTCGGTGCCGATCTCGTCGCCCTCCGCGGAGTTGAACGTATAGCGCAGTTCGTCGTCACCGATCCGGTTCCACCCGGCGGCAATGAGCGCCCCGACCTCATCCTCGGCCCACGTCCACCGGTAGTACTGCTGGCGCACCGCGTCGAACGCGGCCCCGAATGTAGTGTCCCTCAGAGGATCCGCCCTCTCCGAAGAGCCCTCATTCGGTACGGACGTGTGCCCCATCGATTCCCATCCTGTTCCAGGCAGTCGCCTCCCGCGCTGCCGGATACATCGAATCACCCGTCACCGACAGGCTCGGCGTATGGTGCGGCTCGGTCGGCGCGTTTGGCTCCCAGCCGATACCGGCCGCAGGAGTGTTATTCGACCGTCATGGGGGCGCGTATCGTCGAATGGTCGAACGCTGTCCGGAACCTTGAATCTCTGGCGCGAATCGGATTCAGGGCGTTGAAGGAGGATCTGTGCCCTGGTTGCCAATTCTCACGGCGCGAGCCAATGCCGCGTATTCCAGTGGGTTCTATTCCGACGCCGACTTCGATTACACCGTTCGCATACTTCTCGGGAGGTGCGCGTACGGGGCGGCGGACGCCGGGGAAGTCATGGCCACCATCGCTTCGGTAGCAGACAAGGACCACGATCACTGGTTCCACGCCTGGAACGATCTCAGCGTTCGATTGCGCGAAATCGCCGATTCCGCGGCAGCCGCCGGTCACGCGGAAAGCGCCGCGCAGACGTATCTGCGCGCGGCGACCTACTCGGCGGTGGCGGTCGACGCGGCCAGCGCACTGGGTTCGGATGAGTTGCTGCTGAACACTTTTCGCGCCCATCGTGCCGACTGGGAACGCTTCGTCGATACCGTCGCCCGGCCCGTCGAGCGTGTTGCCATTCCCTACGAGGGCACGACGATGCCGGGGTATTTCTTCCGTGCGCGTTCGGACGCGGCGCAGTGCCCGACCTTCGTGATGGTGAACGGGAGCGACGGCGCGATCAGCGGTCTGTGGGCCTCGGGTGCGGCGGCCGCGCTCGACCGCGGCTACCACGTGCTCGTCTTCGACGGCCCCGGCCAGCAGTCGATGCTGTTCGAGCGCGGAATCGGGTTCCGCCCGGACTGGGACGCGGTGCTCACTCCCATTGTCGATTTCCTCCTCGAACGTCCCCACGTGGACGGCGACCGCCTGGCGCTTTACGGAGTGAGCCAGGGCGGCTACTGGATCGCGCAGGCGTTGACGAAGGAACATCGCTTCGCCGCCGCGATCGCCGATCCGGGCGTGGTGGACGTGGCCTCGTCCTGGCGCGGCAACATCCCCGGCAGCCTGCTCGAGACCTTCGAGGCCGGCAAGAAGCGCCGGTTCGACCGCTACATGTCGTGGGGTATGAAGGCGTCCGGCCAAACGAACAGAACCTGGACGTTCCGCGCTCGCCCCTACCAACAGTCGAGCTACTTCGACACGCTGACCGAGGTACATCGCTACACGCTCGCCGCAACCGACGCAGCCCACATCACGACCCCGCTGTTCATCACCGACCCCGAGCGCGAACAGTTCTGGCCCGGCCAATCCGAACGCCTCGCCACGATCACCGCCGGCCACTCCCACCTGTGCAAGTTCACCGCCGCCGAGGGCGCGAGTTTCCACTGCCAGCCGATGGCCCTCCGCCTGACCCACCAGCGAATGTTCGACTGGCTGGACGACCGATTGTCTACGCGGTGAGTAGTGCAATTCCCGCGATCAATTGACGTACCTTGCTGCACCGCAACGATTTCTGCGGAGTTCAGCCGGTCAGATGATGCGCATCTTCCACCCTTCGCGACGTGCTTCCTGCTCTTCGGCAGCGCGACAGCGACCACGATGCGAGTGCGGCCGGGCCGAGGCCGGCAAGAACTCCGTTCGGCGCGATGTCGACATCGTGACACCGGCTCCGACGTCTCAGGTGAGGATGGGTCGGTCGGGCGCATCCGTGGACGCGAAGGAGCCGTGATGAAGTACGTCATCTTGATTCACTCCAACCCGCAGCCGTGGGGGCATCCCACCGGCGACTACCTGCCCGAGTACCGGGAGATGTCACAGGAGCAACGGGACCGGGTCAACTCCGACTTCGAGAAGCTGTTGGGGGAGATGCAGGAGAAGGGCGAGCTGGTGACGGGGGAGGCGCTCGGTGCGCCCGAATCGGCGCGGCTGTACCGGTGGGGCGACGGCAAGCCGCTGGCGACCGACGGGCCGTACTCCGAATCCAAGGAGCATCTGGCGGGGTTGTTCCTGATCGACGTCGAGAACCACGCCCGCGCGGAGGAGATCGCCGCGCAGTTCGCGGGTCCCGGCGAGACCGTCGAATTGCGGCCCGCGATGTGGCCGGGCGGCGACGACCAGTGAGCGAGGGGGTGGTGCGGGACGTGTGGCGGCGCGAGTCGCCGCATGTCCTGGCCGCCCTGCTGCGCAGGCACGGCGACCTCGGGCACTGCGAGGACGCGGCCCAGGAAGCCGCCGAGGCGGCGACGGTGCAGTGGGATCGCGACGGGGTTCCCACGGACCCGCGAGGCTGGCTGATCACCGTGGCATCGCGGCGGCTCATCGACCGGGTGCGAGCCGATCGCTCGCGAGCGGGACGGGAGGAGGCCGTGGCCGCCGCCCAGCCGCGGGACGCGCACACCGCGCCCGCCGCGGACCGGGCGCCAATCGGCGACAGCGATGACACGCTGCGCATGCTCGTGCTGTGCTGTCACCCGAGTCTCAGCCGCCCGTCGCAGGTGGCCCTGACCCTGCACGCCGTATGCGGTTTGGGCACCGCCGAAATCGCCGCCGCCTACCTGGTTCCCACACGCACCATGACCCAGCGACTCACCCGGGCCCGCTCGACCCTGCGATCGGCGGGCGCGGTATTCGAGCTGCCGAGCCGCGCGGACCTGCCCGCGCGCATCGCGGCCGTTCTCGACGTGTGCCATCTCCTGTTCACCGAGGGCCACACGCGGTCGACCGGTAGCGCGCTGGTGGACTGGAGCCTGACCGCGGAGGCGATGCGGCTCACCCGCCAATTGCACTGCGCGATACCCGATCACGACGAGATCGCGGGCGCCCTGGCCCTCATGCTCCTCACCGACGCCCGCACCGCGACCCGGACCGAGGCCGGCGAACTCGTGCCGCTCGCCGACCAGGATCGATCCCGATGGGACCGCGACCTGATCGCGGAAGGCGTCGCCATCCTGGAGCGTGTACTGCCGCGCGGCCACATCGGCCGGTTCCAGTTGCAGGCGGCGATCGCCGCGGTCCACGCCGAGTCGCCGACCTGGCAGGACACGGACTGGCCGCAGATCAGCATCCTCTACGCGATGCTGGATCGAGTCGCCCCCGGCCCGTTCGTGACGCTCAATCGCGCTGTCGCGGTGGGCATGGAGCGCGGTCCCGCCCACGGTCTGGCCCTGCTCGCCCCCTTGCTCGACAACCCGTCGATGCGCCGCCACCACCGCACCCACGCGGTCCGCGCCCACCTCCTGGAGATGCTGGGCGACCGCGCCGCCGCGATCGAAAGCTACCGCAGGGCAGCACAACTCGCGACGAGCGTACCGGAGCAGCGGTATCTCAACGATCGTGCCCGCCGCCTCGCCGACGGGGAGCCCGGCGGGTGATGAATGCGCACACCGACCGGCACGGGCCGCCCGGATTCGGGATCGCGCATGGCACGGAACAGTTCCGGGGTCCCGGAAGACTCGTCCCGAGAGCCGTGATCACGGTGATAGCGTGGCCGGCTGGAAACGGGGGTACGTGGTGAAGAACATCGTCGGAACGCTGCGCAGGTACTGGTTCTTCTACGCGGTCTGGGCGGCCCTAGCGTGCGGTCTGGTGTTCTGGGGCGTCGCCGGCCTGCTCGATTCGACGGTGACCTGCCACAACTGGAACATCTTCGTACTCGACTTCTCCGAGTACGACATGTCACCGGACCAGCCGAGCGCGATATGCAATCCCGGCACGAAGAACGGTGGCGGGCTGGCGAAGACGAAGATGGGCAATGACGTCTTCGACGGGATCAAGCTCGGCGCCGGAGCGTTCATGCTCTACATCGGCGGCAGCAGCCTGAACAGCCTGGCCCGCAAACGCGCGGAGGCGTCGCCCGATTGATCACAGCCGGACCGGAATCGACCTCGGCTCGCACATGACTGTCGGAGCGCTCGGGTTCAAGGTCAACTGGACGCCGACCGTGCGGGGGGACCGGACGATCGTCGCCACCTTCAACAAGGGGCTGGACGAGCCTGTCGTCGACTTCGTTCGCGTCATCGTGCGCTGAGCCTCCCCGATCACCGGGCCTGTGGAGCGCCCGTGTCGGAGAGGATCTGTTCGCGGAGGATGTCGGCGTGGCCGGTGTGCTGGGCCAGCTCGCGCAGGACCTGGAGGTAGACCCAGTGCAGGGTTCGGGGGCCGGAGCGGTGACCGGTGACCACCTTGTCGAGGGGGAGACCGGCCACCGTCGCCCGGGCCGTCGCGCAGGCCGCGCGGTGGGCGGCCGTGACGGTGGCGATCGTGTCTTCGGGAGTCAGGTGGAAGGACTCGTCGGGGGATTGGACCAGGCCGAGGGACTTGCGCGAATTGCCGGCCACGCACTCCTCGAACCACACGCGTTGCATCCAGGTCACGTGTTTCAGGAGACCGAGAAGCGTTGTCGCGGAAGGGACCAGGTGGGCTCGAGCCTGTTCCTCGGTGACGCCGTCGAGGGACTGTTCTATCGAAGTGCGGTAGTCCTCGATGAACGCCTCGAACTGTGTGCGGTCGTCATCCAGTGGCACATCGAACGAGCCCATCTGTCTCCAATCATCGTGCGGCGTAAGGCCGCAGGTTGCGGCGGCGAGTCAGCGGAGTTCCTCGACCAGGCCGATGATCACCCCGGCCGGACCGTACACGTACGCGTAGCGGTACAGATCCTCGTACTGCGCCACCTTGCCGACGAGTTCGGCCCCGTGCGGGCGCAGGCGCACCAGCAGATCATCCACATCGTCCACCGAGAACGTCAGGCGCGGAATGCCCGGCGTATTCACCGGAGACGGCGGAAAGCCGGGGCGATTCGCGGGCGTGCGAAACGTCGAGAGTTCCACGCGCGCTTGGCCATCCGGCGTGCGCACGACCGCGATATCCGCGCTGACCCCGTCCAAGCCGAGCAATTCGTCGGCCCACGGCCCGCCGACCGTCGCCTCGCCTTCGAGCTCCAGACCCAATTCGAGGAAGAACGCGACAGCAGCCGCGAGATCGTCGACGATGAACCCGGCGTGATCCAGGCGGCGGACAGTCATGACGCACTCCTTGCGATCGTGGTGGCGTAATCGGGCAGTTCTACACCGTTGATCGCGCGCTCGATCAACTCCATGTCGAATTCCGGTACCGCATCGGGATCGGCATCCAGCGCGGGAGCTTGCAGGCTCTGCACGTGCAGCCGCCCGATCTCCTGATTGGCCTCGACCCACGAGCGCATGCGCCGCTCGTACGCGGGGAACGCGACAGCGGGATCCCAGTCATTCGCGGCCAGCTCCCCGGCGAGCAGATACGCGCCGACCAGCGCGAGTCCGGTGCCCTGCCCGGACATCGGCGACGCGCTGTACGCCGCATCCCCGAGCAGCACCACGCGACCGGTCGACCAGCTGTCCATCACCACCTGGGCGACCTGATCGAGATAGAAATCGGGAGTGCTCTCCAGATGCGCGAGAATGCGCGGAGTCAGCCAGCCCATATCGGCCATGCGCTCGCGCAGCAGCTGCTTCTGCGCCGCGACATCGCGGAAATCGACATCGAGCTCGGCCGCGGGAAACGAGAACATGGCCATCGCCTGCGTCGCATCCGGCACCGGCCGCAACCCGGCCGTGCGCCCGGCATCGTGGAAGTCCAGCAGCCAGCGACCCAGCTCGAATTCATTGGGCACGCTGAAGAAGGCCAGCACGAGCCCGAGGTGGTGAATGTATTTCTCGCGCGGGCCGAAGACCATGGCGCGCAATGCCGAATGCAGCCCATCGGCTCCGACGACCAGATCGAAACGCCGCCGATCACCGCTCTCGAAGGCAACATCCACGCCATCGGAATCCTGAGTGAGTTCAGCGATCCGATCCCCGAAGATGTACTCGACCCCATCGCGAGTGTCGTCGTACAGCACCCGCGACAGATCCCCGCGCAGAATCTCGATCTCGGAGATATAGCCGTCCCCGCCATCGTCCTCGGCGCTGAAGGTCTCGAGCACCTTCCCATCCGCATCCACCGTGTACGCGCCCGCGGTCTCGGTGCGCGCGGCCCGCACAGCCGCATCCAAACCCATGAGCGCGATGACATCCTTGGTCACCCCGCGCGCATCCACCGCCTGCCCGCCGGGCCGCAACTCGGGCGCCCGTTCCACCACGGTCACCTCCGCTCCCCACCGCAGCAGCCAGTGGGCCAGCGCGGGCCCAGCGATACTCGCTCCCGCCACCAGCACTTTGGTCCCGCTCATACCGCGCCTCCGCTCACATCCGGGTCATCGCCCGAATCGACTGCTCCACGCGCCGATGCCGGCGCGTCCAGAGATGACGACGAGTGTCGGACCCGAAACTAATCGGTATTCGCTCAGCGGATATTCGTGCCCGTTTCGAGCGGCGGAACCGATCTACGCGGCTTGGGGGCGGGGGAGCAGCAGCGCGCGGCCGCGTGACAGCACGCGCGACAGATCCTGGTAGTCGGACAGATCCACATAGCGCGGGCGGACCCGCCGCAGGCGTGAGCGTTCGGGTTGCTCGCACATCAGGACGAGATTCCCATTCGTGGTCACCACGAGTTCGCAGCCGGGACCGCAGCCGCGCAATAGACCACGGCAGCCGCCGATGCCCCAGCCGATCACGGTGATGGAAGGCCGTGTGCCCGCGCTTGCGGAGCGGGAATGCAGAGTCGGGCGAATGCCCGCGGCTGCGAGTTCGGCTATGAACGCGTGGATCTCGGACCTGGGGTGTGAGCGCGAGTCGAAGTCTTGTGGCATGGCTTGCCTTTCGGCCTGTCCCCACTGACAGGGGTTTCTGAACTGAGATTTGCCCCACTGGAGGGGGCTGAAACGCTTGGGGTGCAGGTTGTCCGAATTGGTGATCGGGGTGTGGGGTGGGGTTTGGAGGGATCGGAGCGTTGGGAGATTGGCTGGGTTTGCGAACGACTGGATATCGAGAACCAGCGGGGTGCGGTGGGGAGGGTCGGGCTGCGGTTCCAGCCTCCTCGGGGAGAGCAGCCTGGACAACGAGAACCAGCGGGGACCGGTCGGGGGTGGGGCTGCGGTCCCAGCCTCCTTGGGGAGAGCAGCCTGGATAACGAGAACCAGCGGGGTGCGGTGGGGCGATCGGCTGCGGTTCCGGCCCTCCCGGGGCAAAGCAGCCTGGATAACGGAATACCAGCGGGGACCGGTTCGGAGCCTCGACGGCAGTACCAGCACTACCGGGCCGAAAAACGGAATCGACCACCCGTGGGGGTACGAGCAAGCCTCGAATCGACTACCGCTCACCACAATCACCCTCTAAGGCAGTACCAGCATTCAGCGATGACGGATCTTTGTCTGTAGATCTCGAGAAGGTTCCCACGGCCATCCAGCCATGCTGGAAGGGCGAACGCGTTCCCAGCTGGGGAGCCGAAGTCGGGTACGGCAGGCGAGGTAACCAGCACTGCCGCGTTGTACTTGCTTGTTCTCCCGGACCCCGCTGGAAGGCGAAGGGTGCGTGTGGGTTCGGGGCTACGTCGGCCACTGGAGTGAACACCGATGCCGCTCTCAGCTCTTGGGGTTTGGGTTTCGGCTGTAGGGCGGCGCTCTAGCAGAGTCGCCGAGCCGGGATCCTTGGGATCCCCGAGGGACCTCGCACACGCGGGTGATGACTGAAATTCACGCGTGGTCTGCGAGCGGGGTCGATATGCGGTGGTGGAATCCACCCGGTCTTGCCCGGATGCTCCGAATCATCGGGCATGACGATCGTTTTCCAGCCGTTCGGGCCGGTATTGATCTGTGCGTGGCAGGCATCGCACGCGAAGGTCAGGTTCTCGATGTCGGTTTCGCCGCCATCAGCCCACTCTGTGATGTGGTGGACTGCGGAGCGGGTGGCGGGTGCGTCGCATCCGGGGCGGGTGCAGCCGCGTTCGACCGCGGTGAGGGCGAGGCGCTGTTCTACCGAGGCGAGGCGTTGACCACGGGAGAGGTGCAGTGGGCGGCCGTTGGCGTCCACGATCACCAGGTACGGGGTGGACCGCGCGGCCAGTTTGATCGCTTCGGTGATCGAGAGCGTGCCACCGGTGTTCGTGGTAGCGAGCCCGGTGCGCTGCTCGAGATCGGTCAACCGCATGGTGACCACGGTCGAGACCGGCAGCCCCCGGTGATACCCGAGTTTGGTCGGTCCCATATCGGGGTGCAGGAACCGCAGCAACGCATCATGATTGCGTTGCGCTTCACTGCGGTGATCACGCTTGGCAGCAGCCCGCAGCACCGCACGCGCAGCGACGGTGGCAGCATCCAAGTCGCCGTCGTCGGCGTCGATTTCGGTGTCGATCCCGAGTTCGGCTGTGGTGTGCGGGCTCTCCGGGTCGTCGGGGTTGCACATGCCGGGGCGCGCGAACTTGGCGAACATGGGCAGGAACACCGCACCCAACTCCGGAGTGAGCAGACCGGTGATCGGGAACATGCCGTCAGCGCGTTGGCGCCCGATGGAAATCCCACGCATCCGCTGACGGTCCTTGTCCGCGGTCAACACCCCGTCCGGGTCGGCATAGGCCAACACCCGGACACCGAGGGCGGTCACACCTTTGGGGTCATCGGTGCGCGCGAAATCAGTCAAGGTCCGTTCGGCGAGTTCCTTGAGTTCCGTTTCCACACTGGCGGGGATCCGATCGAGGACCTTCACGATCGCTTGCACGTGCTCGGCGGAGATCGCTCCCGCGCGCTGCGCGGCAGCGATGTGGGGAAACACGGGCGGCCGCTGGAAACTGCCTTCGGACACCGTGGAGAGCCGGTCCGCGTTGCGCACTCTGGCCGCTGCGTCGAAATGCGAGATCCGCAGCGTTTGCTGCAGGAACACGATCGGACTCTTGATCCCGGCCCGCGCGGGCAATCCCCGCGCCGCGCATTCGAGAGCGAAACGCTGCTTCACCGCTTCGAGCTTGCGGTAATCCGCTTCCAGCTTCTGCATCATCGCGATGACCTCGTCATCGGACGACGAAAACAAGGGTGATTCGAGCAGACCCTCCACTGCGACGCCATGTCCTTCAACATGGTGCGCGATGGTGGATTCCCCTCCCGAATTCATACCCCTATTCTACTCCTCGATAGCCATCCGCAATAGCCCAATTCTATTGTGATACAACCGTATTCAGAATTATTGACAGTTCAGAACGACGCGAAATCCGGACCCACGATTCATGGCATTCGCTCGTCGCCCGCGCCCACTCGTTAACTCGCACGTGCCCGGCCTCCAGTCGTTCTCCGTCCGCCGTGGCAGCGGGCGCGCCGGCCACCCCCCAATCCTGGTCAATAGCCCAATTCCGCGGCTGCAACGCGACGCGCCGGGGGTCGGATCTTGGCGATTGCCGAATCGGTTTCTGTGCTGCGGATCTCTCGAGGAAATCACGGGGAACTGCGGAAAAGGGCTAACTACTACGCTTGCTAGTAGGTGACTGGCGTTGCCAAAGTGAATGGCTGGGTTTGGTGTTACTAGTGGGAAGGGAGGGGCGCTCCCGCCCGGGAGTGCCGTCCGTTATGAAGCCGAGCATGGTCAAGGCCGGTCTCTACACCGCCGTCACGGCCGCGGCATTCTCGACGGTGGCAGGGCTCGCGCCCGCCGTCGCCCAGGGTTCACCCGTTACGCCCGAGCTGCCGCAGCGGCTGGCTGGGAAGACCGTTTTTCTGGATCCCGGTCATCAGGGCCCCAACCACAATCAGGACGTCGCCCGTCAGGTCGACGACGGTCGCGGTGGCACAAAGGAGTGCCAAACCAGCGGCATGACCACCGTGAACGGCATTCCGGAGCACACCGTGAACTGGAATGTCGCGCAACTGGTGCGTACTTCACTCGAGGGTCTCGGCGCGCGTGTCGTGCTGAGCCGTCCCGACGACACGGGCTGGGGCGGGTGCGTGGACGACCGCGCCAAGGCCGCCAACCAGTCCGGCGCGGATGTGGCGATCAGCATCCACGCCGACAGCGCGCCCGCCACCGCTCGCGGCTTCCACCTCATCGTGCCGCAGCTTCCGGTGCCGGACGCCAAGGTCACCCAGGTCCAGTCGGGTGCGGGTCTGGCCGCCAGCCGGGCCATGCGTGACGCCTACGTGCAGGCCGGGTTCCCGGTCGCGGCCTACAACGGCGCGGACCAGGGGCTGCAGACGCGTGCCGATATCGCCGGTCCGGCGCTGACCACCGTGCCGGATGTCTTCCTGGAGATGGGCAATGGCGCCAATCTCGAGGACGCGGCGCTGCTCGAGTCCCCGGAAGGTCAGCTGCGGCACGCGGTCACCATCACCACCGGTGTGGTGTCGTACCTGCTGAACATGCCGGTTCCGGCGACGGCAACCGATCAGGTCGTGGGTGATTCGGCCGCACCGCCCGCGCAGCCCGCGCTGCGGGTGCCGCCGGAACTCCCGAACATCCCGGGCCTGTCCGAGCTGCTCGGAATGGTGCCCGGGGCGCAGCCGAATGCGGACGAGCGCAAGGTGGACCCGCAGGCCCCGGGGCAGGCGGACAAGCCGGGCGCGCAGGCCGACAAGCCCGCGGCTCCGGCGGACAAGCCCGCCGAACAGCCCGCCGCCCCGGCTCCGGCCGACAAGGCGGCTCCGGCCGAACAGCCGGCCGCGCCCGCTCCGAGCCAGGAGTCGGGAACGGTTGACCCGCAGTCGGTTCCGGCCCCCGGGGCGGATTCGAAGGCCGGTCAGGGCGCCACCCCCGAGGCGTCGGTGGCGCCGCAGGCGGCGGTTCCGGGTCCGGTCGCTCCGGCGGCTCCGCAGGCGGCTCCGGCGGAACCCGCCGCACCGCAGGCGGCTCCGGCCGAACCGGCTCCCGCGCCGCAGATCGAGAAGGTGCTGCCGGTTCCGGACAAGCAGGTCCCCGCGGTGCGTCCCATCGCGGCCCCGCTGAAGGCGAACCCGCCCGCGCCGGTGCATCCCGACGCGATCAAGCCGGGTATCGCGGCTCCGGCCGCGGTGAACCCGCTCATCCCGAACGTGGCGGCTCCCGGGGCGGCGATCCCGAACGCCGCGGCTCCGGGTGCGGCGGTTCCGGGTGCGGCAAGCCCTGGCGCGCAGAGCAATCCGGGTGCCAAGACGCCCGGTGAGAAGTCCACCGACGTGCTGGATATCGAGTCGATGGGCTCGCTCATGCAGACCGCGGTGAAGCTGCTCGGCCCGCTCGCCAAGATGATCATGGGTCAGGACGGCGTCGCGTCCGATCTCATCAACGTGGCCTACAGCCTGGTCTCGGTGCTGAGCTCGTCGCTGCTGTCCGCGCCCGCCAAGTAACACAGTCGGTCGCTGGTACGACCTGCCCCCGCCTCGAAACCATCGAGGCGGGGGCGTTTTTCATGCGTCCGTGTCTCCGGCGCGCTGCCGCCTGAGCCTGCACAGGTGCGCGCGCAACGCACACCCCTGCCGCTCACATTCGGCCCCGTGGGCTTCCAGGAGCCGTTCGATATCGCGATCGGAGAAGGCGGCGTACGGCGACGGTTCTCCGTGCCCACCCGCGCTCTTGTCCCGGGTCGGGTACTCACCCGAGCCAACGTGGAAATACGGATTGGTCATCACTCGCCCTCCATCGGAAAGTCCTCGGCCCGAACCCATCCCGCCGCGCGGGCGATGTCGAGCAACTGCTGCCTGGCACTGCACGAACAGGCCGAGACACCTTCGCCCGCAACACAGTTGCGATGAGCCCACATCGCGATCCGGAACCCGTTGAGCGTCTGCAACCCCGTGGATTCGACCATCCGACAGTGCTTGACGCGCGAATAGGTGGCGGTCATCCGCGTCCCCGATCACGCCGCGAACGGTGGTGGGCCCGGTGCGCACCTCGACGGCGGCTGCGGTGTCCCCGGGCGACCATGGGTCCCCCGGTGGTGCGGAGGTCGAGGTATCCGCCTTGCGCGGAGGCGAATCGTAGAGCGGTGGCATCACCGCCCGGCCGGCGATCGAGCAGGTCGCCGGTGAACCCCCACACCGTGACGGCGGCGCACAATGTGATGAGGGCTATGAGCATCCAGATATCCCAAGACATTTCGGTTCCCCTGGTAGTCGGATCTTGGTGTGACGCCCACTCGGCACTGCGCGCCGGTGCCGAATGGTGCTGTCTGTCAGAGCAAGCCAACTATCTCGCGGAAACAGTATTTCTGCGCATTACTGCGCAATTAGACTGGTTGTGTCCACGCTGAACACTTGCCATCGTGGACTTGTCCACGGTGGGCACCCCGATCGTGGACAATCCAAATAGATAGCGAGGCTTACAAAATGGTGGGTTTGGCTGCTTCTCGCATTGCATTTGGTACGTACATCCGGGGTATTCGGACTGATTGCCGCAAGAGTCCGCTCGCGGCGGCAGTGCACATCGAGACATCTCGGCAAACGATCATGCGATTGGAGAACGGTCTTCCCACGAAGCTCAGCACCGCTGATCTCGAGCGCCTTCTAGCGTTCTACAACGTGGAACCCGAGTCTCGTGACGAGGCGCTGAGGCTTTGGCGTGACGTCAGGCTCGAGCAGAAAGATGCCCAACGCCAAGGCAATTCCGGAGGGTTCTGGCAGCCCTATACCGACCAGCTGCTCGCCAACTTCCCGCGCTATCTTCGGCTCGAGCGGGCGGCCGGTTGGGTAACCACGCACCAACTCGTTCTCGTGCACGGTCTGCTCCAGACACGCGACTATCGGCGTTCGGTTGTTCGAATCAACAGCGCGCCGGAGTTGTCCGAGGTCGATGTAGAACGTCGTGTCGAACTGGCGATTCACCGTCAAGCGAAGCTGGCCGACAACGAGTTTCGGCTGAACTTTCTGATGTCGGAAGCGGTCTTGCGGCACCAGCCGGGCAGTCCCGCAGTCATGGCTGCGCAATTGAGGCACCTGGCCGAGTTGGGGTGTCGTGACAACATCAGCATCCGTGTGATTCCGTTCGCTGCGGGTCCTCACCGTGGCTTGACCGACCAGTCGTTCACCCTGCTCGAGTTCCCCCGGCAAAGCAGCAAGGTGATGGAGCCGCCGGTGGTCTACATCGAAGGAAAGGTGGGCGCGCTCTATCACGCCCGGAACGACGTTGTGCAGGACTATCGCACCGCGATCTCGGCGCTCGAAGATGTAGCGTTGGGCGAAAGCGCCACGGCAGAGTTCATTCTGCGGATAGCGAAGGAGTACGAGGCGTGATCGAACCGCCAGTCAACAAGTGGTACAAGTCAACTCGCTCCGAAACCGGTCAGGCTTGTGTCGAGGTCTACCACAGCGCGGGTGCCGTCGGCGTGCGTGATTCGAAGAGCCCCGGTGGTCCCGAGTTGTGGTTCGCGCCCGAAGCTTGGGATGCCTTCCTCGGCAGCGACTTCTGGATGCACTGAGTCGCCACAGCCTTCGCGCCGCCCCATCTCGTTCATTCGAGGTGGGGCGGTTGCCGTTTGCCAGGGGTCCGAGCATCCCGGCCGGTATGGATAGCCTGCATTTTGCCCCGGGCAAACGTTTCGCGACCGGAACGTCCGGTTGCCATTCGGACACTTACGGCGCTGGCGGGCGCGGGTGCGGACATTCGCGGGTGCACGTGCGGACAACCCCGTGTCCGGTGGTTGGCAAGCATCCGGCTCAGGGGGTTGCATGAATGCCGGGTCGGGTCACGACGGCTGACGACGGAGCCCCCGCGTGCACGACCTCGTCGATCGAGGTGATGTGATGGCGTTCGGTGTGGGCTTGAGTATCGGCACGGTCAATACGGTCTGCGTGACGGCCGCCGACAGGGCGGGCAGGAAGACACCCGGCCGCCGGGCCGCGCCGCCCACGACCTGGCGCACCACTCTCACTTTCGACAGTTCCGGAACCGCCCGGGTCGGCCGTATTCCACGACACGGGCGGGTCATCACCGAGTTCGCCGATCTATCCCAGCGCGGACCGGTCGCGCGGGTCGGTCACCGGGCGCTCTCGGCCGCGGATCTTGTTGCCACCGTGGTCGGCAGCGTGCTCGAGGAGGTGCTGGGGAAGGCGCCGGCGGGGCAGGACGGCAGGCCCGACACGGGCATCACCGTCACTCACCCGGCCGGGTACTCCGAGAACCTGGTGGCCGACCTGCGGTCCGCACTGGACAGTTTCGGGCTCGAACACGTCGCGCTCATGGCCGAGCCGATCGCGGCGGCCACCTGGCTGGGCGCCCAGCGCGGCCCGCTCATGCCGGGCCTGGCGCTCGTCTACGACCTGGGCGGCTCGGGGCTGGACGTGACCCTGGTCCGGGTCGGCGCGGGCGCGCCCGCCAATCCGATCGTCGGATTGCCGCTGCACTCGGCCGATTTCGGCGGCCGGGCCTTCGGCGGGCTGGTGGCCGAGCGGCTGCGGCACGGCAAGGACGCGCCGGTGATCTCGCGCGTGCGGGGCGACGACGACACCGGCGCGCTGCGCGCCGAGCACATCGAGCAGTCCCTGCGCCTGGTCTACAAGTGCCTGCGCATCGCCGATGTCACCATGGCCGATGTCGACAGGGTGCTGGTGGTCGGCGGCGCGGCCCGCCCGCACGAGGTTGCCGAGGTGCTCTCCACCCGGCTGGCCCGCCCGATCGTGGTGGCTCCCGACCCGGAGCGAACGATCGCCGACGGCGCTGCCATAGCTGCCCGCCAAGCGGTCCTGGCCCAGGATTCGGGCGCGCACGGACACGGTCCGATCACCGGTTTCTTCCGGCGGATCACCCGGGTCGCCGCACTCTGAAACATCTCATTTCCACGGGCCGACCGGCTGGTTACCGGCCGGTTTGCCCGTAATGAGCCCGCTCATGGGACAAACTCGTGCAAGCATCTTGCTAGCACGTGTTGACGCTACTCCGGTTTGGTGTAACCATTAGAAACAGATAAACGCCAACCGGAGAGGTGACGATGATGTCCCCGACTACGACTCACGTCGACGACCCCGTAGTTGCCGAGGCTATCGAATACGCGGCGAAACTTCTGCTGCTGTCCGAGGGCTCGGTCAACAAGAGCTTCGACCCGTACGAGGACATCGACTGGGAAAACCCGGACTTCGACGTCGACGCCAAGCCCGAGCGCTGGGTGCTGCCGGCTTCCGCGGACCCGATCGGCCGCCACCCGTGGTACCTCGCCCTGAGCGAGGAAGACAAGATCGCGGTCGGCAAGTACCGGCAGGCCAACGTCGCCAAGGTCGGCCTGCAGTTCGAGTCGATCCTGATCAGCGGCATGATCAACCACACCTTCGGCCTCGCCAACGGTGACCCGGAGTTCCGGTACTGCAGCCACGAGATGTCCGAAGAGATCAACCACACCCTGATGTTCCAGGAGATGGTGAATCGCATCGGCATCGACGTGCCCGGCATGGGCCCGCTGGTGCGCCAGTTCCGCCAGGTGGCCGTGCCCGTCGCCGTGATGTTCCCGAACCTGTTCTTCATGGCCGTGCTCGCCGGCGAGGAGCCGATCGACCACATCCAGAAGCAGATCCTGCGCTCCGGCGAGGACGTGCACCCGATCATGCGCGGCGTCATGGCGATTCACGTCGCCGAGGAAGCCCGCCACATCTCCTTCGCGCACGAGTTCCTCAAGAAGCACGTGCCCGAGCAGAACCTGCCGAGCCGCTTCGTGCTCTCCATCGCCATGCCGATCGTCATGTTCATCCTGGGCCGGTCCATCGTGACCCCGCCCAAGGCGTTCTTCGACGAGTTCGACGTGCCGGACAAGGTGCGCAAGGAGCTGTTCTACGACTCGAAGGACTCCAAGCAGGCCTTCAGCGACTACTTCATCGACGTCCGCGCGCTCGCGCACGAGATCGGCCTGATGAACCCCGTCGCCAAGCGCGTGTGGAAGCTCTTCGGAATCGCCGGCTCGGCCTCCCGTTACCGCTCGGAGCCCATCCGCTCCGGCAAGGCCGCCTGAGTAGACAAGGGACCGTACAGTGCCGTACGTCGTCACCCAATCCTGTTGCAGCGACGCCTCCTGCGTCTACGCCTGCCCGGTCAACTGCATCCATCCCACGCCCGATGAGCCGGATTTCCGGACGGCGGAGATGCTGTACGTGGACCCCAAGGCGTGCGTGGACTGCGGGGCGTGCGCGACCGCGTGCCCGGTGGACGCGATCGTCTCCTCGAAGAAGCTGACCGATGAGCAGCTGCCCTTCATCGAGATCAATCGCGACTTCTATCGCGAGGAACGCCCGCGGCCCCTGCTGGCGCGGCCGATTCCGGCGGCGGAGGTCAAGCCCGGCCGGGAACCGCTGCGGGTGGCGATCGTCGGCTCGGGGCCCTCGGCCATGTACGCGGCCGATGAGCTGTTGACCCAGACCGGAGTTCAGGTCACGGTCATCGACAAGCTCAGCACCCCTTATGGTTTGGCGCGCTTCGGTGTCGCGCCGGACCACACCAAGACTCGCAAGGTCGCCGAGCTGTTCGATGTCATCTCGGCACAGCCCGGTTTCGGTTCGTACCTGAACCTGACTGTCGGCGAGCATGTTTCGCACTCCGATCTGATCGCGCACCATCACGCGGTGCTCTACGCGGTGGGCGCGTCCAGCGATCGCAAGCTCGGCGTGCCCGGCGAGGGGCTGCCCGGCAGCGTCTCGGCCACCGAGTTCGTCGCCTGGTACAACGGGCATCCCGATCAGGCCGGCCGCTACTTCGAGCTGTCGCAGCAGCGCGCCGTGATCGTCGGCAACGGCAATGTCGCCCTGGACGTGGCGCGACTGCTGACCACCGATCCGGAGCTGCTGGCCGACACCGATGTCGCCCCGCGGGCGCTGGCGGCGTTGCGGCGTAGCAAGATCGAAGAGGTGGTCGTGCTCGGCCGCCGCGGCCCGGCCGAATCGGCGTTCACCGTGCCGGAATTCGTCGGACTGCTCGGCGCGGACGTGGACATCGTGGTCGAGGGCGAGATCCCGGAGATCACCCCGGACATGCCGCAGAAGGTCGAACAGAAGCTGAAACTGCTGCGCGGACTGGCCGATCGGCCGGTGGGCGGGCGCAAGCGCATCGTGTTCCGGTACCTGTCCGCGCCCACGGCCATCACCGGCGTCGACCGGGTGACCGGGGTCGAGGTGGCGCGCAACGAGCTCGTGGCGGACGCCGACGGCGTGCTGCGGGCGCAGGCCATCGGCGAGGTCGAGACGCTCGAGACCGGGCTGGTGCTCACCTCGGTCGGGTACCGCGGCGTTCCGCTGCCGGGGCTGCCGTTCGACGAGCGCGGCGGGATCATTCCGAACCTGGACGGGCGGGTGCTCGAGGCCGCGGGTGGATCCGTGGTTCCGGGGGCCTACGTGACCGGCTGGATCAAGCGCGGGCCGAACGGGTTCATCGGTACCAACAAGTCCTGTGCGCAGCAGACCGTGCGGCAGCTGGTGGATGACTTCAACGCGGGCCGGCTGGGGCAGCCGCTCGGTGGGACGCGGGAATTCGACCGACTGGTCGGTGCGCGTCAGCCGCACGTGGTGCGGGGCGGCGCGGTGAATCGGCCGGCGCGACTGCGGTTGCCGCTGCTGGTGCGGAACCGCTAGGGGATAGTTCGGAACGCTCTGTTGAATCGGGCGTTTAGTAAATAACAAACCGACCGCCCCTCGTGAATTGTTCACGAGGGGCGGTCGGTTTTCTTTTGTGTACGGATTGTGTTGTGCGAGTTGTAATGCTGTGTTGGTTCTCGGCGACATCTTCGTAGGTATGCGCGAAACACTGTCGAATCGCGGTCGGACAACCTGCGAGCGTGGGGATCCGGCAGACAGCAACCGCCCAGTGATCGGGTTCTCACCGGCGCAAACTGACACTGCGGTTTTGTTTTTCGGGCTCTTGTTGCCTACCGGTTGGTATGAATTCTAGGTTCGCTGAGGTGTAACCACGCGGGGGTGTTTCCGCAACTGCGCTGTCGTCCAGTCTGATTCGATCTTGGTCTGTTACCGATCTGACCAGTAGATTCGCCAACTTCGCTACTGGACGCGAAATCTTTTCTCCGGATTCGATATTCACATCCGGTATGCGCCAGCTAACCTGAACGCGCTGTTTGGAAAACGACCGCGACCACATGGTTGGTACGCCTGTGGGGCCGTGGTCACGGTGCGTTGACGGGATGGCGATGACTGTTGGCTTTGGTATGAGCATCGGCACAGTGAACTCCGTATGGGCGACCGCGACCGGTGATCGCAGCCGGCCGGCCGTACGCGTACGGCGCACGGCCGTCACTTTCGATAGCGCGGGCGGGCCGCGTATCGGCGGGATTCCGCAATTCGCGCCGGTGGTAACCGATTTCGCCGATCTCACCTCGGATCCGGATCCGGTGGTGGTGGGCGGGCGCATCTGGTCGCCCGCGGATCTGGTGGCCGCGGTGGTCAACGGGCTGATCGAAACCAATGCTCCCGAAGCCCCGGCGGTCAGCACCTACCCCGCCTCCTACACCGAGAAGCACGTGACGCGTTTGCGGCGGGCGCTGGACTGGTCCGGCGCCGCCGACGTGCAGCTCATGCCCGAGCCGGTCGCGGCCGTGGAGTGGCTCGACCACGAGTTCGGCACCGCCGGAGCGGGTTTGACGCTCGTCTACGACCTGGGCGGCAACTGCCTCGACGTCGCGGTGGTGCGCACCGAGGCCGAGTTCGGCGAGCGCGGGGTGCTCGGGCGGTCCGAGCGCTCCTACGACTACGGCGGGCGGCCGCTGGGCGCGCTGATCGCCCGGTACGCGCGCAGCATCGCGCCCGGTGCGGCACAGCCGGTTTCGGCCGTGGTGCCCGCCACCGACACCACGAGATTGCGCAGCTGGCATATTCGCAACTCGCTAAAACTGGTGCGCGCCACCGTGCACCGAGCCGGACTCGCCATCGATGACATCGACCGCATCCTCATCATCGGCGGCGCGGCGCGGCCCGCCGAGGTCGCCACGGTGCTGGCCGACCTCGGCCGGCCCGTGTTCATGTCACCCGATCCCGCCCACACCGTGGCGGTCGGCGCGGCCCTGGCCGCCTTCCGCAGTGCCGACACGGGCTCGGCCATCGGCCGCTACGCCCCGCGCGCCGCCGTATTCTCCGGCGCGGCAGTCGCTTCCGCGCTCGCCATGTCCGCGGCCACCGTCCTGGGCGGCCCCGTGGCGAGCCCGCCCGGACTGCAGGCCGCGCCCGGCGGGGTCACCACCCCCGGTATTCCGCTGAGCCTGGGCGATGTCCTGGTCTACGACGACGTGACCGTCCCCGGCGGCAGCCCGCACGCCATCTCGCCGGCCGCCGCGGTCCGCAACTACGGCCGCCCCGTGGCCGCCACCGTCACCCCGAACTGGTTCGCCGGACGCCCCATCGTGGAGGTCGACCGCACCAGCCCCGGGACGCGCTGCGAAACGCGCACGGCGGAGGCCCTGGCCACCTACGCGAATCCCGCGGAGTTCGTGAATCCGGTTCCGTTCGCCGCCGGCAGCATGAAGCTGCCCATCTCGATCGGGACGATGCCGAACATCAGTCTTCCGGGGCTCCCGAATGTTCCCGGCCAGCCCGGCAATCCCCAGCCCGGGCACCCGCAGCCTGGGAATCCCCAGGGCCCCGGCGACATCAGCGCGCCCGGACCGGTCACCGAGCCGGGGACGGTGCCCGGCACGACGCCGGGTGCGCCCTCGAACCCGGGCACGACACCCGGCGCTCCGTCCGACCCCGGCACGACGCCGGGTGCTCCGTCGAACCCGGGTACGACCCCGGGGGCTCCGTCGGATCCGGGAACCGTTCCGGCCCCGGGGCATCCGGCCGATCCCGGTCCGGTGACCGGGGAACCCGCTTCGGGCGGGGGTACGGGGGGCGGCGCGGGTGCGGGCGGCGGGACCGGTGGCGGTACGACCGGCGGTGAAACCGGGGGCGGAGGCGGCACTTCCGGTGGCGGCGGCGGTGCCAGTGGTGGCGGCGGTGCCGGAGACGGCGGCGCGGGTGGTGGGGCCGGTGACGGTGGCTCCGGAGCGGGTGCCGGTGGAGGCACGAACCCGGGCGGCGGCGCGGGCGGAGGAGACGCGGGCGCCGGTGGCGGTGCCGGCGGTGGCGCGAATTCCGGCGGTGGCGCGAACTCGGGCGGCGGTGCGAATTCCGGTGGCGGCGCGAACTCGGGCGGTGGCGCGGGCGGCGGTGGCGCGAGTTCTGGTGGTGGTGGCGCGAGTTCGGGCGGCGGAGCCAACTCGGGTGGCGGAGCCGGTGGCGGCACCACTTCCGGTGGTGGCGGAACCGGCGGCGGCGGAGCATCTTCCGGCGGCGGCGCAGGCGGCGGTACCAAGCCCGGCGGCTCCGGTGCGGGAGGCGGCGCGAGTTCAGGCGGCGGTGCCACCTCGGGTGGTGGCGCGAGTTCTGGCGGTGGCGCGAGCGGTGGCGGCTCCCGAGGCGGCGGCGGGACCTCCGCAGGCGGCGGTGGCGGCATGGGCGGCGGTGGCGGCGCGTCGACGGGCGGCGGCAGCCGAGGCGGCGGCATGGGCGGTGGCGGCATGGGTGGTGGCGGCATGGGTGGCGGAGGAATGGGTGGCGGAGGCGGTGCGTCCGGCGGTGGTGCGGGCGGCGGAGGCCACAAGTAATGACCACCCCGCTCCCCAGCATCCCGCGCTGCTCCGGCAGGCGCGCAACGCAATACGGCGGCAGCCCGGGCGCGACACAGGTGCTGGCGGCATGGGCGGGGACAGCGGCGCGTCCGCGCGCGGCGGTAGCCCAGGCGGCGGCGCGTCCGGCGGAGGCTACAAGTCATGACAACTCGCTTCCTGGCGGCCCGCGCTGCTCTAGCCAGCGCGCAAGGCAATTCGGCGGTAGCCGAGGCGATCACTCCGGTGTGGGGGCGGTTCGCCAGCCTCGGCGTTGCGGTCGGGGGTATCGGGGCGTGCGCGGTCCGTGGGGGACACGTGTTGTGAGCACGTCGCCTTCCAACACGCCACGTCACCCTGCCTCGCGCACAATGCGCCGCAGCGCCAATACCCTTCCATCAGCATCGTTCGCGGCCGGGCCGCGTTCGGCCGCAGCACCTTCCGGCGACACCACGAACTTGCCGAGCAGCCCCCGCCGGTCAGTCTTTCGTCCCGTCACGTGCGTGATCTCCGGTACCCGGGAGCGGGCGGTGGATGACTCGATCGGGGCGTGGCGTTCGGTGTCGGTCGCGGGTGTTTCCACCGCCGCCGGCTGCTCGACTTCGGTGACAGGGATGCGCGGCCGTGCCTTCTCGCCGCGGCGTGTGCCCGTGAAAACCACCGAACTTCCCACCGGCGAAAAGGGATTCCACCGACTATGACTTTGGCAGCGAACCGTCCCGAGTGGCAATCCGATTGGCCGCGACCGCAGCTGCGCGTCGTGCCGGGACGGTCGGCGCTGTCGGTGAGTCGGCCTCGGCCGTCCGGCGGGGGATTCGTTTCGGGTGATGGCGGGGAGGCGCGGGGCCGGGAGCCTGCGGGGTTCGTGCGCGCCGGTCGATCGGATTCCGCATCACCGGCTGGTGCGGCCGCCTCGGCGGAGTCTGTGACGCGGGTGTCGTATGCGCCCTCGCCCGTGCGCTTGTGTCCTCCGGTCGATCTCACGGAGCCGGGTGCAGGCGCGGGGCAGGTCGGTGCCGTCGCCGGGGCCATGGTCGCGCCCATGAACCGCGAAGCCAAACCTGTTGTATATGACAACGTTTCGAGCCCTGGCGGAACCGCTCGTACTGCCGAGGGAGACCTCGGCCGGCGGTACCGGGATCAGCTGGTCGACCGGCTCGCCGTACGCGGGGAGAGCGGCGACGACGGCGCGGCCACCGAGTTGAACCAGTTCTTTTTGTGGCATCGGAGCGCGCAGGCCGCGCCGGAGGCGCCGTGGGAGGCGCGCGGGGGCGGGCTGCGGCCCGCACGCGGTGCGGAACCGCGCGGGGTGGGGTCCGCCGTGCCGACCGAGCTTCCGAAACCGTTGGTGGTCTTGCGATTCGACCGCCGCACCGGACCCGCGGGAGCCGTGGCGATCGAGTAGCTCTCGCCACCCAGGAACGGCGACGTGCTGGGCGGTGATCCCGGAAGCTTCCCGCCCGCCGCGTCGTCGATGAAGCGACCGGCCCACCCTCGCGCCCAATGTGCCCAGCGCGCGGGTGGGCCCGGTTGCATTCTGCCCCAGCGTGATTCGTGGTTCGACTATCGGCGGTAGCACGGGAACCGGGCGCCACGGCCGACCGGCCGATCAGCGGGCGGTGAAGCCGCCGTCGACCGCCAGGGCTGCTCCGGTGATGAAGGAAGCCTCGTCGCTGAGCAGGAAGGTGCAGAAAGCGGCGATCTCCTCCGGGCGGGAGATGCGGCCCAGGGGGTGCAGGGCGGCGATGGCTGCCTCGCCCTCGGGGGTGGCGCCCATGGAGTTCCGGAAGGCGGGCGTGTCCACCGCACCGGAGACGATCGCGTTCACGCGCAGGCCGTGCTCGGCGTTCTCCAGCGCGACCGCCCGGGTCAGGCCGACGACCCCGTGCTTGGCCGCCACATACGGTGCGACCGAAGCCATTCCGACCACACCAAGGTTGGAGGCGTTGTTGAGGATCGCGCCGCCACCCGAGGCCAGCAGCGCCGGAACCTGATGCCGCAGCCCGTAGTACACGGCGGTCAGGTTCAACTCCAGGTCCGCGCGCCAGCCACTCTCCTCGATGTCCTGCACCGGGCCGAAGGCGTTGACCGCGCCCGCGTTGTTGAAAGCCCCGTCCAGCCGCCCGAATTCGCTCACGGCCGCCGCGGTCAGCCGCTCGACGTCGGCCTCGACCGTCACGTCGGTGGGCACGAACAGCGCGCGCCCGCCCCGCTCGCGGATCTCCCCGCCAAGCCGTTCCCCGGCCTCCTTGCCCCGCGCCCCGAGCACGACCGCGCCGCCTTCGGCGGCGATCCGCCGCGCGACGGCCTCACCGATTCCGGAGGTCGCGCCGGTGATCAGAACAACCTTGCCCTCGAAACGTGCGTTCATGCTCGTGTTCCCCTTGCGTGAGAGATTTACTTGACGTGTCATATTCAACGTCGGGCGCGAGGGTTGCGCTGGCGGGAATCGGACGCCGAGGTTGACGTGTCATGTAAATCGTGCGGACGCCCGCGAAGTGCCTGGTCCCACTGTTACAGAGGACAAATCGGGTTGAGTGGGTGATGATGCGTCGGTTGATATTGGCTAGTTATTCACAGGGGTTTTCTGTTGAAGAAGTTCTCGGGTAGGGCACTTTTCGTTGTCGCGGCGGCGGGAATCGCGGCTGGCACCGTGGTCGGTACAGGTAGCGCCAACGCGCAATGGGGTTTGTACGGGGCCATCGCGTTCAGCGCTTCGGACTGGAGTTACGGATCCATCGTCGACGCCTACAGCCGGGAGGACGCCGACGCTCAGGCGTTGGAGTTGTGTTCCCTCGGCGGGATCACCGACTGCAAGCTGCTGGTGGATTGGGTGGACGGTTGCGGCGCACTCGTTTTCACCAAGGGTGCGGTGGGGACGGGCGCCGGATTGAACAGTTCTCTCGCGTTGTTCGCCGCGAATACCAGCCTGGCGCAATACCGTCCGCAGGCGATGCTGGCGAATACCGGGTCCGCGGAACAGTCGGGCACGAAGGTGGTCGAGGTGGCCTGCACCACCAACGCGGCCTGAGAGCGGCGTCGAACCGGCAACTCCCGGAGGGTAACTCGTCCGAATCGAGCCTTTTCGGGGTCGAGCACTGCCATCCCGTCGAAATGCGGACGGCTGGAATCGATCTCGAAATCTCACTCAAGCCGATCGTTGACGCGCCCGAAGTCGACGGCTCGGTCGCGGTCGGCCAGTAGTGCGGTGAACGACGCGTACTCGCCGGGAGGTACGCAGATTTGGCGTCGCGGCCACCAGCCTCGGCCGGGCGGTCTGTCATTCGGAATCACGACGGCGCGGTCGAGATTGCGCCCGATCCACGCCCGGAGGTCGGGCGAGTCGATGCTGGGCATGGTGGCCACGGCATGCTCCCAGTCCAGACCCGCCACCGCGGCGGAGACGATCACGACCGAATTGGTGGTATGCCAGCTGTCGCACATGGTTTCGTCCCGTCCGGGTGGTGAACCACTGGGGAAACGGTCCGAAGTGCCTGGATCAGGTTCGGCAGCAGCGAGGTGTGCCACCGACGGTAGTCGCCCGGTGGCGCCCGGTCGATGGGACCGCTTGCCCGCACGTTCGGTAAGACCCGGCGGGGTGCGGTGGCGCGTCGCCGGGATCGCGGCAACTCGCGGACTTGTCCAACACCGCGGCTAATTTCGAGCTGCGAGCGGGGAACGCCCGGCGTCGCCGGTTCGGCGGGCCGGCCGCGGCGCGAGCGGCGGCGGGTCGTGCGCGGGCCCCGAGTGCTTGCCCGGCGCGACGGGCCGAAACGCGAGCGGCCGGCTGCGGCTATCCCGAAGCGTCGCTGAACCCGCACCCCCCGAACTGTCGGCGGGCCCTGTCCGCACGGTGCGTCAACCCCGGTGGCACATAACGGTCGAACACGTGAGTTCACGGGCGCGGCGCGTAGCTGGATGCGGAGGGACTAGCGTGGCAGAGCGGAGGATTTCGTGCATCGCCGGTCGGGCGGTGTCGTCGCCGTGCGAGTCCATCGGTCCCAGGACCAGACGGGAGCGTCGTCGTGACGCTGTGCCAGAAAACTCCGAACTTCGCGCCGTCCCGAGGATGTGGGATGTGACGGCCCCGGACGAGCCGGCCGGTCAGCGCCGCGAGCACGAGGCAGTTCAGGCGGGCGATCTGACCGATGACGACGCCGGCGTGAACTCCTTCCTCACGCTCGGCGACGACATGGTACGCAATCTCATGGATGTGCTGCAGCGGCTCGACCGGCTGCGCGGTGTGCTCGACGATGCGAAATCGACACTGCTGCAAATCGATTCGGCCACCATCGATGTGCGGGATCTGGTCGCTCGGCTCGAAACGGACCTGCGCAGCGCCAACGCGAGCATGCTGGCGATCACCAGCGATTGGCTGATGGCGTCGCCGGTCCGCAGCGGCCCGCTCACTCTCCGATCGGCGCCGTTCTGGCACCAGCCGTGACAGTGGGCACCGTGTAGGGAGCGTGCCCGGTGGCACGCGGGGCGCGCAACGACTCCGGCCCCTCCGAGCTTCGGGTTCGGTCGGGCCGGATCAGAAGGACCCGGTGCTGGTAGGCGGGTTGGCGGTGCGGGGGTCATCGCAGCCCTCGTAGGTGGGCGCGGGCGGTGGGGTGCCGTCGGGGGAGGGGAGCACGGTGACGGTCACCGACTTGGTGGCCTTGCCCTGGACGACTTTCAGTACGTGAGTGCCGGGGGTTTGGGGGCTCCAGCTCGAATACCGGCCGACCGACGGTACGCCGGTGCTGAAGGACCCGGTGCCCTCGACCGCGATCACCGACCTGGCTCGGAAGCAGGTGTCGTTGTCGGTGAAGACGATCCAGCCTTCCTTCGGTCCGTAATTCGGCTCGTACACCACCGCGTACCACTCTCCGACCACGAAGTTTCCGGCGGAGTTCGGCTGCGGGTCGATCATGAGCGCGGCGGACGCCTGGGGCGCTGCCACGGCGACCGCCGCGCTGGCGGCCGCCAGCGCCGAAGTGCCCCACGCAATCCGATGGCCGCGGCGGGTCCGGGTACTCATATGTCGCTCCTGTTCGTCGACCCGGGAAATCGGGTCGAGGAACGGTAGCGTCCGCATAGAGTGAAACGCATCGATTTCAAGAAGCTGCCGTGCCCGCAGTTTTCGGGGCATGACCAGGCAACATGGCGGAACCCGAGCGTCCCGGGACCGCCGGCTATCGAGGCGCGAGAACGTCCGGCAGCTGCGCCAGAGTGTCTATGACGATGCCGTAGGAGGTTTGAGGCAGTTCCGAATGCAGGTAGCCCCAGGGGCCGCGGCGGATCAGCGTCGGAACCATTCCGGCGGCGGCCGCCGGCAGCACGTCGTTGTCGACCCGGTCGCCGACGTAGCAGATCTCGCGGAACTTCACCCCGGCCACCTCGGCGACCTTGGCGAAGAACTCCGGATCCGGCTTCTCCAGCTCCCACTCGGCCGAGGTGTAGATCCCGTCGACGGGCAACTCCATCTTCTCCAGCGCCGACTTCGCCTGCGGCGGCTGATTTCCCGCGATGATCACCTGCAACCCCCGGCTCCGCAGCTCGCCGAGCGCGGGCACCACGTCCGGGTACAGGTCGTCCGCGTCGAAGTTGTTGCGCAGGCTGTCCGGCTCCGCGAGCGCCCACGCCTCCTGCTCGGCGTCGAGATCGATACCGGGCCGCAGCAATTCGAACGCGTCGGTCAGCGGCCGCCCGGTCGCCGCCATCCCGCCGATGGCCCCCATCAAAGCGAATCTGGGCACCCCGAGCCGATCCGCCCACCGACTCCAGATCCGGGTCTCGTCGATCAGCGTCTCACCCACGTCGAACACCACAGCTTTGATCACCGCCCCACCCTATCCGCCACCTGTCGCGCGCCGATCAGGGATCACGCCACCCGCTGTCGGCCCGGGCGGTTCACCCGATCGACCCACGCCGCGCCGTCTGCGCGAGCCCACGAGTCGGAGCCGACCGGCCCACGGCGATCCGGCGGGCGGTCGGGCCGAGTGGGCGCGCGGGTTCGGCGCCGAATCAGGCCGAGCGGGTGAGGGTGGCGTGCGCCGCCGCGTGATAGCGGTCCCAGACCAGCTCCGGCAGCGCCGAGTGCGCGCCGATCACGGACGCGTGAGTGACGTCCGGGGCCGCGTCCAGGAGGCGGTCGGTCAGCAGGCCGGGGGCCAGGAACCAGGGGGCCACCAGGACCTCGGACGCGCCTCGGGCGCGGAGGGCGGCCACCGCCTCGGTCACCGTGGGTTCGGTTGTGGCGAAGCAGATCTCGGTATCCCAGCCGGTGAGCGCGCCGAGGCGACGAGCCACCTCGGCGGTGCGGGCGTTGGCCGCGGCCGAGGACGAGCCGACCGCCGCCACCGCGATGCCGATGCGGGAAGCCGGCCGGTCGTGGCGGGGGAGAGCACTGGCGATCGACGCGGGATGGGCCGCGTCCGTGCCGAATTCGTGGGACAGCCCGTATTCGGTGGCGGTTGCGCCGGAGTGCCGGTACCCGCGGGGCGTCGCGCGGTGGATGGCGCTCGCCGAATCGTGCCGGCCGGTGATCCGCTCGAGCACGCGGTCGCGCAGGGCGGCGATCAGGCGCTGAGCCGGGCCGAGCACCTCCGCCTGCGTGAGGGCCAACCGGGGATGCCGGGTACCGGCCCGGTCCAGCAGTTCCGGGAGATCCACGCGCGCGTGGAAGGCGCTGCCCAGCAGCAGCGGGACCACGATCGCGTGGGAATGACCCGCGGCGGCGATGTCGTCCACGACCTCGTCGACCGACGGCGTGCTCAGATCGAGAAAGGCCAGGCGCACATCGAGATCCGGGCGAGCGGCGGCCACGCGTTCCACCACCGCGCGCATCGTCGCGGCCGAACGGGGGTCGCGGCTGCCGTGCGCGACCGCGATCAGCGCCGGGCGGGAGCCGCCGATCGGAAGCACCGAGCGGGGCGGGCAGCCGACCGTCCCGGCATTCACGCCGATCGCGAAAGCGTTGCGGCGCAGGGCGACCGGCAGCGAGGCGGTCGACAACGCTCCGCTGCCGGGGGAACTCATGTCAGAGTCCGACTTCCGTGCCGACCTCGACCGCGGTCAGGGCGTCGCCGACCAGGCCCGCGGCCAGGGTGTTGCCGCCCGCCGGATCGATCAGCAGGAAGCTGCCGGTGTAGCGGTTGACGCTGTAGTCGTCGGCCGCGATCGGCTCGGCCACGCGGACCGAGATCCGGCCGATGTCGTTGAGCGCCAGCGACTCCGGGTTCGGATCCGCCGCCAGGTTCTGCTCGTCGAAACGCTCGATGAGCGCGCCGACGATCGCCTGCGTGGTGCGTGCGCCGTGCTTGAGCAGCAGGCGGGCGCCCGGGCGCAGCGGCTTGTCGCCCAGCCAGCACACCGTCGCGTCGAAGGAATCGACCGGTTCGGGGGCGTCGGCGGCGGCCACGATGGTGTCACCGCGCGAGACGTCCACGTAATTGGCCAGGATCAGCGTGACGCTGCGTCCGGGCTGCGCGGAAGCCAATTCCCCATTGGGGGTGTCGATCCGCTCGACGGTGGTGCGGGTGCCCGAGGGCAGCACGATGACCTCGTCGCCCGTGCGCACGGTGCCCGCCGCCACCTGACCGGCATAGCCGCGGTAGTCCGGGTACTCGGCGGTGCGCGGGCGGATCACGTACTGCACGGGGAAACGCAGGCCGACCTCGTGCCGGGTGCTGTCCGCGTCCACCGGCACCGACTCCAGGTGCTCGATGAGCGAGGGCCCGTCGTAGTACGGGGTGTTCGCCGAGCGCGAGGCGACATTGTCGCCGTGCAGCGCGGACACCGGAATCTCCACCACATCCTCGGCGTCCCAGCCGAGTTTGGCCGTCAGCTCCGAGAATTCGGCGACGATCTGCTTGTACACGCCGGCCGGATCATCGACCAGGTCGATCTTGTTCACCGCGAGGACCAGCTTCGGCACACCCAGCAGCGCCATCACCGCGGCGTGGCGGCGGGTCTGCTCGATGACGCCCTTGCGAGCGTCGACCAGCAGGATGACCAGCTGCGCGGTGGACGCGCCGGACACCGTGTTCCGGGTGTACTGCACGTGCCCCGGGGTGTCGGCGAGCACGAAAGACCGTGCGGGCGTGGCGAAGTAGCGGTACGCCACGTCGATGGTGATGCCCTGCTCACGCTCGGCGCGCAGACCGTCGACCAGCAGCGACAGGTCCGGGGTCGACAGACCCTTGTCGACCGAGGCGCGGGTGACCGCGTCGATCTGGTCCGCGAGAACGGATTTCGTGTCGTAGAGCAGGCGTCCGACCAGGGTGGACTTCCCGTCGTCGACCGATCCGGCAGTCGCCAGTCGCAATAGGTCGGACATCAGAAGTAACCCTCTCGCTTGCGGTCTTCCATGGCGGCCTCGGAGACACGATCGTCTCCACGGGTCGCGCCACGCTCGGTGAGCCGGGAGGCCGCCACCTCGGCGAGAATCGCCTCGTTGTCGGCCGCGTCGGAAATGATTGCGCCGGTGGTGGATCCGTCGCCGACGGTGCGGTAGCGCACCGACTTGACCGACAGCTCCTCACCCTCGGCCGGACCGCCCCACACGCCGGGGGTCATCCACATGCCGTCGCGCTGGTACACCGGGCGCTCGTGGGCGTAGTAGATCGAGGCCAGCTCGATGTCCTCGCGGGCGATGTAGCGCCAGATGTCCAGCTCGGTCCAGTTGGAGATCGGGAACACGCGCACGTGCTCGCCCGGCGCGTGCCGGCCGTTGTACAGGTTCCACAGTTCGGGCCGCTGCCGCTTGGGATCCCAGCGACCGAACGCGTCACGCAGGGAGAAGATCCGCTCCTTGGCGCGCGAGCGCTCCTCGTCGCGGCGGCCGCCACCGAACACCGCGTCGAAGCGGTGCTCGTTGATGGCGTCCAGCAGCGGCACGGTCTGCAGCGGATTGCGGATGCCGTCCGGGCGCTCGGTGAGCCGCCCGTCGGCCAGGTAGTCCTCCACGGACGCGACATGCAGTCGCAGGCCGTACTTCTCGACCACGTGGTCGCGGAACGCCAGCACCTCGGGCAGGTTGTGCCCGGTGTCGACGTGTAGCAGCGCGAACGGCAGCGGCGCGGGCCAGAAGGCCTTGAGCGCCAGGTGCAGCAGGACGGTCGAGTCCTTGCCACCGGAGAACAGGATCACCGGTCGCTCGAACTCACCCGCCACCTCGCGGAAGATATGGATCGATTCGCTCTCGAGCGCGGCGAGAGTATCGAATTCGGTCACGGTAGAAGTCATGAGGCGTGCAACCCGCATTCGGTCTTGGCGAGGCCGGCCCAGCGGCCGCTTCGCGGATCGGATCCCGGTTCCGGCTTCCGTGTGCACGGGGCGCAACCGATGGACGGATATCCCTCCTCCACAAGGGGATTGACGAGGATGCCGTTGGCTTCGATGTACTCGGCCATCTCTTCGTCGGACCAGGCGGCGATCGGGTTGATCTTCACCAGCCCGAAGCCCTCGTCATAGGAGATCAGTGGCGCGTTGGCGCGCGTCGGGGCCTCCACACGGCGGATGCCGGTGACCCAGGCGTTGTAGGGCGCCAGCGAACGAGTCAGCGGCACCACCTTGCGCAGCCGGCAGCATTCGGCGGCGTCACGGGCGAACAGATCCTTGCCCAGCAGCTGATCCTGTTCGGCCACGGTCTGTTCGGGTTCGACGTTCACCACGTTCACCCCGTAGACCATCTCGACCGCGTCGCGGGTGCCGATGGTCTCGGCGAAGTGGTAACCGGTCTCCAGGAACAGCACGTCCACACCCGGATGCACCTGCGCGGCAAGCTGAACCAGCACCGCGTCCTGCATGTTGGAGGCCACGATGTAGTTGGATCCGAAGTTCTCCTCGGTCCACTGCAGCAGCTGCTCGGCGGTCGCGTTCGGCCCGAGATCGGCCGCGCCCTTCTCCGCCAGTGCGCGCAGGTCGGTTTCGGCGAGTTTGGTCGTCGTCATTGCTGTCTCCTCCAACTACCGCAGATCCGCTTCGTCGGCGCGGACCGCCCACACCGCGAAACGCTCACCCTCGTCCCGGTTCTTGACGAAGTTGCGCGTCACACGCTCGATGTAGTCACCGAGCTCGACGCTGGTCACCTTGTGCTGGCGCAGCTTTCGGCCGAAGCCGGAATCGAGCCCGAGACTGCCTCCGAGGTGAACCTGGAAGCCCTCGATCTGATTCCCCTCGCCGTCGTCGACGAGCATGCCCTTGAAGCCGATATCGGCGATCTGCGAGCGGCCGCAGGAGTTGGGGCAGCCGTTGATGTTCACGGTGATGGGCACGTCGATGCTGGCGTTGATGTCGGCCATGCGCTGCTCCAGCTCGGGAGCCAGCACCTGGGACCGCTTGCGCGTCTCGGTGAAGGACAGCTTGCAGAACTCGATACCGCTGCACGCCAGCAGGTTCCGGCGCCACTGCGACGGACGCCCGTGCAGGCCCAGCGGCTTCAGCTCGTCGATGAGCCAGTCGACCTTGTCGTCCGGCACGTCCAGCACGATGAGCTTCTGGTACGGGGTGAACCGGATGCGGTCCGAGCCGATCGATTCCACGATGTCGGCGACCTTGCTCAGGATGGTGCCCGAGACGCGGCCGGCGATGGGGGAGAAGCCGATGGCGTTCAAGCCGTTACGCAGCTTCTGCACGCCGATGTGGTCGATGGGGCGATCCGGCTTGGCGGGCGCGGGACCGTCGATCAGCTTGCGCTTCAGGTACTCGGTCTCGAGAACCTCGCGGAACTTCTCGACGCCCCAGTCCTTGACCAGGAACTTGATGCGCGCCTTGGTGCGCAGGCGGCGGTACCCGTAGTCGCGGTACAGCGAGACCACGGCCTCCCACACATCCGGCACCTCGGCCAGCGGCACCCATGCGCCGAGTCGCTGGGCGAGCATCGGATTGGTGGACAGGCCGCCGCCGACCCAGAGATCCAGGCCCGGACCGTGTTCCGGATGCTCGACGCCGACGAAGGCGACGTCGTTGATCTCGTGCACCACGTCCTGCTGACCGGAGATGGCGGTCTTGAACTTGCGCGGCAGGTTGGAGTACTCCTTCTTGCCGATGTAGCGCTTGACGATCTCGTCGATGGCCGGGGTCGGGTCCAGGATCTCGCCGAAGGACTCACCCGCGAGCGGGGAGCCCAGCACCACGCGCGGGCAGTCGCCGCACGCCTCGGTGGTCTGCAGGCCGACCTCTTCCAGGCGTCGCCAGATCTCCGGCACGTCCTCGATGCGGATCCAGTGGTACTGCACGTTCTCGCGGTCCGAGAGGTCGGCGGTGTCGCGGCCGAACTCGGTGGAGATCTGCCCGAGGGTGCGCAGCTGGCGCACGTTCAGCGCGCCGGCGTCGCAGCGCACGCGCATCATGAAGTACTCGGCCTCGAGCAGGTCGATGTTCTCGTCACCGGTGAAGGTGCCGTCGTAGCCCTGCTCGCGCTGGGTGTACAGACCCCACCAGCGCATGCGGCCGCGCAGGTCGCTCTTGTCGATCGAGGCGAAACCCTGCTTCGAGTAGATGTTCTCGATGCGCGCGCGCACGTTGAGCGGGTTGTCGTCCTTCTTGGACTGCTCGTTCGCGTTGAGCGGCTCGCGGTAGCCCAGGGCCCACTGGCCTTCGGACTTGCGGCGCACCGGCTTTCCCGTGCGTTCACGCGGCGCGACGGGAGCGTCACCGGCCGCGGCGCGGGGACGGTCCGGGCGAACACGACGTTCGGCGGCGGGCCGCTCGGGTCGTGGCGGGCGCGCGGGAGTGACGGAATCGGAACTGTCGGCGTCGGTGCTCGACGTCATAGGGGTCGCTCCTGAAGATCTTGCGGGCAGGCGAGAGGGGCTGACTCACGCCTCCGATATCAGCGAACCGGGGAGTTCGACGCTGTAAACCTGGCGTCGGATCCGGGGAGAGGGGAGCTGATCTACCGGAGGCTTCCGGCCAGACAGCTCGCGCTGCAGACACGCTTGAAGTCGACATGGCGACGTGCCACGAGTCGTACCCCAAGTCCGGTCATGGAGCTTATTGTGCCATGTCAGATGGGTTGTTCCGACCGACGGCCGATATTTTCCGGACTTTCGAGGGAAATCCCCTGGATAGCGGACCCCATTTGTGACAGGTGTCATAGATCGACGCTGAAACGATCTTGGACAGTTGACCTTAACCCTACTCGAGGTTCCACGATGGACACATGACCACGTCAGAACTCGATACCGCGGCCGAACTCGAAGCCATCCACGCCGTCGTCGCGGTGGTCGATGCCGCACAGCGCGCGGAGGACACCGACGCCTTCCTGAACCTGTTCCATCCCGATGCCATCTGGACCACCGGCGCGGGCAAATTCCTGAACGGGCGCGAGGAGATCTCCACGTTCACGCGCGCGGTGCTGCCGGGCTCGACCAAGGCCGGCTACGCGACCTACGAGGTGTTCTTCGTGCGCTTCATCCGGCCCGACGTGGCGGCGGTCAAGGTGCGCCAGCGGTACTTCAACCTCGACGGCGAGGTCGAGGCCGAGGGCACCCCGCTCTACGGGATGACCAAAGAAGACGGGCGCTGGCTACTCACCTTCTGCCAGAACACCCCGATCGCCGACCACTGACCGGGTCTGCGAGGCCGTCGCGGCGAAGGTCGCGACGGCCGTGGACAGTTCGCCCAGCCAGTGTGGCCGGTGCACGAAACCGGTTGGCAGGTACTCGGATTCGACTTCGACGCGCAGGCCCCGGTCGTGGGCCCAGCAGGCCAGGCCGAGCAGCGGCAGGGCGATCACGCCCTCCGGGTCCGTAGACCACGGTTCCTGCTCGAAGAACGTCCTGTGCAGGCGCAGCGCGTTGGCCAGTGACCACGTGAAACCGTCCTGATCCCCGCTCGCGAGGCGGGCGAAGACCTCGATGCTCGGGCGCAGCAGCAGATCCACCGGGCGCTGTGCGCCGACCCGGCTCGTCGCCTCGAGGGCGAAGGCGCGGTCGGCGACATATTCCGGGCCGTGCACCCTGGCGGTCTGGAGCAGTTCGGCCCAGTCGTACTGGAAGTCGTCGAAGTCGGTCCCGCCTGTGGCGCGCAGCCGCTCGACCGGGTACGCGGTCAACTCGCGCAGAACCTGCTCGTCGCGGGCGATCAGCGCCCACCAGAACGCGGCCCGCCAGCCCGGCACCCGGTCGAATCTGTCGAAGCCCGCGGTGATGCCCTGCTCCCGGAAACGCGAGGTCAGTGTGGTCATCGTGAGCCGGGCGAGATCCAGCGTCGGCAGCTGCGCCGCGGCCGGATCCCACACCAGCGCCCGCGCGAACATCACCCCGCAGAAGGTGCGCGGGAAATTCGGCCCGTCCGGCCGGACCTTCGGCATCGGGATCTCGTAGACGATCGGCGCCACCGATCCCGCGTCCACCACCGCGATGGCGTCGCCGTCGATCGCGTGCCTGGGCACCGCCTCGAAGCCCGTCGCGTCCGAGTCATCCCGCATTCGATCCCCCTGTAGCCCAGCCCATCCGGAGCATGACCCGCGTACTGTACGACCGCCCCGCCACCCGCCGCGACTCGTGCAACCGTGCCAGCGCCGCTCCGATCCCCGCGCCCGCCGCGTTCATCAGCACGTCGTCCACCGACGAGTACCGGCCCAGATCCAGTGCATACTGGGCGATTTCCAGCCCGAGCGACAGCGCGGCCCCCGTCGCGAACATCCGCCCCACCCCCGAGAACCACGGAAACCGCAGCGGCAACAGCAATCCCAGCGGAACGAAGACCGCGAGGTTGGCGCTGACCTGCACGAAGCTGTTGAACGATCCCTCCGAGACGGTCTGCGCCAGGTCCACCAACGGCACCCAGTTCACGCCCCGCTCACCCCCGTCCAGCGGGGTGAGAATCATCCACACCCACGGCAGGGTCCCCACCACGATCCCCACCTCGGCCCACCCCCACCGCCGCGCCCGCTCGCGCGCCACTCCCCGCCGCGTGCGCCACTGAAAAACTCCCCACCCGATCCCGCCCGCCACCGGCGCCAGAATGGCCCACCCGATCAGGACCCCGCCCCATAATTCCCACACGCGCTGCACCCGGCCGACGCTATTGCCTACCGGCCCGCGGTTTCCACCACGGAACGGGGGAGATCCCGTGGAGAGATTGTGTGGCTGTGAACCGTGGCCGCCGCGCCGCCATTACGAACGCGGCGCTGCGGCGCTCTCGTCGGCTCGTCTCGCGGCCGTTCGGCGCCGCGTGCTTGGTGCTCCGGTTGCGCCGTATACAAATTCGATTCGCGGGGGAAGGAGGTGCACGACCACCTTGTCTCCAGGCCGTGCGCTGTGCTTAGTGATAGCCGGCCACACCAAGGCGTAAACGAAGGTCAGGACCGCGATCAGGAATACCAGGAGTGCCCACGCCGAGACGCCGGACAGGACTGTCCACACGATGAACCCGTTCCGCAGCCGGTCCGGGACCGGTGCCGAGTCGAATCAACATCGAGTGGAACGAGCAAGCTCGCGAGCCGGTCGTTCCGGAGCAGTGCGTTGCGGCACCCCACCGACCGGGCTGACTGGGCGTCCAGTTGAAGGTGCTTGGTGACCACTCCTCAGCAAGAAGCCAGGCGTTGGCCAGTGTCGTGGCCGACCTGGCTTCCGGACAGGGCTTCCAACCGGTGGTCTGTCGGCTGTCGGTCCGCGTGCGGTGTGATGTGGGCCTCCGGTCACACTGGTGGGGTGACGTCTTCCGTGAGTTCGAGCAGCGTGGCGGGGCCGGCCGTGGGGGAGCGGGCCGAGCCGGTGCTCGGGGACTTCGGGGGCGGGGCGTTCGGGATCTACATCCATGTGCCGTTCTGTGCCACGCGGTGCGGGTACTGCGACTTCAACACCTATACGGCGGGGGAGTTGGGGACCTCGGCCTCGCCGGAGTCGTGGTTCGAGGCGTTGCGGGGGGAATTGGCCGTTGCCGCAGCGCGATTCGACGCGCTGCCGAGTGATACGCCGGAAGTCGAGACCATCTTCGTCGGCGGGGGGACGCCGTCGCTGCTGGGCGGGGACGGGCTCGCGAACGTGCTCACCGCCGTGCGGGCCAACTTCACCCTGGCCGCCGACGCCGAGGTGACCACCGAATCGAACCCGGAATCCACCTCGCCGGAATTCTTCGAGCGGCTGCTGGCGGGTGGATTCACGCGGATCTCGCTCGGCATGCAGTCCGCGGCCGCGCACGTGCTGAAGGTGCTCGACCGCACCCACACCCCGGGCCGCGCCGTGGCCGCCGCGCGGGAAGCTCGCGCCGCCGGGTTCGAGCACGTGAACCTGGACCTCATCTACGGCACGCCGGGCGAGCGCGACAGCGACCTCGACGCCAGCCTCGACGCCGTCCTGGCCGCCGGCGTCGACCACGTCTCGGCCTATTCGCTCATCGTCGAGGACGGCACCGCGCTGGCCCGCCGAGTCCGCCGCGGCGAACTCCCCGCGCCCGACGACGACATCCTCGCCGCCCGCTACGAACGCATCGACTCCCGCCTCGAAGCCGCGGGCCTGGGCTGGTACGAGGTCTCCAACTGGGCCGCCAACGACCGCGCCCGCTGCCGCCACAACCTCGGCTACTGGGACGGCGGCGACTGGCTCGGCGCGGGCCCGGGCGCGCACAGTCACGTCGGCGGCGTGCGCTGGTGGAACGTCAAACACCCTGCGCGCTACGCGGATCGGGTCGCCACCGGCGGCCTGCCCGCCGCGGGCTGGGAGGCGCTGACCGGCGAAGAGCAATACACCGAACGCGTGATGCTCACCGCCCGCCTGCGCACCGGGCTGCCGCTGGCGGACCTGGACGACGACGGCCGCCGCGCGGCCCAGCGCGTCATCGCCGACGGCCTGGCCGTCACCATCAACGACAACCTGGTCCTCACCGACCGCGGCCGCCTCCTCGCCGACGCCGTGGTCCGCACCCTCCTGACCTGATAGGTCCGCTGCACTCCCTTCGTCCGATCCACGGCGGCGCAAGCTCGCGGGCACGGTCATCCACGACCGCGCACCGAGTGCGGGCAGACCGGCCGCTGCTCCCGCCGCGGTGTGTGGCGCGGGCCCGCCCACGCGCCTCGATACGGTGCGTTCTGGCATCGCCCCCGTGTGCCGCGTCGGCTGTGCGGTATTCGGCCACAGCGGCGTGGGCGCGGGTCTACGCTGACGCCATCGCCATGTTCGACGAGGACTTAGTTCCTTTCCAGGTCGAGATCCCGCCGGCGCAGCTGCGGGATCTGCGGCGGCGACTCGAGGAAACCCGCTGGCCCGCACAGGTTCCCGGGGTCGGGTGGGCGCGCGGGGCGCCGGTGGAGTACCTGCGGGAGTTGGCCGGGTACTGGGCCGGCCGGTTCGACTGGCGGGCCTGGGAGCGGCGGATCAACGCGTACACCCAGTACGTCACCGTCGTGGACGGTGCCCGAATTCACTTCCTGCACATACACTCTCGGCACCCCGGCGCGATTCCGCTGCTGCTGTTGCACGGCTGGCCCGGCACGGTCCTGGAATTCCTCGAGGTCATCGAACCGCTCAGCGATCCACCGGACGGCGAACCGGCCTTCGACCTCGTCATCCCCTCGCACCCGAACTTCGGCTTCTCCGGTCCCGCACCCGACGCGGGCTGGGACAGCCACCGCATCGCCTGCGCCTACGCCGAACTCATGCGCCGCCTGGGCTATCCGCGATACGCCGTGCACGGCGGCGACTTCGGCGCTTTCATCGCACCCGACCTCGGCCGCGTGGACGCCGCCCGCGTGATCGGGGTTCACGTGAACGCCGCCACCCTGGGCTTCATCCCGCACGGCCCGGTCCCCGGCGACATCGTCCCCGCCCTCACCCCCGCGGAACGAAAACGCCTGGCGCACTTGGCCGAATTCCTCTCCGACGGCAGCGGCTACTTCCAGATCCAAGGCACCAGACCACACACCCTCGGCTTCGCCCTCGCCGATTCCCCGGCGGGCCAACTGGCCTGGATGGTCGAGAAGTTCCACGCCTGGACCGGCGGCCCCGGCCCCCTCGAGGTCCGCGTCGACCGCGACCACATGCTCGCCACCGTGGCCACCTACTGGTTCACCAACACCGGCGGCTCCTCGGCTCAGCTCTACTACGAATCCCTGCACTCACCCCACCTGCCGACCCGCTCCACGACCCCCACCGCGGTCGCCAACTTCGCCGGCGACCTGGCGATCCGCCGCTACGCCGAACAGCTCAACACCATCGCCCGCTGGACCGATTACGAGGTGGGCGGCCACTTTCCGGCCATGCAGACCCCCGGCCTACTCGTCACCGACCTGCGCGAGTTCTTCGGCGAGCTGAGCTAGCCGACACCGAGCCGGGCCGGCCGACACCGGACCGGGCTCGCCGGAGCTGCCGGAGCGCGAGCCGCCGGGAGCCCGAGCTAGCGCACAGCCATCCACCCTGACCGGCGGCAGGAGTGAAATCCCGGAGATCGGGCACACTGGCACCATGGCGCTCGAATCGAACATGGACCCGATCGGCACTCCCGCACCGGATTTCGAACTGTCGGCGGTGGACGGCACCAAATACTCGCTGGCCGCCTTCGATGATCATCCGGCGCTGCTCGTGCTGTTCCTGTCGAATCACTGCCCGTACGTGCGGCGTATCGAATACGCGCTCGGCGCGCTCACCGCGGAGTTCCGGGCGCGGGGGCTGGTGACCGTCGGCATCTGTTCGAACGACACCGAGAACTATCCGGACGACGACGCCGCGCATCTGCGCGAGCAGGTGCTGCGGGCCGGATTCGACTTCCCGTACCTGGTGGACGAATCGCAGGAGGTGGCAAAGGCTTTCCGTGCCGCCTGCACGCCGGACCTGTTCCTGTACGACGCGGACCGCAAGCTCGCCTACCGCGGCCGGTTCGACGCGGCCACCCCCGGCAACACCGAGCCCGCCGACGGCGTGGAACTGCGCGCGGCGGTCGAGCTCGTGCTCGCGGGCCAGGCGGTCCCCGAGCCGCACACCCCGAGCCTGGGCTGCGGCATCAAGTGGAAGCCGGGCTCGGGTCCCGAAGCCACCGGCTGGCTGAATCGTTAGGGCAGCCGCCACCGCTGACACCCGGCCGCTGACACCGCGGCCACTGCCACTCGGCCGTCGACACTTCGGCCACCGGCCGGGCTCGCAGCCGCTCATGTCCGGCCCCGGCAAACCGCGTGGACGCGCTCACACGCTCACGCCGTCACCCGGGCCGGGGATCGGCTGCGGGCATCCGGTCGCACGCGCTCGCTGCCGCCCGTACACGGCCCACACCGGGCCTACAGGCAATGTGCCAACGGGCAACTAAACTGAACTGGATTGATCCGGGACGCTCGTGCGTACGGGCAAACCGAACGCGAGCGAGGAGGTGGGCCTTATGTCGACCACGGAACAGCGGCGGCTCGAGGTCCTGCGGGCCATAGTCGCGGACTACATCTCGACCAAGGAACCCATCGGTTCCAAAACCCTGGTCGAACGCCACAATCTCGGTGTCTCCAGCGCGACCGTGCGCAACGACATGGCGGTGCTCGAGGCCGAGGGCTACATCACCCAGCCGCACACCAGCTCCGGGCGCATCCCCACCGACAAGGGCTACCGGCAGTTCGTCGACCACATCTCCGAGGTCAAGCCGCTCTCGAACGCCGAACGCCGGGCCATCATGGAATTCCTGGAGAGTGGCGTCGACCTCGACGACGTGCTGCGCCGGGGCGTGCGCCTGCTGGCCCAGCTCACCCGCCAGGTCGCCATGGTGCAGTACCCGACCGTGTCCGCCTCGACCGTGCGGCACATCGAGGTCGTCGCCTTGAACCCCGCGCGCCTGCTGCTGGTCGTGATCACCGACTCCGGGCGGGTCGATCAGCGCCTGGTCGATCTCGGCAACGTCATCGGCGACGACGACCTGGCCGCCCTGCGCGGCATGCTCGGCAAGGCCATGGAGGGCAAACGCCTCGCGTCGGCCTCGGCCTCGGTGGCCGAATTGCCCGAACACTCCCCGGCTCGCCTGCGCGATGTCCTGATTCGCGTCTCCACCGTCATGGTCGAGACCCTCGTCGAACATCCCGAGGAGCGACTCGTGCTCGGCGGTACCGCGAATCTCACCCGCAATGCGGGAGACTTCGCCGGGAATGGATTCCCGGGTTCGCTGCGTTCGGTTCTGGAGGCCCTCGAAGAGCAGGTGATCGTGCTGAAGCTGCTGGCCGCGTCGCAGCAGCCGGGTACCGTGACCGTGCAGATCGGGGAGGAAACCAAGGTCGAACAGATGCGTGGGACGGCGGTGGTGTCCACCGGCTACGGCATGCCCGGTACCGTTCTGGGAGGTATGGGGGTACTGGGCCCGACGCGCATGGACTACCCGGGGACTATCGCCTCGGTGGCGGCCGTCGCCCGATACATCGGTGAGGTGCTCGCCGAACGGTGAGCTAGCGGATCCCAACGGTGAGCTAGCGGAGACGAAACAGGACTAGAGAGCGCAAGTGGCACGGGACTATTACGCACTGCTCGGCGTCGCACGGAACGCGACCGACCAGGAGATCAAGCGCGCCTACCGCAAGCTGGCACGCGAACTGCATCCCGATATCAATCCGGATCCGGAGGCGCAGGAGAAGTTCCGCGAGGTGTCGACCGCCTACGAGGTGCTGACCGACTCCGAGAAGCGGCGCATCGTCGATCTCGGCGGTGACCCGCTCGACTCCGGCGGCGGCATGGGCGGCGGCTTCTCCGGCGCGGGCTTCGGCGGTCTCGGCGATGTCTTCGAAGCCTTCTTCGGCGGCATGAACCAGGGCGGCAACCCGCGCAAGCCGCGCGGTCGCGTGCAGCCCGGTGCGGATTCGCTGCTGCGCACCCGGCTCTCGCTACAGGAGTGCGCGGTCGGGGTCACCAAGCACCTGACCGTGGACACCGCCATCACCTGCGACCTGTGCCACGGCGCGGGCACCAACGGCAACTCCGCGCCCGTGCGCTGTGAGACCTGCGGCGGCGCCGGCGAGGTGCAGACCGTGCAGCGCTCGTTCCTCGGCCAGGTCATGACCTCGCGGCCGTGCCCCACCTGCCGCGGCGCGGGCGAGACCATCCCGGACCCCTGCCGCAAGTGCGGTGGCGACGGCCGCGTGCGTTCGCGCCGCGAGATCGCCGCCCCGATCCCGGCCGGCGTGGCCAGCGGCATGCGCGTGCGCCTGGCTGCGCAGGGCGAGGTCGGCCCCGGCGGCGGTCCCGCCGGCGACCTCTACATCGAGATCGTGGAACAGCCGCACGACACCTTCGTGCGCGACGGCGACGATCTGCACTGCACCATCCGCGTGCCGATCGTGGACGCGGCGCTGGGCACCACGGTCGTGGTCGACACCATCCTGGACGGCCCGGTAGAGCTGACCATCCCCGCGGGCACCCAGCCCGGCGAGGTGTCGGTGCTGCGCGGGCACGGCATGCCCAAGCTGCGGGCCAACTCGCGCGGCGACCTGATCTCGCACCTGGACATCGTGATCCCGACCAAGCTGGACGCCAAGCAGACCGACCTGCTGCGCAAGTACAAGGGCCTGCGACCCAACGAGCGCACCGAGGTGCTCTCCACGCAGTCCGAGCACAACAGCGGCCTGTTCGCCCGCCTGCGCGCGTCCTTCAGCGGACGCTGATCCCTTGGCCGCCACCGTCTTCTACCTCGACGAGGTGCCGGAGCCCGGCGCGACCGCCGTCCTGGACGGTCCGGAAGGTCGTCACGCGGCGACCGTCCGGCGCATCCGGGTGGGTGAGCCCATCACCCTCTCGGACGGGCACGGCGTCCTCGCCGACTCCGAAGTGGTTGCGGCACAGAAGGACCGGCTCGAGCTGAAGGTCCTCGACCGCCGGGTCGCGGCCCCCGCGACCCCGCAGGTCACGGTCGTGCAGGCGCTGCCCAAGTCCGATCGCTCCGAACTCGCGATCGAGCTCATGACCGAGGCAGGCGCGGACGCGATCGTGCCGTGGCAGGCCGCGCGCTGCGTCTCCAACTGGGAGAACAAGGCGCACAAGGCCGTCGAGAAATGGCGCACCGCCGCCAAACAGGCCGCCCGCCAGTCCCGCCGCGCCTACATCCCCGACGTGGCCGAACTGCACTCGACGCGGCAACTCGTGGAACTGGTGCGCTCGGCCGTCGAACGCGGAGCGGTCGTGGCCGCCCTGCACGAGTCCGGTGCGGGCCGCTTCACCGAACTGCCGTTCGAGGGCGCGGCCGAGGTCGTGCTCATCGTCGGGCCCGAAGGCGGCCTGGACGACTCCGAGATCGCGCAGTTGTCCGAGGCGGGCGCGCGGGCCGTGCTGCTCGGGCCCACGGTGCTGCGGACCTCCACGGCCGCCGCGGTGGCCCTGGGCGCGCTCGGCGCACTCACCCCGCGCTGGTAGCCGCCGCCGGAAACGGCCCGTCGCGGCGATCGCGATCGGCCCGGATCGGAAATCATACTTTCGATGGGGTTTGGGATTTCGCCCTCGGGGAACTACCCGGAAACGGATAACGCCCAGGCCGCAGCGTTGCGGCGGTTGTGCCGCACCCTACGGGTAGCCCCTTATTCACTGGGCGCTGTCGGTTCACGGCGGTAAACTTCCATCAACGAAGTGAGGCTCGAGACCGGGAAGCAGGCTATAGCCACTTTTGAGTACACCAGGCAAAATCGGCGACCAGAACACCCCCGTGTCCAGCGGCGGCGCCGGCGACAACGCATCCGAGCCGGCGAGCCGGACAGTTCGCTCCAGCATTGAATTGGCACCCGAGTCGGTATTCGGTTTCCTGGGTTCGGCCGATGAGAACCTGCGTGAACTCGAACGACTCCTCGACGCCGACATCCATGTGCGCGGCAACACCGTCACCCTCACCGGCCAGCCCGCCGACGTGGCCCTGGCCGAGCGGGTCATCGCGCAGTTGGTGGCGCTCACCGCGCGCAATCGCGGGGTCACCCCGGAAGCCGTGCGGCACACCCACTCCATGCTCACCGAGGGTTCGTCGGACTCGCCGGCGGAGGTGCTGAGCCTGGACATCCTGTCCCGGCGCGGCAAGACCATCCGCCCGAAGACGTTGAACCAGAAGCGCTACGTCGACGCCATCGACGCGAACACCATCGTGTTCGGCGTCGGCCCGGCCGGTACCGGCAAGACGTACCTGGCGATGGCCAAGGCCGTGCAGGCGTTGCAGACCAAGCAGGTCACCCGCATCATCCTGACCCGCCCTGCGGTCGAAGCCGGTGAGCGACTGGGCTTTCTGCCCGGCACGCTCAACGAGAAGATCGATCCGTATCTGCGCCCGCTCTACGACGCGCTGCACGACATGATGGATCCCGAGGCCATTCCCAAGCTGATGGCCGCGGGCGTGATCGAGGTCGCGCCGCTGGCGTACATGCGCGGTCGCAGCCTCAACGACGCGTTCATCATCCTGGACGAGGCGCAGAACACCACCGCCGAGCAGATGAAGATGTTCCTGACCCGGCTCGGGTTCGGATCCAAGATGGTGGTGACCGGCGACGTCAGCCAGGTCGATCTGCCGACCGGCGCGCGCTCGGGTCTGCGGGCCGCGGTGGAGATCCTCACCGATGTCGACGACATCCACGTCGCCACGCTGACCAGCAGCGATGTGGTGCGTCACCGGCTGGTCGCGGAGATCGTCGACGCCTACGACCGGTACGAGAACGACAACCGCCCGCAGGTCGCCCACTACCCGGGCAACCGTGCGCAGCGGCGTGCCGCGAGCCGGGAGGGGCGACACTGAGCTCGGCCGATAGGCTGAGCGGGTGAGTATCGAGATCGCCAACGAATCGGGTATCGAGGTATCCGAAGAAGAACTGATCAGTGTCGCGCGCTTCGCGATCGGTCAGATGGACGTGCACTCGGCAGCCGAGCTGTCGATGGTGCTGGTCGATCTCGACACCATGGCGGACCTGCACATGCGCTGGATGGATCTACCCGGTCCGACCGACGTCATGTCCTTCCCCATGGACGAGCTGGAGCCGGGCGGGCGGCCCGATGCCGCCGAGCCCGGCCCTTCCATGCTCGGCGACATCGTGCTCTGCCCCGAGTTCGCCGCGCAGCAGGCCGAGAAGGCCGGGCACTCCATGGATCACGAACTCGCGCTGCTGACCGTGCACGGCGTGCTCCACCTCCTCGGCTACGACCACGCCGAGCCGGAGGAGGAGAAGGAGATGTTCGCCCTGCAGGGCTCACTCCTCGAGGGCTGGTACGAGAGCGTGCGCGAGGCGCGGATTCGCGAGGAACTCGCCGAGCGGGATCGGCGACTGCTGGGCAAGACCGGGTTCACCGATTCCGGTGATCCGCTGGATCCCGCGTGAATTCTCTCGTTCTACTGCTGCTGGCCGTAGTGCTCGTACCGGCCGGCGGTGTGTTCGCGGCGCTGGATTCGGCGCTGAATACCATTTCCCCGGCGCGCGTGGACGATCTGGTGCGCGCCGATCGCTCCGGCGCGGTCCGGCTGACACGCATCATCGCCGACCGCCCGCGCTATGTGAATCTCATGGTGCTGCTGCGCGTGCTGTGCGAGATCAGCGCCACGGTGCTGCTCGCGGCGGTGCTCATGGACTGGCTGCCCGAGGTGACCGCGCTCGTGGTGACCGCGGCCGTCATGGTGCTGGTCGACTACCTGGTGATCGGGGTCGGGCCGCGCACCCTCGGCCGCCAGCACGCCTATTCGCTGGCGCTGGGCGCTTCGCTGCCGTTGCAGGCCATCGGCACGCTGCTGGGACCGATCGGCCGACTGCTGATTCTGCTCGGCAACGCCATCACCCCCGGTAAGGGATTTCGCAACGGGCCCTTCGCTTCCGAGATCGAGCTGCGCGAAGTGGTCGATCTCGCCGGTGAGCGCGGTGTGGTGGACGACGAAGAGCGCCGGATGATCCAGTCGGTGTTCGAACTCGGCGAGACCCCCGCCCGCGCGGTCATGGTGCCGCGCACCGAGATGGTGTGGATCGAGTCGGATAAGACCGCCGCGCAAGCGATGTCGCTCGCCGTGCGGTCGGGGCACTCGCGAATTCCGGTGGTGGGGGAGAACGTCGACGACATTCTCGGCGTCGTCTACCTCAAAGACCTGGTGCTGTACGCGGATCGGGCCAAGAAGGTGAAGGTCGCGGAGGTCATGCGGCCCGCGGTCTTCATGCCGGATTCCAAGCCGCTGGACGCCCTGCTCGACGAGATGCAGCGCCGCCGCAACCATATGGCGGTGCTGGTGGACGAATACGGCGGCATCGCCGGGCTGGTCACGATCGAGGACGTGCTCGAGGAGATCGTCGGGGAGATCGCCGACGAGTACGACACCGACGAGACCGCGCCGGTGGAGGAGATCGGGCCCGGCAAATACCGTGTCTCGGCGCGACTTCCGGTCGAGGACCTGGGCGACCTGTTCGGCATGGAGATCGAGGACGAGGACGTCGACACCGTCGGCGGCCTGCTCGGTCACGCGCTGGGCAGGGTGCCGCTGCCCGGTTCCAAGGCCGTCATGTACGGATTGCAGTTGCGCGGCGAGGGCGGGGCCGACGCGCGCGGGCGGGTGCGGGTGCACACCGTGGTGGTGCGCCGCGCCGCCGAGCCCGGCGAGAAGTCGCCGGAGTCCGCGGGCGAGAAATCGCCGAACCCGACCGGCGACAAGAGCGCCAAAGCCAAGACCGAAGCGGCCGAACGCAACTCGGACGGTGCGCACGAGGACGGAGTAACCCGATGACGGAACTCGATGCCGAGGACGGCAAACTGCTGACCCTGGCCCGCGGCGCGATGGGACGCACCGGCGGCAGCGGCGGCGCGGCCGTTCGCGATACCGATGGCCGCACCTACGCGGCCGGTGAGGTAGCGCTCGAGAACCTGCGCCTGACCGCTTTGCAGGCCGCGGTGGCGGCCGCGATCTCCAGTGGCGCGGAGGGATTCGAGACGGCCGTGGTGGTGGCGGGGCGGTTCTCCGACGCCGGCGTCGCCGCGCTGCGCGAGGTCTCGCCCGCCACGCGGGTGGTGTTCACCGATGCCAAGGGCGCGGTGTACGAGATCATCGAATCCCCGGTCGAGGGCGACCCGGCCACCCGGCCCGGCATTCCGGCGGGCTTCGATCTGGAAACCGAGTCGGAGGTGTTCGAGTGAGTAGCGACAAGAAGGGCGAATTCCGTTCGGGCTTCGTCTGTTTCGTAGGGCGGCCCAACACCGGCAAGTCCACGCTCACCAATGCCCTGGTGGGGCAGAAGATCGCGATCACGTCCTCGCGGCCGCAGACCACCCGGCACACCATCCGCGGCATCGTGCATCGCGAGCACACGCAGCTGATCCTGGTGGACACCCCAGGGCTGCACCGGCCGCGCACGCTGCTGGGCCAGCGGCTCAACGACCTGGTGCGCGACACCTATTCCGAGGTCGACGTCATCGCCATCTGCATTCCGGCGGACGAGAAGATCGGGCCCGGTGATCGCTGGATCGTCGAGCAGATCAAGACCATGGCGCCCAAGACCACCGTCATCGGCGTGGTCACCAAGATCGACAAGGTGAGCCGGGACGCCATCGCGCATCAGCTCATGGCGGTGTCCGAGCTGCTCGGGCCCGAGGCCGAGATCGTGCCGGTGTCCGCGGTCAAGGGTGAGCAGGTCGAGATCCTGGTCGACGTTATCGCCTCGAAAATGCCCGAGGGACCGGCTTTCTACCCGGACGGCGAGCTGACCGACGAGCCGGAGGAAACCCTCATGGCCGAGCTCATCCGCGAGGCCGCGCTCGAGGGGCTGGACAACGAGCTCCCGCATTCGCTCGCGGTGGTGATCGAGGACATCCTCGACCGCGAGGAGAACGAGGACACCGAGGCCGACGGCAAGCGCACGCACGAGGGCATGCTCGACGTACACGCCCTGCTCTACGTGGAACGCCCCAGCCAGAAGGCGATCATCATCGGCAAGGGCGGGGCCCGCCTCAAAGAGGTCGGCACCAACGCCCGCAAGCAGATCGAACACATCCTCGGCACCCGGATCTACCTCCACCTGCACGTGAAGGTGGCCAAGGATTGGCAGCGCGACCCGAAACAGCTGGGGCGCCTGGGGTTCTGACGCGGGGCGTCTCGCACGTTGTGCGGCGTCGCCGGGGCGGATCGAAAAGGCGGCCAGGCCTATAGCCCGCGCCCAGATCGCACGCGGGCGCGGAGTCCAGTTGGTGCGGGCCGGTCGCGGGTGGGTGTGGTCGGCTGTCAGGCAGCCGGGGCGCTCCACCAGTCGGCGGGGCGGTGTTCGTACCACTTCAGTTCCGACTCCAGTTGGGCGGCAACCGAAACCAAGAGGGGTTCGGAGTTGGCGGGGCCCATCAGCTGGGCGCCGACCGGGAGGCCGGAGGCGGTGAAGCCCGCGGGGACGTTGACCGCGGGCCAGCCCAGGACGTTCCAGGGCCAGGTGTAGGGGCAGCAGGCGGTGATCAGTTCGTCGGTCGCCCAGTTCCCGATGTTGTCGATCTCGTGTACGCCCGGGGGCGGGGTGGCGGTCGTGGGGGCCAGGACCACGTCGTAGTCGTCGAAGAACCGGCCGATTCGCATGCGCAGCAGGGTTTCCGCGTGGCGGGCGGCGAACAGGGCCGGGCCCAGGATCCGTCCGGTGCGCGCGTTCGCGACGGTGCGCGGGTCCACGGTCGCGCCGGGGAGCGCGTCCAGGGCCTTGCGGATGCCGACCATCGAGCGGGGCAGGAAGGTCGCGCCCATCATGACGCCGTAGTGCAGGTCCGCCACGGTGACCTCGTGGCCGAGGCGGCGCAGGGTGTTCGCGGTCGCGTGTACGCGCGCCTCCACCTCGCGGTCGAGGCGGGTTCTGGTGGCGGTGAACGGGATTCGCAGGGACAGCGCGATGCGCAGGCGGCCGGGATCGCGGCCGACGGCGTCCGAGACGCGCAGGGCGGGCGGGGTGTGCAGATCGCCGGCGTGCGGGCCGGCGGCGGCGTCGAGCAGCAGGGCCGCGTCGGCGACCGTGCGAGCGAGGGGGCCGTGCACGGTGAGGCCCTCGAACGCCTCGGGCAGCGGCCAGGTCGAGATGCGGCCGCGCTGGGGTTTGATGCCGACGAGGTTGTTCCAGGACGCCGGGATGCGAACCGAGCCCGCGCCGTCGGAACCCAGTGCGGCGGGCACCAATCCGGCCGCCACGGCCGCGGCCGAGCCGCCCGACGAGCCGCCGGGAGTGCGCTCGGAGCCCCACGGATTACGGGTGTGGCCGAAGGCGTCGCCGCTGGTGAACGGCAGCTGGCCGAGCTCGCAGGTATTGGTCTTGCCGAGGATCACCGCACCCGAGATACGCAGTCGCCGAACCACTTCCGCGTCCGCGGTCTTGTCCGGGAAGTTGCCGCCGCAGCCGAACGCGGTGGGACTGCCGACGATGTCGGTGTCGTCCTTGATGGCCAGCGGCACGCCCAGCAGCGGTGCGCGCTCGCCCGCTGCCAGCTTGCGGTCCGCGTCGGCGGCCTCGGCCAGCGCCGCCTCGCGCCGCACCACGCGGAAGGCGTTCATCCCGCCCTGGCTCGCCTCGATGCGATCGAGTGCGGCGCCGGTCGCCGCGACCGAGCTGACCTTGCCCTGCGCCAGCGCCGCGGCCAGCTCCGCCAGCCCCAGTTCACCAATCGACGCCATCGTCATGTGAGTCCCGTCTCCCAGCCGTAAGCAGGAAACGTAGCGCGATTCTGGTCACACGTCCAATGTCACTTTCGGTCAAGATCGCCGCGTGATCGGGGTTGTCGCACGCGGGGCGCTCGGACCGGTCGGCGCTTCGGGACTCCGCCTGCGCGGAGGCGGATCGGCCGGGCTGTCCCGCGGCTGATCGCCGGGCGGGCCGGGATCTTGTGCGGGCACGCCGGTGACCGGGGCGGGCGTGGTCGGTCTCGCGTGCGAGACTGTTGCGGTGCAGCTGTACAGAGACAACGCGGTGGTGCTTCGCCAGCACAAGCTGGGCGAGGCAGACCGCATTGTCACGCTGCTGACGCACAAGCACGGGCTGGTGCGCGCGGTCGCCAAGGGGGTGCGGCGGACCCGGTCCAAGTTCGGGGCGCGGCTCGAACCGTTCGCCTACATCGACGTGCAGTTGCATCCCGGCCGGAATCTGGACGTGGTCACCCAGGTGCACACGGTGGAGGCCTTCGCCTCGGACATCGTCGCCGACTACGGCCGCTACACCACCGCCTGTGCCGTGCTCGAGACCGCCGAGCGGCTCGCCGGTGAGGAACGCGCCCCCGCCCCGCGCCTGCACACCCTGACCGCGGGCGCCCTGCGCGCCATCGCCCTGGGCCGCCGCCCGCACGAGTTGATCCTGGACGCCTTTCTGTTGCGCGCCATGGGTTTCGCGGGCTGGGCCCCCGCCCTGGACGAGTGCGCCCGTTGCGCCACCCCCGGCCCGCATCGCGCCTTCCATGTCGCCGCCGGCGGCGCGGTATGCGTGCACTGCCGTCCGCCCGGCGCGGCCACCCCCATCCTCGGGGTCCTGGAACACATGGTCGCCCTCAACGTCGGCGACTGGTCCGGCGTCCACGCGGTACCCGAGAACATGCGCCGCCAGGCCAGCGGCCTGATAGCCGCCCACCTCCAATGGCACCTGGAACGCCAGCTCCGGACCCTCCCCCTGATCGAACGGACCCGCCCCCACGAGCCCGCGGAGTCCGCCTCCGTCAGCTGACCACACCGCTGGAGCGGTGTCGCCCACACGGACTTTCGAGCCCGCCTCTCGCGTTGTCATGCTGTCGACGGCCCGCGGCTACTCGGCCGGCTCGGCTGCGCGCCGGCCGTTGATGAATGCCCCGCGTCGCACCGACCCTGCCGGTGCCGCTGGGGAATCGGAGCTTGCATTCGCCACGTGCGCGCGATCGAGGCCGAAGCCCGCCCGTGGCCGGCGGGTGTATCTCCCGCCGGTGCGTCCGTTGTCGGTGTGCCCGGATACATTGCGGGCGAAGGAAGTCGGGCTCGTGGGCTAGGGGAGACAGTGGCAACATCTCAGGTTGAGGCCGATATCAGCGCGGTGCCGGAACTGCTGGCCGCGCCGCCGTGGGTGGGGGGTAAGCGGATTCGGCCGACCGTGGTCGACGTGGTGGCGGTGGAGATGCCCGCGGGGCTCGAGTGGATACCCGGCGAGCGTGAGCTGTGGGCCGGGCTCGCGGCAAAATACGACCACGCCGATGACACGACGTGGCGACGGGTGATCGACGACGAGCTGGGTAGCCCCGGCTTCACGCTGGTCGAGCTGTTGGCCGACGCGCCCGAACACCTCGCTCGACCGCACCTGCGGCATCTCGACGCCGTGCCCGGGGATCAGCGATACGGCAGCGGCGGTTACTACAGCCATTTCTACTCGAACGGGACGTACTTCCAGCGCACTGGAACCGATCTGCATCGGAAGCTGCTCGCGCGCTTCGGTTCCGACGTGCTGGCCTGGGTGATCGAGTCGACCACGTTTCAAACCTGGACGTGGGCCACGAGCTGGGCGCCGATCACCGGTACGGGGGTCGCGGCCCGGATGGTCGAGACCTTCGACACCTACGAGGCTCATTACGCGCGGACGTGGTTCCTGCGTCACCCGGACTCGACCGCTCGGGCGCTGATCCCGGCCGCGGTCGGCAAGGGCGTCAAGGCGCGCCGCCAGGCCGAGACGATCCTGTGGCTGCTCGACGGCCAGGGGCATCGCGACCTAGTGCTGGCCGCCGCGGCCCCCTATGGCACCGCGGTCGTCGAGGTGATCGCGTCCACCCTGGATCGAGATCCGTTGCAGCGGCTGCCCACTCGGATCCCCAAGGCGCCGGCCTGGCTGAACGTCGGTGGGCTGCCTCGAATCCGCCTGCGCGACAGGGCTGAATTGCTGCCCGCGCCAGCGGTCGAGCATCTCATCAGCATGCTCATGATGTGCGCCCCCGACGACGACTACGCCGGGGTGCGGATGGTCGCCGAGGCGCTGGACCCCGCCACCCTGGGCGATTTCGCCTGGGCGCTGTACCGCGCGTGGGTGGTCGCGAAGTATCCGGCCAAACGCAATATGTGGCCGCTGCGAGCGCTGGGCCTGATCGGGAACGACGAGACCGCGGTGCGGCTGCGCACCATCGCCCAGGGCGATCGCGCGATCAATCGGGCGGACGCGGCGCTCGACACGCTCGTGCTGATGGGAACTCGCAACGCGCACATGCACATTCAGCTCGTGGCCGAGAACTCCTCCTGGCCGCAGGTGAGTGGGCGCGCGGCGACGCGGATTCGTGGGCTGGCGACCGAGCTGGGTCTCACGGTGGACGAGTTCGCTGACCGGCTCGTGCCGGATCTGGGACTCGACCGGCAGGGCACGTTCACCGTGGACTACGGCACGCGGCGGTTCACCGTCGGGTTGGACGACGAGCTGGATCCGGTCGTGCGCGAGGCGGACGGTTCCCAGCGCTCGAGCCTGCCCAAGCCGGGCAAGACCGACGGTCCCGCCGCCCCGGCCGCCTACGCCGCCTTCGGTGCCTTCAAGAAAGCCCTGAAGGCCGCCGTCGCCGACCAGTCGACCCGGCTGGAAACCGCCATGGTGCTGGGCCGGCGCTGGACCGTCGCCAACCAGCGCACGCTGTTCATCGATCACCCCCTGCTGCGCCAGCTCGCCCGGCGTCTGGTCTGGACGACCTTCGACGCCGAGGGCGCGCCCGGCACCGCGTTCCGCATCGACGCCGACGGCACCCTGGCCGACATCGAGGACAACCCGATCGAACTCGCCGACGACCTCTCGGTCGGCCTCGCGCACCCCCTCCACCTGTACGAATCGATCAAGGACTGGGCCGAGGTGTTCGCCGACTACAGCCTCGTGCAGCCCTTCCCGCAAATCGAACGCCCGAGCTTCGCCCCCGACTCGCCTGGGTTCGCCGCCGGGCTGGATCCCTACTACGGCGCGGTGGTTCCCACCGGAAAACTGCTGGGCCTCAACCGTTTCGGCTGGGCCAAGGGCTACGGCGAGAACGGCTCGACAACCCGCTTCATCCGCACCCTCCCCGGCGGCGCGACCCAGGTGTTCCTCTACATCTCCCCGGGCATCGACGGCCGCAACCCCATGGGCGTCGCCGAACAGACCATCGACTCCCTCCGCCTCCCCGAGAACCTCGACCTGACCGACCTGAACCTGGTGATCGCCTCCGAGCTCCTCCGCGAACTCGACACCCTGCGCTGACGGATCGCCGCGCGAACCCGCGGTGACCGGTGGTCTCGAGCTCACCGGCCCGCGAGCGCGCGCGGAGCGGCCGACGCCGGTCGCCGGAACGTTCGCGCGACGTGCGGGTGCGATGCGGATTCGCGCCGCCGAGCACGCGGGGGACGGGCAGGAGTTGTGGTTCTGCCGTCGGGGTCTTCGCAGCCGCGCCCGGCTACCCGGCCGTTGGCGGCTTGCGCGGTGCGGCGGCCGGCCGGGACTCGCGGACATCGCGAATGTGGGGAAGTTGGGCAGAGGTCGGGGGAATGTCGTGGGCGGCGTCGCGCCCGCGGGCGCGTCGGGCAGGATGGTGGGCGTGATCGGTACTCGCAAACCCTCCACCGTCCTGCGCGACGTGCGTCCGCCGTCGCCGCACCCCTCCGGGGCGACCCCGCCCGCCATCCCGGCGGAATTCGTGCCCAAGCACGTGGCGCTGGTCATGGACGGCAACGGCCGGTGGGCGCAGGAGCAGGGGCTGCCGCGCACCGCGGGGCACGAGCGCGGCGAGGCGGTGCTCATGGACACCGTCGAGGGGTGCATCGAGATCGGCGTCAAGTGGCTCTCGGCCTACGCCTTCTCGACCGAGAACTGGCGGCGCAGCCCGGACGAGGTCAAGTTCCTCATGGGCTTCAACCGCGACGTCATCCGCCGCCGCCGCGACGAGATGCACGAGATGGGGGTGCGGGTCCGCTGGGCGGGACGCCGACCGCGCCTGTGGCGCAGCGTGATCAAGGAACTCGAGGTCGCCGAGGAACTCACCAAGGACAACACGGTGATGACCCTGACCATGTGCGTGAACTACGGCGGTCGTGCCGAGATCGCGGACGCCGCAAGGGAAATCGCGCGCCGGGTGAAGTCGGGCGAGATCGACCCGGAGAAGGTGAACGAGGACACCATCGCCAGATTCCTCGACGAACCCGATATGCCGGACGTGGATCTGTTCCTGCGCCCCTCGGGCGAATTCCGCACCTCGAACTTCCTGATGTGGCAGTCCGCCTACGCCGAATTCGTCTTCCAGGAAACGCTTTTCCCGGACTTCGACCGCCGCAACCTGTGGGCGGCCTGCCTCGAATACGCCAAGCGGGACCGTCGCTTCGGTGGCGTCAGGTGAGCGGGGACGTCTCCGCCGCCGACGAGTTGCAGGCTCGCGCCGGCGCCTGCCTGGCGAAGTACGAGGTGGATGTCCGCGTCGAGGACGGCGGTCTCGGCTTCGAGTTCGACGGCGCGCTGTGCTCGCTGCGCGGGGTGAATCTGGCCCCCGGCCTGGACGTGCTCACCCTGACCTGCGTCCTGGCCTGGGATCGCCAGCTCAAGCCGCAACTGCACAAGCGCGTCGCCGAACGCAACGCCGCGCTGCAGTTCGGTTCGATCACCCTGGTCACGCACGACAAGCAGGCCGACATCATCCTGCGCTACACCTTCCCGGCCGCGGGCCTGGAAGACGACGCCTTCGCCACCATGCTGCTGCTGGTGCTGTCCGGCGCGGGCCGGGCACGGCAGGGCCTGCTGGCCTAGCCCGAGAACTCGAAGACCCAACGGCCGCACCGTCACTCGTGCACGGTGCGGCCGTTCACATGCGATGCCGCCGCCCGGGTGCCCGGCCGGTGTCTCGGCGTTCGGGTGGACGGGAACCGCGGCATATGCCGGCGAGTTCGATCGGCCGGTTCGGGCGCGATGCCGCCGCTCGCGTATCCGGCCCGGTGCCTCGGCATTCGGGTGCACGGGCACCCACCGCCGATTTTGGTCGACCGGTTCAGGACCAACGACCTCGTGCCCGTCCGGCGGACTCGGATGCGCCGGGCGGCATGTCCACCGTCCTAGCGCACCCCGGCCGGCTCAGTTCGGCGACACCTCGGGCAGCGCCAGCGGCTTGTAGGCCGGGAGCAGCTGCTCCACCCCGCGCGCGAAGGTCTCCGGATCGGTGTCGCCCAGGATCAGCGACTGCAGGATGAACCCGGGTAGCAGCCCGACGAAGGCCCGGGCGATGGCCTCGGTGTCCGCGTCCGGCGCGAGCCAGCCGACCTCGCGCATGCGGTTGGCGTAGTCGACCCAGAGCCGGCGCATGCCGCCGATGTTGGTGCGCACGTAGTCGGCGATGTTCGGGTCGGTGAGCGCCAGCGACCACGCCTGCGGGATGAGCCGGACCGGCCCACCCGGCCCGCTGAGCCGCACGATGGTCTCGGCGACCGTGCGCAGGAGCTGCGGGGGAGTGGGCAGCGGATCGCTGTAGACCGCCTCGCTGAGCGCGGCCCGCAGATCGACCGTGGCCTCGGTGGTCAGGGCCGCGATGATGTCGTCCTTGGACTTGAAGTACCGGTAGACAGCTCCCGCGGACAGGCCGGATTCGGCGAATACGTCCTGCATGGTGGTGGTGTGAAGGCCCTTGCGGGCGAAGCACGTTTGCGCGGCGTCCAGGATCTGCTGCCTGCGTCGTTCCAGGTGTTCTTCGCTGACTCGGGGCATACGTCAAAAGTAAAACGAATATCCGTTCTTGACAAGCTGACAGCTCGATGTCAGGGTTGTCCCATCAAAAAGAACGAACCTTCGCTTTCTTGGGATGGACTTGATGAACACCACACGCAAGGCCGTAGCCATCGGCCTGGCCGCAGCGCTGATCCAAGCTGTCATGCTCATCGCGTTCGCTTGGCCGGCCACCAATATCGCCCCGCGTGATCTGCCCCTCGCGGTCGCCGGGCCGCAGGCCGCCGTGGTCGAGCAGAAGCTCACCGAGCAGGACGCCGAGGCCTTCGACATCCGCACCGTCGCAGACGAATCCGCCGCCCGGACCGCCATCGAGAGCCGAGAGGTCTACGGCGCCATCGTGACCGGCGGGGGAGCGCCCCGGGTCATGGTCGCCTCCGCCGCGAGCCCGGCGGTGGCACAACAGCTTTCGGGCATCGCACAGGTGCTCTCGGGGCAGCCCGCGGCCGCGGTGCAGGACGTGGTCCCCGCCGATTCCGATGATCCCCGGGGCGCGGGCTTCGGTTCCATGGTGCTGCCGCTGGTCATGTCGGGCATCGCCGCCGGGGTGCTGCTGACCCTGCTGGTCTCCTCGATCGCCCTGCGCGGCGTGGGCCTGGCGACCTTCGCGGTGGCCGGCGGCCTGTTGAGCATGGCGATCGCGCAGGGCTGGCTCTCGATTCTGCCGGGCTCCTACCTCGCGCTGGCGGCCATCGCCGGACTGGTCTCCTTCGCCGTCGCGGGCACCGTCACCGGACTCGCGGCGGCCCTGGGCCGGGCGGGCATCGGCGTGGCCGCGCTGACCATGCTGCTGATCGGAAACCCGTTCTCCGCGGCCACCTCCGCCCCCGAACTGCTCCCGCAGCCCTGGGGTGCCGTCGGCCAGCTGCTGCCGCCCGGTGCGGCCGCCAGCCTGCTGCGCTCGGTCGCCTACTTCGACGGCGCGGGCGCCGCGGCCCCGCTGCTCACCCTGCTCGCCTGGGCCGCCGCCGCGGTGATCCTGCTCGGCGTCGGCATCTACCGGACCCCGCGCACCGCGACGGTCCCGGCCGCACAGCCGGAACTGGCCCCCGCGGTCTGACGCCGCACCCGCGATGACCCCTGCCCGGCCCGATCGGGTTCCGGCAGCCCGGGGGCTGGAACGCGTGACCCCCGCCCGAATGTCGGGCGGGGGTCCGCTGCGTTGTCTCCGGCCCGAGGGCGGGGGCGCGTCCCTTCGAAGGTCGGGTGCGCCGCCGAGCGTTCCGTTTCCGCTTCGCCGCTAAGCGGATTGACTCGCCGAGCAGGCCGGGCAGGTCCCGAAGATCTCCATGGTGTGGCTGATGCCGGTGAACCCGTGCTCGGCCGCGATCGAATCGGCCCAGGCCTCCACCGTCGGCCCCTCGACCTCGACCGTGGACCCGCAGTGCCGGCACACCAGGTGATGGTGGTGCCCGGTCGAGCACTGCCGGTACACCGATTCGCCGGAGTCCGTGCGCAGCATGTCGACCATGCCGGCGTCGGCGAGCGACTGCAGCGTGCGGTAGACGGTGGTCAGGCCGATGCCCTCACCGCGCCGGCGCAACTCGTCGTGCAGTTCCTGCGCGGAGCGGAATTCGTCGATGTCGGCGAGCAGGGCCGCGATGGCGCTGCGCTGGCGGGTGCTGCGAACACCGACTGTCTTCTCGGTCGTTCCCACGGTTCACCCTTCCTCGGCGTGCGCGACGGCATCGATGACGATATGCGCCAGATGCTCGTCCACCAGTTCGTAGATCACTTCGCGCCCGGTGCGCTCCCCGCGAACCACGCCCGCGGACTTGAGAATCCGCAGGTGCTGGCTGATCAGCGGTTGTGTCACACCGAGGGTATCGACCAGCTCGTGCACGCAGCGCGGCGATTCGCGCAGTTGCAGCACGATGGCGATGCGCACCGGCGCGGCCAGCGCCCGCAGCAGTTCCCCGGCCGAGTCGAGGATATTGCGCGAGGGCACCGCCGGCGGCACGGGGGATCGATAGGGGTACGGGTCGTGCGGAATCGCGGTCGGCGCTTCCGTCTCGACGCGGGCGCGCCGTAGCGGCGCCCCACTCTCCGTTGTCATCGAACCAACTCCTTATTGGAAATCGATGCCATTTTTGTATGCACGGGTGCGCATGTCAAATGGGCGCGCGGTACGGGGTCGTGACGAGTCCGGTTCGAACAGGGGACAGCGGGTGCAAACTCCCTTGCCCGCGACAGATAGTCTTGAACGAATCCCTGGCAATCTTCCGGACCGGATGGAGAAATCTCGAGTGGCACCCAAGTCGAAGGTGGATACTGTCGCCAACCTCGCCAAGCGACGGGGTCTGGTGTACCCGGCCGGTGAGATCTACGGCGGCACACGCTCGGCGTGGGATTACGGCCCGCTCGGCGTCGAGCTCAAGGAGAACATCAAGCGGCAGTGGTGGCGGTCCATGGTGACCAGCCGCGAGGATGTCGTCGGCTTGGACTCCTCGATCATTCTCCCGCGTCAGGTGTGGGTGGCCTCGGGCCACGTCGCGGTGTTCAACGATCCGCTGGTGGAATGCCTGAACTGCCACAAGCGGCACCGGCAGGACCACCTGCAGGAGGCGTACGCCGCCAAGCACAAGATCGAGGACCCGGACACGGTCACGATGGATCTCATCGGCTGTCCCGACTGCGGCACCGTCGGCAAGTGGACCGAGCCGCGTGACTTCAACATGATGCTCAAGACCTACCTGGGCCCGGTCGAGTCCGAAGACGGCATGCACTACCTGCGCCCGGAGACCGCGCAGGGCATCTTCGTGAACTACAAGAACGTCGAGACCACCGCGCGCAAGAAGCCGCCGTTCGGCATCGCCCAGATCGGCAAGAGCTTCCGCAACGAGATCACCCCCGGCAACTTCATCTTCCGCACCCGCGAGTTCGAGCAGATGGAGATGGAATTCTTCGTCAAGCCGGGTGAAGACGAGCGGTGGCACCAGTACTGGATCGACACCCGCATGGCCTGGTACACGGACCTGGGCATCGATCCGGAGAACCTGCGGATCTACGAGCACCCGAAGGAGAAGCTCTCGCACTACTCCACCCGCACGGTGGACATCGAGTACCGCTTCCGCTTCCAGGGCAGCGAGTGGGGTGAGCTCGAGGGCGTCGCGAACCGCACCGACTTCGACCTCAAGACGCATTCGGAGCATTCGGGCCAGGATCTGAGCTTCTTCGATCAGACCGCGAACGAGCGCTACATCCCGTACGTGATCGAGCCGGCGGCCGGTCTGACTCGTTCGCTCATGGCCTTCCTGGTCGACGCGTACAGCGAGGACGAGGCCCCCAACGCCAAGGGTGAGCTGGAGAAGCGCATCGTGCTGCGCCTGGATCGCCGCCTGGCCCCGATCAAGGCCGCGGTGCTGCCGCTCTCGCGCAACGCCGATCTCTCGCCCAAGGCGAAGGATCTGGCCGCGCAGCTGCGCAAGAACTGGAACGTCGAGTTCGACGACGCCGGCGCCATCGGCCGGCGCTACCGCCGTCAGGACGAGATCGGCACCCCGTTCTGCATCACCGTCGACTTCGACACCCTCGAGGATCAGGCGGTCACCGTGCGGGAACGCGACTCCATGGCGCAGGAGCGCATCGCGCTCGATCAGGTGGAGAGCTACCTGGCTACTCGCCTGCTCGGCGCCTGATTTTCAGCTCTCGGAAAAGACCGGTCGATACCTGACCGGTCTTTTCTTTTTTCGCATTGCCCATGAAATTCGGGTCACCTCCGATCAATTCGGGTACTTCACTACTCGGGTTAACAGTTCGGCATCGGCGGACTATGGATAGGTATGGGGCAACGGCGCCTGCCGCTGTGCTTCTTATCCGTCGAGGTGAGTCATGAGCGAGCGTGTTATCGGGCCCCGCTCGGGGCTGCAATGGGTGTCATTGGGGGACACCGCTTCATCCTGCCCGGCCGCGCGATCCACCATCGCGGCATTCCGATCATGGGCAGATTCCTATTTGACCCGTCCCAGCGATGATCTGGGCCGTGACGGGCCGGTATGCCCGTATGTGAAACCGGCGATGCGCCGCGATCTGCTCTGGTTCGCGCAGGTTCCCGCCGCGGAACCGCACATGATGTGGGTGCGCGCAATTATCGAGGACGCACTTGCGATTTATCCCGGATTGCCCACGGGGAACGGCAGCTCGACTTCGGTGCTTCGTGCGTTGATCACCGTCTTTCCGAACCTGTCCGACTATTCGCTGATCGATGACATCCATGCCGAATTCAAGACCAAATTCGTTGCGCAGGGAGTGATGTTCGGGCAGTTCTACCCGGGCTGTGATCAACCGGGCCTGTGGAACAAAGACTTTCGGCCATTGGACGCGCCCATGCCGATGCTCGTCGTGCGCAGCATGATGACCACCGACTTCCCATTTCTGCTCGGCAGAGCCGAATGGATGGACGCCTATGTGCGCAAGTTCGCGCCCATGTTGCCCGCGCACGTGCGCGCGGTCATGGTGGGGCGCTTGACCGCTCGCCCGGACGCGTGGGTGCCCGCGTACGCGGAGCAGCGAGACGATTCGTGTTCGACCGGTAGTCGATGAGGCGGCGTCATGACGCGCGAACTCTCGGCCGAGCAGACCACCGCCACCGTATTCCCGCCCTCCCCGGCGCAATTGGGCCTGTGGTACGCCCAGCGGCTGGATCCCGGCGTTCCGCTGTCGGAGGCGCAGTACATCGAGATGCGCGGGCCGCTGCGGGTTCCGGCGCTGCGCCGGGCAGCACAGCGGGCGGGGACCGAGTTCGGTTCGGGGGTGCTGCGACTGGTCGAGATCGAGGATCAGCCGCACCAGGTGATCGATACGAGCCTCGTGCCCACCGTGGGGTTTCTCGACCTGGCGGATGAGCCGGATCCCGTTGCGGCGGCGCTGGAGTGGATGCGGGCCGACGTGGTCGCGCCCATCGACATGGTCGGGAATCGGGTCGGGCTGTCCACCGTGCTCCGGGTCGGAACGGATCATCACCTCTGGTACACGCGCGGGCATCACATCCTGATCGACGGCTTCGGGTCGGTGACCCTGCTGTACCGGGTCGCGGAGCTGTACAACGCCGAGGTGCGCGGGGAATCCGCGCCGGAGACGACGGCCGCCTCGCTGGTCGCGGTGCACGAGGCCGAGATGGCCTATCGGGAGTCGAGCCGGTACGGCAGCGACGCCGAGTATTGGCGCGGGGTCACCGCGGGGATGCCCGAGCGGTGCAGCCTGGTGTCCGCGACCGCCCCGGCCCGCGCGCTCGCACGGGAGGCGCGGGCGGAGTTGAGCGCGGCGACCGCCGACGGCCTGGCGGCCGCGGCGAAAACCTTCGACACGAGTCCGGCGACCCTGGTCATGGCGGCCGTGGCGCTGTACTACGCCCGCCTCACCGCCACCGAGGACGTGGTGCTGAGCCTGCCGGTGTCCGGGCGTACGACGGCGCTGCTGCGCCGCTCCGGCGGGATGATCTCCAACGTGGTGCCGCTGCGGGTGCGGGTACCGCGCGACGGGTGCCTCGGGGAGGTGGTCGACGCGGTCCGGGTGGCGGCGTCGGGGGCGCTGCGGCACCAGCGGTTCCGGCACGAGGAGATGCGGTTCGAGGACGGGGTTCCGGAGTTCGGGCGGGGGATCGTCGGGCCGGTCATCAACATCATGCTGTTTCCGGAAGGGATCGACTTCGCGGGTGTGCGGTCGGCGCTGCACGTGGTGACGTCCGGGCCGATCGAGGATCTGTTTGTCAACTTCTATCAGCACGGTGCGGACGCGCCGATCCACGTGGATTTCGCGGCCAATCCCCGGCTGTACGACCAGGATTCGCTGGCGCGGCATCATCGGCGGCTGCTCGTGCTGCTGGAATCGGTGCTCGCGGCGCGGGCGGAGACACCGGTCGCGGAGCTGGAGTACTGGATCGGGGACGAGCGGGCGCTGCTCGCGGGGGTGGATGGGGTGGCCCCGCCCGCGCCCCGGTTGCTGCCGGCGATTCTGCGGGATGGGTTGCGGCGGGCGGGTTCCGAGCATGCCGCGGTGATCGGGAGCGGGCAGCGGCTCACCTACGGTGAGTTGGACGGGCATTCGAATCGGCTGGCGCGCCGACTCCTGGCGGCGGGGCTGGGGCCGGAATCGGCTGTGCTGCTGGCGCTACCGCGCTCGATCGAGGCCATGGTCGCGCTGTGGGCGGTGGCCAAGACCGGGGCCGCGTTCGTGCCGTTGGGGACCGGGTCGCCGAGTGAGCGGGTGGAGCGGATCGCGCAGGAATGCGGCGCGTCGATCGGCTTGACCCTGGCGGGGGCCGCGGACCTGCCCGATTCGGTGCGCTGGCTGGCATTGGACAAGCTGCTATCGGAACCGGACTTCGCCCTTCGCGACGATGCGCTCGAGCCCGGCGAACGGCGGGGTGTGCCGCGCCTGGCGAATCCCGCGTACATCGTGTTCACCTCCGGGTCCACCGGTGCGCCCAAGGGCGTGGTGGTCACGCACGCCGGACTTGCGGCCCTGGCCGCGGCAGTGGTGGATTCGTATCGGGTCACGGCGGATTCGCGGGTGCTGCAGTGCCTCAATCCGAGTTTCGACGCCTCGGTGCTGGAGTGGCTGATGGCCTTCGCGTCCGGGACGACGCTGGTGGTGGCCGAGACCGACCCGGTCATCGGTGATGAACTCGCCGCGCTGGTACGGGATTTCGGGATCACGCAGCTGTGTTCTACCCCGGCCGTGCTCGCCACCCTCGAGCCCGGCGCGCTGGACGGGGTGCGCGCGGTGTCCTCCGGCGGGGAGCCGACTCCGCCGGATATCGTGGCGCGCTTCGGCATCGGGCGCGATCTGCTCAATTCCTACGGCCCGAGCGAAACCACGGTCGCCGTCACCTACACGCGGGGCCTGACGCCGGGGGAGCGGGCGGGGATCGGCGCACCGATTCCCGGTGCGGGGCTGCGGGTGCTGGACCGCTGGCTGCGGCCGGTTCCCCTCGGTGTGGCCGGTGAGCTGTACGTGATCGGCCCCGGGGTCGCGCGCGGCTACGTGGGCAGGCCCGCGCTGACGGCCGAACGTTTCGTGGCCGGACCCGGCGGCACGCGCATGTACCGCACGGGTGATCTCGTGCGGTGGAGCGGACCGGGCGTGCTCGAGTACGTCGGGCGCGGCGACTTCCAGGTCAAACTGCGCGGCATGCGCGTGGAACTCGGCGAGATCGACGCGGCCCTGAATACCCATGCCGCCGTGGAGATCGCGATCACCGTGGCACGCGCCGCCTCCGGCGGCGGAACCGTGCTGGCGGCCTACGTGGTTCCGCACGCGGGGTCCATCGTCACCGAGCCGGACCTACTCGATCACGCGGCCCACCGGCTCCCGCCCTTCATGGTCCCCGCCACGATCACCGTTCTGGGCGCGCTCCCGCTCACCGCCAACGGCAAGATCGACCGCCGCGCGCTACCCGAACCCGTTCCCGCCGCGCCACTTTCGCAACGCGGCCCGGCCGACGACACCGAACGCACCCTCTGCGCCCTCTTTGCCGGAGTCCTCGCCACCCCGGCGGTCGGCCCCGACACCTCCTTCTTCGCCCTCGGCGGCGACTCGATCATGGCCATCACCCTTGTCACCCGCGCCCGCGCCGCCGGTCTCGTCTTCTCCGCCCGCGAGGTCTTCGAACACCGCACTCCCGCAGCGCTTTCGGCGGTCCTCACCCACCTGCGGGACCGTCCCGCCCACCTGTCCGAACTCCCCGGCGGCGGGACCGGCCGCTTCCCGTTGACTCCGGTGGCCGCCTGGCTCGTCACCCGCCCCCACCACGATCGCTTCGCCCAATCGATGGTCCTGCGCGCTCCCCGCGGCCTGACCCTCGATTCCCTGGCCACCACCCTCGAATCCCTGCTGGCCCACCACGATCTGCTGCGAGCTCGGCTGGTCGAAACCCCCGCCGGGTACGAACTCGAGGTCCCCCCGGCCCGGGACGTCTCTATCGCCGACCGGCTGGTGCGAATCGTTTGGCAGGAAGCCGATCTCACCGTCTGGTTGCACTCCGATGCGCCGCACGACAGGAGCACGGGTGCGCCGGTCGTACCGGCGACCACGTCCACCGATGCGGCTCACCCCGAATCTCACGGCCACTCCGGCACCGCTCACCATCCGGACGGGGAGCACCAGAATGGCAGCGGCAGCCCGGACTCCGATTCCGCCGCATGCTCAGCAGGGTCCGGCGACGCGCGGGATGTCGAATTCCACTCCGGCCAGCCGACTTCCGGTGTGCGGGAGGTGGCGGTAGCCGATCGGTCTGCCGGTTCGGTGACGGACGAGCTGGCGGCGACCGTTGCGCGGCTCGATCCTTCGGCCGGTCGGATGGTTGCCTTCACCTGGTTGGATTCCGGTCCGGCGAAGTCCGGGCGGCTGTTGATAGCGGTGCATCACCTCGCCTGTGACGCGGTGTCGTGGCGAATCCTGCTGCCGGATCTCATGCAGGCTTGGGCGCAGGTCTCCGTGGGGACGTCGCCGCGGCTGGATCCGGTCGGGACTTCCGTCCGGACCTGGTCGCACGGGCTGGCGACGCTGGCGAATCCGGGCGACGTGGACCGACCCGAATCACCGGCCGCCGGGGACTCGAACAACGGTCCGGGGCCGGGGGACGCCGGCGCAGATCTCGAGGGCACGGCTCGGCGGAACGGAGGAGCCGCGCGGGGATCTGCCGAAAATGCTTGGCCGATCGACGAGTTGAACTATTGGAAGGGCGTTCTGGCGCCGGACGCGATGGTGGGGGAGCGGCGGATCGACCCCGTCGCCGATACCCACGGGGCCGCGCTGCGGTTCACGGTCGAGGTACCCGGGGATGCGGCCGCGCTGCTGGTGAGGCGAATTGCCGCCGCCTACCGGTGCGGGGTCGAGGACGCACTGCTGGCCGCTCTGGCGGTCGCCTTCGCGCGATGGCGGGCGGCGCACGGGGAAGCCGGCGCCGCGCAGGTCGTCGTGGTGGAGCGGCACGGGCGTGACGAGGGCGTCCTGGCAGGGGCCGATCTGTCTCGCACCGTGGGGTGGTTCACCGCCCCGGTGCCGGTGCGACTGGGACCTGTCGGCCCGGAACCTGATTCGGTGGCTGCGGCACTGAAGGCGGTCAAGGAGCAACTGCGGGAGATTCCACGCGGCGGGCTGGGATTCGGGTTGTTGCGATATTCGAACGCGGACACCGCGGCGGAGCTCGGCGCGTTGGATGAGCCGCAGGTGGCGTTCAACTACCTCGGGCAGATTCCGGAGGGAGACGCCGGCGGGGACTGGCTGCCGGTGGGAATGGCCGATCGGCTCGGCGGGCACGCCGACGCGGACATGCCCTTGGCCGCGGTGCTCTCGGTGGACGCCGCCGTGCTGGAATCCGACCGTGGGCAGCGGATTCGGGCGATCTGGCAGCTCGCGCCGAGCGCCGTCCACGCCGGCGCAGTCCGGAACCTGGCGGCGACGTGGGTCGCGGCGGTCACCGAGATCGCCCAGCTGGTCGGCGCGCCGGGTAGCGGCGGCCGCACGCCCTCCGACCTGGGTCTGCTCACCGCGTCGCAGCCCGACATCGATTCGTGGGAGCGCACATTCGGCCGGCTCGATGACGCGCTGCCGCTGACCCCGCTCCAGCGCGGCCTGTTCTTCCAGGCGCAACTGGCCGAGGGCGGCAGTGACGGCTACTCGGTGCAGGCCGTGATCGATGTCGAAGCGGATCTGGATCCCGGCAGGCTGCGCGCGGCGGCCGAAGCGCTGGTCCGACGGCACGACGTACTGCGGGCGGCCTTCGTGCAGAACGGCGATCACGCCGTCCAGGTGATCGTCACCGATGTCCGGGTGCCGTGCGAGTACCGGGTGGCGATCGGCGCGGCCGACGCCGAACTGGACGCGATGGCCGCGGCGGAGCTGCGCACGCCCTTCGCCGTCGACCGCCCGCCGCTGATCCGGTTCCTGTGTCTCGCATTGGGGGAGCGCCGGTTCCGCATCGTCATCACCAACCACCACCTGATCCTCGACGGCTGGTCCATGCCGCTGCTGTTCGCCGAGCTGGTGGCGCTGTACGAAACCCGTGGCGACGACAACGGATTCGCTTCGCCCGTCCCCTTCCGCCGCTACCTGGAATGGCAGGCCGGCCGCGATTCCGTCCGTGCCCGTGCCGCATGGTCCCGAGCCCTCGCGGAGTTGGACGGTCCGACCCTGGTCGCCCCGAACGCTCCCCGCGCCGAGACGGCCACGGCCCCGCGCGCGCACCTGGTCCCCCTGTCCCCGGCAGCCGCCGAACGATTGCGTGCAACGGCCGCCGACGCCGAGGTCACGTTGAACACCATGGTCCAGGTCGCCTGGGCGCTGCTGCTCGCCGAACGCACCGGCGCGACCGACATCGTGTTCGGCGCCACGGTGTCCGGCCGCCCGCCCGAACTCCCCGGCGGGGATCGCATGATCGGAATGCTGGTCAATACCGTTCCGGTCCGCATCACCCTCGACCCCGCCGAATCCCTTGCCGCGCTGCTTACCCGGGTACAAGGGGAACAGGCTGCGCTGGCCGAACATCAATTCCTCGGTCTCGACGACATCCACGCCGCCGGGGCCTCCGGCCCGCTCTTCGACACCGCAACCGTCTTCGAGTCCTATCCGCTGGACGCCGCGGCCCTCACCGCGGCCACCGAACGGGCGCACCTGTCGGTCACCGGCATCCGGGCGCACGACGGCACCCACTACCCCCTGTCCCTGGCGACCTACGCCAACCCCGTCCTGCGGCTGGAACTGACACGCTCGCCGCGCTATTTCACCGCGGAGCAGGCGGATTCGATCGCCACCGAGCTGGCGCGACTGCTGGACGCGCTGACCGGCGACCCGGCGACGCCGGTCCGGGCGCTCGGGGACACACACGGCCGCACCTCACCGGCGATCCGGCCCGGCGCACCGGCCAAGCGACCCGCGCTGCTCCCCGACCTGCTGGACACGAACATGATTCGTGAGTCCCTAGCGGTCATCGGTTCGGCGAGTTCCACCCGGTTGCTGCGAACGCTCGGCATCGAATCCGAACTGCTCCCTCGGACCGAACCATCCGAATCAACTATGGCAACAGCAGGTTTCGCAGGGGGCGCGGAACTGACGTACGAACAGTTGGACACGGCCTCGAATCGGCTGGCGCGGGCGTTGATCGCGGCCGGCGCCGGTCCGGAACGATCGGTGCTGGTCGCCCTGCCACGAACCGTCGAGTCGATGATCGCGTTCTGGGCGGTGGCCAAGACCGGCGCGGCCTTCGTCTCCCTCGATACCGCTCAGCCGGCCGCTCGCACCGCCGCCATCGCCGCCGAATGCGCTGCGGTGCTGGGCATTACCGCCGGGGATTCGGCGGCGGAACTGCCGGACGCGGTGTCGTGGATGGTCGTCGACGACGAGCCCACGGTCGACCGGATCGCCGGGCATTCGGCCGCCCCGATCACCGATGCCACCCGCCGCCGCCCGCTCCGTCCGGACCACGCCGCGTACATGGTCTTCACCTCGGGCTCCACCGGTACCCCGAAAGGCGTGGTGGTCACGCACGCCGGACTAGCGAGCATGGTCGCGGCAACGGTGGACCACTGCCGCGTGGATCGGGACGCGCGCGTCCTGCACTGCCTCAACCCGGCCTTCGACGCGGCAATCCTGGTGTGGCTCAGCACGTTCGCGGCGGGCGGCACGCTCATTCTTTCCGCCCCGGAAACCAATGCCGGTGCGGAACTGGCCGACACCATCGACGCGAACGCGGTGTCGCACCTGATCTGTACACCCACGGTCCTGGCCACCATGGAATCGGACGCGCTGCCCACGGTCCGCGCGATCATCCTGGGCGGCGAACCCTGCCCCGCGACGCTGATCGAGCGAATGTCGCCGGGGCGCGTCCTGGTCAACTCCTACGGACCCGCCGAAACCACCATCGCTGCCGCGTACGGCGATCCGATGACCGCCGGCACGGCGGGGATCATCGATGCGCCCGTCCCCGGCGCGACCCTGCTGCTCCTGGACTCCTGGCTCCGCCCGGTCCCCGACGGCGTGGTGGGCGAGCTCTACATCCGCGGCCCCGGTGTGGCCCGCGCATATGCGGGCCGCCCCGTGCTGTCCTCCGCCCGGTTCGTTGCCGACCCCTATGCCGCAGGCGCGCGTATGTACCGAACCGGTGATCTGATGCGCTGTACCGCACTCGGTTTCGAGTACGCCGGTCGTGCGGACTTCCAGGTCAAGATTCGCGGCATCAGGGTGGAACCCGGCGAAGTGGACGCCGTTCTGTGCACCCACCCGGGCGTGGACGCAACCGTCACGGTCGCCCGCCGAAATCGCACGGGCGCACAGTCCCTGCACACCTACGTGACACTGGCCCGGCAGCCGAGCCTCGGCACCCACTCGGGGTTCGGTGATCCGCAAAACACGGCGCAGGGATCGATCGATACGGAAGACGCGTTCATCGCGCACGACGGTGAACCGGACCGGACCGGCTCGCGCACAACCGATCTCGCCGACCGGCGCACGGCGACCGAACTGCTGGAGTGGGCGGGCACGCGACTGCCGCGCTATCTGGTCCCGTCGACCATCCAGATCCTCGCCGAGCTGCCCCGGACCCGCACGGGCAAAGTAGATCTGCGGTCGCTGCCGGAACCGACGGTGGCGACGGCGGACTACGTCGAGCCGACCGGCCGGGAGTCGGTGATCGCGGAGACCTTCGCCGACGTTCTGGGGCTGGAGCGCGTCGGCGCGCAGGACGACTTCTTCGCGCTCGGCGGCGATTCACTGATCGCCACAAGGGTTTCCGCGCGACTGTCCGCGGCGCTGGGCGTCCCGGTACCGGTTCGGTTGTTGTTCGAAGCGCCGCTGGTCGCCGATCTGGCCCGCCGCACCGGCGCGGCCGGTGACGGTGCGGCGGAGCCCGAGCTGGTGCGCGCACCGCGCCCGAATCCGGTGCCGCTCTCGCCCGCCCAGCAGCGCATGTGGTTCATCAACCGGTACGACCCGGCGTCCTCGGCCTACAACGTGCCCGTGGCCCTGCGCCTTTCGGGCGACCTGGACCTGCCCGCGCTCCGCGCCGCACTGCTCGATGTGATCGACCGGCACGAGAGCCTGCGCACGCTGTACCCGGACGTGGATGGCGTGGGCAGCCAGCGTGTGGTCCCGGCCGCGGCGGTTCCGCTGGATCTCGAAGTCGCGCCGGTCTCCACCACGGAGCTGGTCAGCGTCGTGACGGACACTGTCACAGCGGGTTTCGATGTGACCGCGGCGGTGCCGCTGCGCCTGCGGCTGTTCCGAGTGGAAACCCGCGCGTCAACGCCGCACGATCCCACTTCGGGGAACTCCTCGCCCGCCGGATCCGCTGCGTCCGATTCCGCTCCCGAATCGCCCGCGCCCGCTAACGCACCGCCTGTGACCACGCCCGAACACCCGGCCGCCGGTGCGGAATACGTCGTCGTCCTCGTCGCCCATCACATAGCGACCGACGGGTTCTCCATGGCCGCCCTGACCCGGGATGTCGCCGCGGCCTATGCCGCGCGGGCCGCCGGGCATCTCCCGGCCTGGGAGCCGCTCCCGGTGCAGTACGCGGACTACACCCTGTGGCAGCTGGCTCGTCTGGGCAGCGCGGACGACGCCGGTTCACTGCTGTCCCGGCAACTCGACTATTGGTCGAACACCCTCGCGGGCCTGCCCGACCACCTGGAAATACCCACGGACAGAACACGTCCGGCGCGAGCGTCCTACCGCGCCGCCGAGTGCACCGCCCGGCTCGACGCCGACCTCACGGCCGCGATAGAGAGCCGGGCTCGCGCACAGCGCGCGACCCCGTTCATGGTCGTGCACGCGGCCCTCGCGGCCCTGCTGTCGCGCCTGAGCACGAGCGCCGACATCGCGATCGGCACCCCGGTGGCGGGTCGCGGCCGGCCCGAACTCGACGACCTGGTGGGCATGTTCGTGAACACCCTGGTGCTGCGCACGGAGATTCGCCCGGACGAACCCTTCGCCGATCTCCTGGACCGGACCCGCGACGCCGACCTGGCCGCCTTCGACAACGCCGACGTCCCCTTCGAGCGACTGGTGGATCTGTTGTCCCCGGCTCGCTCCGCCGCCCGCCACCCGCTGATCCAGATCATGCTGATCTACCAGAACCTGCACCTCCCGGCCCTGCACCTCCCGAACCTCACCGTCGCCCCGCTCGAATTCCCGCAAACCACCACCAGATTCGACCTGAGCCTGACGGTGACCACCGATCCCGGCGGCACGACCCTGCGCTGCTGCTACGCCACCGACCTCTTCGACGAGTCCACCGTCGCGACGCTTCTCGAGCGCCTGACCCTCGTGCTGACGGCGGCGACCACGTCCCCGGCCGCGGAATCGGCGATCGGCGACATGGACATCCGCACTCCCGCCGAACACGCTGCGGCCCGTCGCGCACCGGTCCCGGCGGCGGCTGCACGCACCCTCGCGGAACTGATTCACGACGCCGTCACCGCCAATCCCGACGGTATCGCCGTCGTCTGCGACGACCGCGAACTGACGTACCGCGAGCTGGACGCCCGCGCCGAACTCCTCGCGCGCCGACTGGTCGATGCGGGCGCGGGTCCGGAAACCCTGATAGCGGTGGGCATTCCCCGGTCGATCGAATCGGTGCTGGCGGTCTGGGCGATCACCCGCACCGGCGCGGCGTTCGTCCCCATCGATCCGGCCTATCCGCCCGAACGCATAGCCAGGATCATCGATGTCTCCGATGTGCGCCTCGGGGTCACCGTCGCCGACCAGCGCGACCGGCTGGGCGGGCAGGTGACGTGGCTGTCGGTGAACGGCGAAGCCGGACCGTCGCGGGCGGACTCGGTGGGCGAGCGGAGGTCACGTGATGCTGCGGGACCCGTTCTCGGCGAAGCGCTTTCCAGTCGGGGCGCCTACGACAACTCGTGCTCGCCGGTGCACGGGGCAACCGAACGGATCGACGTCGGTGGAGCCCATCCGCGGGACCGCGGACCGGCGGACCAGCTGTCCCCGAGCACGGGTGCATCGGTGGCTGACACCGGCACGGGCGGGACCGTCCGAGATCTCGGCACCGCAGCGGGCGCGCCTGCGAGAAGCAATGCCGCGCGCCCGGAGAATCCGGCCTACGTCATATTCACCTCCGGCTCGACCGGTGTACCCAAAGGCGTCGTGGTCACGCACGCCGGACTGGCGAATCTCGCTGCCGCCCAGCACGATCGCGACCACATCACCGGTGACGCGCGCGTGCTGCACGTGGCCTCGCCCAGTTTCGACGCCTCGATCCAGGAGATGGTGATGGCCTTGAGCGCGGCCTGCCCGCTCGTCATCGCGCCGCCCGCGGTGTTCGCCGGGCCCGATCTGGGCCGGCTGCTCGCCCGCGAACGCGTCACCCACATCGCGCTCACGCCCTCGGCGCTGGCCACGGTCGACCCGGCTGGGATCGATTCGCTACAGGTGATCATCAACGGCGGCGAGCCCTGCCCGCCCGAACTGGTCGCCGTCTGGGCCGCGCCGGATCGACTGCACTTCAACGACTACGGCCCGACCGAGACCACCGTCTGGGCGACCGGCAGCGCTCCGCTTCGGCCCGGTGACCCGATCACCATCGGCAGCCCGATCGTCGGCGCCGGCGCACTCGTGCTGGACCGGCGGTTGCACCCGGTGCCGGACGGGGTGATCGGGGAGCTGTACCTCTCCGGAATCGCTCTGGCCCGAGGCTATTACGGTCGCGCCGACCTGACGGCCGCGCGCTTCGTCGCCCACCCCTACCTCTCCGGCGTGCGCATGTATCGCACCGGTGATCTGGTGCGCAGCCGGGCCGGCGATCTGGAGTACCTGGGCCGCACCGACACCCAGGTCAAGTTGCGCGGTCTGCGCATCGAGCTCGGTGAGGTCGAAGCCGCGCTGGCGGCGAATCCCGCTGTCGTGCAGGCCGTCGCCGATGTCCGTCCGGAAGGCGGCGGCGGTCTTGTCGGTTACGTGGTGATCGCTCCCGGGGCCGATGTCTCGGCTCGGCAACTGAAGAAGGAGGTGGCGCACAGACTTCCGTCGTACATGGTGCCAACGGCCGTCATGGTGCTCGAGGAATTGCCGCGCACCGCCAATGGCAAGCTCGACCGGGCGGCACTGCCCGCCCCGCAGCTGTTCCCCGGTGCTCATGAGGCGCCCGCCGGTCCCGTGGAAGAGGCGGTAGCCGCGGTATTCGCCGAGGTTCTCGGCGTCGACCGGGTGTGGCGCGCGGACGATTTCTTCGCGCTCGGCGGCAATTCCCTCATCGCGACCCGGGTGGTCGCCCGCCTGGGCGCGGCACTGGGGACGGCCGTCCCGGTCCGGGCCCTGTTCGACGCGCCGACGGTGGCCGAGCTGGCCGCGCTCATCGTCACCGGCGGCGCGCTCGACCGTCCCCGGCCCGGCCCGCGGCCCCGCCCGGATCGCATCCCGCTGTCCGCCGCACAGCAGCGCATGTGGTTCCTCAACCGCTACGATCCGAGCTCGCCGGTCTACAACATCCCCGGCGCGTTCGATGTGACCGGGCGACTGGATATTCCGGCCCTGCGCGCCGCCATCGACGATGTGACGGCCCGCCACGATACGCTGCGCACGATCTACCCCGAGGATTCCGAGGGCGTGCCGTACCAGCTGATCCTGCCCGCCACCCCCGGCGGCACCCCGCTGCTCGAAATCCACACCGGGACAACCGAGATCGACAGCGCGCTGACTGCGCAACTGGCGCGCGGCTTCGATATCACGACCGAGCCGCCCCTGCGCGTGTGCGTCCTGCACCTGGGCCGGGAGCACGCGATCCTGGCGCTGGCCGTGCACCACATCGCCGCCGACGGCTGGTCGATGGCGCCGCTCGCGCGAGATGTGCTGGGCGCGTATCTGTCCCGGACGAGGGGCGAACCGCCGGCCTGGTCCCCGCTCCCGCTGGACTACGCCGACTACGCCCTCTGGCAGCGGGAAATCCTCGGCTCCGACGCGGATCCGAGCAGCCTCGCGCATCGGCAACTCGATTTCTGGCGCACCCGGCTGGCCGAGTTGCCCGCGGTCCACCGCATACCCACCGACCGCCCGCGTCCCGAACTGCCCTCCGGAATCGGCGATCGCATCGAGTTCGCCATCCCCGCAACCGTTCACGACCGGCTGCAACTGCTCTCGCGGGAACACGGCGCGAGTCCGTTCATGGTCGTGCACGCCGCGCTGTCGCTGCTGCTGGCCCGGCTGTCCGGAGCCGCGGACATCGCCCTCGGCACGGTCGTCGCGGGTCGCGGCGACGGTGAACTCGACGACCTGGTCGGCATGTTCGTCAATACCGTGGTGCTGCGCACCCGGATAGACCCGAACGCAGACTTCGCCACCGTGCTCGATGCCGTGCGCCGCGACGATCTGGCCGTCTACGGCAACCTGGACCTGCCCTTCGAGCGCCTGGTGGAAGCGCTCGCGCCCGTGCGCACCACCGCGCAGCACCCGCTGTTCCAGGTCCTGCTGGCCTTCCAGAACATCCAGACCACCGCGATAGCGTTGCCCGGCTTGGATATTCGCGCGCTCGATGCCCCCGCGCCGGGTTCGAAGTTCGACCTCGAATGGATGCTGGCCGAAAAGTTCGGTCCCACCGGCGATCCGGCGGGCCTGACCGGATCTCTCACCTTCGCGACCGATCTGTTCGACCGGGAGACCGCGCAGGCGCTGGCGGACGCGTTCACGAACCTGTTCGCCACGGTCACCGCGAATCCCGACCGCGCCGTCGGAGACCTGGAAATCCCCGGCGCGGCACTTCCCGCCCTGACCACCGCACCCCGCACACCCGACCGCGCCACCCCGGCGGCCGATCACCGCCGGGCGTACCGTGCTCCCCGGACCCCGGTCGAAAGTGCCTTCACCACCGCTTTCGCCACCGTCCTCGACGCCGAACGGGTGGGCGTCGACGACAACTTCTTCGAGATCGGCGGTAACTCCATGGCCGCGGTCCGCCTTCTGACGCTGATTCGCGCGGAGACCGGCCACACCGTTCCGCTGCACTGGATGTTCCTGGACCCGACCCCCGCGGCCCTCGCGCGCCGACTGGCCGAGGACTCCGTGCACCCGGAAGTCGAAGCGTCCCTGCATGTCCTGCTCCCCATGCGCACGGGCGGTTCCGCGGCCGCCCTGTTCTGCGTCCATCCTGCGGTCGGATTGGCCTGGTGCTACGGCGGATTGGTGCGGTACATCGGCCGGGAGCGCCCCGTGTACGGCATCCAGTCGCCGGGCGTGGCCGAACACGGCGTCGTGGAGCCGACCATCGTCGATCAGGCGGCCCGCTACGTGCGCGAGATCCGCCGCGTACAACCGCACGGTCCGTACCACCTGCTCGGCTACTCCGCGGGCGGCCCGCTCGCGCACGCCATGGCAGTCGAACTGCGCCGCGCCGGCGAACAGGTGCCCTCGCTGATCATGATGGACGCGCGGGCGGACACCGGGAGCACCGACGGGCGCGCGGCGCCGCCGCTCGGGATCCTGCTCGAGGAGTTCGCCGGCCTGGACATCCCGCCCGAGTTCGCGGATCTCGACGCCGCGCACGCCGCCGAACTGCTGGCGAACGCCGGAATCTCCTTCACGACAGCGGAGATCGAACGCCTGCACGGCGACCTGCGCGCCCTGCTGCACCGGCTGTCCACCCACCGCCCCGAGGTGTTCGACGGCGACCTGCTGTTCTTCACCGCCGCGGGCAATCCGGACCCGGTTCCGAACGTCGCCACCTGGCGGCCGTACGTCGCGGGCGAAATAGCCGAGCACACGGTCGAATTCGGCCACAATCAACTGATCACCGCGGAAGCCTTCGCTCGACTCGGCCCGATCATCGACTCCCACCTCAGCCGCTAGCCGCGAGGCGCTGACGCGAGCGGGGTGGGTCGGCGATATACCGAACGAGCCGGGACCTGTCGCAGTCCATCCGTTACCGCGACCGGTTCCGGGACACCGGGACTTCGCAGCTTCGGGGAGGACCGAATCCCCTCGCCCGCCGGCTAGTAGTTACCGGCGATTGTGAAGGTGGCCTGGTTGTTGGCCGGGTTGGCATCGCCGCTGTCGGCGGCTTCGCATCCATCGGACCCTGTTAGTGCCGCCGCAAGCTGAATCGAACGGCTGTACACCGGCACCGACAGCAGGACGGCGATCCGAACCGGTGCCGCCGCCCGCGCGGCAGAGCGCTGATCGGCCCGCTCCGCCGCAGCCCGGCAGCGGCCCGCGCAGCCGCCCGGAACCGGCTGGTATCTTTCGGGCCCGGCCGCGAAATCGGGGGAGGTCTGGCCCTCCCGCGCGAATTCGTGTGAGATACAGGGAGCCCCCGGACGAATCCTGCTGGGACACAGCCCGGCCGGCGAACAATGGGCGAAGCTGCCCGGCTACGGAAGGTTCGAACGGTGTCGGAGAACGGTAAGCGTCGACTCATCGGCGCGGCTGCGGTAGGGCTGGGTGCGCTCGGCGTGGGAGAACTGGTGGCCGCCGCGCGGGGTGGATCGATGCTCGACGGGGTCGGGCGGCTGCTCGCCGATACCGCGCCGATCGCCGTCGTCGAGGAACTGGTCGCCAAGTCCGGCAAGCACGACAAGGAAGCCACCCGGTACGGGGTGGCGGCCAACGTGGTGACCGCCGCCGTCGGCATCGCCGCACTGCCCGAACGCTTCCGCACCCCCGCCATCGCCGCGGTGGGCGCGGGGACCGCCGCCGTCGCGCTGCGCAGCACCGATCGCTCGGTCGCGGGCGCGCTCGGCGGGCTCACCGCCGCCGCGGTCCTGCGCGCCGGATTGCGCCGCCCGCCCGCCGGGTTCGGCGCCGGGCTGCTCTGGGCGACGGCCGGCGCCGGGTTGTTCGCCGCCGCCGAAACCCTCGTGCGCCGCACCGATCAGCGCCATCGCGATCGCGTCGCCGCGATCGGGCCGATGGGGTCGGGCACCCCGGTTCCCGACGACGGGCTGAGCAACGAACCCGGCCTGTCCCCGCTCATCACCAAGGCGGGCCGGTTCTACGTCGCCGACGTGAACTCGCGCGCACCCCGCATCGATCCGGCACAGTGGCGGCTGTCGATCACCGGCAAGGTCGCGCATCCGCTGCGGCTCTCGCTCGCCGATCTCGCCGATCAGGCCGTCGAATTCGACGCCGTCATGGTGTGCGTCCACAACGTGCCCGGTCAGGGCCGCGCGGGCAATGCCCGCTGGTTCGGCGTCCCGCTCGCCACGCTCTTCGACCACGCGGTCCCCGATTCGGGCGCGACCCGCCTGATCACCCGCGCCGTCGACGGCTACACGATCTCCCTGCCGCTGGACGAGCTGCGCAGCGGCGAACTGCCCGGCTACCTGGTCATCGGCATGAACGGCGAACCCCTGCCGCCCGAGCACGGCTTCCCGGCCCGCGTCTTCGTGCCCGGCCTCTACGGCCAGTACACCGGCGCGAAGTACCTCGCCGAACTGGAGTTCTCCGACGATTCGCACGTCGACTACTGGTGGAAGCGCGGCTGGACCAGGGAGACCCTGCGCGTCACCCCGCAGGCCCGCATCGACGTCACCGCCACCGCCGAACCCGGCTCGGGCAAGACGACCCTGGCGGGCGTGGCCTGGGCCCCGCCCCAGGGCGTCTCCCTGGTCGAGATCCGGGTCGGTGAAACAGATTGGCTCCCCGTCGAACTCGGCGCGGAGATCGCACCCGCCGCCTGGCGCCGCTGGCGCACAGTGCTGGACCTGCCCCCGGGCACCCACGCGATCTCGGCCCGCGTCACCGGCCGCTCGGGCCAGATCCAGAGCGGTGAGCCTGCGGCCCCGTTCCCGGTGGGCCCCAGCGGCTTTCACACGGTGACCGTGACGGTCTGACCGAAGTCGTCGCGGCGCGGGATGGACGCCAGGGCGTCGCAGGCCGAACGCCTCCGGCCCCGTTCCCGGTGGGCCCCTGCGGTTTCCACACGGTGACCGTGACGGTCTGACCGAAGTCGTTGCGGCGCGGGATGGACGTCAGGGCGTCGCAGGCCGGACACCTCCGGCCCCCGGTAGCCGTGGCGGTGGACTCGGGAACGCTCCGTCTGACCGGCCGTTCGCAGGAACGGGTGACAGGTGTCATGGGCGAAGCGTGACGGTCGTGAGCGGCATCCGTGGCGGGTGTGGCCCAGGGTGGAGGGATGAGCGGTGACGGGCGGTGGTTCGCGAGGGCGGCGCGGTGGTTCGTGCCCGGCCGCCGGTTGCGCGCTGGGGTAGCGTCCCGCGATGTGCGGGACAGTGTGGCGACGCGGCGGCGGGTGGGATTGATCTTCGCCGCGGTGTGGGCGGTGTATCTGGTGGATCCGCTGCGGCGGGCGTGGAGTCTGGACGACCCGCTCGAGCGGGCGTACAGCCTGGGCGTGGTCGTGGCCTTCGGGGTGTGTTTCGTGGGGGCCTACTGGTATCTGCTGCGCGGTTCGGGCGGGCGGGACGTGTGGATCGATCCGCATCCGCGCACGGTCGTCGTGCCGCTGGCACTGCTGTGCGCGCTGATGGCGGCGGCCGCGCCGACCCTGCACTCGGAGGTGCTCGGGCTCGCGATCTTCGTCGGCACGTTCATCGCCTTCGCCCTGCCGGTGCCCCGTGCGCTGGTGGCGCTGGCCGTCCTGATCCTGGCCACCACGGTGGTGCCCCAGCTGCTGGCGGGAGAGCCGCCGGCCTACGCGACGATGTCCTCCATCGCCATGTCGGCGTTCGCGGTGGGCGGCATCCGCGAGGTCATCCGCCGCAACCAGCAGTTGAGCCTGGCCCGGAAACAGTTGACGGAGTTGGCGATCGCCGAGGAGCGCCTGCGGGTGGGCCGGGACGTGCACGACATCCTCGGCCACTCGCTGACCGTCATCACCGTGAAAACCGAACTGGCGCAGCGACTGCTGGACGTCGATCCGGAGCGGGCGCGCACCGAGCTGGCCGATGTCGAACGGCTCGCGCGCGAAGCCCTGTCGGGGGTGCGCAGCACGGTCGGCGGGCTGCGCGAGATCTCTCTGGAGGGTGAACTGGCCAACGCGCGAACCGCCTTGAGCGCGGCCGAGATCGAGGCGTCGCTCCCGGACTCCGACGAGCTGCCCGTCCGGCACAGCGTGGTCTTCGGCTGGGTGCTGCGGGAGGCCGTGACCAACGTCGTGCGGCACAGCGGCGCGCGGCACTGCACGGTGCGCGTTACCGGCACCACCATCGAAATCAGCGATGACGGTGTGGGTTCCGGCGGCGAACCGCACTTCGGCTCCGGCCTGAGCGGCCTGCGCGAACGGGTGCGCGCGACCGGAGGCACCCTCACCGTCTCGAACCGTCCCGAAGGCGGATTGCGGGTGCTGGCCAGCTTTCCGGCGGGTCTGACGAAGGAACTGGAATGATCAAACTCTTGCTCGCCGACGATCAGGCGCTGGTGCGCGGGGCGCTCGCCGCCCTGCTCGGCCTCGAGCCGGATCTGGAGGTGGTGGCCGAGGTCGCGCGCGGCGACGAGGTCCTGGCCGCGGTGGAACGCACCGCACCCGACGTCGCCCTGCTGGACGTGGAAATGCCCGGCCTGGACGGCATCTCGGCCGCCGCCCGGCTGCACGCCGCCCACCCCGAGGTCCGCATCCTCATGGTCACCACGTTCGGCCGCCCCGGCTACCTGCGCCGCGCGATGGACGCGGGCGCGAGCGGCTTCGTCGTGAAGGACACTCCCGCCCGCGAACTCGCCGACGCGGTCCGCCGCGTCCACATGGGCCTGCGCGTGGTGGACCCCGCCCTGGCCACCGAAACCCTCACCGCCGGAACATCACCCCTGACCCCGCGTGAACGCGAGGTCCTCGCCGCCGCGGTGGACGGCGCGACGGCCGGGGTGATCGCCAAACAGCTGCACCTGTCCGAGGGCACGGTCCGCAACCACCTGTCCGCCGCGATCGGCAAGACCGGCACCACCACCCGCGCCGAAGCGATCCGCGCCGCCGAACGCCTCGGCTGGCTGTGACGATCTGATCGGCCGCGCCGGGCGAGGGCGCGAACAGCCGCGATGGTCCGGGCGTGCGAGCGGTCACGCCGCGGGCGGGTGGCTCCGCACCACCGCCCATATTCCGCTGCCCGGAGTCGCCGACGGCCGATGCGTGCCGGTCAGAACCGCCCGCCGCGGCTGATGCGGCGGGAGCCGTTCGACCCGCCGAAGGAACCGGGGCCGTAACCGCCGCCGCCTCCACCGCTACTGCGACCCCCGCCGCTGCGATAACCGGTGCCCATCCCGCGCAGCATCCCGTCGATGAGGATCCCGCTCAGCACCGCGCCGGTCTGGGAGTTCGAGCTCGGCTGGCGGGCCTGCCAGTCGCGCACCGCGGCCTGGGCGGTGTGCAGGGCGCTCGCGCCGAGCTCGGCCGCGCGTTGGGCCGCCTGCAGCGCCTGGGCCGGCTCGGTGGCCGAAAGCCGCTGTGCCTGTTCCAGATTGCGCTGTGCCTCGGCCAGCCGGGTGCGCGGTTCGGCATCCACGCCACCGCGCCGGGTGCCGATGAAATCCGAGGCCGCGTTGATCTGACTGCGGGCCGCGGTGAGCGTCTGCTCGAGGCGGCGCCCGAGTTCCTCGGCCGCGAGCCTGCGATCGGTGGCGGCGGCGATCGCCCTGTCCAGTGCGGTATCCGCCGTCACCGCCGCGCGGAACGCGCCCAGCGGATTGCTCGCACCGTCCCGGACCGCCTGTTCCAGAGCGGCATTCGCGGCGCCCACCGCACCGGTCAGTTCGACGCCGCCGTGCTGGGTCAGCCCGGCCGCCGCGGCCAGATCGCGCCGCAATTCCTCGATGATGCCGGGCAGTCCGCCGCGCGCCTGTTCGATATCGGTGGCCGCGGTATCGACCGCGTCCAGCAGCGCCCGCGCGGTGTCGAGCGCGGATTCGGCACCGCGAATCGCCGCCACCGCCGCACCCTGTTCGCCGACCGGCCGGGCCACCGCCGCGCGCCCGTCGGCAATACCGCGCTCCGCGAATGCGATTCGCTCGCGCGCCATACTCACATTGTCGTGAATGGGCGCGAGCACCGAAGCCGGATGCGCCGCCGTCAATTCGCGCAGCGTCGCCTCGGAATTCGGTGTGCGCGTTGTCAGATCCACCACCGAGCGGGTCAGCGTATCCAGTCGTTCGCCGGCATTGATGAGCAGATTTCGCATGGCGTCGAATTCGGTGACCTTGGCGTCGAGTTCGCGATTGGCCCGCCCGCATCCGCCGATGATGTCGACCAGCATGGTGCGCTGCTGATCGGGCGTTTCCGGAATATCGTCGTCCAGCAGCTGGCGAATGGAGAACGCTTTGGCCAGCGCCTGTTGCGCGGCGGTCAGGGCCGCGGTGAACGGCGCGGTGGCCGTCGCCCCGAATTCATCGGTGGCCAGACGCAATTCCTCGGCACTCGTGCGCAAGGCGTCATCGGTGTCGACCAATACTTCCTTCGACCGCGCATCCAGCGTGTCGAGAGGCAACGCGCCGAGTGCCCGCGTGTCGGCCGGATCAATTTTTCGAGCGCCTTCCAACTCGGCTTTCCCGCGGCGCGCCTTACGCCGGCGACCGAAGAACCACAGTGCCAGTACGACCAGTACGACGATCAGCACCAGCAGCAGAATCGTGCGCGGGCTCACGCCGCCGGAGGAGTTCATGGCCTCGGACAACCCGTTCGCCGCGGCCACCCCCGCCCCGGCCCAGTCCCCGGCGCGCAACTTCGGCTCGACCTTGTCGATGAGCAGTTCGTCGAGATCCTTGTCGGTGACCGACGTGGGCGCCTGGCCGGTGAACGCGTACGCCCGATCGTCGACCGCCACCGAAAGCAGCACGTCCCGATCCCCGAACCCCGAGGCCCGCGCGGTGCGCTCACCCCATTCGGGGGCGTCGAGCCCGTCGAAGTCGTGCACGTACACGACCCACAGCCGCTCGTGGTCCTTCGTGTACAGCTCGTCGATCGCGGCCTGGAGTTCGGCGGTCTGCCCGCCGCGCAGCGCACCCGCCTTGTCGGTGACGTAGCCGGGCAGTCGCTCGGGCGGTTCGGCCGCGGCCGGAGCCGCACCGCCGCCCAGCACGGCCAGGCTCAGCAGGAATCCGGAGGCGAGCAGGGACAGCTGCTTCGATAGCCGCATGCCACGAATCTATCCGGCGGACGCGGGCCACGGAGATTCTTCCGTCCACCCGTGTCGGCTGCGATGACTACGATCGGTGGAGTGATCACGATCGATTCCCCCTACACGGGTCATGTCACCCCCGGTTCCAACCCGCAACAGCGGTCGGTGCCCGGTGCGCGCATCGTGAAGATGTCGGTCGGCGCCATGGACAACAACGTCTATCTGGTGCAGTGCGCGAACACCGGCGCCACGCTGCTCATCGATGCCGCGAACGAGGCCGAGCGCATTCTGGAGTTGCTCGACCAGGAGGCACCCGCAGGCGTGGCGCTGCTGGTCACCACGCACCAGCATCCGGACCACTGGTGGGCCCTGGCCGATGTGCACGCCAAATCCGGGATGCCCACCGCCGCTCACGAACTCGACGCCGCGGCGCTACCCGTCGCGCCCGAACGCCTACTCGCCGACGACGATCGAGTCACGATCGGCGACCTCGAACTGCGCGCCATCCACCTGAGCGGGCACACGCCCGGCTCGGTGGCGCTGGCGCTGACCGACGGTGACGGCCGCACCCACCTGTTCACCGGAGATTCGCTGTTCCCGGGCGGAGTCGGCAAGACCGGCTCGCCCGCGGAGTTCACCGCACTGCTCGGCGATGTGGAGTCGAAGCTGTTCGGCCGCTACCCGGACGACACCGTCGTGTATCCCGGGCACGGTGACGACACCACCCTCGGCGCGGAGCGAGACAGCTTGCCCGAGTGGCGGCGACGAGGTTGGTAAAGCTCCGGAATCGCATTCCCGAGCCCACTCCCATGGCGACTCAGCAGGAGGCGGACAAGTCCCGCGGCGGCCGTGCCGGGGGGATTCTGCGCTGGGCGCGGCGCATCGCGGTCGGGGCGCTGGTGATGGGTGCGCTGGTGATCGGCGGGACCGCCTTCCGGGTGTGGCAGGTGGCGCGGATCAGTGATCACACCCCGGCGGACGCCATCGTGGTGCTGGGCGCGGCCCAGTACGACGGGGTGCCCTCGACCGTGTTCGAGGCGCGCCTGGACCAGGCGTACAAGCTGTACTCCAAGGGTGTGGCCCCGCTCATCGTCACCGTGGGCGGCAAGCAGGTCGGTGATCAGTACACCGAGGCGGCCTCGGGCAAGAACTATCTGAAATCGCGTGGCGTACCGGCGGATCGGATCCTGGCGGTGGAGACGGGCTCGGACACGCTGCAGAGCGTGGAGGCGGTGTCCACCGCGCTGCTGGCGCGCGACAAGTCCTCGGTGGTGCTGGTGAGCGATCCGTGGCATTCGCTGCGCACGCGCACCATGGCACGCGATGCCGGGCTGACCGCCTGGACCGCGCCGACCCGCACCGGTCCCGCCGTGTACACACGAGAATCGCAGGCGCACGGCATAACTCGGGAGACCTTCGCTTTGCTGTGGTATCAGCTCTCGCACTATTCGGCCGACTTCACCTACACGGCGGATCAGTGATGAACGCGCGCATCGACTACGACCACATCTACACCGACGCCGATCGCGAGCGCCTGGTCCCCGAACGCGATCGCACCGCGGGCCTGAGCTGGTCGCCGACCCCGGCGCGGCGCAGCGAATTCGCCCGGGACAGAGCCCGGGTGCTGCATTCGGCGGCGCTGCGCCGGCTGGCGGACAAGACCCAGGTCATGGGCCCGCGCGACGGTGACACCCCGCGCACCCGGCTCACCCATTCGCTGGAGGTCGCCCAGATCGGGCGCAGCATCGCCGACGGCCTGGGCTGTGACCCGGATCTGGTGGATCTGGCCGGGCTCGCGCACGACATCGGGCATCCGCCGTACGGGCACAACGGCGAGAAGGCGCTGGACCAATTCGCGGACGCGCACGGCGGTTTCGAGGGCAACGCGCAGAACCTCCGCATCCTCACCCGGTTGGAACCCAAGGTGTTCGACGCCCGGGGACAGAGCTACGGGCTCAACCCGACCCGGGCCGCGCTCGACGCGGTCATCAAATATCCCTGGGGCAGAACGGGTCCCGGCACCAAGTTCGGGGCCTACGAGGTCGACATGGACAGGCTGAACTGGGTGCGCGAGGGTGCGCCCGGCCGGCGGCAGTGCCTGGAGTCGCAGGTCATGGACTGGGCTGACGACGTGGCCTACTCCGTGCACGACGTGGAGGACGGCGTCATCGTCGGTCGCATCGATCTGCGGTCGCTGGCCGACCCGATCGAACAGGCCGCACTGGCCGAACTCGGTGCGCGCCAGAACAAGTCGCTCGGGACCGAGGAACTGATCGCCGCCGCCCAGCGCCTGTCCGAACTGCCGGTGGTGATCGCGGCCGCCACGTACGACGGCTCGCTCATCGCCTCGGTGGGATTGAAGCGCATGACCAGCGATCTGGTGGGGCGCTTCGCCACCGCGGCGGTGGAGGCCACGCGGGCGGCCTGGGGCGGTCGCCAATTGTGCCGGTACACAGCGGATCTGGAGGTGCCGCGGATCGTGGCGGCCGAGGTCGCGGTGCTCAAGACCATGGCGCTGCGCTACGTGTTGTCCGATCCGATCCATCAGGTGCGCCAGGCGGGGCAGCGGGAGCGGATCCTGATGGTCGCGCATCACCTGCTCGACGGCGCGCCGCGGGGGCTGGACCGGTTACTGCTGCCGTGGTGGGAGGCTGCCAAGGACGACACCGCGCGGGTGCGGGTGGTGGTCGATCAGATCGCGTCGTACACCGAGAGCCGGCTCGAGCGGCTCGCGGCCGTGATTCCGTGAGAGTGACTGGTTCCGGCCGAATCCCGCCGAATGCCCGCCGTCGTCCCGGTCTGCTCGTGGCCGGGACCGCACCGGCGCCTGTGAGATTCCTTCCGCGAGCGCGCCGGTAGACCGCTCAGTCGTGCATGGCCAGGTAGTGCGCGATGCTCGTCTCCGGCGGCCCGTCCGCCACGACGCGCCCCGCGTCGAACACCAGCACCCGATCGAAATCGGTGAGCAGGTCCAGGTCGTGGGAGATCACCACCACCTGCTGCGGGAGCTCGCGCAGCAGCGCCGTCACCCGGCGCTTGTTGCGCAGGTCCAGCAGCGTCGTGGGCTCGTCGAAGATGACGTAGCGAGGCCGGACCGCCAGGACGGCCGCGATCGCCAGCAGCTGCTTCTGCCCGCCGCTGAGCAGATGCGCGGGGTGGTCCCGGAATTCGGTGAGCCCGTATTCGGCGAGCACCTCGGTAACCCGTTCGGCGATATCGGCTTTGGCGAGCCCGTGGTGTTTGAGCCCGAACGCGAGATCCTCGGCGACGGTCGGCATGACGATCTGCACGTCCGGGTCCTGGAACACGAAGCCCACGAGCTTGCGAACGGCCCTGCCCTGCTTGCGGGTATCGAGGCCGTCCACCCGGACCCTGCCCGCTGTGGGGACCTGGAGGCCGTTGAGCAGCCGCGCGAAGGTGGACTTGCCCGACCCGTTGGAGCCGACGACGGCGATGCGGTCCTCGGTCAGGGTGAGATCGAGGCCGGCGAGCACCTCGCGCTCGCCGAAACGGTGGGCGACCCCCTCGAGTTCGATCACGCGCGGGCCGGGATCAAGGGATACGCCTTGCGCACCGCGATGGCGGCCAGCGAGCCGATGACGGTCTTCACGACGTCGCCGGGCAGGAAGGCGACCGAGGTGGTGATGGCCTTGGACAGCGGCAGGTCCGCGGCCACGGCCATCCACGGCACGCCGATGGCGTAGAGCACGACCGCGCCGCCGAGGAAGTTGATCGCCAGTGCGATGGGCAGGTTGTAGTGCTTCCACAGGCGTTCGGTGAGCAGACCGATCACCAGCGCGCCGATGGGGTAGGCGATGATGAATCCGCCGGTCGGTCCCATGACGACCGAGAGCCCGCCGCGACCGCCCGGCAACACCGGCAGGCCCGCGAACACCAGCACATCGAAGAGCAGGATCGCCAGCGCGCCACGCTTCGCGCCGAGGATCGAGCCGGCCAGAATCACACCCAGCGTCTGCGAGGTGAACGGCGCGAACGCGCCCGGCAACTGGATGAGCGGGAAGAACCCGAGTACCACCATGATTGCCGCGAACAGCGCTATCTGCGCCAAATCCCTACTACGCACCCGGGGAATCTTAGGGGTGCTAACGGGTGAACGGGGTGGCCACGTCTGGTCGATGGGATTCCAGCGAACTCCGGGCATCGAGGATCGGACTGATTCCGGCCCGGGGTCGCGGCCGGGATCAGTCCAGGCCGCGGGCGTCCAGGGCCTCACCGACCTGGTCGGCCATGCGCAGGGTGCGGATCAGCAGGGGGATCAGAAATACCGTGCTGCGCTCGATCCCGCGCGCCCGCTGGGCCGAGCGCACCAGCTCGGCCTGTTCGCGGATGACCGGGATGAAGCGGATCGTCATGGCCACGAGCAGGCCCACGCGTTCGGGCCGCACGCCGAGCGGGCGCAGCGGGCCGAGCAGGCGTTCGATGGTCTCGATGATCGCCGAGGTGCGGGTGGTCAGGGTCACGAGATTCGCGAGCAGGATCAGCGTCAGCAGGCGCAGGCCGACCAGGGCCGCGCTGTGCCCGTCGACGAACAGCCACTGCGCGAGCATGATCAGCGCGAGCACCGGCGCCGTACTCAGCGCCTGGCGCGCGGTGCTCGCCCACGGGATCCGCGCGAGGGCGTAGAGCCCCAGCGTCACCGCCAGCGCCAGGCTCAGCCACGGTATCGACCGCACGAAGAACAGCCCGGTGCCTGCGACCGCCAGGACCAGCAGTTTCGCCCCGGCGGGGACGGCGTGCACCGGGGTCCGGGCGTCGTGGAACAGGCTGAGCACCGCTAGATCCTGGCATGCGGGGGAGAAGGCTTTCGGTCCGGTGTCCAGCCCGTGCGTCCGGGTCGAGCGTGTCGGGCGGTCGGGTCTAGACTCGCTGCCGTGGCCGGCCGACTTCCAGACCGCGATATCGCGGCGATTCGTGAACGTGTTCGGATCGAGGATGTCGTAGGTGAGTACGTCGCCCTGAAGCGGGCGGGTGCGGACTCGATGAAGGGCCTGTGCCCCTTCCACGACGAGAAGTCCCCGTCCTTCCACGTGCGGCCCAATCACGGCCATTTCCACTGCTTCGGCTGCGGTGAGGGCGGTGACGTCTTCGCCTTCCTGCAGAAGATCGAGCACGTCGGCTTCATCGAGGCCGTCGAGCAGATGGCCGACCGGCTCAACTACAAGATCAACTACGAGGGCGGCGGCACCTCGGTCCAGCGGGATCGCGGCACGCGCTCGCGCCTGGTCGCGGCCAACGCCGCCGCGCACGAGTTCTACATCGCGCAGCTCGGGACCCCCGAGGCCGAGACCGCCCGCGCGTACCTCACCGAGCGGAACTTCGACCACAACGCCGCGCACCAGTTCGGCTGCGGCTACGCCCCGAGCGGGTGGGACACGCTCACGAAACACCTGATGCGCAAGGGTTTCGAGTTCAAGGAGCTGGAAGCGGCGGGGTTGTCGCGGCAGGGCCAGCGCGGCCCGATGGACCGCTTCCACCGGCGGCTGCTGTGGCCCATCCGCAATCTCGGCGGTGACGTGATCGGCTTCGGCGCGCGGCGGCTGTACGACGACGACACCATGACGGCCAAGTACATCAACACCCCGGAAACGGTGCTGTACAAGAAGTCCCAGGTGCTGTTCGGGCTCGATCTGGCCAAGCGCGAGATCGCCAAGGGGCACCAGGCCGTGGTGGTCGAGGGCTACACCGATGTGATGGCCATGCACCTGTCCGGGGTGAAAACCGCTGTGGCGTCCTGCGGTACGGCCTTCGGTGACGAACACCTCGCGCTGCTGCGGCGGCTGCTCATGGACGACAACTTCTGGCGCGGCGAGATCATCTACACCTTCGACGGCGACGACGCCGGGCAGGCCGCGGCGCTCAAGGCGTTCAGCGGTGATCAGAAACTGGCCGGGCAGACCTACATCGCCGTGGCCCCCGACGGGCTCGATCCGTGCGAGCTGCGCCAGCGCTCCGGCGACGGGTCGGTGCGCGATCTGGTCGCGCGCCGAGTCCCGCTGTACGAGTTCGTGATCCGCGGCCTGCTCGCCGAACACAACCTCGACACCCCCGAGGGACAGGTCGACGCGCTGCGGCGGGGCGTGCCCGTGGTCGCGCAGATCAAGGACAACGCCCTGCGCAAGGCGTACGCGACCAAACTCGCGGGCTGGGTGGGCTGGGACGACATCCAGATGGTGGTGCGCCGGGTGGGCGACGAGGCCCGCAAGAACGCGCGCGGTGCGGCGAGCGGGGCCACCCCGCGCCGGGGCGTTCCGGAACGGGAAGCCGCACAGCCGGTTTCCGCGCCCGCCGCGGAGCGGCCGTCGCCCCGTGATCCGGCGCTCATGGTGCAGCGGCAGGCGCTGATCGCGGCCCTGCAGTACCCCGCGTTCGCCGGACCGGTGTTCGACTCCCTCGAGTCCGACGTCTTCACCCACCCCGCGTTCAAGGCCGTGCACGCCGCCATCGTCGAGGCGGGCGGCACGGCGGCCGGGCTGGGCGGTGCGGAATGGGTCGCGGCGGTCGCGGACAACACCGACGACCTCACCATGCGCGCCATGGTCTCGGAATTGGCCGGGGAACAGCTACCCGTGAAATCCGAGGCCGACATCCCGCGCCTGGTCACCGGCGTGCTGGCGCGGGTGCAGGAGTCCTGGGTGGGCCGCCAGATCGCGGAGCTGAAGTCCAAGCTGCAGCGCATCTCCTCCACCGAGCAGTCCGAGGCGTACTTCGCGCTGTTCGGTGATCTGGTGGCGCTGGAGCAGTACCGCAAGAGCCTGATGACGCAGGCCATGGGCAACTCCGAGGACTTCGCCGGGCGCTGAGGACTTCGCCGGGCGCTGTGCCCGGACACATCTCGCGCCCGGCACGTTCGCAAATGTGCCGGGCGCGAGGTGTTTTCGAGCTATCGACGCAGCTGGTCGTGCGGCACCATGATGGTGGTCCGCTCGTCCAGCGGAACCATGGGCTCCAGCTTGGGCCGCGTGCTCAACTTGTCCGACAACCGCTGCCGGCTCACCTGAACCAGCTTCCGTGTGACCGGACTCTCACTAATTGCGCGGGTGGTTTTACTGATCTGCTCATACCGGGCTCGCCCGGCCTTCGCGCCCAGCACATACCCGGCCGCGACGCCGATGATCAACCGCAGCATGTCGAGAAGCTCCTCCCGTAGGCCAGTCAGCGCCCCCCATCCTGCCTGACACCCCACCCCCCTGTCGATCCGCCCCCCACCGACATGTCCCCAGGTAGAGAGCCGATTTGGGAACTGAACAACCCATGCGCTAAAGTTTTCTCCGGTCGCCCGAGAGGGTGACCGGGACACAATCCCCTATAGCTCAATTGGCAGAGCAGCCGACTGTTAATCGGCAGGTTTCTGGTTCGAGTCCAGATGGGGGAGCCTGAAAACGCCCCTGACCGGGTCTTCCGGTCAGGGGCGTTTTGTTTGTGGAAATGGTGTGGCGCAGCCGATCCCGGGGCCTGGAATCGGGGCCGGAGTTCATGCCGGTGCGGTTCGGCATTCGATGGTCGCCGGGGGAGGGCGCTTATGCGCGGCTGGGCGCCTATCTCCCGCTGGGGGAACGCCCTTCGTGTGTTGCCGGGAGGGTGTTCCGGTCCGGGAACTCAGCAGGGCTTGGGCGGGCAGCCGTTCGTCGAGGAGCCGGACGCCGAGCCGGAAACGAGGCCGAGCAGCGAATCGAACAGACCGCCGGTAATGAATTCCACCATTGTTTTCTCCGATCGAAATGTGCAGATCAGTGCTGTTCACCAACCATTTGCGAGATCGAAGCTACTGGCCGGCCGGTGTCGTGGGCAACAAATTTCTCGGCGGCGGGTCCTATTTTATGATTAAGCGTCGATGGCCTCTTCTGCCTGGGGTTTTGTCCTTAATATCCGGGTTTTTGGCGGATTCGTACCGGGTGGGCTGTTTTATTCGGTCTACGGTTGTGGTCGGCCGTGAGTTCGCTGGGCTCGTTCTCGGGTCCGATGAAACCTATGGTGCTCGGTTGGTGAATCGGCGACGCGCTATCAATTCGTGATTATTCGGCGATCTGTTCGATATTTGTCTCGCGAGTGTTCGTTCCCGCCAGGACTTCCGACGGTGACAAATGGATTCATCGGGTCGATTCCAGGCCGGTCCCGCTGTGACCACGGGGCCGGCGACCGCACGAAGCAATTTGTCCGCAGCGCACTTCGGCCGCAGTCAGTCGATCGTCCGAGGCTGCCGAAAGTGTTGAGTGACAAAGAGTTGATCGTGGTCTACCCGCGCCGCGCGCGCCGCTCACGTGACCGGTCTCCCGTCGCACGACCGAGCCTTCGGAAGACATTCGCGCCGTGTCCAATCCGCCGAGACCCGCGCGGGTCGCATACATTGCACCCGGTCGAATCCAATCCCGGCGCGGCACTGACACCCGCGCCGGGCAGTAGAGAGCGGAGGCGCGATGCGCACGGCGAACACGACGCGGGCGGTCCGGCTGGCGGCCGCCGCCACCGCGGCCGCCCTGATGTTCCCGGCCGGGCCCGCGGCCGCCGAACCGGTGGAACCCGGGTTCTACGCTCCGGCAGCGGATCTGGTGGCCGGCGAGCACGGGACGGTGATTCAGGCGCGGTCGATCACCGGCGATCCGGCCGTCGCGGGCGCGCGGAACCACCTCGTGCTCTACCGCTCGGTGAACATGCAGGGTCAGCCGGTGGCGGTGTCCGGGACCGTTGCCGTGCCCGAGGGCACACCCCCGCCCGGCGGCTGGCCGTTGATCTCCTGGGCGCACGGCACCACGGGCGTCGCGGACGTGTGCGCGCCCTCGCGCGACACCGGCCCCGACTTTCCCGCGCACGCCTACACGGCGCTGGTCCGTGACACCCAGGCTCGATTGATCGCCGCGGGCTACGCGGTCGCGCAAACCGACTACCAGGGCCTGGGCACCGCGGGCGAACACGGCTATCTCATCGGCGACACCGAAATGCGCGCCGTCGCCGACATGGCCCTCGCCGCGCGCGCGGTGGCGCCCGAGATCGGGACCCGGTGGGCGAGCGTCGGTCACTCCCAGGGCGGTCAGGCGGCCATCTACACCGCCGCCCGCGCCCAGGGGTGGGCGCCGGGGCTGGAGTTGCTCGGCGCGGTCGCCGAGGCGCCGGCCTCACACCAGGGCCTCATCGCCCTCGCGGGCCCGCTCGCCGGGACCACCGGGGCGTCGCCGCTGCCCCAGGTGTCGAATGCCTTCCTGCCTTTGATGATCCGTGGCGCGCAGACCGTCGCCGAGGTGGATCCGGCGCGTTTCCTGGCGCCCGAGGGCCTGGAACTGTTGCCCCAGGCCGACACCCGCTGCATCGACGGACTGCGCGAACCGGACTCGTGGGCGGGCAGGCCGCTGTCCGCGCTGTTCCGTGCCGGCGCGGACACCACCGCCCTGGGCGCGGTCCTGAACGACAACGACGCGAGCAACCTGACCTACACGGTGCCGGTCCTGGTGGTCCAGGGCACCGGCGACACCGTGGTTCCGCCCGCGGGCACCGATGCCATGGTCGCCCAGCAGCGTCTGACCGGTCAGCCCGTCGAATACCGTGACTATCCCGGCGTCGACCATCGGGGCATCCTCGCCGCCGCCAACGACGACGTCGTGGCCTGGCTCGATTCCCGATTCTCCCGCTGAACCTCGCGCCCGGCCTCAGCCGCAGAGCGCGGTCGAGGGTTCGGGTACGTCCAGTGCGGCACGGCCGGCGGCCGTGTCGACCCAGCGGCGGCCCCGGGCGCTGAGCTGCCACCGCGGTTCCGGCGCGGTGGCCTGCTCGATCAGGCCGGAACGCACGAGGGCGGCAAGCGTTTTCCGGGTGACCCGGGCGCTCGCGCCGGTCTCGGTCTCGAGATCTCGCATGCTCAATGGCGCCGCGCACACGTGCAGAGCCGCCATTACGCGTACCTCGTTGATGGTCGTCATCGTCGAATCCCTTCCCTCCCAGCGAGAAGCGTGACCCCGGGCCCGATGATGCGGTCATCGGGCTCGGTTACCGCTCTGCTATTGACCGGCCGGGCGTGGAAACGCCGTCCTGTACGGCGTGACACGCAGCGCGCGTGGCCCGGTGGCCGGGTCGCCCGACAGCACCTGCGGCGAACCGGGTGCGTGTCTCGACGATAAGAAATGGCGGCACCGCGGGTCACGCGTATGCGCAAACTGTCCAGAACTTCGCGCGCACGACAGCGCTTTTCGGACAGATTGCGGGGTGGGCGGCCGAATCCCGCACCGTGCGAAGTGCCCCGGTGAATACTGTTGGCCAATCGCCAGCTTCCGCTCGGAGAGGTTACGCATGCCTGAACACCGGTTGGTCGAGGCACGCCGGGAGGAACTGTCGTCTCGCGACGCGGACGAGGCCGTCGCGTTCGTCACCCAGATGTATTCGGACAACGCGCTGCGGTTCTGGGATGCCCCGCCGACCAGTCGCGTCCGCACCACCGCCACGGTGTGGGGCGAGGTCATCGCCACCGAGATCCGCAGTTCGATCGGCTACAGCTGCCATATCGCGCCCATCAACGATCACGTGTACTTCGAGCGGTCGCTGCGCGGGCGGGCGCGGTTGCGTGGCGGCGGCCACGACTTCCAGCAACACCGCCGGGATCTGGTGATGTTCCCGTTCGGGGTGCCCATCATCGCCGAGTGCGACAGCCACGACGTGAACCTGCTGCACGTGCCGTACTCGATGATCACGGATCTGGCCGCGCTCTCGGGCGTCGGGCCCGACGAGCTGCGGTTCACCTCGCTGGAGCCGAGAGACGCACGCAGCGAACGGTTCTGGGGGCGGCTGTTCGATCTCACGCATCACGAGCTGACCGCCCAGGATTCCCCGGTGCTGACCGAGCTGGTGGTGCAGAACCTCACCCGCACCCTGGCCGCGGCGGCGCTGGCGGTGTTCCCCAACACCACCATGGATCAGCACCTGCAACCCGGTCCCGGCGCGGTGCAGCCCACGGCGGTGCAGCGCGCGGTGGATTACATTCACGCCCATCCGGCCCGCCCGCTTACCGTCGCCGAGCTCGCGACCCACGCGGGCACCGGTGTCCGCGCGCTGCAGAACGCCTTTCGCGCCAGCCACGACATGACGCCGCTGGAGTATCTGCGCCGGGTCCGGCTGAACCGCGCCCGCGAGGATCTGGCCGCCGCCGAACCCAGCGACGGGTTCAGCGTCGCGATCGTGGCCGCGCGATGGGGTTTCTCGCATCCGGGGCGGTTCGCCCAGCTCTACAGGGAGGCGTTCGGGCATTCGCCCAAGCACGACCTGCGGCGGTGAGGGGTAGTTCGCACGCCGGTGTCCGAGAGCGGCGTCGGCCGATCGGCGGGCTTGTGGTCCGACCCCGAACCCATCCGGCTACGATCGCGACGATCGATCGATAGGGGTGGGATGAGCACGAATGCTGTACCGCTGCGGGCTGTTTGGGCTGCGCTGTCGGTGATCGGGCTGGCCGCGGCGGTGGCCGGGTGCGGTGCGGACGAGCCGCCGGCGGGCACGCCGGTGACGCTGACGGCCCACACGGCCGATGAGAGCCGGCCGTCCCCCGACGTATTGCAAGCTGCCCGAACGGTTATCGAGAAGCGAGCCGAGGACGCGGGCCTGAACGGCACGACCGTCGAGGTCGGCACGGACGGCCTGACCGTCACCGTACCCGGCGACGACGGCACGCGGGCCCGCGCGATCGGCCGCACCGGCCGCCTCCACCTCCGCCCCGTACTGTCGACCGCACCCAGCAACCAGTTCGGCACGGTGCCCGGAAAAGCGCAGCGCCAGAGCACGGATCCCGCCGTGCAGGCGCAGACCCTGGCGAACCTGGAATGCACCGACACCGATCCGCTCGTGGACGGCGACGACCCGGCCCTGCCGATGATCACGTGCGACACCGACCGGAAAACGGTCTACCTCTTGGGCCCGGCGTTCATCGAGAACGGAATCGCCGACGCCCAACCGCAATTGGACCAGCGGTCGTCCCGGCACACGGTCCTGATCACCTTCGACGCGACAGCCGGTGCGAAATACATGGCGTACACGGCCGCCAACCTCTACACGATGGTCGCCTTCACCGTCGACGGCACGGTCCTGTCGGCTCCCCAGATCCAAGCCGCGATGACCAGCCCGCTGACCCAGCTCTCCGGCTCCCAGCTCACCGAGGAGTCGACCACCGACCTGGCCCGCACGCTCCGGTTCGGTGCCCTGCCGCTGACGTTCACGGCGTCCTGAACCTGAAACCTGCCGATTGGCAGGTGGTTTCGGGCGTCGAGGCCGCTGGCCGGCTCGTTGTTCGCCGACGATCACAGCTCGAGGATCGTGCGGGCCGCCCAGTCCAGCGGTAGGTCGGGGTAGTCGCCGCAGAGTTCGAGGATGGCTGCGGACTCGCCGTCGGTATCGCGCAGGGTGCGGTAGTGGTCCCGGTCGATCATTTCGCGGAAGGTCTCCACCGAGCCGTACTTCAGGGCGCGGCGGCGGCGGAGTTCGGACCGGATCAGCAGGACCGACAACAAGACCAGCGTGACGAGCGAGGCCCATTCCCACCGGGTGGGACAGGTTCCCCTAACTGCGTTGTCGATCAGCAGCATCGCCAAGTTGATCAGCACGATCACGAAGAACGCGCGCTCCAGCCAAGATTCGTTCCTGACCAGCCAGTGTTCGGATTTCATCGGATCTCCCCCTCGGGTTGTCGAGATATGGACCAACCATAGGAAGATCACCGGCGGATCGACCGAACGCTTCTCCGAAAACCGCAGATCAAGGTTCGAATAGTGTTGTCCGGTCAGGACATTCGAGCCTGCTCGGACTGCGTCGAGGTGGCGTCCGTGAACCACTGTTTCGCGCTCGCCCGCGTGAGCAGAACGACCACGACGACACCGGCGATGGTGGCGAGCGGCCCCGGCGGGAGGATCACCTTGGCGAACACGGCCAGGCCGAGCAGCGCCTGGACCGTGGCAACGGAGATGGCGTACAGGCGAATTCGCTCGGCGCCGCGCACGAATCGCAGCGCGAGAGCGCCCAGCAGGATCGTGGGCAGATAGCCGAGCCCGTCGCGCATCGCCATCGAGATCTTCCCGGTCGCGAGCAACGTGACGACGAGCAGGACACCCAGTCCGGCGAACACCAGCGTGATGATTCGAGCGGCGCGCACCGGGGCCGGCATTCGGAGGACGGGCGCGGGGGCGGCGCCCGCGATTCCGGCTGTGGCGCTGCCCTCAGCGGTATGGGCGGCGGGATCTTCGGTGTGCTGGTCTGTCACTTCGCTAACTCTCCAACGCCGGCTATCGAGGCAAGCTGACGGGCGGCGACCTGTCGCGTCGCGAACGCGCCCCCCGGCTATCGAGGCAACCTAGCATTCATTTGCCTTCGGCGGCCAGCCGCGCCCGACATGGTCGATGGACCAGGGGATTTGGGGGAATTGGGGGTGCGGGCACGCCGAGGAACGGGACGTGCCCGGGATTTTCGTGAACTCGTGGCAACCTTTCGGGTGCTCCAGCGGGAGCGGAAACGACGGGTCGAGGAGGCCTTGTGGCGAAAATGGGCAGGCGGAAGCGGTCGCGGCTGTTGACACAGGGGATCTTGGTGCCGGACGGGGGTGCGCGTAAGCAAGGGGCGGACGGGGGTTCGGCGAACATCGTGGAGGTCGCGCCGGTCAAGGCCGCGCCCGCGCAGCACGCCAAGGCCGCCGCGCCCGCCGCGAAGGCCGACGCCGCCGCGAAGCCCGCCGCCGCGAAGCCGGAGGCCGCAGCGAAGAAGGTCGCGTCCGAGCCTGCCGCCGCGAAGCCGGCGGCCGGGGCGGGCGGCGAACCGGACCTCAAGGCGCTGTCCGACCGCATCAAGGCGCGGCGCAAGGAGATGGGCTGGACGCAGGCCGATCTGGCGCGCACCAGCGGGCTTTCGGCCAACGCCGTCAGCCAGCTCGAACGGTGCCTGAACGAGGACCCGGCCGCCGATGTGCTGGCCAAGCTCGATACCGGACTCGAATGGCCCTCGGACACCTCGGATTCCATTCTGCGGGGCACCGAGCTCGCTCGCGCGTAACGCGCTACCCGATCCAGCCCCTGGCACGCCTTGCGGTGTGCCAGGGGCTTACATGCGTTGCGGGGCCTTTCCCCTACAGCTTCGGCCGTCTTCCGCACACCGTCGACGACGTCGAATAAAACTGCTCAATTGATGAGCACTTTGCCCGGAATCATGGCTTTCATGAGCGAGATGACAAGCCCGGAGCCGATGCGATTCGAAGACGCCGCACAGTGGGAGGCGTGGCTGACCGAGCACCACGGCGACACCGGCGGCGTGTGGCTGCTGATCGCGAAGAAGGGCTCGGGGCTGCCGCTGCTGAGCATCGAGGACGCCGCCTACGCGGGACTCTGCTTCGGCTGGATCGACAGCCATCGGCGCGGCTACGACGAACACATTTTCCTGCAACGGTTTTCGCGGCGGCGGCGCAGGAGCCCGTGGTCGCGGATCAACGTGGGCCGGGTGGAGTCACTGATCGCGGCGGGACGGATGCGGGCGCCGGGACTGGCCGAGATGGCCGCGGCGCAGCAGGACGGGCGCTGGGCGCGGGCACTCGGCCGAGACGTGGCAGCTTCCTGACGGGGGCGGCAGGTTCCTGCCACGCGGGGATCTTCCCGGCTCGGGCCGGCGATGCCAGGCTCGTTCGCACTGGATGCGCGGCCGCCGAAGTCCAGGTAGATCCCTGCTCCAGAACGGTATTCCCATGGCCTTCACCATCGCCGACCTCTTCGAACACGCCGTCGACGCGGTGCCCGACCGGACCGCGGTCATCTGCGGCGACCGCCGGGTGACCTATCGCGAACTCGACGAGCGCGCCAACCGGTTCGCACACCACCTCGCGGCCCGGGGCATCGGACCGGGTGATCACGTCGGCATCTATTCGCGCAACTCCATCGAAGCCCTCGAAGTCATGCTGGCGACCTACAAACTGCGCGCGGTCTCGGTGTGCGTGAACTACCGCTATGTGGCGGACGAGGTGCGCTACATCATCGACAACGCGGATCTGACCGCGCTGGTACACGAACGGCGCTACGCGACAATCGTTTCGGAGGCCCGCGGCACCGCGTCACGCCTTACCGAGATCGCGGTCGTCGACGACGGAACGGATACGGAATACGAAGGCACGCCGTACGAATCGGCGCTGAGCGAGCATTCCCCGGTGCGAGACTTCGCCGCCCGTCGCTCCGACGACCTCTACATCCTCTACACCGGCGGCACCACCGGCATGCCCAAGGGCGTGCTGTGGCGGCACGAAGACGTGTGGCGTGCTCTCGGCGGCGGGATCAATTTCGTGACGGGCGAGTACGTTTCGGATGAATGGGAACTGGCGAACAGCGCCGCCGCGGCACCGGCGGGGATCGTCATGGCGCCGCTCTCGCCGCTCATTCACGGTGCGGCACAGTGGGCCGCGTTCATGACGTTGAACGCCGGCGGCACGCTGGTCTTCCTGCCGCGGTTCGATCCGGCCGAGGTGTGGCGCGCGGTGGCCCGCCACGGAGTCAACGTACTGACCGTGGTCGGCGACGCCATGGCCGGGCCGCTACTCGAGGCATACCGCGAGGGCGAGCACGACATCTCCACGCTCTGGGCACTGAGCAGCCACGCGGCCCTGTTCTCCCAGACGCTCAAACAGCGCTGGGTGGAACGGTTTCCGACCCTGTTCATCACCGACGTGGTCGGATCCTCCGAGAGCGGCGGCAACGGCCTGGCCGTGGTCACCGGCGACACCGATCACTCCCAGGGCCCCCGGGTGCGGTTCAACGCGCAGACGGTGCTGATCGGCGACGACGGCGACGTGCTCGAACGGGTGCCCGGCGCGGTCGGCAAGGTGGCGCGATCGGGGCATGTGCCGCTCGGCTATTACCGCGATCCGGCGAAGTCCGAGAGCATCTTCCGGGAGATCGACGGGGTTCGCTACGTGATACCCGGTGACTACGCGCGCTACGAGGACGACGGCACCGTCACCCTGCTCGGACGCGGATCCGAATGCATCAACACCGGTGGGGAGAAGGTGTTTCCGGAGGAGGTGGAGGGTGCGCTCACCGCGCACCCGGCGATCGCGGACGCCCTCGTCATCGGCATCGCCGACGACCGTTTCGGGCAGCGGGTGACCGCGCTGGTGCAGCCGCGCGCCGGAGCGGCCCTGGACCTCGCGGAGATCGACTCTCATGTGCGGTCGCATGTCGCCGGGTACAAGGCGCCGCGTGGCTATTGGGTGGTCGAGGCGGTCATGCGCCAGCCCAGTGGGAAGGCGAACTACGCCGCGGCGAAGCGGTACGCCGTCGAATACGCCGGCGCACTGCGAATTCCGGGCTGAGGCGCGCGGATCCGGGTGGCGGCTCGCGGTCGCCCGACTCGGATCGCATCGTGTCCGGCGCCGGCGGGGCGTCGCACGGCACCGCACACGGGAACGACTCGGCGCGGCAATCCCGGTCGGTGCAGCACTCCCAGAACGGTCGGTGCAGCAACCCCAGCCCGGTCAGTGCAGCAATCCCAGCTCCGCAGCGCGCACGCCGAGCTGGAACCGGCTGGGTGCGTTGAGCCGAATCATCAGATCCGCGACATAGCGCCGATAGGTGCGCAATGACACCGACATTCGCCGCGCCGCCGCCTCGTCCTTGAGCCCGGCGGCGAGGCATTCGAGCGTTGCCCGGGCGGTCGCGTCCGAAAGCTGCGCGCCGGCACGGTGATCGCGGAACACCGGCGCGGCCGACCAGGTACGCACCGCGAATTCGTGGATCGCGCCCAGCAGCATGGGCTCGGTGACCAGGAAGCCGCGCGGTGCGTCCGCCCCGCCTGCCCACAGCACCGCCACCCGGCGGTCGATGACAATGGTGTTGCAGAAGTCCGAGGTCGCGACCCGCACCTGCGATTCGAGCGGGTACGCCGTCGAATACAACTCGGGCTCGCGGGTTTCGGCGTACCCGGGCGACAGCAGCAGCCGTACCTGTTTGCCCGCGCCGTGTAGCGAACGCAGCAGACCGCCGCCCGTGGCGTAGCTGTCCCGCCGGCGAATCGGACTGGAGATAGCCAGGGTGGCCTCGCTGCGCACGTCGCCCAGCATCCGCTGCAACCGGCCCGCCCAGTCCCGATCGGGGTCGATGGGCGTGATGTCCGCCCGCGCGTCCCGGGATTCGGCCATCGCGAAAAGCGCGGTATCCAGGAGCTTTCGGGACTGGCCGAGCAGGGCGGCTATGTCCGTGCCCGATGCCGTCGAATCGCTCATACCGCCCCCTCGCGCCGAACCCCAAGCTACCCAGCGGGATTCACCCCGGCAAGACGCCGATATCGGGGTGAATCCCGCCGTGCGCTCAGCTCAGGCGGACCGGCAGCGCAGCCACGTCGTTCTGGGTGAGCACCGGCAGATTGCCGATCTCCTCCAGCGGCGCGGCCAGATTCAGCCCGGGGAAGCGGTCGAACAGCGCCGGGAGGCCGATGGCGGCTTCGAGCCGGGCCAGGGCCGCGCCGGGGCAGATGTGGGGGCCGTAGCCGAAGGAGATGTTGCGCGCCGCGGTGGGCCGGGTGATGTCGAAGTCGTCGGCGTCATCGCCGTGGATCTGCGGGTCGCGGCCCACCGCGCGGTAGGAGATGACCACGCCCTCACCCTTGTCGATCACGGTGTCGCCGACGGTGATGTCCTCGGTGGCGAAGCGCATGAGCAGGTGCGTGACGGGGCCGTCGTACCGCAGCGTCTCCTCGATGGCCTGCTTCCATTCGGTGTCACCGCTACGCAGCAGGGCGAGCTGCTCGGGGCGCGAGAGCAGCGCCCGGGTCGCGTTCACGATCAGGCTCACGGTGGTCTCGTGGCCCGCCGCCACCAGGGCCTTCAGGTTGCCTACGACCTCCTCTTCGGTGAGCGGTTCGCCGCCCTCGTCGGCCAGGATCAGCGCGCTGGTGAGGTCGTCGCCGGGCTCCGCGGTCTTGCGGCGCACCATCTCGGTGAAATACACGTCGAGCTCGTCGATCACCCGCAGCCGCTCGTCCTGTGGGGTGAGCATGGAGAAGAACGCCTTGTACCAGGCCAGCAGCATGGCCTGATCCGCGCGCGGCACACCCATGAGCTCGCTGACCACCTGCATCGGCAGCGGGTAGGCGAAAACCTGCTTGAGGTCGACCACCGCGCCGTCGCGGCCCGCCTCGTCGAGATCGTCCAGCAGCTCCTTGGTGAGCCGTTCGATGGTGGGCCGCAACGCTTCCAGCCGGCGGGGGGTCAGCGCCTGGGTGGTCTTGATGCGCAGGCGGCGGTGCTCGGCCCCGTCGGCGGTGAACATGGAGGTGCCCGCGTCGATCATGCCGATCAGCGGCCACTGCCTGGTCACCACGCCCGAGGTCCACAGGCCCCAGGCGTTGATGTCCTTGATCAGGCGGGGGTCGGTGAGCAGTTGGCGGGCGATCGTGTGATCGGTGACGGTCCAGGCGGGCACGCCGAGCAGTTCGATGCGGCTGATGGCGCCGGCGGCGCGCAGGCGGGCGGTCTCGCCATCGAGGTCGCTCACCATGAAGTCGATGGGCATGGCATGGGGGCATGAAGTCACTGGAAACCTCCGACGGCGCGAACTGGGCTGAAAACAACTGGTAGGGACGTCATTCCGCGCAAGAAGGGTGACGGCCTGCGCTCCAATTGCGAGGCCGGCACCGCCAGGTCGATATCGGGTAGCCGATCCAGCAGCACCTCGATACCGGTCCGGGCGATCACCTCGGCGATCTCCTGCGCGGCGAAGGGGCAGCGGTATTCACCGTGACTGAACGCGAAATGCGCGCTGTTGCCGCTGTGTACGGCGGAGTCGGTCACGTTCTGGCGCACGTGCGGATCGGCGTTGGCCGCGGCCAGACCCAGCAGCAGCAGGTCGCCGGCGCGAATCGTTCTGTCGCCCAGACGGGTATCGCGGGCGGCCCAGCGACCGGCCAGGATCTGGGTGGGAGTGTCCTCCCACAGCACCTCGTTCATGGCCTGTCCGACACTGCGCCGCCCGCCGCCCAGCGCGGCCGCGAAGCGATCGTCGGTGAGCATGAGCCGCACCGAGTTTCCGATCCAGTCGGAGGTGGGCAGCTGCCCGGCGGCGACCACCGCCATCAGGTCGAGCACGTATTCGGTGTCGGTGAACTGATCGTGGTGCGCGAGCATGCGCGAGACCAGGTCGTTGCCGCGCGCGGCCTTGCGCTCCATCAGCAACTGCTGCATCTCGCCCATGAACGCGGCGTAGGCGGACTGCGCGTCCGCGCCGCCGTCGGCCAGCGCCTTCATGACCCGGGCCAGGTGCGGGCCGCGCTCGTCGGGCAGGCCGAGCAGCCACGACAGCGCCAGCACCGGCAGCGGGACGGCGAAGTCCGCCACCAGGTCGGCGTGCCCGCGCCCGCAGAACTCGTCGATCAGGCGATCGGCCAATTCCTCACAGTGCCTGCGCAGTTCGAACGGGTCGACCGATTCCAGCGCGGGCTCCACCATCGCCACGTGCCTGCGGTGCTCGGCCCCGGCGGTGCTGTAGATGGAGGGCATGGGCGGCCCGATCATGGGCAGCAGCGGCCAGTCTTCGGGGATGTTGACCCACTGGTTCCACAGGCTCGCGTCACGCGGGAACAGCTCGGGGCTGTTGGTGACCTGGTGGATCTCGCGGTAGCCGATGACCAGCCACGCCGGGATGCCGCCGGCCAATTCCACGGCCGCCACCGAACCGTGGTCGCGCCGCATGTCGTTGTAGAGCGCGCGGGGATCGGTGTGAAAGCGCGGTCCGCTCAACGGCACGACCCCGGCGGCCGAAGTGATCGGGCAGCCCGAGGCTGTCATGACGGGGTCTCCGAGCTGTAGAGGTATTCGACCAGGCTGATCAGCACGCGCTTGGACGAATCACGCTGACGGGCGTCGCAATCGACGAGCGGGACGCGGGGGTCCAGATCCAGGGCGTCGCGCACGTCCTGCTGCGTGTGCGGTGTCCCACCGAAGTTGTTGCAGGCCACCACGAACGGCGTGCCCTGATGTTCGAGGCGATCGATGGCGTACCAGGAGTCCGAGATTCGATGCGGGTCCACCAGCACGATCGCGCCGAGCGCGCCGGTGAACAGGCGGTCCCACAGAAACCAGAACCGCTCCTGGCCCGGCGCGCCGAACAGGTACAGCACGTGCTCGTCGTCGATCGTGATCCGCCCGAAGTCGAAAGCCACGGTGGTGGTGGACTTGTCGGGCGCGCCGGTGGGATCGTCGATGCCGTGGCCCACCTGGGTCATGGTGGCCTCGGTGTCGAGCGGGCGGATCTCGCTGACCGAACGCACCATGGTGGTCTTGCCGACGCCGAATCCGCCGACGATGACGATTTTCAAACCCTGACTGGCGGATTCGTGCAGTGGCGCGTCGGCCCGGGCCGGGCGGGGATCAGAGATTGCGGAGTCCAACGAGTACCTTCTCGAGGGTGGTGGAGTCCGGCAGCGAATGCCATTGCGCGGCAGGGCTGTGCCGCGGATGCCGGACAGTGATCTTGCCCGCGAGCAGTAGGTCCGAGAGCAGAATCGTGGTGATGCCGACCGGCAGTCGCAGCTCCGCGGCGATCTCCACGACCGCGGCCGGGGTGCGGCAGATCTGCAGGATCGCGGCGTGCTCGGACTGCATGCCCGGCGCCGGATCACATTCGCTGACAACGAGGGTGACGAGATCGAAGGCGTCCGAGTCCGGCCGGCTCCGTCCGCCGGTGAGCGTGTAGAGCCGGTCCGGATCCTCCTGTGGCCTGGTCACGACACGCTCGCGCCCCGGACCCGCGGTGCGGCGGCCAAGTGCTCGCCGAGCTGCTCGACCAACTCCTTCATGTTGTGGCCGACGAGCCCGGCATCGGCGTCCTCGGCGGCGACCACCGCGATATGGGCGCCCACCCCGGCTTCGACGATGAACAGGATGCCGCCGTAGAACTCGGTCATGGACTGGCGCACCCCACCGCGCCCGTCCCCGAATTCGACCGACGCGCCGTGCGAGAGGCTCTGCATGCCCGCGGCGATCGCGGCCAGCTGATCGGCGCTGTCGTTGCCCAGCTCGGAGGTGTGGCAGATCTTCAGTCCGTCACCGGATAGCAGCAGGGCGTGCCTGGTGCGCGGGGTACGGACGAGCAGCTGCTCCAGCAGCCAGCCCAGCTGCGTTGCCGAGAGGGTCATCGATCGGTCTCCAAGGGTGGGTTTGCGTCACCGGCGTTCTCACGCCCGGCCACCGCGCGCTGGAAGGCGCCCAGCGCGGCCGGTGAGGGGGTTCGGGACGAGAGGGGGAACGCCGGTGCAGCGGGTGCGGACAGTCCCTGCGGATGAGCCGCGGCCAGCGCACTGCCCCGCTGCCGCTTGGGCAGCCGGGCGGTCGTGGAAGCCGGTGAGCTCGGCGGGGTTTCGGTGCCGGCCGAGTCACGTCCGGGCAGCGGGGTGGTGCTGCCGGAGAAACCGGCGGGGGGATTCGAGGGCGGGGTATTCGGTGCGGTGGTGGAATTCGGCAACGGGGACTGCCAATAGTCCTGGGCCGGTGCGCGATCGGCCGCCGGACCGGGCTGTGGTCGCGGCGGTTCGAGGGCGGCGGGGGGAGTGCCGGGGAGTTCGGGAGCCGAACTCGGCAGGGCCGCGGGGGAACCCAGCAGCCCCGTGGTGTTGTCCGAGAGTGTCCGCGCGGCCGCGGTATTGGCAGCGGGCTCGGCGGTCAGGGCGGCGGGCAGGGTGAAGAAGTCGTGCGAGGCGCCGGCGGGCAGGGCCTCCGGCTCGGCGGTCGCCGGCAGGGCGGTGCGCCGGGGCAGGGCGATGGGCAGGCCCGGGGAGGTGACGGTGCCGCCCGCGAGCACGGGAATCGCGGCCGCGACGGGCTCCGCCGCACCGGTCGCGGCGGGCCGGGGGCGCTCCAGCCGGGTGGTCAGTTCACGGGGGACGACCACGACCACCGCGGTGCCGCCGATGGCGGAGGGGCGGAAGGACACCGTGAGATCGTGCTTGCGGGCCAGGTGACCGACCACGGCGAGGCCGAGCCGGGTGCCCGAGAGCGAGGACAGATCCGAGTGCGCGCCGCGAGCCGACGGGTTCGCGCCGTCGCCGCCGACCGCGAGTTCGGCTCGGCGCAAAGCGGATTCGCTCATGACCAGGCCGCTGTCCTCGATGGTGATGACCACTCCCGCGGGCACTTCGGCCGCGTAGACGTGCACCTCGGTGGTGGGCGGGGAGAAATTGCAGGCGTTGTCCAGGAGTTCGGCCAGCACGTGCATGACGCCCTCGGCCGCGTGCCCGGCGACGGCGATCTCGGCGACCGCGCGCAGGCGCACCCGCTGGTAGCCCGCGACGCGGCCCATCGCGCCGCGCAGAATCGACTCCATGGCAATGGGTTTGGCCCAGCGCCGGCCCGAGCGCGCGCCGCTGAGCACCGCGATGCTGTCGGCCAGGCGACCGGCCTGTGCGGTGCGGTGATCGAGTTCGAGCAGGTCCTCGAGGACGCGGGGGTCCGCGTGCCGGTGCTCCATCTCGCGCAGTTCGGCGAGCATGCTGGTGCTCATGGCCTGCATGCGACCGGCGGCGCCCGCGAACGCCGCCATGGCCGCGGAGCGCCGGTTCTCGCTGTCCTTGACCTCGCGCCTGCGCGCGGTCACGGCTTCCTCCAGCGCCTGAGCGTGGTTGTGCACCTCGGTGATTCGCGCGTTCGCGGAGGCCACGTAGGAGGCCAGGCGGGCCTGGGTCTCGGCGTTGGCCGCGGCTTCGCCCGCACGTGCCCGCTGCATCTGCGATCGGAAGTGGACCGCGGTCGTGACCGCGGCGCACAGCAGCACCCCGGCGATCGACCCGCCCACGATGAGGGCGACGCGTGATTCTTCGGGTGCGGACAGGACCGCCGCGACCACTCCGGCTGCGGCAATCGCCGCGCACGCCAACAGCGTTCCGACCAGCAGGCCGATGCCTTGAACGGCATTCGCCCGGCCGCCCGGCGGATTCGATGACTCCGACAAGCTTTGCACTTCCGCACTCACGTTCACCGAGGCGAACGCCCCGGCGGGACCGAGTTCGGTGCCGGGGCACACGAAATGCGCCTACCGGCAACCGGATTCGGATCTCGCGGAGGAGCATAGGCGTCTGAGAAGGTTGGCGCTACCCGAGGGCGAACGCCCCGGCAAACCGCGGTCCCACTGAGTGAAGAGCAGTTGGGGCGAGATGAAAACTACTGGGCGGTAGGGGTTCACGCCGTGCGTTCGCCACCTCGTCGGAAGGCTCGGAGGGGGGTGGGCGTCGGACCCGGCTGTGGATACACCGCCGCCCTCGGACCGGGTCGGCGGCCCGCCGGCGGTCGGGCCGTGCGTTGCTGTCGGTCGTCGGCTCCGGCGAGACGGACGCACGCGGGCACCGGGGCGAGCCGCCGGTCGGCATCGTTGGCCGGCGAGGATCGCACAGCTCTCCTCGTCGGGGTCGCGATCCCGCGCCATCGGCTCCGGCGGAACGGCGGTACCCGGCGAATTCGTGCCGGAGCGGCGCGGCTCCACGATCGCCGGGGTGCGGTTGCTTCCTGTCTTCAGCGGTGCGTCGGACGCGGCCGTGTGGGTCGCCGGGTGTTGTCCCGGATGTGGTCGAGAGTGCTGGTTCGACGGACACCGCCCAAGCCGCCGAGTCGCGCGCCGTCTCGCAGGTGGTGATCGAGGGGTGGCCGGGGGCGAGTCCGCCTCGGCGTGTGCGTGGCTCGGCGTGTCGCGAGGTGTACGAGCTGGTCCCGGGGACGGGCGAGGGATGCTGGAGGTTTGCACGACATCCGACGCGGAGGTGGCGATGGGCTATCGAGCAGGGTTGATCGGGGCATTGGTGGCGGGCGTGTGCCTGGGTGCGGCGGGAGAGGCGGGGGCCGCGCCCGAGCCGCCGCAGGTGGAGGTGCCGCCGCGGACCTCCATTTCGGTGCGGTCGGTGGTGCCCGGGGTGCAGTGGGGGACCGCGAACGAACGGGAGTCGCGGGGCGGGCTGTCGATCGTGAAGCTCTACATGGCCGATTACGCGCTGCGGCACGGGGACGGGTCGGAGGAGGATAAAAGGCTGGGGGAGCGAATGATTCGCTACTCCGACGACGGGGCGGCGGATGCCATGGCAGCCAAGTACCCGCAGGCGATCGACGCGGTGGCGGCCGAGTATCAGCTCTCGGCGACGCAGGGCTCGGGCGGCTGGGCGGTCTCCTCGACGAGCACCGCCGACGTCTCGGACTTCCTGGCGGCCAAAATGCGCTCCGATCCGGAGAGCCCGGTGCTGACCTGGATGTCCGAGGCGAGCCCGGTCGCGGCCGACGGCACCGTGCAGGACTGGGGCACCTCGCGCCTGCCGCAGGTGCAGGGCAGTAAATGGGGCTGGGCGGATGTGGGCGTGCCCGAGGTCGCCTCCGCCTCGTACGGGCCGGGTTTCACGGTCTCCGCGCACACCTACGGCACGGCGGACGAGCAGACCGAGGATGTGCTCGGGGCGGTGACCGGGCTGGTCACGGACCTGTGGACGGCCAACTCCAGGCCGTGCCTCCTGCCGCAGATCGGCTGGTGCGGCCCGGCGTGAGAACCGCGCCGGGGAATCGGCGTGACCGCCGACACTCTTGTCCGCCAAACACTTGTAGTTTAACAATAGTTGCATGACGGCAACCATTGGCGAGCTGAGCAGGCGTCGCAAGACGATCATTCTGGTGACCTGCTGCCTGAGCCTGCTCATCTCGTCCATGGACGCCACGATCGTCAATGTCGCCATCCCGGCGATTCGGTCGGATCTCGGCGCGTCGATGTCGCGCCTGCAATGGATCGTCGACGTCTACACCCTCACCCTGGCCAGCCTGCTCATGCTCTCGGGCGCGCTCGCGGATCGCTTCGGGCGCAAGCGCGTCTTCCGGGTCGGGCTGCTGATCTTCGCGGCCGGCTCGCTGGCGTGCAGTCTCGCGCCCACCATCGAGGTGCTGATCGGCGCGCGGTTCCTGCAGGCCGTCGGCGGGTCCATGCTCAATCCGGTCGCGATGTCGATCATCACCACGGTCTTCACCGGCCGCGTGGAACGTGCTCGCGCCGTGGGGATCTGGGGTGCGGTCGTCGGCATCTCCACGGCCCTGGGCCCGCTCGTGGGCGGCGGGCTCATCGACTCCCTGGGCTGGCAATCGGTGTTCTGGATCAACCTGCCCATCGTGGCGGTGGCCTTCACACTCACCACGCTGTTCGTGCCCGAGTCCAAATCCACCCAGCCGCGCGGAATGGATTGGCTCGGACAGCTTCTGGTCATGACGGTGCTGTTCACCCTGGTGTTCGGCCTCATCGAGGACCGGCCCCGCATGTTGATCATCACCGCGGTGGCGCTGGGAGGCTTCCTCTGGCACGAGGCGCGGCACCGCACGCCCTTCATCGATCTGCGCTTCTTCCGTAGCGTGCCGTTCGCCTCGGCCACCGTGATCGCGGTGTGCGCGTTCGCCGCTCTGGGCGCGTTCCTGTTCGACATGTCGCTGTATCTGCAAGGCACACGCGGCTTCTCGGCGGCATACACCGGGGTGCTGTATCTGCCCATGGCGCTGGGCATGCTCGTGTTCTCGCCGCTGTCGGGCCGGCTGGTCGGGCAGCGCGGAACCCGGCCGTCGCTGCTGGCGGCGGGCACGCTCATGGCGCTGGCCGCGGCCGGGCTGACCCGGCTCACCCCCGAGACGGCGATCTGGCAGCTGGTAATCCTGTTCGCGCTCTTCGGTATCGGCTTCGGCATGGTCAATGCCCCCATCACCACCGCGGCCGTCAGCGGCATGCCCCTGGATCGGGCGGGCGCGGCCGCCGCGGTGGCCTCCACCAGCCGTCAGGTCGGCGTGAGTCTGGGCGTGGCCCTGTGCGGTGCGGTCAGCGGCGCGGGGCTGTGGTGGATCATCACCGCCCTCGCGGTCGCGATCCTCGGCTTGGGGGTCGCCGCGAATACCGAGTGGGCGTACCGTTCCCGGGATCGCGTCGCACCACTGCTCGAACAGAAGGTTTCCGCCCATGCCGGATGATCCCACCCCCGACGAGGTCTGGCAGCTGCTCACCCACGTGGTCATGGACACCCGGGACGGGTGGAAGCGGGCGGTCATCGAGCGAACGGGGTTGCCGTTCAGCAGGATTCGTGTCCTGCGCCGATTGCGGCCGGGGCCGCTGACGGTCAAGGCGCTGGCCAACGCCGCCACGATGGACGCCCCGGCCACCACGGTCGCGATCAACGATCTCGAGGAGCGCGGGCTGGTGGTGCGCGAGGTGGACGCGGGCAACCGCCGCCGCAAGCTGGTCTCGCTCACCGAGGCCGGGCGGCAGGTCGTCGCGGTCGCGGTGGCCACCCCCGACCCCGCGCCGCCCGAAGTTGCCGAACTGGGTCCGGACGAACTGCGCGTACTGCGCGATCTGCTGCGCAAGCTCGAGCATTGAGCCGATCCGGGGTCGCGACGGCCGTAGGGTGGGCCGGGTGCGATACCGACATCTCAAAGCTCTGACCGTGCTCTGCGGCGCGCTGCTGATCGGCGGCAGCGGTCAGGTCGCCGCCGCGCCGATCGCCGCCGCCCGGCCCGTGGCCGATCAGCTCGGGACGCGATGGCCCGGGGTTCCGGGGATCGAGCGCACGGTCGTGCTCGACCCCGGCCACAACGGCGGCGGCGGTGCGCATCCCGAGGTCATCAATGCCCAGGTGCCCGACGGGCGCGGCGGCAGCAAGGCCTGCAACACCACCGGAACCGGTGCGAACGACGGGTACACCGAACACGAATTCAACTGGGACGTCGCGGTCCGGGTGCGCGATCTGCTCACCGCGCGCGGCATCCGCGTGGTCATGTCCCGGGACAGCGACGACGGGGCCGGGCCCTGCGTCGACGAACGCGGCACCCTCGGCAATCGCGTGAACGCCGCCGCGGTGGTCTCCATTCACGCCGACGGCAACACCGGCGCGAACGCCCACGGCTTCCACGTCGCACACTCCTCGCCCCCGCTCAACGACGCCCAGGGCGAACCCTCCGCCCGCCTGGCCACCGTCCTGCGCGACGGTCTGCGCGGCGCGGGCTTCGTCCCCTCCACGTACGTGGGCTCCGACGGTCTCAACCCCCGCCCCGACCTGGCCGGCCTCAACTTCGCCGAACGCCCCGCCGCGCTGGTCGAATGCGGCAACATGCGCCACCCCGACGACGCCGCCCTGCTCGAATCCCCGGACGGCCGAGCCCGATTGGCCGCCGCTCTGTCGACGGCGATCCTGGCGTACCTGGGCTAGCCGGCGGCGACACGCCGCTGTTGGCGCGCCTGCCGCGCCGGAGTCCGACCGCCGGAACCCAGCGGGATCGCGGTGCGACTCGCGAGGTCAAGTGCGGTCGGGTTCGGTGTGGCGTGAGTACATTTGCCTCAACGTTGCCGAGCCCGGAGCTCCGGGCCAGTGGGTGCGGAGGCGCTGTGACCACGACCGATGCCGGGGCGCGCGGCAGGTTCGCCAACTGGCTGCTGGCCGACGTCAACGAGCCGCACGCGCAACTCCCCGGGCCGCTGGCCAAGCCCGCGCCCAAGGAGCAGCGGCATTCCTGGTGGAAGGTCATGTGCCTCACCGGCGTCGACTACTTCTCCACCCTCGGCTATCAGCCGGGCATCGCCGCGCTCGCCGCCGGGGTGCTCTCACCGCTGGCCACGCTGGTGCTGGTGGCGCTCACCCTGCTCGGCGCGCTGCCGGTGTACCGGCGGGTCGCGGGGGAGAGCCCGCACGGCGGCGGCTCCATCGCAATGCTCGCGAGCTTCCTGCCGAACTGGTGGGGCAAGCTGCTCGTGCTGGTGCTGCTGGGCTTCGCCGCCACCGACTTCACCATCACCATGACCCTCTCGGCGGCCGACGGCGCGGCCCACATCGTGGAGAACCCGCTCGTTCCGGACGCACTGCATGGGCACAATCTCGCCATCACCCTGGTCCTGCTGGCGCTGCTCGCCGCGGTCTTCCTCAGGGGCTTCTCCGAGGCGATCGGCATCGCCGTGGTGCTGGTCGGGGTGTTCCTGTCGCTGAACGTCGTGGTCGCGGTGACCGGGATCGTGCAGGTCCTCGAACACCGGCACCTGGTCACCGACTGGACGCACGCGCTCACCGCGCAGCACGGCAATCCCTTCCTGATGGTCGCGGTCGCGCTGCTGGTGTTTCCCAAACTGGCCCTGGGCCTTTCGGGGTTCGAGACCGGCGTGGCGGTCATGCCGCAGATCAAGGGCAGCGCGTCCGACACCGAGGAACATCCGCGCGGGCGCATCGTCGGCGCGCGCAAACTGCTCACCACCGCCGCGCTCATCATGAGCGGATTCCTCATCGTCACCAGCTTCATCACCACGATCCTGATCCCGGAGGCGGCTTTCGAGCCGGGCGGACCGGCCAACGGGCGCGCGCTGGCGTATCTGGCGCACGAACACCTCGGCACCGTCTTCGGCACGATCTACGACATCAGCACCATCGCCATCCTGTGGTTCGCGGGCGCTTCGGCCATGGCGGGCCTGCTCAACCTGGTGCCGCGCTATCTGCCGCGCTTCGGCATGGCCCCGGAGTGGGCGCGCCAGATCCGGCCCCTGACACTGGTTTTCGCGGCCATCGCCTTCCTGATCACCTGGTACTTCGACGCCGACGTGGACTCGCAGGGCGCGGCGTACGCGACCGGCGTGCTGGTGCTGATCACCTCGGCCGCGGTGGCGGTGACCCTGTCGGCGGCGCGAGCGGGCGAGCGGCACAAGGTCTTCGGGTTCGGCCTGGTGTCGGTGATCTTCGTGTACACCACCATCGACAACATCATCGAGAAGCCCGAGGGCGTCCATCTGGCCGTGCTCTTCGTGCTCGCGATCGTGCTGGTGTCCTTCGTCTCCCGCTTCCGGCGGGCGTTCGAACTGCGCGCCATCGAGGTCCGGTTCGACGACGCGGCCGGGCGGTTCATCGACGAGCTGGCCGCGCGGGGCGAAGTCCGCGTCGTCACCCACCAGATCGGTGAGCGCCTGCCGCGGGAATACGCCGAGAAGGAAGCCGACCAGCGCCGCGAGAGTCACCTGCCCGCGGACGAGCCGATCCTGTTCCTGGAGGTGACCGTCAAGGACCCCTCCGAGTTCAGCACCGATCTACTGGTGACCGCGGTCGAGGTGGAGCGGTACCGCATCCTCTCGGTCGAGGCCGCGGCCGTGCCCAACTCCATCGCCGCGATCCTGCTCGCCATCCGCGACCGCACCGGCCGCCCGCCGCACGTGTACTTCGAATGGTCCGAGGGCAGCCCGCTGGCTAATCTCGCCCGCTTCTGGTTCGTCGGCGAGGGCGAGGTCGCCCCGGTGACCCGCGAGGTGCTGCGCCGGGCGGTGCCGCGCCGTTCGCAGCGGCCGCACGTGCACGTCGACAGCTGATCCCCCGCGCAGATCACCCGGGCATTACGGGTTCGGCCGCAGACCGGGCAAGATCGTCATTCGGCACGTCACCCGGCGTGTCCGGCCGGTGATTCTCCGGTCGCCGAATCTAGATGTAACTAGCAGTCCCATATACGCGTAGAATTTTGCTACGCTCATGCAGCAATCACGTGGGACCCATCACAACGGACCCAGCACGACGCTGTGCCGACAGAACAACCAGGAGTATCGATGAAGCTACTTCCGAAGCGGGGCCGCCGACCGGTGACCGAACCCGGTGAGGTGGCGCTTCATGCCCGTAACGTGCGATTCGACTGGTCGAATACCAAGCCGGTCTGGATGACCAAGGAGCCCATCGCCTCGCACGTTCTCAATGCCCTGAGCATGCTGCTGCCCGAGGGCGAGCGCATGTTCCTGGTGACCTACGGCGAAGCCCTGGAACTGGTGCGCGACGAGAAGCTGCGCGAAGCCATGATCGGCTTCATCGGCCAGGAGTCCATGCACGCCGAGAGTCACAACGGCGCTCTCGAAGAGGTGCTGGCCACGCACGGTATCGACGTCGAACCCTATGTGCGCCAGGCGGAATACCTCTTCCGCAAGACCCTGGGCCCGCGCGAGGGCGGCACCGACGCCAAGCGGCAGCAGGTGCTGGTGGAACGGCTCGGCGTGATCGCCGCGCTCGAGCACTTCTTCGCCTTCCTCGGCGACTGGGTGCTCAACGCCGACCTCGAGCAGTTCGACGCCGACCCGCAGATGCTGGACCTGTTCCGCTGGCACGGTGCCGAAGAGGTCGAGCACCGGATGGTCGCGCACGACGTGGCCGAGTACTTCGGCGTCGGTTACGTCCGCCGCGGGGCGCTGATGCTGATCATCTTCCCGGTGTTCATCGCGCTGCTGCTGCGTGGCACGAAGTACCTCGTGCACCAGGATCCGGCGCTGCCCGATCACAGATATCCCATGCTGGTGGGGCGGATCTTCGCCTCGATGTGGCGTGGCGCGGTGCCGGGCATCCCGTCCCTGCTGATCAGCGCGCTGTCCACCTTCAAGCCGGGCTACACCCCCGAGCCGGTCGGTTCGAGCGCGCAGGCCATCGCCTACCTCGCCCAGTCCCCGGCGGCTCGGATCATGGCCTCGTGACCATGACTCGACCGGTCCCGTTCGATCCGCCGCGTGACCTGTACGGCAAGGCACGACCCGACCGCACCACCCGGGTGCTCGACGCGATCGCGGAAACGCGCCTGCGCTGGACCACCCTGGTGAACCGCAAGGAACCGCCCGCCGCGTTCGACGACCGGCGGCTGCCGCTGGTCCTGGTCGAGCGCCGGGTGGAGGCGCACGACAACGACGTGGTCAGCCTCATGCTCATCGCACCGGACGGCCGGGCGCTGCCGGCGTGGCGGCCGGGCGCGCATCTGGACGTGGAACTGCCCTCGGGCCGGATCCGCCAGTATTCGCTGTGCGGGGATCCGGCGGATCGGCACAGCTACCGAATCGCGGTGCGGCGCATACCCAACGGTGGCGGCGGCTCCATCGAGATCCACGACGCGCTGGCCGTCGGCTCCCAGGTGACCGTGCGGGGGCCGCGCAACGCCTTCCCGTTCGTGCTGCCCGGCTACGGATCCTCCGCCGCCCGAGTGCATTTCGTGGCGGGCGGCATCGGGATCACGCCCATCCTGCCCATGATCCGCATGGCGGAGTCGCTGGGCGTGCGGTGGACCATGGTGTACGCCGGGCGATCTCGCGACACCATCCCGTTCCTGTCCGAGCTCGAGGCCTTCGGCGAGCGGGTCACCATTCGCACCGACGACGAGCACGGTCTGCCCACCGGGGCGGATCTGCTGCCGGGCGTCGGCGGGGACACCTCGGTGTACTGCTGCGGGCCGGTCGTGATGACCCAGGCCATCGCGGACCGCGTGCGCGAGATGCCCGGCGTGGAAATGTATTCCGAGCGTTTCTCGCCGCCGCCGGTGGTCAACGGCACCGCCTTCCAGGTCGAGCTGGCCCGCACCGGCATCACCATCGAGGTGCCCGCGGACAAGTCGGTGCTGGAGGAAGTGCTCAAGATCCGCCCGGACAGCCCGTATTCCTGCCGCCAGGGGTTCTGCCGCACCTGCCGGGTGCGGGTGACCGAAGGCGAAGTCGACCATCGCGACACCGTGCTCACCGCCAAGGAGCGGGCCGCCGGCGACGCGCTCATCTGTGTATCCCGCTGCGCCGGGGAACGTCTGGTGCTGGATCTCTAGTCCGTTCCCCGAACCTTGCCCAGGAGAAGATCGATGACCGATCAACTGACCATCATCCCCGCGAGCGAGCGCCTCGTGCGCAGCGGCGAATTCGAGATCGCCGTCTACGAATACGGCGAGTCGTCCGCGGAAACCATTGTGCTGGTGCACGGCTGGCCCGATGACAATCACCTCTGGGATCGCGTGGTGCCGCTACTGGCCGACCGCTTCCACGTGGTCACCTACGACACCCGCGGGCACGGCCGCTCCACCCGCACCGATCGGACCGAGGACTACCGGCTCGAGCACTTCGCCGCCGACTTCTTCGCCGTCGCCGACGCGGTGAGCCCGGACCGGCCCGTGCACGTGCTCGCGCACGACTGGGGCTCGGTCGAGATGTGGGAGGCGGTGTGCGAGCCGAAGGCGGCCGAGCGCGTGCTGTCCTTCACCTCGGTGTCCGGTCCGAACCTCGATCACCTGGGCAAGTGGGTGCGCGGCGATCTGTCCCGGGGCAAGGTCTGGGGTCCGTTCACCCAGCTGCTGTCCTCGGCGTACACCGGACTGTTCATGACCCCCGGCCTGCCCAAGGTCGTGCTGCGCCCGCTCGGCACCGAGAAGATGTGGTCGCGCTTCGTCGGCCTCATGAACGACACCGCGCCCTCGAACATCAAGTTCGGGCCCGAGTTCCGGCGCGACTTCTTCGACGGCATGCGCATCTACCGCGCGAACATCCTGCCGCGGCTGAGCGATCCGCGTGAGCGCCGCACCGAGGTGCCGGTGCAGCTGATCATCGCGCGTCGCGACGTGGCGGTGCGGCCCGCGGGCTACGCCGACACCAAGGAATGGGCGCCGAACCTGTACCGCCGCGAGGTCGGCGGCGGGCACTGGCTGCCGTTCTCGCATCCGGAACTGCTGGCCACCGCCACCACCGAACTCATTGACTCGCTGCGCACCGGGGAGAGCACGCGCGCGCTGCGCCGGGCCGAAGTCGGCCGGGAGCTGGGGAGCTTCGAGGATCAGCTGCTGGTCATCACCGGCGGCGGCAGCGGCATCGGCCGCGAGACCGCGCTGGCGTTCGCGCGGCGCGGAGCCGAGGTGGTGCTCTCGGACATCAACCTGGACTCGGCCAAGGAAACCGCGGAACTCATTGCGCGCGAAGGCGGTACGGCGCACGCCTATCAGCTCGACGTGTCCTCGGAGGCCGCGGTGACCGAGCACGCCGCCACCGTGATCGCCGCGCACGGCGTGCCGGACATCCTGATCAACAACGCGGGCATCGGGCAGGCGGGCGACTTCTTCGACACTCCCGCCGCCGAATTCGATCGCGTGCTCAACATCAACCTGTACGGGGTCGTCAACGGCTGCCGGGCGTTCGGAAAGGCCATGGCCGACCGCGGTCTGGGCGGGCACATCGTGAACCTGTCCAGCATGGCGGCCTACACCCCGCAGCGCGGATTCTCCGCGTACTCCACCAGCAAGTCCGCGGTCTTCATGTTCTCGGACTGCCTGCGCGCGGAGCTGGCGGGCAAGAACATCGGCGTGCACACCATCTGCCCCGGCATCGTGCACACCAATATCGTTGCCACCACCCGCTTCTCCGGGGTCTCGGCCGCCGAGGAAGCCGCCAAGCAGGAGAAGTTCGACAGGCTCTACGCCGCGCGGAGCTACGGGCCGGAGAAGGTCGCCGAGCAGATCGTGAAGTCGGTGGAGAGCAATCGCGACGTGGTTCCGGTGACGCCGGAGGCGTGGCTGCAGTACCGGTTCAACCGGTTCGCGCCGGCGGTGGCGCGGTTCTTCGCCGCACGGGTGAAGCTGACCTAGAAGTTCACGCGCTGTTCCGCGCCCGCTGCGAAACGCAGCGGGCGCGGAGTCGTATAACCGGGGAGAGGCGGCGGGACGGCTTCGGAATCGGAGTTGTCCGGGCCCGTCGGTGTCGGTAGTTTTCGGCTACGTGGAGGCCGCCCGGCGTCCACGACGGCGGCGAGAGTGCGAGGGAACGAATGGAAGTCCTCTTCGGCCTGGTGTGCATCGGCCTGACGCTGGCGTTCGTGGTCGGGATCATCGTGGCCATCGCCCGCGCGTCCGGCCGCCGTCGCAACGAGCATCGTGACCAGCCCTGGCGGCGCGGCGGGTACTACGGGGCGTCCGGGTCCGGGGGCGCGTACCACCACGGGCACAGCGGCTGTGGCGGGGGAAGCCATCACGACCACGGTTCGTCCGGCTGCGGCGGGGGTTCGTCCTCCGACAGCGGGGGCAGCGGCTCCTGCGGGGGTGGCAGCAGCAGTTGCGGCGGTGGCAGCAGTTCGTGTGGAGGCGGCGGCAGCAGCTGCGGTGGGGGCAGCAGCAGTTAGTAGCGACGGGTGTCGGGCAGAGCCGAGGCGGAGTCCGCCTCGGCTCTTCGCTTTCTCGTTGCGCCGCTGCGGTTTCGGCATCCCGTCGCGTACTCGCCGGCCACGGTTTCGTAAAAGCGCGGCGACGAGAACCTAACGGTCGGGCGGCTTCTCGGAATATCGGTTGTCGGGGACCGTCGAGTGCCAGTAGCTTTCGGCTAGGGAGGATGAGCCGCGGTCGCTGACGGCGGCGAGAGTTCGGGGGAACGTATGGAAATCCTATTCGGCTTCGTCTGTATCGGCCTGGTGGTGGCGTTCGTGATCAGCATCATCGTGGCTTTCGTCCGTGCGGGCACGCAACGGCGCAACACCCAGCGGCGCAACAACCAATGGCGGCGCGCCGGGTCCTACGGGGGAGGCGGCGGCAGCAGCAGCGGATGCGGTGGCGGCAGTAGCTGCGGTGGCGGGAGCAGCTGCGGTGGCGGGAGCAGCGGTTGCGGTGGTGGCGGCGGTGGTGGCTGCGGCGGAGGCGGCGGCAGTTAGCCGCGAGCGCCATGGAACTCGTCTTCAGTCTGCTGTGCATCGCGTTGGTGCTGGTGGTCGCGGTCTGCGTCATCGCGATGCTCGACGAGCGCAGCACGCGGCGGCGGAATCGGCGCTGGGAGCGCGGTGCGTATGGCGCGGGCAGCGGCGGGCCGTCCGCCCACGCCGGCTGTACCACAGGTGATTTCAGTGATCACGGTGGTGACAGCGGCGGGGGCGGCTGCGGCGGGGGCGGAAACTAGTCGCGGAGCGCCTGTTCGATCTCCGCGACCCTGGCCTCGGGAATGCCCCACGGCCGGTCGACGCCCACGACGGTGTCCATGTTCCAGAGCACGCACTGCTCGCCGGGGCGCGCGACCATCGACCAGGCCACCACGGTCCGGCGCAATTGCTCCGCGACGGGTTCGGGATCGGCGTTCTTGCCGGTGCCGAACCCGTCGCCGTCCGGGAAATGGTGCAGGAACTGCCCGTAGGCGTCCCGGCAGAAGCGTTCGTACCGTTGCGTGCACAGGATCAGGCCGTGCCACGCCTCATCGACCGAATGCGAGGGCATGCCGATCACCTGCGAGTCGCGCAGGGCCGCCCCGCAGCACCGCAACCACTGTCGCAGACCGGTTTCCACCAGGTCGCGGGGCTGCCAGGGGCACGTCTTGAAGACCGCCTCGGAGAGTACGAGCGAATCGACGGCCCGGTTCATCTCGTCGAGGCCGGGCCGTCGAAAACGTTGCAGGAGCATGACTCACGGTACGTCGGCGGTCTTACCACCGCGAGTGGCGCGCAGGCTGGTCAGGGTGACGGTCGCCAGCACCACCACGATCACCACCAGCGAGGCCGCGGTCGGGATGGTCGGCACGCCCGCCCAGACGCCGTGCGCCCAGTGCAGCACCAGCTTCACGCCGATGAAGGCGAGGATGATCGCCAGGCCGTAGGCCAGGTGCACCAGTCGCGAGAGCGCGGCGTGCAGGACGAAATACAGTGCGCGCAAACCGAGTAGGGCGAAAGCGTTGGTGGCGAACACCAGGAACGGGTCACCGGTGACGCCGTACACCGCGGGCACCGAGTCGACGGCGAACACCAGGTCGGTGGCCATGACGGCCGCGACCACCAGCGCCAGCGGGGTCAGGGCGCGGCGACCGGCCTCCCGGACGGTCATGCGGGTGCCCCGGTAGTCGTCGGTGACCGGCATGAACCGGCGCAGCAGCCTGACCGACTTCATCTCCGAGATGTCCACGGCCTGTTCGTGTCCGCTCATGGCGTCGGAGAGCAGCTTGATCGCGGTGATCAGCAGGATGACGCCGAACAGCAGGAACGCCCAGTCCAGGGTGGCCAGGGCGGCCGCGCCCAGGGCGATGAAGATGCCGCGCAGCACCAGCGCGCCGGCGATGCCGTAGAGCAGAACGCGCTGGGCCAGGGCGGCCGGGACCGCGAAGGCGCTCAGCAGCAGCATGAACACGAAGAGGTTGTCGACCGAGAGCGATTTCTCGAGCAGATATCCGGTGAAGAACTCGACGCCGATCGTGGAACCGTTACTCGCCCACAGGTATACGCCGAAGGCGACCGGGAGGGCGATGTAGAAGACGGTCCAGCCGATGGCCTCGCGCATCGAGACTTCGTGCGGGCGGCGGGTCAGTGCGAAGTCGAGAACCAGCAGCGCCAGCACGACGCCGATGGTGCCCGCCCACAACCAGGGCGTGCCGATGGATTCGACGCCGGCGGAACTCGCCAGCAGGGATACGGAGGTACTCAAAACGGGGTCTCCTCAAGCGCGGTCAAGCGGCTTGAGGTCTCCTTCACCCGTATTTCAGGGCAACCACCCGGGGTTCGCGATGGCGCGATCCGTATTGACCGGAATGATTCGTGGGAAGTACTCCCCTCGCCGGACAGGATAGCCGAGCCTTAGCTCACCTGTCCAGTTCGAGGGGATTGCCCCGGTCGGCGCTCGCTATCGCGGAGTCAGCACCACCACGGCCAGCTGCCGTGTCGTCTTCTTCTGATATTCCGCGTACCGCCCCTGATTGACCTTGTCGACGATCGCGAAGCGACGCGCGTAGTCCGGGTCGTCCGGGTACGTGGCCGTCGCGACGACCGGGACCCGCTTGGTCCCGACCTGGATCTCGACCTCGGGCTCGGCCTTGACGTTCGCCAACCACCCCGGTGGCCGCGACGATCCGCCGTTGGAGGCGGTCACCAGGTACGAGTCCCCGTCCCGCCCGTAGGTGAGCGCCGAGGTCCGCTCCTGCCCGGTCTTCCTGCCGACGGTCCGCAGCAGCAGCGTCGGGTTCCCGAACAGCAGCCGGTGCCCCACCAGCCCCCGGCTGTTCTCGTACAACCACTGATGCCCCCGCAACACGTTCACGAACAGCGAAGCCACAGCAACCTCCATTCCCTCGATCCGCCTACGACACACCAGGTTCCCCCGCGGCCGAGTAGGCAACGCCACACTCGAAGCGGTACCATCCCATCGCCCGCAGCTTCCCGCCGCGGTCAGGGGCGGTAGCTCAGTCGGTTAGAGCCGTGGACTCATAATCCATTGGTCGTGGGTTCGAGCCCCACCCGCCCCACTCACTATTCGGCCAGGGTCGAGTCCAGGACCCACTGCCGGTACCCGGGATGTGCCTCGGACACCGGGACGGCCAGGACCTGGGGTACGTCGTAGGGGTGGTGTTCGTTCGCCGCCTCGATGATCGCGGGGACCAGGGAACGGCGGGTGTGCAGGAGGGCCAGGGCCTCCTCGGCCTCCTCGACCTCGCCTTCCCAGCGGTAGATCGACCGCACGCCCGGGATGATGTTCCCGCACGCGGCGAGTCGTTTCTCCACCAGCAGCCGGGTGAAGTCCGCGAGCTGGTCCTCGTCGGGGCCCGCGATCGATACGTCTACAAGCTCATCTGCTGCCATGGCGGCAAGTCTCCCTCGAGCCGGGCGGCCCCGGGTGCTGCTCGAGGACCCTCCGTCACAACGACCCGGTGTGTCCGGCAGTTTCGGGCGGTGCGCCGCGCGGGCGTGTTCCTGGGCCGATCCGTGCTGGTGATGGCCTAGTTTTCCAGCTATGGCGGTAGCGAAGAAGCGGTCGGCCGGGTCCGTCGATGCCGCCGTGTACCGACCGGGAGTCGAGCGCCGGAGGTTTCTGACCTATCTACTGGCGGCGCCGACGGTGACGATCGCGGGGCGGTTCGTCGCCGAGGGGGAGTGGGCGGGGGTGGCCGGGGCCGCGCCGGTGGCGGCGGCCGGTCGCGGCGAGATCATCGACCTGGGGGAGCTGGCGCGGTTGGGGACCATTGCCACCGCGCCGCTCATGGTGTTGACCGTCGGGACGGACGGGGGTGCGCGGTTTCTGCTGCCGCGGCTCGAGTGCGGGCAGGGGATCGCCACCGGGGTGGCGATCATGATCGCGGAAGAGCTCGATCTGGAGGTGGATCGGGTCGAGGTGCAGCTGGAGCGGGCTCGGGGGGAGTTGGTGGCCAATCAGTTGACCGGCGGGTCCACATCGACTCGGGCGCTTTACGATCCGGTTCGGGCTCTCGCCGCCACCGCGCGACGGCGGCTCGTGCAGGCCGCCGCGGACCGGTGGGGAGTCGCGGCGGACTCGGTGCGGACCGAATACGGTGAGGTTCGGGGGCCAGGGGGGCTGCGGTTGGGGTACGGCGAGCTGGCCGGGGCCGCCGCGGACCGGCGATACGTGGGGATCGTGGGTGCGCCGAAGCCGGAGGCCGAGCACACACGCATCGGAAAGCGGCATCGGCGCAACGACATTCACGACATCGTCACCGGCAGGGTGAAGTACACCATGGACATCGCGGTGGCGGGAGCGCGGCCGACCATGGTGCGCCGGCCGCCCACGGTCAACGGCGGGGTGGCCTCGTTCGACGAGCGGGCCGTGCGGGCCATGCCCGGCGTCATCGACGTCGCGGTGATCAGCACCGGGATCGCTGTCGTGGCGGAGACCTTCGGGCAGGCGTGGGCCGCGAAGGACGCCATGGCCGTCGAATGGACGGCCGGGTCCATCGATGAACGATCGGACGCGGACATCTTCGCCGAACTGCACGCCTCCACACCGGCTTTCGTCGCGCCGCCGGTGCGCAACGCCGCGCTCGGAATCGACTATCTGGAAGCGGAATTCGACTGGGCGTACGTGAACCACGCACCCATGGAGACGAACTGTGCCATCGCCGACGTGCGGGCGGACCGGGCCGAGATCTGGTGCGGGCTGAAGCTTCCCACCGTGGCGCGGGCCGCGATCGCGGCCGAACTCGGGTTGCCGGCGGACCGGGTCACGGTGCACGTCGTGCAGGCGGGTGGCTCCTTCGGGCGGCGGATGTATCACGACGCCGCGCTGGAGGCGTGCGAGATCTCGAAAGCCCTGGGCATGCCGGTCAAACTCATGTGGACCAGGTCCGATGACATGCGGCACGGGCGTGCGCGCCCGGCCATGCACCACAAACTGCGAGCCGTGCTGCACCGGGACAAGGTTGTCGGGTACGAGCAGCGGGTCGCGGCCGCCACCTGCGACGAACTGATCGGGTTCGACTCCTTCGTGCACGAGTCGATCGCGAAAGGACTTTATCCACCGGTCAATTGGCTCGCGTCACAGGCTCTGTTCCAGCTCGAAAACTCCATTCCGTACGACCTCGGACTGGTATCCGAGGTCATGAACGAGGTGTCGATCGACTACCCCACCGGCATGTGGCGGTCGGTGTACTCCGGTCCCGCCCGCGGCGTGGAAGAGATCTTCATGGACGAGATCGCCGACCGGATCGGGGAGGATCCCGTGCGGTACCGGCTGCGAGTTCTGAAGGACCGCTTGGACAAGCAGGTGGTCGAGCAGGTGGCGCGGGTGGGCCGGTGGACCGAACCGATGCCGTCCGGGCACGCGCGGGGACTCGGATTTCACGCCGAATACCGCTCTCGCACAGCCTGTCTGGTGGAAATGGATGCGAGCGACCCGGCCCGTCCCCGGGTGACCCGCGCCGTGATCGCCGTCGACGCCGGCACCTGCGTGAACCCGAGCGGCGTGGAGAACCAGCTGCTGGGCGGCCTCACCGACGCCATCTCCACGGTGCTGCACGCCGGTCTGCACATCGAGAAGGGACTTGCCCTGGAGGGCAGCTACTCCCAGTTCCACTTTGCCCGGCAGCGCGATTCGCCGCTCGAAGTCGAGTTCATCCACCTGCATTCCGGTGGCCCGCCCGGCGGGGTCGGCGAACTCGGCGTGCCCGCGGCCGTCGGCGCGGTCGCCAACGCCTACGCCCGAGCCACCGGAAAACCGGTGCGCGGCTTCCCGGTTCTTCGCGCAGTCGACTTCACCCCCTTCCCACGCTGAACCGGAGGCTCGCACATGCCCGAGTACACGTTCGTCGTGAACGGAGAATCCGTCACCGTCACCGCACCCGCGGACCTGGCCCTGCTCTGGGTGCTCCGCGACACGCTCGGCATCACCGGCCCGAAGTTCGGCTGCGGCATCCAGGTCTGCCACGCCTGCACCTCCCACCTGGACGGCAAAGCCATTCAGCCGTGCGTCACCCCCGTCCGCGAGGTCGCGGGCAAGACCGTCACCACCATCGAGGGCCTGGCCGACGGCGACACCCTGCACCCGGTCCAGCGGGCCTGGATCGAGCAGGACGTACCCCAGTGCGGCTACTGCCAGCCCGGCCAGATCATGGCCGTCGCGGCGCTGCTGGCCGGCGGCGAACCGCTCACCGACGAGGACATCGACCGGATCGAGAACGTCTGCCGGTGTGGGACGTACTTCCGCATCCGGACGGCGATCAAACGGGCCGCCGCACTGAGCTAGCGGCCGGGGGGTCGGCGTCGAGGGGCTGCGGGCGATGTCCGCCCCGCGGCCTGCCTCGGATCCGAACCACCCCCGATGCGGCCGAATCCTTTTCGCCGCGGATCCCTCTTATGAGTGCCCGGACATCGAGGCCCGGGCACGGACGAGAGGGATCTGATGACCGTCATTATTGTTGCCGGGGTGGTCGCGGCGGTTGCGGTGTGCAGCTGCGTCGTGGTGCTGCGGAAGCGGAGGGGGTCTCGTGGGTAGCGCGTGGCCGGCGGCGGAGATCGTTGTTGCCGCGCAGGGTGGGGACGAAGCCGCTGTCGCGGCCTTGGTTTCCGGTGCGCACCCGCATGTTCGGCGGTTCGCGTTCGCGTTGTGCGCCACGAGCCAGGACGCCGAGGACGCGGCGCAGGACGCCATGATCGTGCTGTTTCGCAAGATCGGGACCTTGCGGGCCACTGCCGCTCTGGCCTCCTGGATGTTTCGGATCGTGCGCAACGAATGCCTGCGACGTGTACGCGAGATAGCAAGCGGGAGTGAGCAGTTCGTCGACGTTCCGACCTCGTCGGCGGAGGACGACGTGCTGGTCCGGCTCGAGGTCGAGCGGGTGGCCGCGGCCATCTCGGCCCTGCCCGCCGATCAGCGGCGGGTGCTGATCATGCGGGACGTGCAGGGGCTGCCGGGAAGTTTCGTGGCCCGGGCCACGGGGCTGAGCACGGCGGCGATGAAATCGCGACTGCACCGGGCGCGGGCGGCGGTGCGGGCCGAGCTGAACGGTCAGGGGGCGGGTGAGTGAACGGGGCGAGCGCATCTGGCGCGCCGTCGTTCGCGAGCGCCTCCCTGACCGCGCACCTGGTTCGGGGAATCGTGGGATTCGGTTCGCTCATCGCGTCATTCGCGCTGATACCGGTTGCCGGCGCGGTCGCCCTGCTGCTGTTGCCGGTGGGTGTAGTGGCTCTCAAAGGCTGCCCGGCCTGCTGGGCTATCGGGCTGATGCAGACGATCTCCCGCGGCCGGTTGCAGCGATCCTGTTCGGACGGCGTCTGCCATCTGACCGTGCGGCCCGAGGCAGATTCGGGTACTCGGCGCACCGGGTAGGGGCTCCCCGGCGGCTCGGGGCGACATCGCGGCTGCGGAGCCGAGCCGTCGCGCCGGGGGTGTTTCCTGATCGGAGCTTCTCGGCGGCACCGGGCAGTGCCCCGGCTCAGGGCACCTCGCTGATCCGGATGTGATTGCCCGCCGGATCGCGGAACGCGCAGTCGCGGATCCCGTACGGCTGGTCCGTCGGCTCCTGGATCACCTCGGCGTCGGCCGCCACCAGGCGTTCGAACAGGGCGTCCACGTCCTTGGTGGCCAGGACCACGGTCGCGTAGGTGCCCTTGGCCATCATCTCCGCGATCGTACGGCGCTCGTCGTCGGTGATGCCGGGATCCGCGGCCGGGGGGTGCAGGACGATCGCTGTCGAGGGCTGGCCGGGCGGGCCGACGGTCAGCCAGCGCAGGTCGCCGTATTTCACGTCATTGCGGACTTCGAAGCCGAGGGCGTCGCGGTAGAAACCGAGGGACGCTTCGGGATCCGTGTGGGGCAGGAAGCTCGAATGAATCGTGATATCCATGGCAATCACCGTATGTCCGGGAGCTGGGGTTACTTGTTTCTGATCGGGCGAGTCACCTTTTTCGTGACACACGACGGCATTTCCGGGGCCGCCGGGGCGTGCTGATCGCGATAGGCGCTGGGCGGGACGCCGACCAGCTCGGTGAAACGGGTGCTGAAGGTGCCCAGCGACGAACAGCCCACGGCGAAGCAGACTTCCGTCACGCTCTGCTCGCCGCGGCGCAGCAGGGCCATGGCGCGCTCGATGCGGCGCGTCATCAGGTAGCTGTAGACCGATTCGCCGTAGGCGGCCTTGAACTCACGGCTCAGGTGACCGGCGGAGATGTGCGCGTCGCGCGCCAGGGCCTCGACGTTGAGCGGCTGCGCGTACTCGCGGTCGATCCGGTCGCGAACCCGCCGCAGGCGGGTCAGCTCGCGCAGGCGCTGCTCCTCGGAGGATGTGCCGGTCACCTGCGCGAGCTTACCGTTCGGGCCGCGTCCGGCCGGGTCAGCGTTTGCGCGCGGCCTTCTTGGCGGGCGCCCCGACGTAGGCCGCGAGGTGCTCACCGGTCAGCGTCGACCGGGCCGCGACCAGGTCGGCGGGCGTGCCCTCGAAGACGACCTTGCCGCCGTCGTGGCCCGCGCCCGGGCCGAGGTCGATGATCCAGTCCGCGTGCGCCATCACCGCCTGGTGATGCTCGATCACGATCACCGATTTGCCGGCGTCGACCAGGCGGTCCAGCAGGCCGAGCAGGTTCTCGACATCGGCCAGGTGCAGGCCGGTGGTCGGCTCGTCGAGCACGTAGACCCCGCCCTTGTCACCCATGTGCGTGGCCAGCTTCAGGCGCTGACGCTCACCGCCGGACAGCGTCGTGAGCGGCTGCCCGATGGTCAGATAGCCCAGGCCGACGTCGGCGAGCCGGTCGAGGATGGCGTGCGCCGCCGGGAGCTTGGCCGGCCCGTCGCCGAAGAACTCCAGCGCCTCGCTCACCGGCATGGCGAGCACCTCGCTGATGTCGCGGCCGCCGAGCTTGTAGTCCAGCACCTCCGCCATGAAGCGCCTACCCTCGCACACCTCGCACGGTGTCTCCACACCCGCCATGATCGCCAGATCGGAGTAGATCACCCCCGCGCCGTTGCAATTGGGGCACGCGCCTTCGGAATTGGAGCTGAACAGCGCGGGCTTGACGTCGTTGGCCTTGGCGAACGCCTTGCGAATCGGTTCCAGCAGGCCGGTGTACGTCGCCGGATTGCTGCGTCGCGAACCCTTGATCGCGGTCTGGTCGACCGACACCACGTTCTCGCCCGCCGGAATGGAACCGTGTACCAGCGAGCTCTTGCCCGAACCGGCGACACCGGTGATCACCACCAGCACGCCCAGCGGGATGTCGACGTCGACGTTCTGCAGATTGTTGGCGTTGGCCTTGCGGATCTCCAACGCGCCCTTGGGTTTACGCTCGGACTCCTTCACCGCCGCCCGGTCGTCGAAATGCCGCCCGGTGATCGTGTCACTGCTGCGCAGCCCGTCCACGGTGCCCTCGAAACACACCGTGCCGCCGCCCTTGCCCGCGCCGGGGCCCAGATCCACGACGTGGTCCGCGATGACGATCGTCTCCGGCTTGTGCTCGACGACGAGCACCGTGTTTCCCTTGTCCCGCAGGCGGATCAGCAGCTCGTTCATGCGCTGGATGTCATGCGGGTGCAGACCGACGGTGGGCTCGTCGAAGATGTAGGTGACATCGGTGAGCGCGGAGCCAAGATGCCGAATCATCTTGACGCGCTGGGCTTCACCGCCGGACAGCGTTCCCGAGGGCCGGTCCAGGGACAAATAGCCCAGGCCGATCTCCACGAACGAGTCCAGCGTCTTGGACAGCGCCTCCAGCAGCGGCGCGACGGACGGTTCCCGCAGCGCCCGAACCCATTCCGCCAGATCGCTGATCTGCATGGCGCAGGCGTCGGCGATGCTGATCTTCTTGATCTTCGACGAGCGCGCGCCCTCGGTGAGCCGGGTGCCGTGGCAGTCGGGGCACACGCTGAAGGCGACCGCGCGCTCCACGAACGCCCGGATGTGCGGCTGCAGCGCCTCTTTGTCCTTGGACAGGAACGACTTCTGAATCTTCGGGATCAGGCCCTCGTAGGTCAGATTGACCCCGTCGACCTTGACCTTTACCGGCTCCTTGTACAGGAAGTCGTTCATCTCGCGCTTGGTGAACTTGCGGATCGGCTTGTTCGGATCCACGAAGCCGGACTCGGCGTACACCCGCACGGTCCAGAAGCTGTCGGACTTCCAGCCGGGAATCGTGAACGCGCCCTCGGCAAGGGATTTGGTGTCGTCGTAGAGCTGGGTCAGATCGATGTCGGAGACCTTGCCGCGGCCCTCGCAGCGCGGGCACATGCCGCCGACGATGCTGAAGCTGCGGCGCTCACGCGTGGTGCGCCCGCCCTTCTCGATCGCGACCGCGCCCGCGCCGCTGATGGAGGCGACGTTGAACGAGAACGCCTGCGGGGAGCCGATATGCGGCTTGCCGAGGCGGCTGAACAGAATGCGCAGCATGGCGTTGGCGTCGGTGGCGGTGCCGACGGTGGAGCGCGGGTCCGCGCCCAGGCGCTGCTGGTCCACGATGATCGCGGTGGTGATGCCGTCCAGGACGTCGACCTCGGGACGGGCCAGGGTGGGCATGAAGCCCTGGACGAAGGTGCTGTAGGTCTCGTTGATAAGGCGCTGCGACTCCGCGGCGATGGTGCTGAACACCAGCGAGCTCTTACCCGAGCCGGACACGCCCGTGAACACTGTCAGGCGGCGCTTGGGGATCTCGATGCTGATGTCTTTCAGGTTGTTCACCCGCGCGCCGTGGACGCGAATCATGTCGTGGCTGTCGGCCAGGGGCAGCGCAGCCGTCTTCGTGGACCTGCTCATCGTCTCTCCATCCCTCTCGCGGGCCGCCTGCGCGGTCTCGTCGGAGTCGCCCGGCTCGATTCAACCACTCCGGAACCGGGCGCTTCGTCATCGACAACGGTAGGGGCGATGTACGGCGGATGCTTCTCGATTCCTGACCGGCTGAACGGGGCGGATCGGGAGAGACGATCGCGGGCTAGAGCACGGCCTGGGTCTGGGTGACCTTGGCGAGGAGCTTGCCCGCGTCGTCGTGGATCTCGGTCTCCACCACGATGAAACTGCGGCCCGCGTGCAGCGGCCGCGCGGAGGCCGTCGCATGGCCGGAGCGCAGGCCGCGCAGGAAATTGGTCTTGGATTCGACGGTGGTGGTGCCCTGCGCGCCCTCGGGCAGGTTCAAGAACGCGCACACCGCGGCGGTGGCATCGCCCAGGGACATGAGCGCGCCGCCGTGCAGTGCGCCGCCGAGCGTGCACAAGGAGGCGTCCCAGGCCAGGCGGGCGCGCACGAGTTTCGCGCCGTGTTCGAGGACCTCTATGCCCAGGCGCTCGCTGAAGGGCATGGTCGCGAAGAACTGGGCGCCGACGGGATCGATTTCACTCATGGCACCGAGCGTGCCGCACGCCGGGCCGCCGGTCGATTACTTCCGGGGTAATGGGCCGCGCTTCGGGCGCGGCCGCGCGGGGCCGGGGATAACACCGCAACGTCCGGTTCTGCGAGACTCGCCGGGTGCGGGTTGGTGTGCTGGGTCCGGTTCAGGTGTGGACCGATGAGGGATCGACGGTCGAGATCGGCGGGGCGCGGGTGCGCATGCTGCTGGCCAGGCTCGCGCTCGAAGCCGGGGGGACGGTGCCGGTGAGCGCGCTGATCGATGGACTGTGGGGGGAGGATCCGCCCGCCGAGGCGGCCGGTGCGCTACAGGCGCTGGTGTCGCGGTTGCGTAAGGCGCTGCGCGGGACGGGCGAGGTCGAGTTGGCGGCCGGCGGGTATCGGCTGCCCGGGGTGCGGGTCGACACGGTGGGGTTCGAGGAGCTGGTGCGGCGCGGGCGGGGGGAACTGGCGGCGGGCCGGGCCGCCGCGGCCACGGCCGCGCTGACCGAGGCCCTGGGACTGTGGCGCGGGCCCGCCCTGGGCGATGTGCTGGACGCGCCGTACGCGGGCGCGGTCGTGGCCCGGCTGGACGACCTGCGGGCCGCGGCGCTGGAGGATCGGTTCGACGCCGAACTCCGGCTGGGCCGCCACGGTGCGGTGCTGTCCGATCTGGATGCCGCCGGTGCTGCGCATCCGCTGCGGGAACGGCTGGCCGCGTTGCGGATTCGAGCGCTCGCCGCGGGCGGCAGGCAGTCCGACGCGCTCGCGGTCTACGAGGACATGCGGGAGCGGCTCGGCGAGGAACTCGGCATCGATCCGTCGGCCGAATTGCGGGACACCCACCTGGCGCTGTTGCGCGGGGAGCTCGAAACACCCTCCGCGCGAAAGGAACCCGCCGGAAGTGCGCTGCCGGCGCGGCTCACCAGTTTCGTCGGGCGGGAACAGGAGTTGGCCGCCGTGGCTGGGCAGCTCGCGGCGGCGCGGCTCGTCACGCTGGTCGGTCCGGGCGGCGCGGGCAAGACCAGGCTCGCCCTCGAGGCCATGTCGCGCCGGGCCGGGGAGCCGGTGTTCTTCGTGCCCCTGGCCGAGGTCGGCACGCCCGACCAGCTCGCCGACGCGGTCTCCGGTGCGCTGGCCGCCGCGGACGGGCCCACCGGCGCGGGCGCCACCCGGCTCACCGAGCTGCTGGATGTCGGTGCGGCCGTACTGGTTCTGGACAACTGCGAGCACGTGATCGCCGCCGCCGCCGAACTCGCCGCGCACCTGCTGGCCCGGCTGCCGCTGCTGCGCATCCTGGCCACCAGCCGGGAACCGCTCGCGATCGACGGCGAGACGCTGTGCCATGTGGGACCGCTCCGGGTTCCGGCCCGGGCGCTGGATCCCGAAGCCGCGCAGCGCAATCCGGCGGTCCGGCTGTTCCTGGACCGGGCGGCCGCCGTGCGTCCCGGCTTCACCCTGGACGACCAGAACCTGAACCCGGTGCTCGAGATCTGTCGCCAACTCGACGGCATCCCATTGGCATTGGAGCTGGCCGCCGCCAAGCTGCGCGCCATGGGCGTCGATCAGATCGCCCGCCGCCTGGACGACAGGTTCCGGCTGCTCACCTCCGGCAGCAGGACCGCTCTCCCGCGCCAGCGCACCCTGCTGGCCCTGGTGGAGTGGAGCTGGGACCTGCTCGAGGAGCCGGAGAAGCTCCTCGCCCGCAGGCTCTCCTACTTCCCGGCCGGGGCTACCTTGGAAGCCCTCGAAGCGATCTGCGCCGACGCGGACCTGCCCGCGGGTGACATCCTCTACGTCCTCGGCGCACTGGTCGAGAAATCCCTGGTCACCGTCTCCGGCGACGATCAGCCCCGCTACCGGATGCTGGAAACCATCCGCGCCTACGCCGCCGACCGCCGGGCAGAGGCGGCCGAGGATCTCGCCCCGCGCTTCACAACCCACTACCTCGCGCAGGCGGAGGCGGCCGAGCCCGGCCTGCGCACCCGCGAACAGCTCACCGCCATAGCCTTTTTCGACGCCGAACACCCGAATCTCGTTCTCGCCCTGCGAACCGCCCTCGCCGCGGCCGAATCGGAAGAGAATCGGCCGGATCGGACCGTGCGCGGAGGTCACCCAGGGCTTGCGAGCGAGTCGGCCGGTGAGATCGCCGGTGACGACTCGCATGCGGTGAGCCGGGGCAATCCGAGCGACACCTGTCACCGGCGCGACCCCGCGGTTCGGCCGGTGGTGTCGGATTCGCCGAACGGCCGGGATGGTGTGGTCGGCGCGGACCTACCCGGCGTTGCCGAATCGGGAAGTTGCCTGGCGGCCCGATTCACGCGGGCGCTGTTCTGGTACTGGGGGATTCGAGGGATGAGCAGCCGGTTCGAGGCCGCGGTGGGGGATGTGTTGCGGTTGGAGTTGCCGCCGGATGTGGCGGCGGCGTTCCGGGTCATCAGGCTGATGGCGGGCGCTCCCACCGGGGAGACGGAGGCCGTTCGAGAACTCATCGAGGACTGTGTGCGCACGGGGGCGCTCGAGTTTCATCCGGCGTTGCCGCTGTGGACCTCGCTGGTGGCGTCGGGGGCGGGGGAGGACGAGCTGGCCGAGCGGCAGCTCGCGCAGGCGGTGGGGCGGTCCGATCCGTGGGTGCGGGCCAGCGCGCATCTGGCGCGGGACCTCGCGCTGACCGGGCGCGGGGAGCCGATCGCCGGGGCAGCCGAGCGGCGAGAAGCGTTGCGGGCGTTCGAGATCACCGGGGAGCGCTGGGGGCTGGGGGTAGTGCTGCTCGGGATCGGGCGGGCACACGGGCTCGCCGGGGAACACGAGCGGGCCATCGCCGCGTTCGCCCGGGCCGTGGCGCTGGCCTCGGAAACGGGAATGGAAGACGACCTGTTCGTCAGCCGGGCCGAACTCACCCGCGCGCGGATGCGGGCCGGAGACCTCACCGGGGCCGCCGCCGACATCGAAGCGGCACAGCGCCAGTCGGAGGAACTCGGCTACGCGCGGCTGTGTGAGGTGCTCGGCTTCAGCCGCGCCGAAGCGTATCGCCGCACCGGCGAGGTGGAGCGGGCCGACGCCGAACTCGACCGGCTCGAACAGCGGATCGAGCGGCTGCCGCTCCCCGAAGTCATGGCTGTGAACCGCATTTCGATAGCCCGCCTGGCCAACCACCTCACCGCTCGCCGCCCGGAGCAGGCCCGGGAATTGCTTCCCGCCGTGATCGAAGGCGCGTTCCACGCCGGTGACGTCGCCGCGGTGACCCAGGCCCTGGCCCACGCCGCCGAGCTCCTGGCCGAACTCCTGTCGCACGAGTGGGAATTCACGGCGTCCGCGTCCGCCCTGGGCCTGAGCGAAGCAATCCGCGGCGAGTTCGACCACGGCGAACCCCAGCTGCGCACCCTCACCACCGAACTCACCTCTCGACTGGGCCCGGAACCGTTCCGCACCGCCTACGACCGCGGTGCGGCCACACCGCGCACCGTGGCAATCGACCAGCTGCGGGCGGCCCACGCCGAACCCTGAACCGAAGCGATCGCGCACCGGCGCGGCAAGGGGTCGCCGCGGCGCGTTCGCGGATGCGCCGCGGTGCGGGTCGCCTCTGCTCTGTACGCACGCGGATGCACACCTTCGACTTCGCAGGGCCGGGCGTCATGGCGGGCGTGTGGACCCTGCCGCCGTGCCGGTTTCGACGATCGCGACTCGGCCTGGCGAATCGCCCCCCATTTGGCGCCGTCATCGCCCACCGCCGCCGCCATCGACACGGGTGCGGGAGCGCGCTGCGTCGTACCGGGCGCGTTGGCGTCGTGAACCCCGGACCCTGATCGGGTCCGGGAAGCGCGGCGCGAGGGTCGTTCGGCGGTTCAGACGCGGGTGAAGAGGCGGCCGGCCAGGTCCAAGCCGGTGATCGCGCCGGTCGTATCGCGGCTGAAGAAGCCGCGCTGGCCCTTGAAGGAGCCCTCGGTGATGATGTATTCGTCGCCGTCGCCCGGCAGCAGGGCGAACGGGAAGGGCGGGTGATCCTGGGGGAGATCGGTTTCGGCGGCGGCGCGGATCTCCGGCTTGATCCGGCATTCCAGGGACAGGCCCGTGCCGTGGGTCAGGACCGTCATGGTCATGGCGTCTATGTCGTAGGTGCCCAGCAGTTCTCCCGCGCGGGACGCCTCGAAGGGCAGCGGCTCGGGGTCGCCGTCCACCAGGCCCAGGTAGTGCTCCAGCGCCCAGCGCACCACGGCCCGGTTGGACGGGATGCCGTCGGGACTGGCGTTCGACATCACGATGATCGCGAAATCGTGCTCGGGGACCAGCAGCAACTCGGCGAACTGGCCGAAGGCCGAGCCGCCGTGGCCGAAGGTGGCGACGCCGTCGATCTCCCGCATGAACCAGCACAGGCCGATCGCGTCGCCCAGGCTGCTGGCGCGCAAATCGACGGTGGGGCGGCGCATCTCGTGCAGCGCCGCGGCGGGCAGCACGACCTCTCCGGACTCGGCCCGGCCGTCCCCGAGCTGAAAACGCGCCCAGCGCAACTGTTCCGCCACCGACGAGACCAGACCGCCGCCGGGATTGTTGGCGCGGGTCCCGGTCCAGGTGCGCGTCACCGACAACGCGCCGTCCTCGTCCCGCTCGTGCCCGATCGCGAACCGGCGCGTCATGATGCTGTCGCGCTCATATCCGCTGTGCGCCAGGCCGACCGGATCCAGCACCAGGCGCGTGACGGCCTGTTCGAAGGTGAGCCCGGTGACCTTCTCGATGACCCGGCCCAGCAGATTGAAGCCGGCCTGACTGTAAGAGGCGCGGGCTCCCGGCACCGCGATCAGCGGGATCTCCGCCAGCCGCGCCACGAACTCCGCGAGCGCGTCGTCGCCCGCACCGGTGTCGTTGATCAGGTTCCAGTCCAGGCCGGAGGTGTGGTTCAGCAGCTGCCGCACGGTGATCGCGGCGGCGTGCGCGGGATCGCTCAGCGTGAATTCCGGAACGTACCGCAGGACCGGCGCGTCCAGGTCGATCCGGCCCTCCGCGACCAGCCGCATGACCGCGGTGGCCGTGCAGCTCTTACCGGCCGACCCGATGGTGAACAGCGTGTCCCGGTCCACCGGCAGCGGATTCTCGATGCTGGTCACGCCGTACTCGGCGAAGATCTCCCGGCCGTCGGCCCACACGCCCACGGTCATGCCCGGAATCCCGAACTCCGCGGCAGTGGCCTCGAGCTGCTTCGACAGCGCGCTATCCGAGATCGCTTCGTTCGAGATCGCCCTGTTCGACATGTTCGACATCGCCCTACCTCTTCCGTGTCCGATATCCGTGCGGCTCGGTGTCGGCCGCTCATCCGGTGTGAGAACACAGTGGCCCGGCGCGCTGACAGCCCGCCGACAGATCGCTGACAACCGCCGTCAGGGTCGACGCCTCCCCTCGACGGCCGGTAACACGGCCCCGACCGGCGGCTCTCAGGCGACGCTAAGTGTCGCGCCAGCAAATGCTCAGTGAACTGCGGCAGGGTGGGTTACCTCGTTGCTACCGCTTGAAAACATGACTTCTACCGAGGAGATAGACCGCGTGCGTGCAAAGAAGATCTGGGGCGGCGCGGTTGTAGCGTTGACCGCAACCGTTCTGCTACCGATCGCCGCGGGTACCGCCACCGCCGCTCCGGCCGTGCCGACCGCGGGCGTCTCCGCGAACGGTTCCAAGATCGTCTCGACCGAGCACGTCGATGACCGCACCCTGCGACTACAGGTCTACTCGGCCTCGATGGACAGAAACATCGAGATCGACGTGCAGCGCGCGGCGGACACCTCCGAGCCACGCCCGGTGCTGTACCTGCTCAACGGCGCGGGCGGCGGCGAGGATTCGGCGACCTGGCAGCAGCAGACCGACGCGCTGAACTTCCTGCGGGACAAGAACGTCGAAGTGGTGCAACCGGTCGGCGGCGCGTTCAGCTACTACACGGACTGGCGCGCGAGCGATCCCACGCTCGGGGTGAACAAGTGGAAGACGTTCCTCACCCGGGAATTGCCGCCGCTCATCGACGGCGCCCTGAACACCAACGGGCGCAACGCCATCGCGGGATTGTCCATGGCGGGCACCTCGGTGCTGCAGTTGCCCATCGCCGCGCCCGGACTGTACAAATCCGTTGCCGCGTACAGCGGTTGCGCGCAGATCAGCGATCCGGTCGGCTACAACTTCGTCAATCTCGTCGTTGCCGCCGGCGGCGGCAACACGATGAACATGTACGGCCCCAAGGACGATCCCATGTGGGCCGAGAACGACCCGTACGTGCACGCCGATCAGCTGCGCGGACTCGACCTGTACATCTCGAGCGGCACCGGCCTGCCGGGCCCGTGGGACACCCTCGACGGTCCGCACACCCTGCCCGGGGTCGGCGGACTGGTGAATCAGACGACGCTCGGCGGCGCGCTCGAGGCGGCCACCAACTACTGCACACACAATATGCAGGTCAAGCTCGGGCAGCTGGGCATTCCCGCCACCTTCGACTTCCCGCCCTACGGCACCCACTCCTGGGGGTACTGGCAGGACGAGCTGAAGAAGTCGTGGCCCGTGCTGGCCTCGGGACTGGGCCTGCCCGCCTGAGGAACCCGAGCCGCCCGGCGGCGGCCGCGGCCGGTGGGGAACCGGCTGCGGCCGCGTTCCATGGCTAGCGGGTCAACTCGAAGCTCGGGTAGCCGTTGTCCCGCTCGGTGTCGCAGAATCGGCGGTAGTTGCCGAATCCGCCGATGTAGGGCATGAACACGCGCTTCTTGCCCTCCACGTTCGCGCCCATGTACCAGGAGTTCGCGCGCACGAACAGCGTGCCCTCGGCGACCTCCATGAGGTGATCGGTCCAGGTCGATGCGGCCTCCGCGCGCGCCTCGACCTGCCGGATGCCTTGCGCCCCACAGTGTTCGATCAGCGCGAGGACCCAATCGAGCTGCTGTTCGGAATGCAGCACCATGTTGGCCATCACCGACGGGGTCCCGACGCTGTTGATGCTGAACATGTTCGGGAAGCCGTGGATGCCGAAGCCCAGGTAGGTGACCGGGCCGTCGGCCCAGGTGTCGGCCAGTTTCGTGCCCCGGGCGCCGGTGATGTCGATGCGCAGCAGCGCACCGGTCATGGCGTCGAAACCGGTGGCGTAGACCAGGGTATCGATCTCCACGAACTCGTCCGCGGTGCGAATACCGGTCGGGGTGATCTCCTCGATCGGTTCGCGGCGCAGGTTCACCAGCCGCACGTTCGGCCGGTTGAACATCTCGTAGTAGCCGGAGTCGGTGCAGATGCGCTTGGTGCCGATCGGGTGATCGGTGGGAATCAGATCGTCCGCGACGGACTGATCGTCGATCTTCGCGCGAATCTTGGCCACCGCGAACTCGCGCACCAGCTCATTGGCCGCCAGGTCGCTGTTCTGGTCCGGGAAAACCTTGTTGAACAGGACGCCGCCGCCGTTCCAGCGCTCCTCCATGGCCTGCTCGCGCTCGGCGGCCGAGAGTTCCAGCGCCTTGGTGGTCAGGCTCGGATGCGGTGTCGCGGCCGGGGCGTAGTACGACTTCTCGCGCCGGGCGGGGTAGGTGGCGCGGATCTGCTCCTGCTCCTGCATGGTCCAGGGCCGATTCGGAATGGGCACACTGAAATTCGGGGAGCGCTGCAGCACCGTGAGCGCCTCGGCCTCGCGGGCGATGATGGGCGAGACCTGGATGCCCGAGGAGCCGGTGCCGATGACCGCCACCCGTTTGCCGGCGAAGGACACGCCCTCCTCCGGCCAGCGCGCGGTGAAGAGCTCTTCCCCCGCAAAGGTTTCCACGCCCGGGATGTTCGGCTTGATGGGCGCGGACAGGCAGCCGGTGGCGAAAACCACGAAGCGGGAACGGAATCGTGATCCGTCGGCGGTCCCCACGGTCCAGATTCCGGACTCGTCGTCGAAATGCGCGGCGGTCACGGTCTGTTCGAAGCGGTAGTGCTTGCGCAGGTCGAAACGTTCGGCCACGTGGTTGATGTAGGCCAGGATCTCCGGCTGCGCGGCGAAGCGCTCGGTCCAGGTCCAGCTCTGCTGCAGTTCGGAGTCGAAGGAGTAGGAGTAGTCCACGCTCTCGACATCGCAGCGGGCGCCGGGGTAGCGATTCCAGAACCAGGTGCCGCCGACGTCGACGCCGGTCTCCAGGCCCAGCACGTTCAGGCCGGCTCGTGCTGCCCGGTGGACGCCGTAGAGCCCGGCGAAACCGGCCCCGATGATGATCACATCGTGGTGATCGGCCTGCGCTGCGCTGGCATGCATGCGTGCCCTCTCGACTTCAGCTAGAACTATTTCGATTAGGCATATCGTCATCGCTGGGCGGGACGGTCGCGAGCACGCGTCCCACTGAACAGGAGAGCGCGCGGCTCCGGGGCCGCGGCGCACGCCCTGCCGCGCGGGCGCGCGGCGGTTATTCTCGCGGTATGTGGCGGAAGACGGCGGTCTGGTGGATGACCGCGCTCTCCGCCGTCGCGCTGACCGCGTGCACGGGCCCGGCGGAGCCGGAGTCCACGGTCGCGACCACCGAAACCTCGGGCGCACCCGATACCGATCCGGTGACGGGGATGACGCCCTGCGGCGATATCGGTTCGGCCGCAACGCCTCCCGACTGTGTGCTGCGCGCTCGCGACGGGACCGGACTGGTTTTCGAAGTGCGCCACGCCGCGAACGGGTCGAGCAGTCTGACCACGATCATCGTGCGCGACAGCGACGGCGAGCAGGTGCAGACCATCACCGAGAAGGGCTGGCGGGCAGCGGCCGGCGCGCGACTGCGCGACCTGGACGCCGACGGGCGCGACGAGCTGATCATTCCGCTGTTCCTGGCCACCGCGAACGCCTCCTACGCCATCTATCACGCCGGAAACGGGTCGCTCGAATACCGGCGGGCGGGGCAGCTCGGCGGAATCGGCATCGACACCTCCGATTCCGGCTACACCGTCGCCTCCGCTCGCGCCGGATACGCCGCCTGGGACGTGCAGTTCTGGACCTTCGTGCAGGACCGGCTGCATCCGGTGGTCACCGCGCAGGTACGACCCATCGAGGGCAGCGACGGCAAGGTGGCCGGAACCACGTGCGCGGTAGTCGACTCCGGCGGGCTGGACGATCTCGGGCTGAGCGCGAGCGCGGCCACCGCGCAGTTCTGCGCCGAGCCCACCGTGGTTCGGGTCATGCGGAACTGATCCCGGGGAATCGGTACCCCTACGTAGTCGCACCCGGAAATCTCGGTGGAAATCCGGATACCGCGCGGCGGGCCGGGAGCGCAGGATGAAAGCAGGTCAGCGACCCGGCTTCCCATATCGCCGGCGCAGCCACTCGGCATAGTCGAACGACACCGCCTCGCCATCGTCGTCGAGGCACAGCGCAGCGTCGCGCACTCGTCGGACGACGCGGCCGATCGGCGGCACCGGCGCGGGGAGCAGGGACTGTCCCAGCGCGGTCCGCCGCGCGGCGGCCAGCTCGGTCAGCGACTGCACGATCGGGCCGCCGATATCGCGGACCCGGCCGGACAGCCCCGCCTCGACCGCAGCGGCCAGGCGGGCCGCCACGGCCGTCACGTCGACGGGCTGGAACAGCAGCGCGCCGCGCGGAGCCAGGCGGAACTTCGCCGCCCCGGCCAGAATTTCGTCGATGAGCTCGTGAAACTGGGTGGCGCGCAACAGCGTCCAGGGCACGGGAGCGTGGGTGACCACCTCCTCCTGCGCGGTCTTGGTGCGGTAGTAGCCGAACGGCACCCGTTCGCAGCCCACGATGGAGATCTCCACGTGGTGCCCCACCCGGGCGCGCTCTTCCGCGGCGAGCAGCGTCCGCACGCCGTCCACCAGCACCCGTTCGCTGCGCAGACCCCGATGGCTTGCCGCGTCCACCACGGCCGAAACCCCCTCCAGGGCCTCGTCCAACCCCGCGCCGGTCACCAGATCCACCGGGTGATGCACAGTCCCCGCCACCGGAACCCGCGGTGCGGACCGGGTCAGCACCCGGACCGCGTGCCCCCTGGCCGCCAGATCCCGCACCACCGCCGACCCGAGCGTCCCCGTCCCGCCGACCACCGCCACCTGCATGTCGTTCCCCTCTCCGAGCTGCTCCCCAGGACGCTAGGTTCGTTTCACCTGCCCCTCAACATGATTGATCACTCCCTGTCCGATTCCCCACATTCCCCCGCACCCGCGCGCGGCGCTGGTTGGATGCGGCCGGTGCGTCCCGAGCCGGGATCGTGAGCCTCCACGCCGCAGCTCGGGACTGCGAGCCGGGGTTGCGGAACTCGAGCCCCGAGCCTGCGGCGCGGGCCGCTCAGATGCGGGCGCCCTTCACGCGATTGCATGCGCGGCACAGGATTTGGAGGTTCTGGGCGCTGGTCGCGCCGCCGCGGCTGAGCGGGATGATGTGGTCGAACTCCAGGTAGTGGCTGTCGCCGCATTCGACGCATTTGCCGCCGTCGCGCTGCCAGACCTGGGCCTTGACCTCCTGCGGGATGGTGCGGGTGTCGAGCCGGCCGGGGGTCAGGGCCAGGCGTTTCGCCACGCGCAGCGCGCCCTCCAGGGTGGCGGCCACGTGGTGCGGGTCGGCGACCTCGAAGACCGCGCCGCCGCGCGCGGAGGTGGCGGCCACGACCACCGTGCCGGCCTCGGCCGTCACCGAAACCACTCGGGACCACAGCATTTCGGTTCCGGTGTCGGCGCCGGTGAACCGCAACTTCTTGTTGCTGCACAGCAACCGGCCCTCGGTGTGCTTCGGGCCCCGGGCGAGCTGGCGGATATGGATCGCGGGGACGTTCAGATGCAGCTGTTCGGCCGGGTCCAGATGCAGGCCGTTCGCGCTGAGGGTGGGCAGTTCGCCGTCGCGCAGGCGGGTGAGCGTGCGCACGCGCTGCATGCGGCGGCGCAGATCCTCGATCAGCGGGCCGTGCAACGCCAGCGTGGCCACCGTGTCGTCGAAATCGTCCATCTCGGCCTGATCGACGCGGCCGTCGGCGAACGCGAAGGCCACCAGGCGTTCCACGTGATCGTGGGCCTGGGGGCGCAGCAGCGTCAGGGCCTGCGCGCGATCGATGCGCTGGTAGCGCAGGGCCGTCCACAGCGCGTCCCAATCGTCGCCGTGTGGGCCCACGGTGCGCAGGGCCCGTTCGGCGCGGCCGCGCCAGCCGGACAGGTACTGCTCGATCTCGGTCGCGCACTCCCGGCAGGGCGCGGGCGCGCCGAAGAAGCGGCGGCGGCGCGGACGGCCGCAGCGCGCGCAGTGCTTGGCGTCGGCGGGCGGGCGCGGGCGGGTGGCATCGGTCCACTCCGAGCCGTTCCACCAGCGCAGGTGGGCGGGGGTGTCCGGGTGCGGATGCCAGTCGGCGCGTTCGGGATTCGGCGGGCGCACCGGCGGGACGAGTGGTGTCTCGCGTTCGAGGGAGAAGCCGCGCCGGGGGACCGTGGGCAGGGGGGTCGGCTGCCGCACGGCCGTCGCCGATCCGATTCCGGGGCGCTGGGCGCTGCCCGCTGATTGCGCCGCGGCGGCGGTCGAGGTCGCGCTCGCGGGCTGGGCGCCGAAGGGCTGGGCCGCGTCGGCTCGCCGGGCGTCGGTTGTCCCGGTAAACCCGCCCGGCTGCGTCGCCGCGGATCGCTGTGCGGAGCCCGCTCGCGTCGCCAGGCCGCCGTTCGCCGGGCCGGGGGTGACCGGTCCCGGTGTCGCCGGATCATCCACTCGCACACCGAATTCGGCGACCAGACCGGCCAAGCCGACCGACCAGCCCTGTCCGACGGCGCGGAACCGCCACGCGCCCTCGCGGCGGTAGAACTCGCCGAACATCATGGCGCGCACGGACTCCGCGTCGTTGATCTCGAACCACGCGGCCGGGCGGTTGTGGTCGAAGACGGTGAGAATCAGTCCGGGGATATCGCCGAACGAGGCGCCGTCCACCGAGCCGGTGAGCACGATCCGATCCACCTCGGATTCCGTGCGGGGCAGCGAGACCGACAGTCGTGCGGTGCCCGGCGCGGGCTCCTGATCCAGGGTGACCGCCTGCGACAGGTGTCTCGGCGCGTTGAAGAAGACGAAATCGCGATCCGAGCGCACCTGCCCGTCCTCGGCGAGCAGTAAGGCGTGCGCATCCACCTCATGATCGGATTGCCACGAAAGGACAACCGTCAGAAGCGATGTCGGAACCGGCGCATGGCCACCCTTGGTCAGTTTCATCGACCACGAACTATGCCATGCGACTACGACAGGAAATCCGCCCGGGAAAACGCCCGGTCGGGAACCTGATCCCTTTTCGCCCCAACCTGCGGCACAGTGGAGATATGACCGATCCCAAGGGGTCCGCTCGCAAGCCCCAGCCCCCGCGGCCCAGATCCGGCACTCCCCGCGTTCCCAACCCCGCCGACATCCTTGCCGCTGCCCAAGCCGCGGTCGAGGCGGCCCAGGCCGCCGCGGGCCAGGCCCTGGACTCGGCCCAGGTCACGGCCACCTCGGCCTTCGACACCGCCGTCCGCCTGCCCCCGGCCTCGATCCAGCTGGCCGCCCAGCTCCCCGACCTCATCGAGAATCTCACCGTCGCGGTCAACCGCCTGAACTCCACGATCGACCGCCTGGACCGCACCCTGGCCCTGGCCGAACCGGCGTTCGTGGCGTACGACAAGCTCCTGATCCGCCTGGAGTCACTGACCGCGCTGGGTGAACAGGCACTGACCCGCCTCGACAAGCTCCCCGGGGTCTCCCTCCTGACCCGCCTCACCGGTCGCGACAACACCCCGCCGCCCCCATCCGAACCACCCCCGCGCGCCCGCCGCACGTAGGCCGCCACACGGCGATGATCCACGTCGCCGCCCCGGCGGGACCGGTACCGCTGATCGGCCGAGACCGCACGGGTGGGCGCAACACCGCCCATGAGAAAAGGCAGCGGGGCAACGGCCTTGAACGAGGGGGCTTCACTGTGGGCGCGGCACAGGCTGCGAGAGCGCACCCGCGGGTGGTCCGCCGTGGGTGCGCGACCGAGATCCGTGCCGCCCGGTTGGGCCGATCGGTGATGCCATGGTGGTAGATCCGGCCGGACAGAACGCGCAGGCCCGCCGGAAATTCGCGGCGCTGCTCGTCGTTCGCGGAGACCGGGCGCCGTTCTGGCGATCCTGGACGTGCCGGGTGCTTCGGCGGCCGATCAGGCCGAGGGGAGGGGCGCGGCCGGGGGGACGCCGAGGTGGGGGAGGGCGCGCAGGGCCGCGGCTGCCTTCCAGAGCATTTCCTGGTATTCGGCCTCGGGGTCGGAGTCCAGGACCACCGCGCCGCCCGCACCCACGCGCCAGCGGCCGTCGTGGCGGACCGCGGTGCGGATCACGATGTTCAGATCGGCGGTGCCGCCGAGGCCGAGGAAGCCGATGGTGCCGGAGTAGATCCCGCGCGCCTCGGTCTCCAGGGCGTCGATGATCTCCATGGTGCGGAGTTTGGGAGCGCCGGTCATGGAGCCGCCGGGGAAGCAGGCGCGCAGGCAGTCGACGACGTCGACGTCGGGGCGCAGGCGGCCGCGCACGGTCGAGACCAGTTGGTGCAGCGTCGTATACGTTTCGACGGCCATGAGATGCGGGACGTGGACCGAGCCGACCTCGCAGACGCGGCCCAGATCGTTGCGGAGCAGATCCACGATCATGAGATTCTCGGCGCGGGTCTTGGGATCGCGGGCCAGATCGGCGGCCCGCCGGGCGTCCTGCGCGGCGGTCTCCCCGCGCGGCGCGGTGCCCTTGATGGGCTTGCTCTCCACGGTCCGCGTCCGGTCGATCTTGAGGAACCGTTCCGGCGACGAACAGGCCACTTCCAGCTCGCCGAAACGCAGGAAGGCCGCGTAGGGCGCGGGATTGCAGCGGCGCAGGGTGCGATAGACGCTCAGGCCGTCGCTGTTCGCGGGCAGGTACGCGCTGTCGGTGATGCAGATTTCGTACGACTCGCCCGCCAGCAACTGCCGTCTGGACTCCCGCACATCGGCCAGATAGCGGTCCCGGCCGCGCGTCAGCAGCGGGGCGACCGTGGCCTCGTCGGCGCGCAGCTCCAATTCCGGAGGGTTCTCCCACGTCCGCAGGGTTGCGACGGCGGCGCGCGTGGCCGATAGCCACTCCTGCGCGGCGGCAACGTCATTCGGATCGGACAGGGCCAGCAGATACGTGCGGCCCGCCTCGTGATCGACCACGATGAGCCGATCGGCGAAGAGCCACTGCGCATCCGGGGTGTCCGCTCGATACGCCGCCGCCGCACCGCAGTCGGCCTTCATCTCGTAGCCCAGGTAGCCGACGTAGCCGCCGACGAAATCGAATGGCACCGCCGGGAATTGGATCTGCCGTCGCTTCAGCTCGCCGGATAGGTAATCCAGCACGCCGCCCGGCACCGTCCGCAGCCCCGCCGCCGACTCGATCTCGACGTGGCCCGCGCCGACCCGGTAGCGCACCAGCTCGGCCAGCGGGCCCGAACCGTCGCCCAGGAAGGAGAACCGGTCCAGCCCCGGCTCGACGTGCTCGCTGTCCAGCCAGAACGCGCCGGGCGAATCGCGATACAGCTCCTCGAACACCGCCTCGGCGTCCACGGCCCGCTCTATCACGTCCTGCAGCACGCGGTAGACGATCGGCTCGCCGTCGCCGTGCGGGGATGAAACGCGCTGCTGCGGAACGGAATTCACCTCGGCGGGCCGCCGCGTTAGCCGGCTCGACCGCTGGTGCTCGCGGGTCAGCTCCGCGAAATTGCGCAGCAGGGCCGCGCCGAACTCGCTGGCGACGGATTCGGGATGGAACTGCACGCCCCACTGCGGGCGGGTGCGATGCCGGACGCCCATGACGACCCCGTCCGCGGCGGTCGCGGTCACCTCCAGCGCGTCCGGCAGCGGCCGGGCCGCGCACAGCGAGTGATACCGGACCGCCGTGAAATCCTGTGGCACACCGGCGAACAGGCCCAGTCCGTCATGGGTGATGCGATCGGGATAACCGTGCCGGGCGCGGGGAGCGGGCACCACCGCGCCGCCGGCCGCGAGCACCAGGCCCTGGTGGCCCAGGCACACCCCGAGCAACGGCAGTTCCGACTTCGCGACGAGCGCGGCCGAGATGCCGAAATCGCGCGGAACATCGGGCCGTCCGGGGCCGGGGGAGATGACAACGTTGTCGAAGGAGTCCAGATTCAGCGCGGCGATGTCCCGCACCTCGTCGTTGCGCACGACCACGGGTTCGACCCCGTTCACCTCACTGATCAGCTGATACAGGTTGTAGGTGAACGAGTCGTAGTTGTCGATCAGCAGCGTGCGCATTTGATCGGTCACCTTACGCCACGCCCGCCCGCGCACCCGGCTCCGACCTGCGCGAACGAGTCGGCCGCCACTAGTGCTGGCGGGTGCCTTCAGTTTCTATGGACAGCTGCGGCACAATGTGGGACATGTCTGAAGTGCAGCCGGTCGACGTGGATCGCGACCTCGTGGATTTCGAGGTCGTCGGTAAGTGGATGGATGAGCAGGGCCTCACAGGTGGCGAATTCGAGGATGTGACCCCGCTCGGCGGCGGCACCCAGAACATCATGCTGCGCTTCACCCGCGGCGGGCGCGACTACGTGCTGCGGCGCGGGCCCAAGCATCTGCGGTCCGCCAGCAACACCGTGATCCGCCGGGAATCGCGCATTCTCGGCGCACTCGACGGCACCGGCACCCGCGCGCCCAAGGTGATCGCCGCGCAGGACGACGAGGCGCTCATCGGCGCCGCTTTCTACCTCATGGAACCGATCACCGGCTTCAACCCGCAGAACGAACTGCCCCCGCTGCACGCCGGCGATGCCGAGATCCGACGGCAGATGGGACTGTCCGCGGTCGAGGCCATCGCGCGGCTCGGCTCGCTCGATCACGAAGCGCTCGGGCTCGCCGATTACGGTAAGCCCGAAGGCTTCCTGGAACGGCAGGTGCCGCGCTGGCTCAAGGAACTCGAGTCCTACAGCGTCAACGAGGGCTACCCCGGGCCGGAGATTCCGGGCCTGGAACTCGTCGGGGAGTGGCTGGACCGCAACCGGCCCACGCACTGGCGGCCCGGCATCCTGCACGGCGACTGCCACCTCGCGAACATGATGTTCTCCTTCGACGGCCCGCAGGTCGCGGCGATGGTCGACTGGGAGATGTCCACCATCGGCGACCCGCTGCTCGATCTGGGCTGGCAGATCGCCACCCGCCCCGAGCCCGGCACCACCGGCGCGGCGCTCATCGGCAGCCTCGGAGCGGCCGGCGGACTGCCCACCGCGCAGGAAATGATCGCGCACTACGGCGAATTCTCCGATCGCGACCTGAGTCATGTCACCTGGTACACCGTGCTGGCCTGCTTCAAGCTCGGCATCGTGCTCGAGGGAACGCACGCGCGGGCGTGTGCGGGCAAGGCGTCCAAGCAGGTCGGCGACTTCCTGCACGCCATCACCCTCGAGCTGTTCGGCAAGGCGCATCAGCTGATGGAGTGAGGGTGAGCCGCCCGTGGTCACGGCCGCGGGCGGTGTCACGATCTTGGCGCGACTTGGCTGAATATTGGTGGACGATCAAATAGTGCCAGATTAGATTGATGGCATGCCGATCGTTCCCGATGCCAAAGACTGGACCTGGGTCCTCGAACGCATTTGCGCCGAATGCGGTTTCGACCCCGAGGCCATCGCCTTCGCGGCCGTGCCGGCGCTGGTGCGCACCAGCGCCGAGCGGCTCGCGATCGCCCTCGAGCGCCTGGACGCGACCGCGCGGCCCGATGATGCGACCTGGTCCGCCCTCGAATACGCCGCGCACGTACGCGATGTGTGCCGGATCTTCGAACACCGCCTCGACATCACCCGGACGGGTTCGGCCCGGCCCGGGCCGGACATCGGCGGCTACGACCCGGCGGTGACCGTGGACGCGGGGATCCCCATGTTCGCCAACTGGGATCAGGACGCCACGGCGCTGGCGGAGAACTACGGGGCGCAGCGGCCGGGCACGGTGGCGGGCGAACTGCGGACCGCCGCCGAAACCGCCTCTCGCGCTTACGGATCCGTCGCCGTCGGTGAGCTGGACCGGGTGGCCCGGCGCAGCAACGGGTCGCAGTTCACCGTCGAGACGCTCGCGCGGTACTTCGCGCACGATCTGGTGCATCACGTGTACGACGTGGAAAAGGTTGGCGCCGAACCGGTTCGGTGAGGCTAGGCCGCCGGTTCCTGCTGGGTGGTGCAGTGGATGCCGCCACCACCCGCGGCGATGCCGTCGATATTGACCTGCACGATCTGCCGGTCCGGATAGAGCCGGGCCAGGGTGGCGCGGGCGGCCTCGTCGGCCTCGGCATCACCGAACTCCGGGGCGATGACCGCACCGTTGCACACGTAGTAGTTGATGTAGCCCGCCGCGAAATCGTCATTGGCGAATTCCTCGCGAACATCGACGGGGGCCTCGAGCACCTCGACCTGGAGCGTGTTGCCGTGCACGTCGGTCGCCGCGCGCAGGATGTCGAGATGCTTGCGGGTCACCGCGTAGTCGAAGGAATCCGGGTCGTTGTCCAGGCCGGCGACCACCACGCCCGGACGGACGAAACGGGCATAGAAATCGGTGTGCCCGTCGGTGATGTCGCGGCCCGCGATACCGGGTAGCCAGATCACCTTCTCGATGCCGAGCAGCCGATACAGCTCCTCCTCGACATCGGCCTTCTTCCAGCCCGGATTGCGATTGCTGTTCAGTACACAGCTTTCGGTGATGATGGCCGTGCCCTCACCGTCGACCTCCAGGCCGCCGCCCTCCAGCACCAGGTCGGTGTGCAGGAGTTCCACCCCGGCGCGTGCGGCGACGATCGAGGCGACCTCGGCGTCGTTGTCGTAATCCTGCTTCTCGCCCCAGCCGTTGAAGTTGAAGTCGACCGCGGCGCGGCCGGCTCCGACGACGAAGACCGGGCCGGTGTCGCGCATCCAGAGATCGTCGATCGCGGCTTCGATCAGCTCGACATCCGGGCCGGCCAGATCACGGGCCACGGCCATGTCGCTCGGCCGGACCAGCATCGACACCGGTTCGAAGCGGGCGATGGCCCGGGCGATCGCGCCCAGCGCGCGCTGGGTCTCGGGCACCAGCTCCGCGCCCCAGATGCCCGCGCTCGCACCGAAGGCCATCCAGGTGCGCCGGTGCGGATCGCCCTCCTCGGGCATCAGCCAGGCGCGGTCGTCGTCCCGGTCGCCCGGCTGCCCGCTCGGCGTTCCCGCCGAGTCGTCGGTGCCGCACGCCGCCAGCAGCGCACCGCCCAGAACAACCGTGCAGGCCTGCATGAACCGACGTCGTCGCATAGCGAAGCTCCTTGTTTCGCGGGCTCCCCGAATATAGCCAGAAAACCCTTGGCAACCACGAACATAATCTTGACTGAAAATTCAGTCAAGAGCTGTGGTGGTCGTTACCCTCCATGGCTGGTGCGCGGCCAAGTAACGGAGCGGCCGGCTAGTTCGGCGATGCGCACACGGCACGGTGGCCAGGGGCGTCGCAGGTTCGGTTCCGGCGGGCGGCTGCGGACCAGCTCGGCTCGGCTGGTGCGCCGGTCTGATGCCGGGCAGTGTGCCCGCGTGTGCGGGCGTGGAAACGACTGTGCCCCGCCGGAACTCGGCGGGGCACAGGGGGCTCGGGGCGGGTGTGCCGCCGTCAGGTGCAGCGCAGCAGTGCCGTGCGGAGGTTGCGGCCGCGAACATCGTCCAGGACCGCCATACCCAGGCGATTCATGGTGTAGCCGAAGCCGAGACCCGTTGCGGGGTCGGCGAATCCGAAGGAGCCGCCGTAGCCGGTGGTGCCGTAGGCGCGCTTGTCGGTACCGAACCGGAAGCTGCCGCGCGACTTCCGGAAGCCCAGGTGGTAGCGGCTCGGGGTGAGCAGCACGAGGTCCTCGGCGGGCACGTCGTCGGCGGTATCGGCGGCGGCCAGGCGGTTCAGCAGCTCGCGGTCGATGGGGAGTTCGCCGGTGTCGCCCGCGGCCGCGCCGTAGACGCGGGCCAGCGCGCGGGCGGTGCCCACGCCGCCGGCGCCCGGGCTCTCCACGGACAGGTACTCGCGGCGCGAGGCTCGCGCGGGCGCCCCGACCTGCGGGCTGTTCAGGGCGCGGAAGGACAGGCCGCGCTTGGCGTAGAGCTGAATGCCGATGCGCACCGGCAGATCTCGCTCGAAGCGCAGGATGTCCAGACCCTCGGTCGCGGACAGCGCGGCCACCCGGTCGAGCGAGATCTCTTCCGGCATCCCGATGTAGAACTCCAGGCCAAGCGGCTTCGCGAAATCCTCGGCAAGCACGCGGCCCAGGGTGCGCCCGGCCGGATCCACCCGGCGCAGCAACTCGCCCTGGTACAGACCGGCGGTGATCGGGTGGTAGCCGTGCCGGGTTCCGGGCCGCCACAGGGGTTTCTGCTCGGCGAGGGTCACCGCGAGCGCGTCCATGTCGGCCATGTCGCTCAGGCGCACCGGCTTGTCGAGCGCGGCCAGCCCGGCCTGATGATCCAGCAGCTGCCGGACGGTGATCGACTCCTTGCCGTGCGCGGCGAACTCCGGCCAGTACTTCGCCACCGGCGCTTCGTAGTCCAGCAGGCCGCGCGAGACCGCCGAGGCGATCACGAACGCCGTCACACCCTTGGTGGAGGACCAAACCGGGGTCATGGTGTCGCGCGCCCACGCCTTGGTGCGCTTGCGATCCCGATACCCCGCCCAGAGGTCGACCACCGGCCGATCCCCGGCGTAGACGGCCACGGCCGCACCGATCTCACCGTGCTGCTCGAAATTGCGCCGGAACGCATCGGCAACCGGCCCGAACCCGCTGTCCACCTCGCCGTGGACGGTGACCTGCTCACTCATGGTGAGACCGATCGTAGCGGTGCCCGTGATGCGAGGTTCGTCCGTCGGATCCGGCGCCTCGGTTCCGAGAGTGATCGGCCGCCGGCCTCGACGGCTGTTCAGCGGGTGGCGGTGGCCGGCAGGTCGAGTTCGTGGCGGGTCAGGAAATCGAGAATGGTGGTGTGCCAGGCGTCTGGGTGCTCGAGCATGAGGACGTGGCCGGCGGGGATCTCCGTGTACTCCGCGCCGGGGATCCGGGCGGCCAGATCGCGGGAGTTGGCGGGGTCGACGAGTAGGTCCTCGGTGGCGGCGATGACCAGGGTGGGGACGGACAGGGCGGGGAGGTCGGCGGTGACGTCGGCGGCGGCGACCAGGGCAGCCTGGGCCACGACGCCGCCGGGGATGTCGGTCGTGGCCTGGTCGATCATGTCGGTGATCTGTTGCGGGTCAAGCGCATTGGTGAACTCGGCGCTGAAGCCCGCCAGCAGGATCACGCGTGCGAAGGAGCCGGCGTCGCCCGCGGCGATCGTGCGCTGCCAGAGTTCGGCCGTCGCGCGGGCCCGGTGGTCGGCTCTGGCGAAGCCCGCGGCGAGGATCAACGCCCGTACCCGCTCGGGATACCGGGTCGCCGCGCGGATCGCGACCGCCGACCCCAGGGAGTAGCCGATGAGGGTGAAGTCGTCCGCGCCCGAGTCGACGGCGGCGTCGACGAGCGCGTCGGCCAGGGCGTCGAGATCCAGGGGCGTGTCGTCGGCCGGATAGTCCGAGCCGATCACGGTGTGACGCTCGCGCAGCAGGGGGATCAGCGAGCCGAAGTTGGCGTCTATGCCGCCGCCCGCCCCGTGGGCGAGCACGATCGCGGGGCCGGATCCGGATACGACGGTGGAGAGCGAAATGTTCGTCATGGCACGGACGTTAGGCATTGACATGGATGTGAAGGTCAACCCCGAACGCGGGAGGTCACAGTGCTGATCGGCGAACTCGCGCGCCGGACCGGCGTCCCCGCCCGGCTGCTGCGCTACTACGAGGAACAGGCGCTGCTCACCGCCCACCGCGACCCGAACGGCTACCGCACCTACGCGCCCGACGCCCCCGCCCGCGTAGCCCGCATCCGCGAACTCCTCGACGCGGGCCTGCCCACCCGCGACATCCGCGCCCTGCTGCCCTGCGTGACCGAGACCGGCTTCGAGCACTGCGACCACTCGCGAAAAGTCCTGCACGACGGCCTCACCCGCCTCGACACCCGGATAGCCGACCTGACCCACCGCCGCAACCTCCTCGCCGGGCACCGCGATCAAGCGGCCGCCGCCTCCGAGTAAACCGCCGCCGACGGCTCCGCCACGTCGCACATCGACCATGCCCACGCCCGCCCGGGCACCGCGGCACCCCGCCGTCACCTTGATGGCGGCCTCGGCCTGCTCCCGCGACTGCACGTTCACCAGCCGCATGTGCACCTCTCGCCGGATTCTGAGCGCTTGATAATTGCTGGGCAACGGGTTTCGAGGGTCTAACACGGGGTGTGGGAGCGGGGAGCGGCTGTATCAGCCGGTAGCGTTGGTTCGTGCCTGAACTATCCCGGATCGCCGGTTCGTTGCTGCGAACCAAGCCCGTCGAACAGCTCGCCTCCGACGGTGAGCACACCGCGTTGCGGCGGAGTATGGGGCTGGTGCCGCTGATCTCGCTGTCGGTGGGCGCGACGCTGGGGACCGGGATCTTCGTGGTGCTGGGGGAGGCCGCGCCGCTGGCGGGGCCGGCGGTGGTCATCTCGTTCGCGATCGCGGCGCTGGCCGCGCTGTTCTCGGCGCTGTCCTACGCGGAACTGGCGGGGGCGGTGCCGGTTTCGGGGTCCGCGTACTCGTACACCTACGCCACACTCGGGGAGATCATCGCGTGGGTGTGCGGCTGGTGCCTGCTGCTCGAATACGGGGTGTCGGTGGCGGCGGTGGCCGTCGGGTGGGGCGCGTACCTGAACGAATTCCTGGGATCGACCATCGGATGGCGCATTCCGGACGCGCTGTCCTCCGCGCCGAGCGAAGGCGGGATCATCAACCTGCCCGCGGCCGTGGTCGTGCTGATCGCGATGCTGGTGCTGCTGGACGGGATTCGAGAGAGCGCGCGGGTCACGACCGTCACCACGCTGATCAAGGTCGCGGTGCTCGTGTTCTTCGTGGTCGTCGCGGTGACCGCCTTCGACTCCGGCAACCTGCACCCCTTCGCCCCGGCCGGGGTCGCCGGCATCGGCGCGGCCGCCTCCATGGTGTTCTTCTCCTTCATCGGCTTCGACGCCGCCTCCACCGCCGGTGAGGAGGCCAAGAATCCGCAGCGTGACCTGCCGCGGGCGATCATCATCTCGCTCGGCATCGTGACTCTCATGTACGTGCTTGTCGCGCTGACCGCCGTCGCCGCGGTCGGGGTCGACGAGGTGAGCGGCTCTGGCGCATCGCTCGCCACCGTCCTGGAATCCGTGACGGGGAAGGGCTGGCCCGCAACCATTCTCGCCGCCGGCGCGGTGATCGCCATCGCGTCGGTGGTGCTCACCGTGCTGTACGGGCAGACCCGCATCCTGGTCGCCATGTCCCGCGACGGGCTCATGCCGCGGGTGTTCTCCCGCGTCGGAGTCAAACGGGTGCCGACCGTCAACACGCTCATCGTCGGCGGGGTGGTCGCGGTGCTGTCCGCGCTCGTGCCGCTCGGCGAGCTCGTGAACGCCACCAACATCGGCACCCTCGTCTCGTTCGGGCTGGTGAACATCGGCGTGCTGGTGCTGCGCCGCACCAAACCCGAACTGCCGCGCACCTTCCGGACGCTGGTGCCGCTGGTGCCCGCGCTCGGCGTGGTGATGTGCGTGTGGCTGCTCGCGCATCTGCCGGGCGTGACCTGGCTGGCGTTCCTGCTCTGGTCCTCGGTCGGGCTGCTCGTCTACTTCGGCTACGGCCGCCGCCGATCGCTGCTGAACAGGACCCAGCCGTCGGGCGGCGGCGATGACTCGTAGGCTCGACGGTGTGCGAGCGCTGGAGCAGATTCGAAATTGGCCGGTTCGGCACGCCGCGGCGGGCGTCGCGGTGCGCGGTAAGGGCGGGGTCGACGCCGAGGGGGAGACCGACCGCGTCTTCCGGCTCGCGTCGGTGACCAAACCCCTTGTCGCGTACGCGGTTCTGGTCGCGGTGGAGGAGGGCGCGGTCGAACTCGACCAGCCCGCCGGTCCGCCCGGATCCACCGTGCGGCATCTGCTCGCCCACACCTCGGGGCTGGCGTTCGACACCGACGAGGTGCTGGCCGAGCCGGGGGCCCGGCGCATCTATTCGAGCGCCGGATTCGAGGTGCTCGCCGATTTCGTCGCCGAGCAAACCGGAATCGCTTTCGGCCGCTATGTGCACGAGGCGGTTTTCGAGCCGCTGGGAATGACATCGTCCGTGCTCGACGGCCCGGCGGGGCATGCCGCGCGCTCGTCGGTCACCGATCTCCTGCGATTCGCCGGTGAATTGCTGGACCCGGTTGTTCTCAGTCGAGAATTGCTCACCGAGGCCAGCACAGTGCAGTTCCCGGACCGCAATGGAATACTGCCCGGCTACGGGTCGCAGCGTCCCAACGATTGGGGGCTGGGGTTCGAAATTCGCGACGACAAGCTGCCGCATTGGACCGGCGGGTCCAACTCGCCGGAGACCTTCGGGCACTTCGGGCAAACCGGCACGTTTCTGTGGGTCGACCCGGAAGTCGGCATAGCGTGTCTCGCGCTGGCGGACGAAAATTTCGGTGACTGGGCGCGCGCGGCGTGGCCGACCCTCAGCGACGCCGTGATCGCGGAGTTTGCGTAGAACGCCGACACGGCCGATAAGTAACACACGCAACACCGGACACTCCAGTAAGCTCGGGCATCGCTGGCTCGATGGGTCGTTGGGGAAGACGTCCCCGTCGGAGCCGGAGGTGTTAGTGGTGCGCGGATCGAATCAGTTCGCCGACGCGACGTCTGGTGTCGTCTACATCCACTCGTCGCCGGCCGCGCTGTGCCCGCACATCGAATGGGCACTGACCTCGACCCTCAAGGCGCCCGCGAAACTGCGCTGGACAGCGCAGCCCGCGGCGCCGGGAAATTTGCGCGCGACCACCGATTGGTACGGCCCGGTCGGTACCGGCGGACGGTTAGCCAGCGCATTGCGAGACTGGACCGTACTGTCCTTCGAAGTCACCGAGGACGCCAGCGAAGGCGTGGACGGCGAACGGTTCAGTTTTGTTCCCGGCCTCGGCCTCTGGAGCGGAGCGACCAGTGCGAATGGCGATGTCATGGTCGGAGAAATGCGCCTGCGCGCCATTGTCGAGCAGGCTCGCGACAATGGCCGGGGCTCGGCGAACGACATAGCCGCCGAGATCGATCGCGCCCTCGGCACGGCCTGGGACGACGCCCTCGAACCGTTCCGCTGGGCCGAAGAGGGGGCCGAGGTCACCTGGCTGCGTCGCGACGTGGGCTGATTCGCCGGTCGCCCGGCCCCGGGAGCTCCGCACCGATACCGTCGAACGTGCGTGTCGTGCACCGGAATCGCCCGGCGCGCGTCGAGAATCCGCTGGCGGGTATTCGGCAGATCGAGACAGGAGCTCACATGCGCACGGTCATCGGTTCATCGGCCATGGTGGTACTCGGCGCCGCGGCGCTGCTCGCGGCCGCGGGCTGTAGCGACGACTCGAAGTCCGAGTCCGCACCCGCCACCTCCGCCGCACAGCCTGCCCAGGACTCTCGGCCCGCCGCCCCCCTCGACCCGAAACTCCCGGTGGTGGACTGCGGCACCGGCCCGCTGGGCCTGGCGGTCGTCGCCTACACCCAGAAGGGCACGGAGTTCTGCGGCACGGCGCTGGCCGTCACCACGTCCTACACCGATGCCCGCAAGACCCAGGAGTCCGGAGACATCCCCGTCACCATCGAGAACGTGCGCTGGATCTGCGGTGAGCGCCAAGGGGATCCGAATCCCTTCCAGGAGTGCTCGAGCCAGAACGAGTCGGCGGACCGGATTCGACTCCAATCCTGAACGGGAGGCGGGGGCTCACCGCCCGGCGCGGCGCACCGCGACGAGACTGACGACCGCGAGCGCCACCAGGGTCACCCCGAAGATCGCAGGCGCGACCATGTAGTTGTCGATCGACACCGCGGCGGTGTTGGTATCGACAACCAGGCTCTGGGTGACCAGGAAGACCGTGAGCAGGGCGCCGCCCACCGCCCAGCCCAGCACGATCGCGCCGAAGATCCTGCGCGGCATCAGGAACGCGGCTGCGATCGGCACGACGGCGGCGAACAACGCGGCGGTGGTGAACTGCCAGGAATAGCCCGGGCTCAACGCCGCCCGCTCGTCGATCGGCGAATGCGCCAGCAGCAGCGCCGCCGAGCCCACCCCGCCCAGGATCGCGCCGGCGATTCCGAATCCGTCGCGCGGCGACCGGAACTCGATCTCTCGCCGCCATCCGGCCAACAGCGCGACCACCCCGGCGACGCCGCCCGCGACGATCAACGCCTGCCCGCCGACCAGCAGCTTGTATCCGGTCGCGACCTCGAGGTCCGAGCCGCTGCTCGCCATCCACCCGGGCAACGCGGCGAAGGCGATCACGCCCCACAATGCGGCCAGCCCGAATCCGATCAGCAGCGCCGAGCACACTTCCCGCCCGATTCGCCGGCCGAAAAGGACCTTCTGATCGCAGGCGAGCGCCCCCGTCACCACGGCCCCGAATCCGAGCGCGCGGACGTAGAAGTCGCCGTGGTTCAGCACGAGCCCGATGCCGTAGGGGTGCCCGTAACTTATGCCTTGATAGCTATAAATCGCGAAGGTCTCACCCCCGCTCCACAGCGCCAGTACCCCACCGAGCAGAACCGCGATCCCCGACACCCAATTGCAGATTCGGACAAACCTCTCCCGATTGGGAGTAGTTGGCACCGGCACGGCCGACTCGGCTGTGGCCGGGGCATTTCCGCTTGGCGCGCCGGGAGGCCCGGGCATCGGTGTGCGGGCGGCGGAGTCGCTGCGGTCGGGTGGGTAGGGGAGGGTCTCGTCGTGTTCGGCGGTTGGGAGCGGGGTGGGGTCCGGCGTGGGTCGTGGGCCGGATTGTTCGGTGGATGCGGGGGATCCGGGGGTGGTGGGGCGGCGGATCCGGGTCGGGTGGGTGGCCTGGTCCAGGACCGCGCGGGCTGCGGTCGCAAGGTCGGTACAGGTGGGGTAGCGGTTGCGGGGGTCTTTCGCGAGGGCCGTGGCTATCACGTTGTTCAGGGCCGGGGGGAGGTCGGGGCGCAGGTCGGTGGGGCGCGGGGGTGGAGTGTGCATGTGGGCGGCGATCACGGGGGCCGGATCGCGGTGGGGGAAGGGCTTTCGGCCGGTGAGGATCTCGTAGAAGGTGCAGCCGAGGGAGTAGATGTCGGCGCGGTGGTCGGCCGGATCGCCGTTGAAGCGTTCGGGGGCCGTGTAGGCCAGGGTCGCCACCAGGTGGGTGACGGTGAGGGAGTCGTCGAACGCGCGGGCTATCCCGAAATCCGAGAGCACCGCGCGATCGGCGTCGTCATCGCTGCGATCGATGAGGATGTTCGCCGGTTTCACATCGCGGTGCAGGATGCCGTGCCGGTGCGCGTAGTCCAGGGCGCGGGCCGCGTCGGTGAGCAGGTGCACCGCGACCTCGGCCGGCACGTGCCCGCGCGCGGCGGCCATGAGATCGGCGGCGTCCCCGCCGTTGACGAACTTCATGCAGATCCACGGGTTCTCGTCGTCTGGGCCGCTGCGGTCGTAGATGGGCACGATGTGCGGATGCTCCAGCCGCGCCACCAGCGCGGCCTCGCGATCGAACCGCGCGCGCACGCCCGCGTCCCGGGCCGCGTCGTCGTTGAGGATCTTGAGCGCGATACGACGTTCGAGGCGCGGATGCCCGGCGAGATACACCCGGCCCATGCCGCCCACGCCCAGTTCGCGTTCGATCGTGTACCCGGCGAAGACCGCCCCCGGATCCAGCCGCATAGCGCCGCCTCCGCCGAAATTCCCTGTGCCAGCGAGAAAACCCTACGCCCCCGACGCGTGCGGGGCAGGGGATCGGCTCGAGGCCGCCGCCGCACCGGCAGGCTCGGCGGACGGGCGGCGACCCCGAGGACGCGAACGACAGCGATGGCCGCTTCGTCCCGGTTCCACGCGGGGCATCGGGATCGAGCGGCCGTGACCGCGTGTCGTAACCCGCGCGAACGACAGTGGGCGGCCTCCGAGGAGACCGCCCACCGTCGTGCCGTAAGTGCTTACAGCGGAATGTTCTTCAGGTGGCTCGGCCGGGACGGCGCGGCGGCCAGGGCCGCGGCGATGACCGACCGGGTCTTGGCCGGATCGATGATCTCGTCGACCACGCCGATGGCCACGGCCCGTTCCACACCGCCCGCGATCTGCTCGTGCTCGACGGTGAGACGCTCGATCAGCGCCTCACGCTCGGCCTCGGGCGCGGCGGCGATGGCCTTCTTGTGCAGAATGCCGACCGCGGCCTTGGCGCCCATGACCGCGACCTCGGAGCCCGGCCAGGCATACACCGCGGTCGCGCCCAGCGAGCGGGCGTTCATGGCGATGTAGGCGCCGCCGTAGATCTTGCGGGTCACCAGGGTAACGCGCGGGACGCGGGCCTCGGCGAACGCGTGCAGCAGCTTCGCGCCGCGGCGCACCACGCCCTCCCACTCCATGCCGACACCGGGCAGGTACCCCGGGACGTCGGTCAGAACCACCAGCGGAATGCCGAACGAGTTGCACAGGCGCACGAAACGCGCGGCCTTCTCGGCACTCTCGGAGTTGAGGCAGCCGCCCATGCGAATGGGGTTGTTGGCCAGCACGCCGACGGTCCGCCCGCCGAGGCGGCCGAGGCCGGTGACGATGCTGCGGGCGTAACCGCCCTGCATCTCCTCGAAAGTGCTTTCGCCGTCCACGTTGTCGAGCAGCTCGTGCACGATCGGCTTGACGTCGTAGGCGCGCTTGGCCGACTCGGGCAGCATGGCCTTGAGGTCGACGTCGCCGTGCGCGGCGGCGGTCAGATCGAATTCGCCCTGCTCGGCGAACATCGAGACCAGGCGACGGCCTCGATGCATGGCATCGGCCTCGTCGTCGGCCACGATGTGGCAGACGCCGGACTTCTTGCCGTGGGTGACCGGCCCGCCCAGGGTCGCCATATCCACGTTCTCGCCGGTGACCGAGCGAACCACGTCGGGACCGGTGACGAAGATACGGCCTTCGGGGGCCATGATCACGATGTCGGTGAGTGCCGGACCGTACGCGGCGCCGCCGGCGGCGAAGCCGAGCACCACGGAGATCTGCGGGACGAGACCGGACGCGCGGACCATGGCCTCGAAGACCAATCCGACGGCGTGCAGGGCCTCGACACCCTCGGCGAGCCGGGCGCCGCCCGAATGCCAGATGCCGACAACAGGAGTCTTGGAGTCGATCGCGGTATCGATCGCGTCGACGATGTGCTTGCAGCCCTCCACGCCCATCGCGCCACCCATGACGGTGGCGTCGGAGCAGTAGGCGATGGTGCGCACGCCATCGACTTCGCCGATCGCGGCGAGCACACCCGACTTGTCACGGGGATGCAGCGGAAGAACGGTGCCGGGATCGAAGAATCGCTGCAACCGGCCCAGCGGGTCGCGGGGATCGGTCGCGGTATCAGCATGAGCGGGGGCCATTATGGTCATCGCAAACTCTCCTCTTGGTAAGGAAGTGCGGTCGCTGAGAGCGGCTGCGAAATGTCGAAGTCCCGGCGGGAAGTTTCTCGTGGGGAGCCCAGTGGGTGCGGGTTCCCCATCAGAAGTCCCCGCCGGGACCACTTGTCTTACGAACCGGCGCTGATCCGAGTCGTGTTACCGACTCGGAGATGCGTCAGTACCGGCCGAAGGCGAGCGCGACATTGTGCCCACCGAAACCGAAAGAGTTGTTGATCGCGTACTCGATGTCCTGACGACGAGCTTCGCCGTGCACGACATCCAGGTCGATCTCCGGATCCTGGTTCTCGAGGTTCAGCGTCGGGGGGACGATGCCGTCCCGAACACTGAGCACCGTGAGCACCGACTCGAGAGCGCCGACGGCGCCGATCGAGTGGCCCAGGGCGGACTTGGGCGCGTAGACCGAGGCGTGCGAAACGCCTGCCTTGTGAATCGCGTTCTTCTCCGCGAGGTCACCGATGGGGGTGGCCGTCGCATGAGCGTTGACGTGGGTGATGTCCTTGGGGGACAGACCCGCCGTCTGGATGGCCCGGGTCATCGCGCGACCCGCGCCGGTGCCCTCCGGATCCGGCGCCACCAGGTGGTAGCCGTCCGAAGTGATACCCGCGCCCATCAATCGGGCGTGGATGGTGGCACCACGTGCCTTGGCGTGCTCCTCGGTCTCGAGGACCATGAGCGCGCCCGCCTCGCCGAAGACGAAGCCGTCGCGATCCTTGTCGAAGGGACGCGAGGCGCCCTTCGGATCGTCGTTGCGGGTGCTCATCGCACGCATCATCGAGAATGCCGCGATCGGCACCGCGTCGATGAAACCTTCGACGCCACCGGTGACGACCATGTCGGCGTCACCCATGGCGATCATCCGCCACGCGTTGGCGATGGCCTCCGAACCCGACGAGCACGCGGAGACGGGAGTGATCACTCCTGCCCGGGCCTTGAGTTCGAGACCGACGACAGCCGACGGACCGTTCGGCATGACCATCTGAACAGCCAGCGGCGAGATCTTGCGATAGCCGCCGTTCTTCAGCTTGTCGACCGAGTCGATGAGGGCGTCGCCGCCGCCGAGACCGGTTCCGATGGCGACACCCAGTCGCAGCGGGTCGATCTCCGGCGTGCCGGCGTTCTTCCACACCTCACGACCGAGGATCATCGCCAGCTGCTCGACATAGGCGAGCCGCCGGCATTCGACCCGGCTCAGCAGGGTGTCCGGCCGAACCTTCAAGTGACCACCGATACGGACCGGGAGGTCGTACTCGGTGATGAAGTCATCCTCGAGAACGTCGATGCCGCTCTCGCCGTTGAGGAGGCCCTTCCACGTCGCATCGACGTCACCGGCGATCGACGTGGTCGCCGCCATGCTGGTTACGACGATGTTGGGGAAGTTCCCGTTCAAGGTGGAAGGAGTGGTCACAGTTCGGTCCTACTCGCTTCCGAACTTGGCCTTGAGCTCGCTGGCCGCATCGGCGTTCTCGGCCTCGAGCTTCTGGATGTACGACACGGCGTCGCCGACGGTCTTCAGGCTGGCGAGATCCTCGTCGGGGATCTTCACGCCGTACTTGTCCTCGGTCTGAACGGCGATCTCGACCATCGAAAGGGAGTCGATGTCCAGGTCGTCGACGAAGGACTTCTCGATCGTGACCTCGGAGGGCTCGATACCGGTCACCTCTTCGATGATCTTGCCAAGCTCTTCGACGATCTGTTCCTGGGTCAAAGCGGCCACTGTGGTGGCTCCCTTCATATTCCTGATAGTTGGTCGGATTGTTTTTTGTTGCTGCGGTCGTATTCGCGTCGTCGCCGTTGACGATGCGGACCGCGAGTCAAGCTAGTCGGTAGCTGTGAGCTCGACCAGCGCGGGGATGTCCGCGGGGGTCTTGAGCGCCAGATTCGGGGTGCCCTTGAGCTCCCGTTTGGCGATACCGACCAGGGTTCCCGCCGGCGGCAGCTCTGCCACCGCGGAAACGCCCGCCGCACGGACGGTTTCGGTGCACAGGTCCCACCGCACGGGGCGGGTGACCTGGGCAGCGAGCTTGTCGATCGCGTCCTGGCCCGAGGCGACCGGCTTGCCGTCGAAGTTCGACAGCAGCGTTCGCACCGGCTCGCCGGGAACGATCTTGGCAATGGCCGCGGCCACGGCGTCCTGGGCAGGAGCCATGAATGCGGTGTGGAAGGCGCCGGCGACCGGCAGAGCCCGGACCCGCGCCTTCTCCGGCGCACTGTCCGCGAGCTCGGCGAGCGCGTCCAGCCTACCGGCGGCCACGATCTGGCCGACCGCGTTGCGGTTGGCCGGGATCAGGCCGAGTTCTTCGAGCCGGGCGAGCACGGCGGCTTCGTCACCACCGAGCACCGCGGACATTCCGGTCGGCTCGAGTGCGCAAGCCTTGGCCATCTCCGCGCCGCGGAGGGCGGCCAGTGCCACCGCGTCATCGGCGGAGATGACTCCGGCGACGGCAGCGGCGGCGAGTTCGCCGACCGAGTGTCCGGCGACGATGGTATCGCCGGGCAGCGAATCCTGGGGGATTTCCGCGAAAGCCAACAGGGCAGCCGCCACAACCAGGGGCTGAGTCACCGCGGTGTCGGTGATCTCCTCCGCGGTTGCGGTCGTGCCCAAGCGAAGCAGGTCCAGTCCCGAGGCCTTCGACCACAGTGCGATTCGATCAACCGCACCGGGCAGTTCGAGCCATGGGGTGAGCATGCCTGGTGTCTGAGAGCCCTGTCCGGGCGCGAACAACGCGATCACGCCTCTAAGAAAACACTGTGAGGCGGGTCTCCAGAGATGTCGGCGCGAATGAAGGTTTGCGAGCAGTTTTGTGGGGAGTCCACAAACGGCCACGTGGCTCGGCCGGATCGTCCGATTCCCGAATCGCGTTACACCCCATCCGCCGGGTCTGTGACGGGCGCTACATCTGAGGCTGAAGTGGGCGATTCGTTACGGGTTCGTGTCAGCCTGCCTATCGTGGAGGCGATTCGTAACACGTAGGCGTCGCGCGGATTCATCGGATCCCGGCCCGTGATGTCGGCGATGCGCTTCAACCGATAGCGGACGGTGTTTGGATGAACGAACAGTTGCCGCGCACAAGTTTCGACGGCTCCGCCGCAGTCCAGATAGGCGTCCAAGGTGTTGGCCAGGTCGCTGGCGGCGGCCAACGGTAACACAAGATTCTCGTTGAGGGCGTTCACAGCCGCCCGATCCCCGAGCAGGGCCCGTTCGGGCAGGAGTTCGGAGGCGTGCACCGGGCGCGGCGCGCCCCGCCAGCCCACCACGGCCTCCATGCCCGCCATGGCTTCGACCGAGCTGATGTGGGCCGCGGACAGCGTGCGGGTGGTCGGGCCGATGACCACGGGGCCGTCGGAGAAGACCTCGGCGAGCAGGTCGGCCAGGAACGGCGAGGGATAGAGGGGATCGCCCAGATGGCCGCTCACGACCATCACCAGCCGGGCGCCCTGCACCACGGCCAGGGCCGCGCGATTGTGCCGGGCGGCGATGGCGTGCACCGCGCCCATGCTGTTGACCTGATCGCTGGGCGGGGTGCCCACCAGCACGGTGGCCGGGGCGGTCGCGTCCCAATTCAAAGTCGCTGCGCGCGAGAGCATTTCGGGGCCGGTATCGCCGCGTACGACGGCGTCCACGACCAGCGCCTCCAGCCGGGTGTCCCACGCGCCGCGCGATTCGGCGGCGCTGGCGTACACCGAGGCGGCCGCGAATCCGAGCTCACGCCCGTATCGCAGCACGGCCTCGGTGAGCGCCACCAGCTGGCGGTCGTTGCGGGCGAGGGCGGGCAGCCACTGTTCGAAGAACTCCATGGCCACCCGCACCATGTCGACGGTCTGGCGCAGCGTCAGGCGCCGCGCCAGATCGTCCGGGATCACCTGGAAGGCGTCCAGGCTGAACCTGATGTCGCTCTCGGGATCCTGCAGCCACTCCAGGAAGTTCACCACCGCCGTCTGCACCAGCATCTGGACCCCGGCCCGTTGGGCGGCATCGAGATTGGCGAAGAACGGCAACCGATCCTGCATCGACGACACGGCCTCGGTGGAGAGCCGGCCCGAGAACTGCTTCACCCGTTTGAGCAGGGTGTCCGGCAGTGGATCCCGGGTTTGCCGATTCGGGGAGAGCGCGCCGGTCGGGAGGTAGACCTCGTGTTCGGAGGAGCCTTCGTTGATCCGGCGCGGCCTCGGCGGTTTACGTTCCACGGTGTTTATCGTGCGTTATGCGTCTCCGCCTTCGGTACCGGGTGCCGCCTTCGGCGCGGCGTTGACATCGTCGATGCGGTAGCGCGCGGCGGCCTCGACCAGCTTGGCCTGGTCGATCTTGCCCGATTTGGCCAATCCGGACAGGGCCGCCATCACGATCGATGCCGCGTCCACATTGAAGACCCGGCGTGCCGCGGGCCGCGTGTCGGAGAACCCGAAACCGTCGGTACCGAGGGAGATGAACTCGCCCGGAACCCACTGGCGGATCTGATCGGGCACCGCGCGCATCCAGTCCGAGGCGGCCACGAAGGGACCTTCGGCCTGCGAAAGCGCCTGTGTCACATAGGGCTGACCCGGATCGGTGTCCGGATGACGCAGTCGCGCGATCTCCTTGGCCAGGGCTTCCTTGCGAAGTTCGCCCCAGGAGGTCACCGACCAGACATCGGCCTGCACACCCCACTCGTCGGCCAGCATCTGCTGTGCGCGCAGGCCGTCGGGCATGGTCACGCCCGCCACCAGAATCTGCGCGCGCAACGCGCCCTCGCCGCCGCGCTTGTAGAGATAGATGCCCTTGAGCAGCCCCTCCACATCCAGGTGCTCCGGCTCGGCCGGCTGGGACTGCGGCTCGTTGTAGAGGGTGATGTAGTAGAAGATGTCCTCGCCGCCGAACTCGTGATGCTCCGAGCGCGCCTCGGGATCGGTGCCCGGCAGGGCTTCCTGGTAACCGGTGATGCCGACGCCGCCGCCGTACATCCGGCGCAGGCCGTCCCGCACGATGTGGGCGAGCTCGAAGGCGAACGCCGGATCGTAGGGCACGCAGGCCGGATTGGTGGAGGCGAGCAGCAGCGAATGACCGTCGTTGTGCTGCAGGCCCTCACCGGTCAGCGTGGTTCGCCCGGCGGTTGCCCCGAGGACGAATCCGCGCGCCATCTGATCCGCTGCCGCCCAGAGACCGTCGCCGGTGCGCTGGAAGCCGAACATCGAATAGAAGATGTAGAGCGGGATCATCGGCTCGCCGTGGGTGGCGTAGGAGGTGCCCACCGCGGTGAACGACGCGGTCGATCCGGCCTCGTTGATGCCCTCGTGCAGGATCTGGCCGACCGAGGACTCTTTGTAGGCAAGCATCAAATCGGCGTCGACCGATGTGTACAACTGGCCGTTGCGGTTGTAGATCTTCAATGACGGGAACCACGAGTCCATACCGAAGGTGCGGGCCTCGTCGGGGATGATCGGCACGATGCGCTTGCCGATCTCCTTGTCGCGCAACAGTTCCTTCATCAGGCGAACGAAGGCCATCGTGGTGGCCACGCTCTGCTTGCCCGAGCCCTTGCGGACGGTGCGGTACGCCTCGTCGCCGGGGAGTTGCAGCGGCTTTGCCGCGGTGCGCCTCTCGGGCAGGAAACCGCCCAGGTTCGCGCGCCGGCCCATCATGTACTGGATCTCCGGGGCGTCCATGCCGGGGTGGTAGTACGGGGGCAGGTACGGGTTCTTCTCGAGCTGCTCGTCGGTGATGGGGATGCGCTGCACGTCCCGGAAGGCCTTGAGGTCGTCCAGGGTCATCTTCTTCATCTGGTGCGTGGCGTTGCGGGCTTCGAAGTGCTTGCCCAGGCCGTAGCCCTTGATGGTCTTGGCGATGATGACGGTCGGCTGTCCCTTGTGCGCCATGGCCGCCGCGTAGGCCGCGTAGACCTTGCGGTAGTCGTGGCCGCCGCGCTTGAGGTTCCAGATGTCGCCGTCCGAGAGGCCCTTGACCAGTTCCTTGGTGCGCGGGTCGCGGCCGAAGAAGTGCTCGCGCACGTACGCGCCGTCGTTGGCCTTGTACGTCTGGAAGTCGCCGTCGGGGGTGGTGTTCATCAGGTTCACCAGCGCGCCGTCGCGGTCGGCCTGCAGCAGGGCGTCCCATTCGCGGCCCCAGACGACCTTGATGACGTTCCAGCCGGCGCCGCGGAAGAACGCCTCGAGTTCCTGCACGATCTTGCCGTTGCCGCGGACGGGGCCGTCCAGGCGCTGCAGGTTGGCGTTGATGACGAAGGTGAGGTTGTCCAGGCCCTCGTTGGCGGCGACCTGAATGAGCCCGCGCGATTCGGGCTCGTCCATCTCGCCGTCGCCCAGGAACGCCCACACGTGCTGATCGGAGGTGTCCTTGAGGCCGCGATCGTGCAGGTAGTGGTTGAAGCGCGCCTGGTAGATGGCGTTCATCGGGCCCAAACCCATGGAGACCGTGGGGAATTCCCAGAAGTCCGGCATGAGGCGCGGGTGCGGGTAGGACGACAGGCCCGCGCCGGGACCGCCGTGCGAGTACTCCTGGCGGAAGCCGTCGAGCTGATCCTCGCTCAGGCGGCCTTCGAGGAAGGCGCGCGCGTACACGCCGGGGGAGGCGTGGCCCTGGATGAAGATCTGGTCGCCGCCGCCCGCGTGGTCCTTGCCGCGGAAGAAGTGGTTGAAGCCCACCTCGTACAGCGCCGAGGAGGAGGCGTAGGTCGAAATGTGGCCGCCCACACCGATTCCCGGTCGCTGTGCGCGGTGCACCATGACCGCCGCGTTCCAGCGGATGTAGGCGCGGAAGCGGCGTTCTACCTCTTCGTCACCCGGAAACCAGGGTTCGTTCTCGGTGGGGATGGTGTTGACGTAGTCGGTGGAGGTGAGCGCCGGAATGGCGACGTGGCGTTCGCCGGCGCGCTCGAGCAGGCGCAGCATGAGGTAACGGGCGCGGCCGGGGCCTTCTCGCTTCAGCATTTCGTCGAAGGAGTCGAGCCATTCGCTGGTCTCTTCGGGATCGATGTCCGGAAGGTATGACGCCACCCCCTCGCGGATCACTCGGACCCGGCCCCCCGCCGGGGCTTTTCGTGCCGGGCCGTTTGTGGGACTCGACGAAGAAATCGGGTGCATCAGGTCGGTCAAGACGATTGCTCCTCGTACACAGGGATGAGACATCTGATAAGGCGTCATTACCCCGGGTTGTCGCTGGTGGGCGGCATACCCGTAACGATTGGTCCAGGGCGCACCTCACATCCTTGTGCATGGTGCGTCCCAGGTCATCATGTCAGTCGAGAATCGCGTACGGTTTCCAGGGAACCGGCCGAGGCAGGAACGGGGAGGACGATGAAGTTGCTGAACCCGCGGAGGTTCGGATTGGCCTGTGCCACAGCCACGGTCGGTCTGGGGCTGGTTTTGGCCGGTTGCGCCAATGAAATCGAGGGTACGCCGACGGTGAACGAGGCCGACGCGACCGCGTATCGGGCCGAGGCGGCGACGTCGTCGGCGGCCGCGAGCTCGTCGAAGAAGGCGGCGGCCGAGGCGAAGGCGACGGCCGACAACTGCACTCCGTTCCGCACCACGACCGGCACGGCTGTGGATCGCTACAACGATTTCGTCGACGCGCACGACGCCAACGCGGGGGACCAGACCGCGAAGCGTGACACCGCCGCCACCGCGCTGGAGGACGCCGCGCGGACCGTCGAGGCTCAGGTGAGTGCCTCGGGCGCTGACCTGCCCGCCGAGCTGGCGCAGAAGTTCACCGACTACGTGGCCGCCGCGCGCGGACTCGCCGCGGAAGTGAGCAAAATGTCCAGTACGGCGCTCGTGGGACCGCTCAACGACGCAAGTCGCAAGGTCAACGATGCTTTGAACGCCGTCCGGAGCGCCTGCCCGGCCCGGTGAGGCCGTGTCGTCCGGAGTCTCACATACGACATTTAGGGTGCGAATTCGGTCGATCAGCTTGCGCTGCGGCCCATAACCATGTTCGCTTGCATCTACCTATTGTCTGGAGTTGAGGAGGACGCCACCGTGGTCGCCGCGGCGGACGCGCAGAACTACGCTCAGAAGCTTGGCATTTCACACGGAATGGTGATTCAGGAACTGGGCTGGGACGACGATACCGACGACGACCTGCGGGCCGCCGTTGAAGAGGCCATCGGGTCGGAACTGCTCGACGAAGACACCGATGAGGTCGTCGACGCCGTGCTCTTGTGGTGGCGGGATGGTGACGGCGACCTGGTCGACGAGCTCCTCAATGTCATCACGCCGCTGGCCGATGACGGCATCGTCTGGGTCCTGACCCCCAAGACCGGGCATCCCGGCCATGTCGATCCGGCGGAGATCGCCGAATCGGCCCAGCCGGCCGGCCTGACCCAGACCTCGTCGATCAGCCTCGGTGATTGGTCCGGCAGCCGCCTGGTGCAGCCCAAGACGCCCTCGAAGCAGCGCTGAGCCGCTTCGCTAAGGTTTTCCGGTAGACGGCGCGCCACCTCGTGTGGCGCGCCGTCTACGACTGCCCTGACAGGATGGAGGTTCCCGCATGCCGCTCGAAGTCGGCACGCTCGCACCGGACTTCACGTTGAAGGACCAGAACAACCAGGAAGTCTCCCTGTCCGACTACCGCGGCAAGAAGAACGTCCTGGTGGTCTTCTACCCCCTCGCCTTCACCGGCATCTGCCAGGGTGAGCTGTGCAAGGTTCGCGATGAGCTCCCCAAGTTCCAGAACGACAACGCCGAGATCCTGGCGATCTCGGTGGGCCCCCCGCCGACCCACAAGATCTGGGCCGCGGAACAGGGCTACACGTTCCCCCTCCTATCCGACTTCTGGCCGCACGGCGCGGTGGCGACCGCCTTCGGCGTCTTCAACGAGAAGTCCGGCTACCCGAACCGCGGGACGTTCGTGATCGACAAGGACGGCGTGGTCCGTTTCTCGGAGATGAACGGCCCCGGCGAGGCCCGTGACCAGCAGGCTTGGGAGAAAGCCCTCGCCGCGCTAGATTCATAACCCGTCGCCCGGTTTTCGGGCGGCACGGATCTTGGCTCACGCCAGGCGCTCCGGGCGTATAGCTCAGTGGTAGAGCACTGGTTTTACACACCAGCGGTCCGCGGTTCGAAACCGCGTGCGCCCACCCTTGAAGGCCCCCGCCATGCCTGGGTTTTCGTGTATCACGTTCGATCTTGGGGCTAGTCCGTGTTGGCATCCGTGTAGCACGCGGTATTAGCCGAGTACTTGCCGCACGAGGTCCCATTGGCTGGCGCCCAATTTGGCGTAGCGCTGGGTCGTTCGAATCGATGCATGGCCGAGAAGTTCCTGTACCTGTTGCAGGGGCACCCGGGCTCGTACGAGGCGGCCGGCGTAGGTATGCCGGAGATCGTGCGGCCGAACCTTGCCGAGTCGCCGTCGGTCCTCGCCTTCGCCGACCCAGGCGACGCGGACCGCGGCGGCGAAGCGCTTCTTGAAGTTGTCCTGATCGAATGGGCGATGCTACGCACGTGTCGCCGGTCCGCGGCGTATTGGAGCGAAGGCGGCTCACCGAGACCATCCTTCTTGACCGCAGCAGCGAGCACCGCGGTCTTTGGGTGACCTCTGAGCCTTAACTGTCCGCATACCGGTGCCGATAGACAACGACTACCAGTTTCAAGAGGAAGGCGGAGTGGTTCGAAGGCGGCGTCTTCCAGACATCGGCGCTCGGTAGTTGGCCCAGGTCGGGGCAGCTGTAGCCCTAAATGCGTCGAGATCAAGTGCGTTGATCATCGACGCGATCTTCAATGTCCAGCCGCCGACAGCGGCGTCGAACTGGAAGTCCGACGCCCACAACACTTTCGAGGCGGCTTCAACGGGTGGAACCGAGAGACCCTCGGTCCCGCTTGCCTGGGCGATTCTGCCGGCCCCGCAGGCTCTCCTCGCTCCAGAGACGGCGGACCGTCGCGTGTACGGTGCACGCACTCTCGTCGCATGGCGGGACAGCCAATGCGCGGGGCCAGCCCTTGACCGCGTACGAGCCCCAGCTACGCGTGCAAACCGGAACATAGATCAGTCGGATGCCGTAGACAGGCGAATTGCGCAAAGTCGTCGCCACTCCGACCTTGGCGGGGTCAGCTCGTCGGCACGGCGTCGCTCCCGCGCGGTCTCTTAAGCGCAATGCCGCCAAGATCAGAAGCACCTGTTCTCCTCCCTTGCCAGGCCAAACGGGACTCTAATAACAGGTCACCTCATTCATAGGGGTGCCCCTTGCAGGCTTGATCGACTTGCTCTAACGAGCCAGTGGATCTAGCGTTGCCGACGCGATGGCGAGAGGTCGACGTTCACACGTGTCGTTCATGGTATCGGGCGTGGTGTTTACGCGTTGAGTTGATATCAATTGCCTTCAAAACAGTTCCAATCCAAGGTGCGTCTGGCAAGATTCAGAGAGTGTCGGATGACCCGAGAATTTCTCGTCTTCAGTCTCCAGAGCGTCCAGTGTCGCGTCATCGAACGGATGACGCTCGCTCTCTGCTAATCTATTGTTCAGTTGGTGTTGCTGTTACCGCAGCGTTCTCTGCGGTAGTTTTGGCGGTGTTTGTTAGATTGATTGATGGTCAAGGCTCATGGGTGAAGATTCATGAGCATGACTTGAATCAAGGTGAGTGGTTCGAGGCTACGAGAGTAACCGTGGCTCTCGTAGCATTGACGGTAGCCGGTGCTGCGGCGTATCTCGCGTATCGACGTCAGCGCACCGCAGATGAAAATCAGCGAACTGCCGCTCAAACCCAACTGATTACAGCTAATGCCTATCAGCTGAGCGTCGAGCAATACAGCGAAGGACTGCAGCGGGAGCTCCGAAAACGATTCACCGATGCTGTCCTCCAGCTTTCTCATTCGATGGCTACAGTGCGAATAGCCGGTGCCTTCTCGCTCGCGGCATTAGTGGATGAATGGACCGCGCAGGGAAATAGAGTGGATGCTCAAGTATGCATCGAAGTACTCTGTGGATATCTTCGACTGCCCTACAGTCCTGTGCATGGAAATTCTGATAGCGTGAAGCGCACCGTGACATCGCCGCGATTGAACCCGGACGGTACAGTAGGAGCCGGAGACGTTACTGAGCACTACGAATTCCGGCAGAACGATAGGATATCGCGACTCACTATACTGCGAATGATCGCAGAGCATCTAAGGAATGTCGGAGATTCGGGAGAATCGTGGAGTTGCTATGGTTTCGACTTTCGGTCTGCAACTCTTGAGGATGTGAATTTTGAAGACTGTACATTTGGTGCAGTGAGCTTCGCTGGAACGCGTTTTGTAGGCGATGCGAACTTCCAAGGGGTGAAGTTCAAGGAGGCTGTCTCATTCGCTGGTGCTCATTTCGAGAGTAATTGCTCTTTTGATGGTGCACAGTTCGACAATGAGTGCGAATTCACGAACGCACGCTTCTTTGGCACTTGGGCACGATTTGTATCATGCAATTTTGGTGGCGAATTCTCCTTCGAGGAGACTTTTGCCAGCATGGTGGTTTTTTCTGCCTGTACCTTTAAGGTCGATGCAAGTTTCGAATTTTCCCAGTTCACTCGCAGTGTCTTATTTTCTGTCGACACTGTTTTTCACGGGATGGCTAACTTCATTGGATGCAAGTTTGGAAAATTTAGTGTGGGTGGAAGATCTGCGGTTCGCGATAAGTTATTCCGGACATCGAAAACGGAATCGAAGTTTATCGACGGCGGCCCCGTGAAATTCATGTCAGAGTGCTACTTCTTAGGTGCTATTTTCGAAGATGAAGCAGTTTTTCAAGGAACTGTATTCGAAGGAAAAGTGCACTTCGAAAGAATGGGATACGCCGGCAGGCGAAGTCTCGGAACTAGCTCGGTGGAATTTCGAGGTGGTGCTAATTTCTCGAACGCTACTTTTAATCAAGGGGCGATATTTACCGGTGTCAATTTTGGGGACAAGCCGGTAGTGCTAAGAAATATTAATTCACCTCTGCCGTTAGCTTTCGATTGGAGTGAAGCCCCTGATTTAAAGCCGGACGCCGTCGTTCTTTGACTTGTAGCTGACGACTTATTGATGCGGCGTTCGATCTTGGGGCTAGTCCGTGTTGGCATCCGTGTAGCACGCGGTATTAGCCGAGTACTTGCCGCACGAGGTCCCATTGGCTGGCGCCCAATTTGGCGTAGCGCTGGGTCGTTCGAATCGATGCATGGCCGAGAAGTTCCTGTACCTGTTGCAGTTGCTTTTACGGTGGACGTGGTAAGCGGCCTTATGGCCTATTTCAAGTTCAAAGAACGTAGCTTCTACTTGCAGCAAACCGCTGACGATATCGAGCATGAAATCGAGGCGCTGGAAATTGAGGTCGGTCGCTATAAGTACCTTGGTGATCCATATGAGGCGCTCAAAGAGTTCGCCTCCGAAGTGCATCGACTAAAGGCAGAGCAAAGAAAGAGGGCGCAGAATCTTGAGCAACCGGCTGATCTCGCTAATCCATCTGAATAGTTCGCTATGGGATGTCGGGAGCATTGTTTGACCTGGAATTCTATGGGCATCTGTGGGATTAACTCTGGGTGTTTCTGGGAAATGGTCGGTCGTGAGCAGGATTCTTGCATTCCGGGACACTGTTTTGGGCACGGGGCGTTATAGTCCCTAGGTCGCAGGTTCGATGCTGACAGGAGAGGGGGCGCCTGCTCCTTGGCTACCATTTCGATGACAGGTGTGCGGCAGGGGTCGGTCGGGATGTAGCAAATCATGTTGCAGGCAGGTGTCCGGACGTGGTTTGGCAAGTCCGGTCTTGTCCTAATGTAGCAACCACGAAATCCGCTGGCCTGCGGAAAATAGTCGAACATGAAGCGCAGGTCGAAGCACGCAAGTGGTCAGCTATGGCCGAATCGGTTTCACACACCAGCGGTCCGCTGTTCGAAACCGCGTGCGCCCAACGGTGGATGAGGCAGGTGCCCGACGGGTGCATGTCTTTTCGTTTGACGCGAGTCGGCGCTTTTCCAGCCTCAGACCGAACCACTCGGATAGTATTCGAACAGGGTTTCGAAGGTTGGTGTTGGTCCGTTCCGGGGGGTGGGCGCGTGGTCATTCAGGCTTATCGATTCGCGCTCGACCCACTGCCGAATCAGGAGCGAGAGCTTCGGTCGCACTGTGGGGCGCAGCGGTTCGCCTACAACTGGGGGCTGAAGCGGATTCGGGCGAATCTGGGCCAGCGAGAAGCGGAAGTCTCCTACGGGCTGTCAGGGGGTGAACTGACGCCGGTTGTGGCGTGGTCGGCCTACGGCTTGCGCAGGGACTGGAATCGAGCGAAAGACGTTGTGGCGCCGTGGTGGGCGGAGAATTCCAAGGAAGCCTATGCTTCCGGCCTGGCGAATCTGGCAGCGGCATTGAAGAATTGGTCGGATTCGCGGACGGGTGTGCGGGCGGGACCCGCGATGCGATTTCCGCGTTACAAGCGGAAGTCCGGTGCGATGTCCGTCCGGTTCACCACCGGTGCACTGGGACTGGCGGATGACCGGAGGCACGTCCGGCTGCCGCGTATCGGCACCGTTCGCACCTGCGAGTCGACCCGCAAGCTGGCTCGACACCTGGATCGCGGTACCGGGCGCGTTCGATCGGCCACGGTGTCGCTGCGAGCCGGCACATGGTTCGTGTCGTTCTCTGTCGAGATCACCCGCGCCGACCCGCGGCCGTTGCGAGTGAACGAGGTTGTCGGCGTAGATCTGGGCGTGCGTTCGATGGCCGTCTTGTCCAACGGCGAGGTTGTAGCCAACCCACGCCTTCTCGAACGCTCGTCGCGTCGAGTCCGTGTTCTGCAGCGCCGCGCTGCCCGTCGCCGAGGCTGCGACAAGCGGGATAGGTCATCGCCTTCGAAGCGTTGGCTCCGAACTCGGGCGCTGCTCGTACGCGCTCACTCACGAGTTGCCGACCTCCGCCGCGATGGCCTGCACAAGCTCACCACCGCACTGGTACGTCGCTACGGCACGATAGTCATCGAGGATCTTCACATCGCGGGGATGCTGGCCAATCGGCGTCTTGCCCGCGTCATTTCGGATGTGGGCTGGGGTGAGTTCCGGCGGCAGCTGGAATACAAGGCCGAGTGGGCCGGTGTGCGGCTGCTGGTGGCCGACCGCTGGTATCCGAGCTCGAAACGTTGTTCACAGTGCGGCGTAGTGAAAACCAAACTGCGCCTGAACGACAGAACGTTCGAGTGCGATTCCTGCGGAGTGACGCTGGACCGCGATCTCAATGCCGCCCGCAATTTGGCGGCGTTGGCGACGACGTCCTCGGCGAGTTGCGCCGGGACGAAAAACTCGCTCGATGGAAACTCCGGTAAGCCCCGCGGTTCGCGGGCGACGGGTACTGCCACGAGAAGACCCGCCCCTGCCGGTGTGGGCCAACGCAAGCGGAGCAATCCGCCGGCTCGGGATGCTCGACCATCCTGAACGGTTCGAAACCCTCTGCGCCGCACAGCGTGCGGCCCCGACACTCCGGGCCGGCCCGTCGAAACGGCCCGGCCCGAAGTGTGCTGCGGAAAGCGGGGAACTACGCCGTCCGGGCGCACATCCCGTTCAGGACCACCACCGCCTGGCCGACCATCGAGTTGTCGCGGCTCTGGAGGGCGTCGGCGTAGGCGTCGATCGCGGCGTCCACGTCGCCGGTCGCCTCGATCGCGCGGAGGCGGGTCGCGGCGTCGTCGAGCTCGTAGGGGCGGGGGCCGAGGGAGCTGTAGCTGTTGATGACGTCGGCCGCCGCCAGGCAGGCGGGGTCCATCGCGGAGGCGGTGCCGGTGGGGGCCACCAGGATCGCGGACGCGGCGCCTACGGTCAGGAGGGTGGCGGAGAAAATCTTGCGCATTCGTTCACTCCAAGCGGTTGTGTTCGGTTTGCGGGATCGAGTCTGCCCGATGTGCTCGTGAACACGATCAGGCCCCTTGGAAGATCTCCGCGCGACTGTGAGTGTTACGCGGGGGCAGCGGAGTTCGGTTGTTCGGTGGAACAATCGAGGGGTGTCGTCGATTCGAGCTATTCAAGAACTGGCGGACGTGAAAGACCCCGCGTGGCCCGAGCTTCGGGAACTGGTGAGGTGGGCTACCGTCCCCGTGACCGTGCTGCCGCCGGACCCGGAACGGGCTCGCGACACCTTGATTCGCTTGCAGGTCACCGCACGTTCGACCCTCGGCGCGCTCGCGCTCAACACCGGAGGCATCCTGGTCGACTACGGCTGGTTGCGCATACTCGGCGGCGGCAGCGCGGAACTGCCCGACCTGGCCACCTCCAACGGCGTGCGCAGGCCCGGTGAGCTGCCGACCGACGCGCTGATCGTCGCCGTGGACGTGCTCGGCGGCCGTTTCGCGGTCAACGGCGGCGAATTGCCCGGCGAGCCAGGGGAAGTCTGCTATTTCGGTCCCGACACCCTGGCGTGGAATCCCATCGGGTTCGGCCATTCGGCGTTCGTGCACTGGGCACTCGGTGGCGGAACGGCGGAGTTCTACGAGGATCTGCGCTGGCCGGACTGGCACTACGAAATCCGCACACTCACCCTGGGACAGGGGATTTCGGTCTACCCGCCGCTCTGGACGGTCGAGGGCAGGACCGATATCGGCGCCGCCAGCAGATGCGCGGCGCCCATGTCGGAGGTCATCGCCCTGCTGGTCGCCACCGCCAAGACCCTGCACTGAGGCACGCGAGACTCGAAAACCCGGGCCGCGCCCGGGTTTTCGAGGATGACGTCAGCGGGTGACGATGGTGGCCGAACCGTGGCCGAACAGGCCCTGGTTGACCGCGATGCCCGCCTTGGCGTTCTCGACCTGCCGGCCGTCCGCCTGACCGCGCAGCTGCCAGGTGAGCTCGCAGATCTGGGCGATGGCCTGGGCCGGGATGGCCTCACCGAAGCAGGCCAGGCCGCCGCTGGGGTTCACCGGGATGCGGCCGCCCAAAGTGGTTGCCCCACTGCGCAGCAGCTGCTCCGCACCGCCCTCTTCGCAGAGCGCGATGTCCTCGTACCAGTCCAGCTCGAGCGCGGTGGACAGGTCGTAAACCTCTGCGAGCGAGAGATCTTCGGGTCCGAGCCCGGCTTCCTCGTACGCGGCGTGCGCGAGGGAGGACCGGAAGGTGCGGGACGGCGGCTCGACCGCCACGGCCGAGTCGGTCGCGAAGTCGGGCAGATCCAGCACCGTCTTCGGGAAGGTCGGGGTGACCGTGGACAGCGCCTTGATCCGCACCGGATCCGCGATGCCGTGCCGGCGGGCGTAGTCCATGGAGGTCAGGACCAGGGCCGCGCCGCCGTCGCTGGTGGCGCAGATGTCGAGCAGGCGCAGCGGGTCCGAGACGATGGCCGAGGCCGCGATCTCCTCCGTCGACACCTCTTTGCGGTAGCGCGCGTTGGGGTTGTTCAACCCGTGCTTGGCGTTCTTCACCTTCACCGCGGCGAAGTCGTCCAGGGTCGCGCCGTGCAGCGCCATGCGGCGGCGGGCGTAGAGCGCGAAGTAGATGGGGTTGGTCGCGCCGAGCAGGTGGAAGCGCAGCCAGTCCGGGTCGTCGCGGCGTTCGCCGCCGACCGGCTGGAAGAAGCCCTTGGGGGTGGTGTCCGCGCCGACGACCAGCGCGACCTCGGTCAGTCCGGCCAGGATCTGGGCGCGGGCGTTGGCGATGGCCTGCGCGCCGGAGGCGCACGCGGCGTAGCTGCTCGAGATCTGCGCACCCGACCAGCCCAGCGCCTGGGCGAACGTCGCGCCCGAGACGAATCCGGGGTAGCCGTTGCGGATGGTGTCCGCGCCCGCGATGTAGCCCACGTCCTGATGGCTCACCCCGGCATCGGCGAGCGCCGCGCGCGCGGCGACCAGGCCGTATTCGACGAAGTTGCGGCCCCATTTGCCCCACGGATGCATACCCGCGCCGAGGACCGCGATGTCGCGATTCGTGTCAGTCATTGACCGGCCTCCACATCCACACCGTGCGCTCCGCTTCCTCGTCCTCGTACAGCGTGCCGATGGTGAGTTCCACCGGCATGCCGACGGCCAGGTCGTCGACCGTGAAACTGCGGTCGACCTGGCCGAGGATCACCATCTTCTCGACCTCGAGCTCCACCGCCGCGACGACGTAGGGCACGAACGGGTCGGGCGAGACGTAGGGCGCGGGCGGCTTGTACCGGGCGTCGGCGTACGACCAGATGCGGCCGCGCGTGGAAAACAGGTACTCGGCGAGCTCGGTGCCGTCGTGCGGACCGGAGCACTGCGGGTTACGGCAGGCCAGGGTGTTCTTCGGGAAGTACGGTGTGCCGCACTCGTTGCACCGGGTTCCCTGCAGACGCACCTGACCGTCATCCGCAGTGAACCAGTCGGCCACGGCGGGGCGTTGTTCTTTCTGCACAAGCCGACGGTATAGGAACACGTTCTATTTTGGGAGGGGGAATCTGTTCCGCGCCCGCGTACGCGCGGGTACGGTGAAGGCGGCCAGAGGATACGACGCGTCCTCGCCCGGACCTGGAGTACCACAACGCGATGGGCACCAAAGCTATTGATCCGCAATCGATCCGCAACGTCACCGTCGTCGGTGACCCGGACGAGACAGGCCGGGTGGTTCACCACCTGCTGCGCCGCTCCGGCAAACCCCGGACCAGCACGGAACCTGTTATTCACTGGGCGCCGGGGCGGGCCGAGCACACCATCCGGGTAGCCGAGCTCTCGAGCCGCGCGCCGCTCGCGGAACTGGAACGCGAGATCCGGGTGGCCGACGGGCTGGTCTTCGTCGTACACGCCGGTCGCTGCCGCGGACCTCGTCTGGAGACCCTGCTGCGCGTCGCCGACGATCATCAGGTGGCCCGGCTCTGCCTGATCACCGGCCTGGACGATCCCGGCGCCGACTTCGACCGCTGCGTGCGCACGATCGCCGAGACCCGGGGCGCGACCCCGCTCCCGTTGCAGATTCCGATCGGCTCGGGCGCGGCGTTCGGCGGCGTCATCGATCTCGTGCAGATCCTGGCCCTGCAACCCCTGGCCGCCGAGCTCTACGGCCCGCACTGGCACCTGGCCGAGAACCGCTACCGCGCACTGGTGGACACGGTCCTGGACCACCCCGTCCCCGGCCCGCATCCCGGTGAACTCCCGCTGAACCAGTTCCACCACCGGGTCCGCCGCCGCACCCGGATCGGCGATCTCGTGCCGATCCTGTGCAGCGCCGCCCCCAAGAGCAACGACACCGCCCCGCTCCTGGACGCGATGGTCCGGTACCTGCCTTCCCCGCTGGACGTGTGCCAACCCGAACACGCGCTGGATTACTGACCGGGTGGCCCCCCACCGTGCCGGTCGCCGAGCGCAAGCCTGTCTGCGCGAGAAAGTACGCCACCTGCGAAAGGTGAAGCGCGGGTTCAACGCTGGTGCGCGGGCGGGATCGGGTCCGGCAGCGCGCAGCGGGCCAGTTCGTGTTCGGGGACGCGGTCTATGCGGTAGGCGGCGTAGTCGAAGGCGTGGGTGAGGTTGCGCAGGAAGCGGTCCCGGGTCAGTGGGGCCCGGGTGGAAGCCAGGAGGTCCCGGGTCTTGGGGCAGGTCAGGGCCGTGTGGATGCGGGTCACCCAGTCCTCGCCGATGTAGGGCGGCAGGGCGGGATAGCGGTCGGCCGCGCCGGAATCGGCTATGACCCAGTCGGTGTCGAGGTTCTTGTCGTGGCCGATGCGGGCGTCGGGGAATCGGAAGCTGTGTGCGGCCAGGGGATAGGCCAGGCCCATGGGGTCCAGGACGCGAACGTGCAGCGGGGTGTTCATGCTGATCATGCCGAGGTTGATGAAGTAGACCGTGTGGGGCGCTGGCGGATCGGCCGCGGGTGGGATGACCTGCCAGGTCCAGTCGGGGGTGTTGACGAGCAGGCCGCCGCCGGGGGTGTTCGCGATGTCGCGGAGCATGGCGCGGATCCGTGGGTAGCCCAGGTAGTCCTCGGCTCGGATCGGGTGCGCGCGGCCGGTGGTCCGGATGTAGTAGCCGCGTTCGTCCGCGATGCCGGCGGCGGTGATCCGGTTGGGGGTGTCGATCGCGGTGACTCCGGTGGCGAGCGAAGCCCAGCCGATCGTCCCGATCAGTGTGGCCCGGAGGGCGATTGTCGCGAATCGTGTTCTTCCGAGCCGTGTTCGTCGATCTCCGTCGCCGATTGAATCAGCTTGGGCGACAGAGACTGTCGCGGGCAGCACCGCGACCGGTAGCAGCGCACAGAACAGCGCGGGCAGCAGCATGCGACCGTGCATGAAGTCGCCGCCGACACGAATCTCGTAGCCGGTCAGCAGGATCGAGCCGGCCACCATGACGCTCACCACGGCCCCGGGACCGCGCAGCCGCCGCCGCGCGCCACGCAGGAGCTCGGCCGGTCGCACACCGGCCGGAGCGGATTCCACCCGGCCCTTTCCGTCACCGGTCCGGGCCGAGTACACCAGGATCAACCCCGCCGCGCCCAAGAGCAGCAGCGGAACCCAGAGCCGGTACGGTCCCGTGAAGTCCCACAGATACAGCAGCCCCTGCCGCCACTTCGCCCCGCTCGCATCCTTGGCGACCGCCGTATTCGGGTACGGCAGCGCGTAATAGCCCATCCGCCACACCTGGTGCGCCACCGGCGCCAGCCCGGCCGCCGCGACGATCAGTGACCGGAAAGCCCACGGCCGCAACGCTGTTCCCGGTGTTGCCGCGCCGCAGATCACGAGCAGGCTCGCCGCGCCGATCACGGTGAGTTCCGGCCGGATCAACGGTGCGAGGCCCGCGACGAACGCGAGGGCGAGCACCCCGGCGGCGCCTGGCCGCGCCGCCCGGCACCAGCGCGTCAGCCCCCACCACAGCACCGCCAGCCAGCAGATGACCAAGCTCGATTCCAGCCCGGAGGTGGCGTAATCGCGGGCAGGCGGCACCGCGATGTAGACGAGAATCCCCGCGGGGAAGAGCAATCGGGATCGACCCCACAGGCGTGCGGTGCCCAGCATGGCGAACACGACCGCCGCCGCCGACAGCGTCAGCGCCACGCCCAGTGCCACGTATTCCATTCGCGCACCGGTCAATTCGGTGCAGAACGCGAGCAGATACGTCCACGCGGTGCTGGTGTTCACCTCGACCCGCTCACCCGCGTTGAAGACCGGCCCGTGGCCTGCCAGTAGATTTCGCACGGTCCGCAGGACGGTCAGCCCGTCGTCGGCGATCCAGCGCCGCTCCCACCCGCCCAGCACGAAAAGCGCTGCGGTGAGGCATGTTCCACCGAGGAGGACGAGATGTGACAGCCGGGCGCGCGACCGGTCCCGCTCGGGCGCGGAATTCGATGCCGGCGCGCGTTCGAGGGTCAGCGTCACCGGACGAGCCCTGCCCCGCCGACCGGGGGCAGGTTCCCTCGATGGTGCGCCACACCCGCGGACCGGATAGCGCCGGGCAGCCGGAAGCGGCAGCTCATGAGATCCCCCTCGTCATTCGTATGCGATGCTAATGAGATCCCGCGCCCGCGACCACCCGCTGATATCAGGGGCTGTCGCGCCGCGCCCGTGTCCCGGAGAGACCGGCCGCGAAGCCGCCCGCCCCGCGCGGTCCAGCCGCCCGCCCCGCGATCGGCGGCCGCGTACTCCGCCCGCGGCTGCCGCCTGCTCCGGCACCGGACGTGCGGGCGGTGTCGATCGCGGGTTCGCCGTCGAGACCGGGCACCGAGGCAGGTGCGCTACCCCGCACCCGTCGACCGACCGCCGTTGCCGAATACGCGGCCGGGGCACCGCAGTCGCCGTCCGCTCGCCGTCCGCACATCCCGCCGACCGGCCCACCCTCGATCGCCCGCGGTTAGCGAAGCGTGTCTCCCCGCTTTGCCGCGCAACCCCGATTACCGTCCTCCCAATGCGTCGAGTCCTGCTCGTCCTGTCCGCCGCGATGATGTTCGCGGGCGTCGTGCACACCCCCGCGGCCGCCGATCCGGGTGGCTGGCAGCGGGCGCTCGACGACATCGTCGCCAGCGGCGCGGCCGGGGTGCAGGCGCACGTCGAGACGCCGTCTGGACCGTGGGACGGCACGGCCGGGGTGGTGCGCCTCGGCGGCGGCGAGCCGATTCCGGCGGGTGCCCGGTTCCGGATCGGGAGCATCACCAAGACCTTCACCGCGACCGCGCTGCTGCAACTCGTCGGCGAGGGCCGCATCGGTCTCGACGACGGGGTTGCCGGGTGGCTGCCCGAGTACGGCTTCGACCCCCGGATCACGGTGCGGACGGTCCTGGCTCAGACCAGCGGGCTGCCCGACTACCTCAACGGCGGGTCGGGTTACGCCCCGCTGGTGGGTGATTCGCTCGGCGATATTCGCCGCACCTGGCAGCCGTCGGAGTTCGTGCACTGGGCCACCGACAAGCCGCTGGAGTTCGCGCCCGGCAGCGCCTGGGCGTACTCGAACACCAATTACATCGTCGCGGGCATGCTGATCGAGAAGGCGTCGTGGCTGCCCTATCACGTCAACATCTACACCCGGATCACGCTGCCGCTGCTCATGTTGAGCACCGGGGTGCCGCAGACCTTCGACCGGGTGCTCGGCCCGCACGCGCACGGCTACTACGACTACGGCGGCGGCCTGCTCGACGTCACCGACCAGAACCCCTCGTACGTGTGGGCGGCGGGCGGAATCGTCTCCTCCACCAGGGATCTGAGCACCTTCTTCGCCGGCCTGCTGGGCGGAAGGCTGCTGGCGCCGCATCTGCTGGCCGAGATGCGCGCGTTCCGGCACGTGAACGACACCTATGACTACGGGCTCGGGCTGTACGAGTTCCGGCTCGGCGACGGCTGCGTGGGGCAGGGCCACACCGGCTACGTGAACGGGTTCGGCTCGCGCGCCCTGCGCAGTCCGGACGGTCGCTACAGCATCTCGCTGTCGATCACCGATGCCGCCGGTGACTTCTCCGGGCCGGTGCGCAGGCTCGTCGAATCGGTCATGTGCCGGAGCTGAGCGCGGATCAGCAGGCCTTGCCCGCGGTCTCCGAACTCAATTCCGCCAGCAGCGCCTGAATCGCGGGACTCGAGTCCGCGCTACATCGCCATGCCGCGTACACCTCGCGCTTGGGCGGGCGCCGCAGCAGCCGCGGCACCAGTTCCTCGCCCATCGGTGGCCGGGCCAGCCGCGGAATCAGCGCGATGACCTGTCCGGAGGCGACCAGCGACAGCTGCGTGGCGAAATCGTCGATGAGGTGCCGGACGTCGGGATCCTCGCGGGCCTCGGCGAACAGCCGCCGGAACCACTGGTGGCACACCGATCCCGGCGGGCTGGTGACCCAGGCGTGCCCGGCGAGGTCGGCGCAGGTGAGCGGTCGATCGAGCCGGGCGAGCGGATGTGTGCGCGCCATGACGACGTCGCCGAGGTCGGTGTACACCAGCCGCTGGGTGAGTGAGGACGGCAGCGCCGCGGACAGTCCGTCCGCGTCGTGCACGAGCGCCAGATCCGCGGTGCCCGCGTCCACGCTGTGCAGCGCGCGGTCGGGATCCTGCTCGGTGATCCGCACCTGGACATCCGGATAGCGCGCGGACAGCCGCGCGATGGTCGGCGCGAGCAGCCCGCGAATGGCGGTGGAGAACGCCACCACGCGCAGGGTCCCGGTGGGCTCGCCCTGGGAAACCAGCTGGGCCGCGGCCACGCAGCGCTCCAGCGCCTGGAAGACCTCCGGCGCGGAATCGACGATGACCTGACCGGCCGGTGTCAGCACGACCTTGCGCCCCGCGGGCGCGAGCACCGCGACCCCGAGTTGACGCTCGAGCCGCTTGATCTGCTGGGAAACCGCCGAGGCGGTGAATCCGAGTTCCTCGGCGGCCTGCGCCAATGTCCCCAGGTCAGCCACCGATCGCAGCGCTCGCAATGCTCCGACGTCAATCATGAAGGCAGACTACGGGATTCCAGTAAGAAAGCATTGCTGGACCGAAATCGCCGGGCCGGGGCAAGATTCCAGCCATGATCGCGGACCACCATCGAGCCGAACAGCCCTCGGCGCCGATCACACGATGGTGACCCCGATCCAGCCCGCTGGCGCGCTCGGCGCGTGCGGCCACGACGATCTCGTGCGCCGCATTCACTGATCCGACCGCCACGGTGGTGTCCATCGATGTACCCACCTGAACCCTCTCAGCGCTCGTCCCCGCCTCGACCGCGGTAACCGCAGCACCGCGTCGAGTCCGGGCCGACCGCTCGATGAATGCTGTCCGCCAGGTGCCGGGACCCGCTCTCCCACCTGACACCATGTAACAGAGAGAGTCCTGATCAGTGGTTATCGCCCCATGGGTTGACTTCTTGACGCGCTGGAACGAGGGCGCGGTGACTCCCGGCGAGCTCACCGACTGGCAGACCGACGCGCTGCGGAACGTGCTGGGCCACGTCGCGGACAAGTCGCCCTTCTACCGCCGCCGCCTGGCCGGCGCGGACCTCGACATCGGGGAGCTGGGCGACCTGGCGCGCATCCCCTACACGACCAAGGATGATCTGCGGGAGGCCCTGCAGGACATGCTGTGCGGGTCCATCGCCGATGCCGCGTTCTACTTCGAGACCACCGGCACCACCGGCAGGCCCACCCCCTGCCCGCGCGCCGAGATCGACTTCCACCTCAACTGGCTGCCCCTGGCCCATGCCTTGGAAAAGGTTGTGCACCAGCACTTTCCCGAGGGCGGCGAGCGTCCGGTGCTGGCCGTGATCGCCCCCAACGACGTGCATTCGGCCTGCCTGAGCCTGTCCTACGCCGCCAGGCACGTGGGCATCACCAAGCTGGATCTGTTCCCGGTCTCACCCACGCTCGGCTTCGCCCGCTTCTTCGAGGTGCTGGTCGAACTGGGCGTGAACATGCTCTACTGCTCGCCCGGACTGCTCATGGCGCTGGCGGAGATGAGTTCGGCCTACGGGGTGGAGGTGCCGGAGGATCTGGCCGTCAAGGTGCTGCTCACCACCGGTGAGATGTGCACGGACAACATGCGCGAACTGCTGGCGCAGACCTGGCAGGCCGCGGCCTACAACTTCAACTACGGGTCGCAGGAGGCCGGTGCGCCGGCCGCCACCCGGCCCGACGGCTCGGTGGTGATCATCGAACCGACCTATCTGCTCGAGGTCCTCGACCTGGACACCGAGCTCACCCTGGGCTTCGAGGGATACGGCGAACTCTGCCTGACCTCGCTGGTGCCCGGTCTCAAACCGCTCATCCGCTACCGGACGGGCGATCTGGTCCGCATCACCCCGGACGGCGCCGGGCACCGCACCCTGCAGGTGCTCGGGCGGGTCAAGGACATGACCGAACTCGGGGGCGTCAAACGCAGCGCCGCCGAGATCGACACCGCGATCCTGGCCGATCCCGAGCTCATCTACGGCTACGACCTGGACGTGTTCGCCCAGGACGGGCAGGACCGGCTGCGCGTGCGGCTCAAGGCCAAAGAGGGCGCGGACCACGAGCGTCTCAAGGCGCTGGTGGCCGAGCGCCTGACCGCCGCCTTCGGGATCGGCGTGGAGGTCGGGATCCATCCGCTGCTGGATCTCAAGAGCACCACCGGGGGCTGGGTGAGCTGGAAAACCGCCCGTATCAAGGATCTTCGCGATCCGTCGGCCGCGGACATCGAGTCGCGATCCGCCGACAATCTGGCCCGCGCCGTCGAGAGGGCGATCTGAGATGACCCAGCACATCCTGACCGGAGCCACCGGATTCGTCGGCAGCCACCTGCTCGCCGATCTGCTGGCCGGCGACCCGGCGGACACCGTGCACGCGCTGGCGCGCGGCAATGCCGAGGGCTCGGCGGCCGAACGGATCGACGCCGCGCTCGCGGCGGCAGGCGCGAGCCCCGCCGCTTCCGAGCCCCGCCTCACCGTGGTGGAATCCGAGCTGACCGCCCCGCTGTGCGGAGTCGATCCGGCCACCGTCGCGCGCGGCGACGGACCGCTCGTGTTCTGGCACCTGGCCGCGTCACTGCAGTGGCGAAAAGGCCAGCGCGAGCAGATATTCCGGACCAATGTCGAGGGCACGAAGCAGGCACTGGAGCTGGCGGCGAGCCTGGGCGCGGACCTGTTCGTGTACGTCTCGACCGCGTACACCTGCGGCGCGCTGCACGGCGACATCGCCGAGGAGCTGCACCGGCCTCCGGCCTTCAGCAACGTGTACGAGGAGAGCAAGTGCGCGGCCGAACACGTGGTCGCCGGCGCCGAGGGCGGCCCGCGCACGCTGATCCTGCGGCCGTCGGTCATCGTGGGCTCCTCGGTCGACTTCCGGCCCAGCGGCAGCTATTCGGGCCTGTACGGCTATCTCAGTGAATTGCGCAAATTCAAGGAAATGCTCGGCGACTCCGAGGAATCGGTGCGCTACACCGCCGATCGCGCCGCCCGCATCTCGTTCATTCCGGTGGACCACGTCGTCACCGACGCCCGCGCGGTCGTGAATGCCGAACTGGCGCAACCGAGCCGGGATATCTACCACCTCACCGGCCGGTCGGAGTCGGCCGTTGGTGACATGACGGATTATCTGCTCAAGCTGCTCGCGCTCCAGGACCGGCTCTGCATCACGAGCGAGGAGATCCCGGATCCGACCATGCTGGAGAAATTCTTCGCCAAACGCATCGAATTCTTCGCCGACTACATGCGCCGGGAGAAGCGGTTCGTCCGCACCGCCGCACCCGATCGCGCTGTGCACATTCACGAGATCACGAAATACATCGACGCGGAGAACCGGCTCTGAGAACGCGTGGCCGGTAATCCATTTCGTCGGAACGTGAGGTAGTCGTGAACGTCGCAGATCATCTCGTCGCCGGGCTCGTGACAGCGGGCGTCGAGGTCGTTTTCACCGTGCCGGGCGAACAGCACGACCCCATCTTCCGGGCGCTGGCCGCCACCGACATCCGGATCGTGCAGTGCAGGCACGAGCAGGCGGCGGCGTTCATGGCCTACGGGTACGCCAGGTCGAGCACCAAAATTGGTGTCTACCTGGTGATATCGGGTCCGGGCGTCTTGAACTCGATGTCCGGGCTCGCCACCGCGTACGCGGGGAACATCCGGGTGCTGTGCCTGGCCGCGCAGGTCCCGGTGCCGTTCCTGGACCGGGGTCTCGGTGTGCCGCACGAGATTCCGGATCAGCTGGGCACGCTGGCCTCGATAACCGGCTGGGCCGCGCGCATCGACCGGCCCGAGCGGGTCACGGCCGTGGTCGAGGAGGCGTTCCACCGGCTCGGTCACGGGCGGCCCCGGCCGGTCGCGATCGAGATACCCACCGACGTCATGGGCGCGGAGGTCGAGACCACCGAACCCTGGTCCGTCACCACGGTATCCCCGGCCCCGGACCACGACGCGCTCGACGCCGCGCGCGCCGTGCTGGCGGCCGCCCGCGCCCCGATGCTCTACCTGGGCAGCGGTGCGCGCGGCGCGGCCGCCGAGATCCGCGCGCTGGCCGAGTCGCTCGGGATTCCGGTGGCCACCGAGATCGGCGGCCGGGGCATCGTCAGCGACGACCACGAACTGTCGGTCTCGCTGCCCACCGCCCACCGGCTGTGGTCGCGGGTGGATGTGGTGCTGGCCGTGGGCACTCGCCTGCGCCGGCCGTACGCCGAATGGGGCGTGGCGGGTCTGCGCATCATCCGGGTGGACGTGGACGAGCGGGAGATCCACCGCGTCGCGCCGCCGGAGGTGGCGCTGGTGGGTGATGCCGCGAGCATCGTGCGCGCGCTGGCGGACGGGCTGCCGCCCGCGGGTCCGGGGCGACCGCGCACCGACTGGACCGCCGCGGTCGCCGTCGCCAAAAGTGAAGTCGAGCAGGAGATCTCGACCCTGGTGCCGCAGGTCGACTACCTCGATGCCATGCGCGCGGCGCTACCGGACGACGGCTACTTCGTGGACGAGCTCACCCAGGTCGGCTACACCGCCCGGGTGGCCTTCCCGGTGCGCAGGCCCTCGACCTACATCTCCTCCACCTACCTCGGCGCCCTGGGCTTCGGCTACGCCAGCGCGCTCGGGGTCAAGATCGCCCACCCGGAGCGGCCGGTGCTGTCCATCTCCGGGGACGGCGGATTCCTCTACACCGCAATGGAATTGGCGACCGCCGTGCAGCACGGCATCGGCGTGGTCGCCGTGGTCTTCAACGACAGCTCCTACGCCAACGTCGAACGCTCCCAGCGCAACTACATGAAGCGCGCGCTGGGCACCGACCTGCTCAACCCGGACTTCGTCGCACTGGCCGAATCCTTCGGCGCGTACGGCGTGCTCGCCAACGATCCGCCGGACCTGCGCACCGAGATCGAGAAGGGCTTCACCCGCACCCGGATCCCGACGGTGATCGAGGTGCCCGTGGGCGACCTGCCGAATCCGTGGCCGTTCATCCGGCTGCCGAAAGTCCGGTGACGGCCCCCTCGCCGCTCGGCGCCCGCACCGGCGCCCACTACCTCCCAGGAGACGAACCGTGTCCATAGATCCCAAGAACCCCCTGGCCTTTCGTGCGGCCCTGGCACACACCCGCACCCAGGAGATCGCCTACATCGCGCGCATCTGCCAGACGCACCCCGACGCACTGGATCTGAGCTTCGGGCAGTCGGATCTGCCCACCCCCGAGGTGGTGTGCCGCGCGGCCGAGCGCGCGATCGCCGAGGGCAAGACCACCTACGCCTACCGGCGGGGCGTGGAGCCGCTGCGTCAGGCGATTCTGGACTACCACCGTCAGACCCACAAGGTCGACCTCGATCCCGAGCGGCTCTCGGCCACGTCCTCGGGCATGACGAGCATCATGGTCTCGCTGCAGTGCCTGGTCGAACCCGGCGACAACGTCATCGTCGTGGCCCCGGTGTGGCCGAACGTGGTCATCGCCATCGAGGCCATGGGCGCGACAGTGCGCTTCGTTCAGCTGGATTCGGACGACGACGTCTGGTCCCTGGACCTGGACAAGGTGGCCGCGGCCTGCGACGACCGCACCCGCGCGATCTTCGTGACCTCCCCGAGCAACCCCACCGGCTGGATCATGAGCGGCCCGCAGCAGCGCGAACTCCTGGACCTGGCACGGCAACTGGGCACCTGGGTGATCGCGGACGAGGTCTACGGCCGCATCGTCTACGACGGCTCCGAATCCACCCCGTCCTTCCTGCAGGTCGCCGCCGACGACGATCCGCTGTTCGTGGTGCAGAGCTTCTCCAAGACCTGGTCCATGACGGGCTGGCGGCTGGGCTGGCTGATTCACCCCGCTGCCCTGGCGATTCAGGTCGGCAACCTCAGCGCCATCAACAGCACCGGGTCGGCCACCTTCGTCCAGCACGCCGGGGTCGCGGCCATTCGCGAGGGCGACGCCTTCCTGGCGCAGTTGCGCGAGCACTCCTCGGTCGGGCGGCGCATCGTGACCGCCGCGTTCGCGGGTGAGGATCGCATTGTGGCGCCGGAGGTTCCGGCGTCGTTCTTCTCGTTCTTCCGCATCGCCGGGGTGACCGACTCGCTGGCCTACGCCGAGGAACTGATCACGCGCGCCGGGGTCGGCATCGCGCCCGGCTCGGCGTTCGGGCCCGGCAACGACGGCTGGTTCCGGCTCTGCTTCGCCCAGGATCCGAAGCGGCTCGAGACCGCGCTGGACCGGCTGCTGTCCGCGATCTGATGGTCCGGCGGACTTACCTTTTCGATCGGTGCTGGAGGTTCCGGTGAGCAAGAGCACGCGCGGTGGCGCGTTCGACAAACCCCTGCCCGACGGGGTCGGGCGGGACACGCTCGGGGTGCGCGGCGGGCTCATGCGCTCGGGGTTCGAGGAGACCTCCGAGGCGCTGTTCCTGACCTCGAGCTTCGTCTTCCCGGACGCGGCCTCCGCCGAGGCCGCGCTGGCCGGGGAACTGGATCATTTCGTCTACTCGCGCTTCCGCAATCCGACCGTGGCGATGTTCGAGGAGCGGATTCGGCTGCTCGAGGGCGCGGAGGCGTGCTTCGCCACGGCCAGCGGCATGAGCGCGGTGTTCACCGCGCTCGGCGCGCTGCTGCGCGCGGGCGATCGCCTGGTGGCCGCGCGCGGGCTGTTCGGCTCGTGCTACGTGGTGTGCAACGAGATCCTGCCGCGCTGGGGCGTGGAGACGGTCTTCGTCGACGGTGAGGATCTCGCGCAGTGGGCGGAAGCACTGAGCGAGCCGGCCACCGCGGTGTTCTTCGAAACCCCCGCCAATCCCATGCAGTCGCTGGTCGACGTGGCGCGGGTGTGCGAGCTGGCGCACGCGGCCGGTGCGACGGTGGTGCTCGACAACGTGCTGGCCTCCCCGGTGCTGCAGCGCAGTTTCGATCTCGGCGCGGACGTGGTGGTGTATTCGGGCACCAAGCACATCGACGGGCAGGGCCGGGTGCTGGGCGGGGTGATCCTGGGCTCGAAGGAGTACATCGAGGGGCCGGTGAACACGCTCATGCGCAACACCGGACCGTCGCTGAGCCCGTTCAACGCCTGGGTGATGCTCAAGGGTCTGGAGACCATGTCGCTGCGCGTGAACCATTCCAGCGCTTCGGCATTGCGCATCGCGGAGTTCCTGGAGCGGCATCCGGCCGTGGCCCGGGTGCACTATCCGTATCTGCCCTCGCATCCGCAGTACGAGCTGGCGCGGGCGCAGATGAGCGCGGGCGGCACCGTGGTCACCTTCGAGCTCGCCGCGCCCGAGGCCGAGATCGCCAAGAAGCGGGCCTTCGCGGTGCTGGACGCGCTGCGGGTCATCGACATCTCGAACAACCTCGGCGACGCGAAAACCCTCGTCACGCATCCGGCGACGACCACACACCGTTCCATGGGCCCCGAGGGCCGCGCCGCGGCGGGCATCACCGACGGAGTGGTGCGGATCTCGGTCGGCCTGGAGAACGTCGAGGACCTGATCGCGGATCTGGAATCCGCCCTGAACTGTTGCGGCGCATGATGTTTCGCCGCACATGAACCAACGACCCCGGCGCGCCGCGCTTTCCGGCGGCCGCCACATCTCTACCAAGGAGTGAAACGAATGTCTTCCACAACTGACCCGGGATCCCTGGCCTCGATCACGAACGAGGAGATCATGGACAGTCACCTCGGCGGCAAGCTGACCGTCGAGCTGTCCACCGCGGTCGAGACCCAGCGCGATCTGTCCATCGCCTACTCCCCGGGTGTCGCGCAGGTCAGCCGGGCCATCGCGAAGGACCGGACGCTGTCCAAGACGCACACCTGGGCCGAGCGGCTGGTCGTGGTGGCCAGTGACGGCACCTCGGTACTGGGCCTGGGCGATATCGGCGCCCTGGCCTCGCTGCCGGTGATGGAGGGCAAGGCCGCGCTGTTCAAGAAGTTCGCGGGCCTGAATTCGATTCCGCTGGTGTTCGATACCACCGACGTGGACGAGATCGTCGAGACGCTGGTCCGGCTGCGCCCGAGCTACGGCGCCATCAACCTGGAGGACATCTCGGCGCCGCGCTGCTTCGAGATCGAACAGCGGCTCATCGAGGCGCTGGACTGCCCGGTCATGCACGACGACCAGCACGGCACCGCCATCGTGACGCTGGCCGCGCTCAACGGCGCGGCCAAGGTGCAGGGCCGCGACATCGCCGGGCTCAAGGTCGTGGTGTCCGGCGCGGGCGCGGCGGGTGTGGCGTGCAGCGACATCCTGCTGGCCTCGGGGGTGCGCGACATCATCGTGCTGGACTCCAAGGGCATCGTGAGCCGGGACCGCGCCGACCTGAACGAGGTCAAGGCCGACCTGGCCGCGCGCACCAACCCGCGCGACATCACCGGCGGCGCGGCCGAGGCCCTGGCCGGCGCGGACGTCTTCCTGGGTCTGTCGGCCGGTCTGATCGCCGAGGATCTCATCGCCACCATGGCTCCCGAGTGCATCGTGTTCGCCATGTCCAACCCGGATCCGGAGATCCACCCCGACGTCGCGGCCAAGTACGCGGCCATCGTGGCCACCGGGCGCAGCGATTTCCCGAATCAGATCAACAACGTGCTGGCCTTCCCCGGCGTGTTCAAGGGTGCGCTGGACGCGGGCGCGCGCCGGATCACCGAGGGCATGAAGATCGCGGCGGCCGACGCGATCCTGTCGGTCGTCGCGGACGAACTCGCGGTGGACAAGATCGTGCCCAGCCCGCTCGATCCGCGGGTGGCCCCGGCGGTCGCCGCGGCGGTGGCGGCCGCGGCCCGGGCCGAGGGCGCGGTCTGATCCGCCGCCGCACACCGTAATTCACGCGATACATCAGCGCCCGGTTCGTAACGGCCGGTCGCTGGTTTATCGGTGTATTTCCCTTTCTGAAACATGTTCTGAATATTGTTGGCGCGCAGTCCCTCTCGGATTGTGAGCGATCACAAAGCGGTGCTCGCGTTGCCGGATGACTCGCACAGGGGATGTTGCGAGTTCCGTTGCAGGGGTTTGAAACGTCGGTTAGCATGATCGCGGAACAAACGAGTTATGTTGTGGCAGAACTAAATTCGCAGGACTACGGCTGTTCATTCGCCGGAGTTCGTTTCGATTATCGCTGCGCAATTCAATAGATATGGGCCGGAGTTCGTTTCGAACTTCCGGTGATTTCCCATCGGCTGTGGGTGAAGGGCGGCCGATTAATTCGATATCCGTACGCGGATATTCGGATCGGTCTGCGCACGCACGACCGCGCTGCCCCGTTTCAGGCTCGAAAGCAATACGCCAGGAGGAACCACGTGGCTCTCACGATCAGATCGCTGCACCCGCTCTTCGTTGCCGAGGTGACCGGGGTGGACCTCGCCTTACCGCTGCCGGACGAGGTGTTCGCCGAGATACACGCGGCCTTCGATCGTTACGCGATCCTGGTCTTCCCCGGCCAGCCGCTGACCGACGAACAGCAGCTGGAGTTCAGCCGGCGCTTCGGGCCGCTGGAAACGGCCCCGAACTACGCCGGCAAGGCCCTGCGACTGCGCAACGAGTTCACCGACATCTCCAACCTCGACTACGAGGGCAAGATCCTGGATCCCAAGGACCGGCTGAACGGCTACAACTCGGGAAATCAGCTGTGGCACACCGATAGTTCGTTCAAGGTCCGGCGTGCCAAGTGCTCGCTGCTGTCCGCCCGGGAGCTGCCGCCCACCGGCGGCGAGACCCAGTACGCGGACATGCGCTCGGCCTACGACGCCTTGGCGCCGGACCGCCGGGCCGAACTCGCCGACCTGGTCGCCATGCACAGCATCGCCACCTCGCGCAGCAAGATCGGGTTCGACGGCTTCAACGACGACATCACCACGGCGCTGCCGCCGGTGCCCCAGCGCCTGGTCGATCACTACCCGGACTCCGGGCGCACCAGCCTCTACCTCGCCCACCACGCCTCGCACCTGCTGGGCATGCCGATCGAACAGGGCCGGGCGCTGCTCGAGGAACTCATCGAGTTCGCGACCCAGGAACGGTTCGTCTACACCCAGAACTGGCAGGTCGGCGATCTGGTGGTGTGGGACAACCGCGCCACCATGCATCGCGGCCGCCCCTACGATCTGACCCATCGCCGCGTGCTGCACCGCACCACCGTCTCCGATGTGCTGACCGCGTTCGAGGAGCGGGCCACGCCCGCGCAGCGAGCCGCGGTCGAAGCCGAAGCTCCCGAGCACGCCGCCAGGCAGGAGTCGGCCCGTGCGAGCAACTGATTCTTCCTCCGACTGTCCGGATTACCGTTCCGCCCCAGCGACTTTCACCCCCGCCGGGGATCTGGTGATGCCCGCGGCCGCGCGCCCGGTCATCATCGGCTGCGGTCACATGGGCCTGGCCATCGCCCGCGGCCTGCTCGGCGCCGCGCCCGATCGCCCCGTGGTCGCGGTCGAGACCAGCCCCGAGCGCCGCGCGGTGCTGGCGCAGTACCCCGGCCTCGAGGTCACCGCCGAATTGTCCATCGCCCCCGGCGATTTCCTGGTCCTCGCGGTGCCGCCGCAGGTGTTCGGCGAGTTCGCCGCCGCCCGGCGCCACCTGTTCGCCCCGGACACCCCCGTGCTCTCGGTGATGGCGGGTCTCAACGCCGCCACCATCGCCGCGGCCCTGGGCACCTCCCAGGTTGTGCGCTCGATCCCGAACACCCCCTCCGAGGTCTTCCAGGGCATGTCGGTCTACTACGCGGACGACGCGGTCTCCGCGGACACCGTCGCGCAGGCCGATCTGCTGCTGCGCGCCATCGGCAAGGCGCTGCGTGTGCAGGACGAGGAGTTGATCGACGACGCCACCGCGCTGTGCGGCGGCGGCCCGGCCTTCGTCAGCTACATCGTCGACGCCTTCTGTCAGTTCGCCGCCGCCCGCGGGTTCACCGAGGCCGCCGGACGCGAGATGGCCGTGCAGGTCTTCGGCGGCACCGCGACCCTGATCGGGGAGAGCGACAAGCCCCCGATGCAGCTGTGCCGCGAGGTCATGACCCCGAACGGCACCACCGAACGCGGCATCGCCGCCTTCGAGGCCGCGGAGCTGAAGAACTCCGTGCTGGCGGCGCTGGCCGCCTCCGCACAGCGCTCCCGGGAGTTGGCCGCCGCCATGAGCGGAGCGGTCGATGCTTGAGAACCGTAGTGACGGCGCGGATTCCGCCACCGTCGTGGAGGTCCCGCCGACGGGTTACGAGGCCGTCTTCGACGGCGGCCACCGCTTCCGCCTGCTCGACCGGCCCGGGACGTTCCGGCTCAGCCGGGCCGGGCTGGCGCTGGGCAACCATCTGCGCGCCAACCTGCGCCCGGCGGAGATCGGCGGTCGCATCCTCGAGGTCGGCACCGGCAGCGGGGCCATCGCGCTGCTGCTGCGCGACATGGGCGCGACCTCGATCGCCGCCACCGATATCTGCGCCGCCGCCGTGGAGTCCGCGCGGCAGCACGAGGTGGCGAATTTCGGCGACTCGATCATCGACTTCGAACACTGTGATCTGTTCCCGCGCAACGACTCCGGGGAGAACGAGCGCTTCGATCTGATCGTCTTCAACCCGCCGGGCTGGCGGACGCCGCCGGGGCTGGCCGAATCCGGGCTCGCCGAGCTGGACGGCACCTTGAACCTGGACGCCATGTTCTACGGCGACAGCGTGGTGCTGCGCTTCCTGCAGCAGCTGCCGGACCATCTGACCGAGAACGGCCGGGCCGTCATCGGTTTGAACTCGCTCATCGGCATCGCCGACATCGCGGACCGGGCGGCCTCGGCGCATCGCGCCCGCACCGGCTCGGCCATCCACTCGCGCGTGCTCGAGAGCTGCGAATTCCCCCTCATGTTCTACACCGAGGAATGGGCGCGGGTGCGCGAGTTCCTGCTCACCGAGTTCGAGCGCGGCCGCAGGGAATACGCGGCCACCTATGTGACCAAGGGCGACACCATCCACTGGTTCTACGAGATCACCGAGGTCACCGTGGAACCGCTGGCCCTGTCCACCGCCGCGCCGCGGCACGAACCCCCCGTCGGGTAGGGCGGATGACGAATCCGGCGGTCCGGCCGACCTACGACGTGGTGGTCATCGGCCTGGGCATCATGGGCGCTTCGGCGCTGCACCATCTGAGCAGGCGCGGGGTGCGGGTGCTGGGTGTGGAAGCGCACGGCCCGCTGCACGCCCTGGGCTCCTCGCACGGTCAGTCGCGCATATTCCGGCGCGCGTACTGGGAAGGCGAGCAGTACGTTCCGCTGCTGGAGCGCTCCTACGCGGGCTGGCTCGAACTCGACGCCGCCGCACACGACACCATCGCGGTCCGGACCGGCGGGTTGTTCGTCGGCTCGCCCGAATCCGCACTGGTGCAGGGTTCGCGGGCCACGGCGGTACGCAGCGGCATCGACCACGAATACCTGCACGCGGCCGCGATCACCGAGCGCTTCCCGGCTTTTCACGTGCGCCCCGACGCGGTGGGGGTGTACGAGCCGGACGCGCTCATGCTCTTCGCCGATCACGCCCGGCTCACCTATCTCTCCCGGGCCGCGGCCGCCGGCGCGCATCTGGCGTACGGGCAGACCGTGCGCTCGGTGCGCACGGGTTCCGGTGGCGCGCTCACGATCTCGGGCGACGACTGGGAGGTGAGCTGCGGTGCGGTGGTGCTCTCGGTCGGCGCCTGGATCGGCCGGTTCCTGCCCGGGGAGATCGCGCCGCTGGTCACCCCGATGCGGATTCCGGTGTACGAGTTCGACGTCGAGGAAGCGCGCGAACGCGACCACTGCACCGGCCGGTTCCCCGCGTTCCTGTACGAGGACGACGCCGGGGCGCTGGTCTACGGGCTGCCCAAGTGGCGGGTGGACGAGGGCGGACTCAAACTCGGCTTCCACAACCGGCAGCTGTCGCCGCTGGACATCGAGAGCGACCGCCGCCCGCCCGCCGAACGTGAACGACTCGAGCTGTGGCGCACCATCAATCCGGTGCTGCCGGGGGTGCGCAGCACCGGCCGCGGCATCTCGTGCGTCTACACCATGTCGCGTGACGAGAGCTTCCTGATCGGGCGTTCACGCGAGGTCGAGGGGGTCGTGTACGCGAGCGCCTGTTCCGGGCACGGCTTCAAGTTCGCGCCGGGCATCGGGGAGGTGCTGGCCGAGCTCGCCCTGGACGGCCGGTCCGCGGTGGACGTCTCGGACTTCCGTCCCGAGCGGATGGCCACCACCGATGTGGCCTGACCCCCGCCCGCGCGCGGAAAACACTGGGAGCGAGGACTTTTCATGAGTGACAGGAACGTGGCGGAACGATCCGCCGAACCGGCCGGCGAGCCGGGGGCCGACACCGCGGACACGATGCCCGGTCTGCCCCCGGGCTATCGTCCGTGGCCCGCGCTCTGGGCCCTGGTCACCGGCATCTTCATGATCCTGGTGGACTCCACCATCGTCTCGGTGGCCTCGGACGCCATCTGGGTGGACCTGGAGACCGACCTGAACTCGGTGGTCTGGGTGACCAGCGGCTACCTGCTGGCCTACCTGGTGCCGCTGCTGCTGTCCGGGCGGCTCGGGGACATGTTCGGGCCCAAGCGGGTGTACCTGGCCGGACTGGTGATCTTCACGGCGGCCTCGGCGCTGTGCGGACTCGCCGAGACCGCGCCGCAGCTCATCGCGGCCCGCGTGGTGCAGGGACTGGGCGCGGCCCTGATGACCCCGCAGACCCTGGCCGTGGTCACCCGCACCTTCCCCGCGCACAAGCGCGGCGCGGCCATGGCCCTGTGGGGTTCGGTGGCCGGGTTCGCGATTCTGGTGGGGCCCCTGGCCGGTGGGCTGCTGGTGGACCGCTTCGGCTGGCAGTGGGTGTTCTTCGTCAACGTCCCGGTCGGGCTGGCGGCGCTGGTCGCGGCCGCGCTGCTGGTGCCGAACCTGCCCCGGAACCGGCACCGGATCGACTACGCGGGCATCGCGCTCAGCGGTGTGGGCTTGTTCCTGCTCGTCTTCGGATTGCAGCAGGGGCAGCACTACGACTGGGGGCACGTCGGGAACCTCGGCCCGCTGCCGATCTCGGTGTGGGGCTTGATCATCGCGGGCCTGGCCACCCTCGGCGCGTTCGCGTGGTGGCAGTCCCGGGCCGCGGATCCGCTCATGACGCTCACCCTGTTCCGGGACCGCAATTTCGCGGTGAGCAGCATCGCGGTGGCGGGGATGGCCTTCGCCATCACCGGGATGGCCATTCCGCTGATGCTGTTCGCGCAGAAGTCCCTGGGGCTCAGTCCCACCCGGTCGGCGCTCATGCTCATTCCGCTGGCGGTGGCCTCGGCGGCGCTGGCGCTGCCCGCGGGCAAGCTGACCGATACCGTGCACCCGCGCTACCTCACCGGTTTCGGCTTCGCGGTGTTCGCCGCGGCGCTGTTCTGGCTCGGCTACGCCGCGTACCAGGGGGCCTCGGTGCCGGCGCTGCTCACCCCGATCACCCTGGTCGGGGTCGGCAACGCCTTCATCTGGGGGCCGCTGACCGCGATCGCCTACCGCAACCTCGCCCCCGAACTCGCCGGCGGCGCGTCCGGGGTCTACAACGCCACCCGGCAATTGGGCGGCGTGCTGGGCAGCGCCATGGTCGGGGTGCTCATGCAGCACGAGGTCGACGCCAAACTCGCGCCGCTGCTGGCGCGCATGCCCGGCGGGGCCGACGCGAACGCCGCGCACACCATCGGGCCGCTGCCGCAGGCGCTGCGGGATCCGTTCGCCGAGGCGATGGGGGCCAGCCTGTATCTGCCGGCCGCCACCCTGGTGCTGTGCTGTGTGCTGGCGCAGTTCCTGGTTACGCCGAATCCGGTCCGGCCGGAGTGAGAGCCGGTGTGGCCGTGCGCTGTTCGGCGGGCCGGGTGGCCCCGGGGGCGGCGATCACGTCGGTGACGATGCGCCGGTACGCCTCGGCGTACTCGCGGCCGAGCAGCGGGCCGTTGCCGCGCATGCGCTCGCGCACCCACGCGATATCGGCGCGCGGATCCGCGGAGGTGCGAAATTGACTGCGGTGCTCCAGGATCGCGGTCAGTTTGCGTTCGGCGGTGCGGTCCACGTCGATCCACAGATCGGCGTGTTCGTGCCCGGGCACCCACACCTCGCCGACCCGGTGCGCGGGCAGCCCCTGCGCCAGCAGTTCGGGGAAGGCGCGCGGATTGCGGGCGAACGGGTAGACCGCGTTGAGCGCGGCCTCGCCGACGGCCAGGTGGTCCGGATGCGATGCGCCGATGGGGAACTGGAACGAGCGCAGCGGCTGATGGGTCAGCACCAGGTCGGGCCGGGCGCGGCGGATCTCGCGGGTCAGCGCCAGCCGCAGCGCGGCGTCATCGGCCAGGGCTCCGTCGGGGAACCCGAGGAAGGTCAGGTCGGTGACCCCGAGCACCCGGGCGGCGGCGCGCTGCTCGGCGTACCGGGTCGCGGTCAGGCGCGCGGCGGGCTCGTCCGGGTCCTCGCCGCCCTGTGCGCCGTCGCTCACCACCACGTAGCCCACCCACGCGCCCTCGTCCACCAGCCGGGCGACGGTGGCCCCGAAGCTGAACTCGGCGTCGTCGGGATGCGCGGTGATCACCAGCACCCGGTCGAAGGTGCGGGGGAGTGGAACGGGGGCCGCGACTGCGCCGGAAGTGTGGTCCATGGCCGAAACATACACCGGCCCAATTGATTTCGTTCGACAGATCACGCGCTGAAAGGGATATCACGTGACCGAGCAACTCTTCGCCGAGCGCGGCGCCGACCGCCTCGCGATCCAGCTGTACGAGCGGGCCGACGCCGCGACCGCCGTGCTGATAGTGCCCGCGATGGGCGTGCCCGCCCGGTACTACGACCGCTTCGCGACGGCGCTGCACGAGGCCGGTCGCGAAGTCGCGGTCCTGGATCTGCGCGGGGCCGGTGCGAGCACCCCGGCCGTATCACGCTCCAGCCGTGCCGATTACGCCGATCTGGCCGACGACGTGGGCGCGGTGCTGGACCTGCTGGCCGAACGCCGGGCCGGACGCCGCACCGTCCTGCTGGGTCATTCGCTCGGCGGGCAGGCCTGCGTCATGCACCTCGCGCGGTCGGGCCGCACCGATGTCGCCGCGCTGGTGCTGATCGCCGCCGGGATGCCGTACTGGCGCGCGTACGGTCCCACGGCCTGGCAGGCGCAGCTGTTGCGGACGGCGGTGACCTCGGTGACGGCGGTGCTGGGCTTCTGGCCCGGCTGGGGCTTCGGCGGACCGCAGACCGCCGGGGTGATGGGGGACTGGGCGCACACGAGCAGCACCGGCGAGTTCCCGCCCCGGCTGGGCGTCACCGAACGCCTGCCCGAACTCACCCTGCCCACGCTGGTGGTGACCGTCGACGGCGACGAGCACACCCCGCCCGCGGTGGTCGAGAAGCTGACGGAACTGCTCGTGTCGGCCCCGGTCGACCGTGAGCACATCACCGCGGAATTCGCCGGAACGAAGCTGGACCACTTCCGCTGGGTGAAGGCGGCGGCGCCGGTGGCCAAGGTCGTCCTGGAATGGGAGGCCGCGCACTGAGCTGACATCGAGCGCGCGGCGCCGGACGCCGCGCGCCGCACCGGCCGGGTCGGCCCGAACTCGCCCGCGACGACCGTCGCGCAGGCGCTGTCCGTGCTGCTCGAAAATTGAAAAGCCCTGTGCTGCAACGTATTGCGGCACGAAGATCCAGTCGCTACCTTGTGGTGCGCCCGCCAGTGCACGACGCGACCCGATGTCCGGGACCGCGCGGGGCGGAGCGCATCGGGGTATCGGCCGGCTCCCTCCGGGGAGAGAGGATGTGGACAATGAAGTACGTCATTCCCGCCAAGCGGGGGTCGAATCGCGTGCCGAACAAGAACTTCCGGCCCTTCGCGGACGGCAAATCGCTGCTGGACATTCTCGTCACCAAGCTCATCCGGATCGCGGACGATCCCGCCGACGTTTACCTGTCCTCGGAGGACGAGACCACCCGCGAGGTCGCCGCGAAGTACGGCGCCTCGTTCCTGCCGCGCGAGGCGCACCTGACCGAGAACTCCTACCCGTTCCAGTCGGTGGTCAATCAGGTCTGCGCCCAGCTGCCGGGTGACGACGACGTGATGTGGTGCCACGCCACCGATCCGCTGTTCGACGACCATGCCGCGGTGGTGAAGTCCTGGGAGTCCCGCGATCCCGAGTCGGCGGACTCGATCGTGGTGGTCTACCCGATGAAGGACTACCTGCTCGATTCGAACTTCAATCCCATGGGTTTCGGGTTCGGGCCGTGGCATCGGCCCTCGCAGCAGCTGCCGGTCTTCTACATGCTCGGGTTCACCTGCTCGATCATGACCCGTTCGGTGGCCACGAACATCGGCCTGGTCGGCGCGAAGCCGATGTGGCACCCGGCCACCAACCTGACCATCGACATCGACACCCAGGACGAGTTCGACTTCGCCGCCAAACTGTACGAACTGGCGATCGCGCCACCGGCGGGCCGCGGTGCCGAGTCGTAGCCGCCACCTGGGGGCGGACCCGGTGCTGCTGGCCGAATCGGTCGCCGAACTGGTTCGCATCCCCAGTGTCAACACGCTGCAGGCCGGACCGCGCGCCCACGAGCACGGTCCGATCGGCGAGGGCGCGCTGGCCCGGTGGCTGGCCGCGCGGACGCGCGAATGCGGTTCGGACACGGTGGTTCTGGACGAGGTGCGTCCCGGCCGGCCCAACGTGTACGCCCGCTTCCCGGGCCGCACCGACCGGCTGGTGGTGGTGGACGTGCACACCGACACCGTCACCGTCGAGCACATGACCGACCCGCCGTTCGACGGCCGCGTCGCCGACGGCCGGGTGTGGGGGCGCGGCGCACTGGACAGCAAGGCCACCCTCGGCGTGCTGCTCGCCCTGCTCGACGGCTGGCGCCGGGACGGGCTGCGGCCCGAGCCGACCCTGCTGCTGGCGGGCACCGTCAGCGAGGAGGTCGGCGGCCTGCTCGGCGCGACCCGATTCCGGGAATGGGTGCGGGAGAACGATATTCGGATCGACCAGCTGCTGGTGGCCGAGCCGACCGAGTTCCGTCCGATCCACGGGCTCAAGGGCCTGGTGCTGCTCGAGGTCACCGCCCGCGGGGTCGCCGCGCATTCGTCCCGGCCCGACCTCGGCGTCAACGCCATCGAGGCCATGGCGCCGGTGATCGCCGCCTGCGTCGCGGAGAACGCACGGCTGCAGGGGCTCGCGGCCGCGACCGAGGTCGGCACCGGCACGGTGTCGGTCACCCGGATCTCCGGCGGCGAGGGCACCAACGTGATTCCCGACCGGTGCGCCGTCGCGGTGGGCCGCCGCATCGTGCCCGGGGAGGAGCCCGGCGAGGTCGTCGCACAGCTGTCGGCGCTGATCCGGGCCGCGTGCCCGATCCCGTGCGAGATCACCTCGCTGCTGCCGCAGACCCCGGACGGGCAGCCCGGAACACCCGCGTTCTATCAGCGCCCGGACAGTGAACTCGTGCGGTTCCTGGCCGAAACCTGCGGTACGACACCGGCCGTCGCGCCGTTCGGCACCAATGCCCTGCGCTACGCCGGGCTCGCGCGGGAACTGGTCGTCTTCGGCCCGGGATCCATCGAACTCGCGCATCAGGCCACCGAGTACGTCGAGATCGCCGATCTGGCGCGCCTGGCCACCGTGCTCAGCGCCTGGCTCGATCCGGCCTGAACACCCGCAACACCGGAAGGAATTCGTGATGACCACCGCCACGGCCGCGTCCACGATCGACGACATCCGCGATCCCGTCGCGCGTTTCACGCGGGGCTGGATGCTCGCGACATCGACCGACGCCTACGGGATGGACCTGGGCTTCGCCTCGGGCAGCCGGTTCTGGGTGGTCGGGCGCGCCGGGGTGCTCGGCGACTGCCCGGTGGAGATCGCGGCCGCGGCAATCGCTTTCGAGCCGATCGAGAAGGTACGCGCGGCCTGGGAAACGGTGCCCGCGGGATTGACCCACCGAGACGTCGCCCTGCACTACCGCGATCGCATCGCCGCCTGGGGTGATCGGGTCTTCGCGGACCACCCGCCCGCGGAGCTGATCGAGCTCGAGGCCACCGCCCGCCGGATCGCCGGCGCGGCCCCCGCCGCGCTCGGTGTGCTGTTCGCGGGCTGGCGGCAGCTGTCCGCACCCGAATCACCCGGTGCGCGTGCGGCAGTGGCGCTGCACGTGCTGCGGGAGATGCGCGGCGCCGCCCATATCGCGGCCATCACCGCGTGCGGCCTCACCCCGCTGGACGCGATCCTGGCCGCACCGCATCCGCCGCCGCGCACCGGCCCGGCCTACGCCGAGCGGATGGGCTGGCGGGGGCCGTTCCGGGATCCCGCCGAAGTCCGTATGCAACGGCTGGCGGCCGAAGAGCTCACCGGCACGATCCTCGAGCCCTACTTCTCGATCCTGACCCCGGGGGAGCTCGCGCGGTTCGGCGCGGGCGTGACCACCCTGTGCGAGACGTCGATTCGCGTCGGCGATTCCTGACAATCCCGGAAGACTCGGTCGATCGCAATGAATCTCACGGTATCGGCGCCGGCCGCCGATCGGCGGGCCGCCGCGAGCCCCCGCCCCCGGCTGCTCGTCGCGCCCATCTCCATCACCCCCACCAAGCCGCTGCTGCCCACCCACGTCAAGGGCATGCTGTGGGTCGACCTGCTGTGCAAGGCTTCCCGGGAAGTCGCGGAGGTCACCTGCATCTGGAACTCGCGCACCCCGAACCTGGCGGGCCAGACCGTGCAGTTCTGGGCCTACCTGGACCGCGAATACGGCGGGCACGACTATGCCGCCCTCGATGATCTCGACATCGGCCGGCTGTACGTCGAATTCCACGGCGTCGAAACGCGTTTCGACCCCACCGCGCTGCGCGACTACACCGAGCGCGTGGAGCGCACGGGCTGGGTGCATCCCGCCTCGGCCCGCATGCTCGATCTGTGGAGCGCGCAATTGCGCACGCTCGGCGTCGCCGACCCCGGCCTGCACGCCGATCGCCCGCACCCGTGCACCGCGCAGGACGTGGTGGACCGGCTGCGCGCGGACAAACTGTGCCTGGATCAGCGCGCGGTGGGCGGCCCGGTCTACCTGGACGGCACCCGCTGGGGCGTGCCGCTGCGCCCGGTGATCGGAGCGGACGGGCACGCCAACTACCTGCTCACCGCCCTGCGCGACATCCTGCCGGTGGTCGCGGACCACGATCACGTGCTGCTGGTGCACGACGAGGAGATCGCCCAGGATTTCGTCCTGGTCGAGAAGATCCTGGCGCACTACGGCGTCCGGACCTCGCGCCTGGCCCTGGGCCGCGTGCCGCTGGGCGGCGTGGTGCAATCCAGCCGGGCGGGCGGCTGGGACGGCGCGAGTTTGGGTGAGATATCCCGGACCGCGCTGGCACAGTTCACGATCGAGGAATACCGGCTGGGCATGCGCGTGTACTACGGCGCCATGCTCGGCCGCGCCGCCGGTGAGTCCTTCGACCAGCGACTGCTCTACCGCGCCATGGTCCGCGCCCGCAAACTGCTCTCCGCGCCCGAGCGCCCCGCGCGCGCCGGGGACGCGGGAACCTTTGTGCGGCGCCATCTCACGCGGTCGGCCTGGGTCGACCCCTACCGTCTCTCCGCCGCGGTCATCAGCCGCCCCGTGCCCCGGGACGTGCTCACCGAACTCTTCCTGTGAAGAGCCAGTTTTTCGAAGAAGAAGGTCGCCCATGACATCCACCGACATCGAACAACGCGTCGACTCGATCCGCCGCCTGGCCGTCGCGAGCCGGGAGACGATCACCGCCGCCCTGGCCGAACCCGAACGGGTGCAGGCGCAGTTCCTGGACCGGCTGATCCGCCGCAACGAGGGCACCGACTTCGGGCGCGAACACGGATTCGCGGACATCACCGACGTCGCGGACTACCGGCGCGCGGTGCCCATCCGGGTGCACGAGGACTTCGCGCCCTGGATCGAATCGGTGATCGGCGGCGCGCACAACGTGCTCGACGCCGAGGATCCCTTCGCGTTCTTCTCCAGCAGCGGCACCACCGGGACCGAGAAGCGTGTCCCGGCGACCATGACGTACATGCGGGAGGGCCTGATGCCCTTCTATTTCGCGGGCCTGTCCACCATTCTCGGGCAGAACGCGGACATGCTGGCCGGTGACAACGCCGTGCTGAACCTCTGGCAGGACCCGTTCTCGAACATCCGGCGCACCTCGGGCGGACAGCCCCACATCGGGCCCAGCCAGGTCGATTTCAGCGCACTCGGCGAGGAGGCCGCGGTCGGGCTGGGAAATCGCGCCGCCTGGAGTCAGCTGCCCGAGAGCTTCCGGGACGCGGACGCGCTGCGGCGCATGTACCTGCGCCTGCGCATCGCCGCGCAGTACGACGTGCGCTGCGTCATCGCCATGAATCCCGGTATCGCGCACGCGCTTCCGGAACAGCTGCGCCGCTGGTGGCCCGCCATCGTGAAGGACCTGTACGACGGCACCCTGGACGGGGTCCCGTTCACCGATCCCGATCCCGAGACCGCCCGCCGCATCGAAGCGCACGCGCGCTGGTTCGGGACCGTTCGCCCGATCGACCTGTGGCCACGCTTGGGCGGGGTCGTCACCTGGACCACCTACGTGGCCGGGCTCTACCTCCCGGCCGTGGCCCGCGAGTACGGGCCCGGAGTCAAGATCATGACCGCCCCGGTCGGGTCCTGCGAGGGTCCGCTGGTGGTCCCGCTGGACCGGCATCCCGACGCCGGGCCGCTCGCGGTGCCGTGGTGTTTCTACGAATTCATCCCGGTGGAACAGGAGATCGAGCCGGACAGCCCCACCCTGCTGGCACACGAACTCGAGGCGGACCGCACCTACCACGTCGTGCTCACCCGCGCCGGTGGCATCTACCGGTGCGCCACCCGCGATCTCGTGTACGTCGCCGGGCACATCGGGCGCACGCCCCGGGTCGCCTACGCCGGGCGGCACGGCACGCTCACCGTCTCCGGGACGCCGCTGCGCGAGGATCAGGCGCTGCGCGCCCTGCGCGCGACCGCACACGAGAGCGGCCTCGAGGTGCGTAATCTGGTGTGGAAACTCGATGCGCGGCAGGGCGTTCCGCATCACCACGCCGCCGTCGCGTTCACCGCGGCCGAATCACCGTCCGCTGTAACGGCTTTCGAGGAGCTCGCCGATCGCCGCCTGTGCGCGGACGTCGCGGCGTACGCGATCGCCCGCGAGCGCGGCGACCTCGGCCCGCTGCGGGTGAGCCAGGTGAGTCTGACGTCCTTCTTCGACGTCTGGTTCGACCAGGTCCGCGCCGCGCCCACACCCTCGCGCGTCAAGGACCGGGTCTTCGACGACCGATCGCCGGTCTGGAACGAGGTCGCACCGTGAGCACCCCGGCGCCCCTGGACGACGACATCCCCTGTCGCGGCCAATACAGCGAACTGGCCCGGCGCACCCGCCTGGACTGGTGGCGGCGCACCGCCGGCGCCGGGCTCGACGCGCTGCGCGAACCCGGCATCGACGCGCGATCGCTGCGCGGCAACATCGAGAACTACGTTGCGACGGTGGAGATCCCGGTGGGACTGGCCGGGCCGCTGCTGTTCACCGGCGAACACGCCCGCGGCGGCATCCTGGCCCCGCTGGCCACCACCGAAGGCGCGCTGGTCGCCTCGGTGACCCGCGGCGCCAAGGCGATGACCCGCTCCGGCGGGGTCACCACCCGCGTGCTGTCCCAGCGCATGGTCCGCGCGCCCGCCTTCGAATTCGCCTCGCTGGACGACGCCGCCGCCTTCGCCGCCTGGATAGGTGCGTTCGACCGCCGGGCCCGGCTGGCCGCGCAGGTGCGGGCCGTGTCGCGCTATTCGACGCTGCTGGACGTCGATCCCATCCAGCTGGGCCGCGTCGTGCACGTGCGATTCGTGTTCGAGACCGGCGACGCCGCGGGCCAGAACATGACCACGGTGTCGACCTGGCGCGCCTGCCAATGGATTCGGGACGAACTCGCCGCCACCGGCCGGCCGGCTCCCGTCTGGTTCACCGTCGAGGGCAACATGAGCGGGGACAAGAAGCTCACCGCCCTGAACCGTTTCGGCGGGCGCGGGTCGCACGTGCAGGCCGAATGCCTGATCGATCACGAGACCCTGCGCCGCGTCCTCAAGACCGACGCCCGGTCCATCGCCTCGGTCTGGCGCAAGGCGCAATTGGCCGCCCAGTTCAGCGGCGCCGCGGCCGCCGACATCGACGCCACCAACGTCATCGCCGCGATGTTCGTGGCCACCGGCCAGGACGTGGCGTGCGTCCACGAGTCGGGCGCCGCGCTGTTCTCGGCGGAGGAGACCGCCGACGGACTGCTGGCCGGGCTCATCCTGCCCAACCTCATCGTCGGAACCGTCGGCGGCGGAACCACACTGGCGCAGCAGCACGACTTCCTGGCCGCCATGGGCTGCACCGGCGAACACGGCGCCCGGCGGCTCGCCGAGATCGTCTGCGGGTACGCGCTGGCCCTGGACCTGTCCACCGCGGCGGCCATCGTGGCCGGGCAGTTCGCCGACGCGCACGCCCGCCTGGGCCGCAGCACCCGGGTGGACTGGCTCACCGCCGAGGCCATCGACGCCACCCTCGTGGCCTCGATGATGGCCGACGCCCTGGCCCGGCCCGAACTCACGGTCTCCGAGGTCACCGCGCTCGACCACGGCGGCGTGGACAGCCTGCTGACCGAGGCCGTCGGCGGCGGCGAACGGCGCAAGTTCGTCGGCCTGCTGCCGCTGTCGGTGTCGTACGCGCTCTCGGATCAGGACACCAAGACCGCCGAACTCATCGCCAAGGTGAAACCGGTCGACGAGGAGGTGATCATCGAGCTCGGCAAACTGGCCTCGTTCGCCGGGGGAGAGGTCGCCGAACAACACGCGCGCTGGCGCGAGCACACCGGTTTCCGCGACACCCACACCCGCGAACTCGCGCTCTACCGACACGCCGACGGCGCGCTGCGCGCGGTCATGCCCGAGCTGTACGGACTGCTCGAGGATCCGGCCCGCGAGGCGTACGTGCTGCTGCTCGAGCGGCTCGGCTCGGACGTGATCCTGCGCGACACCGTCGACGCGCCCGCGGACTGGCAGCCCGAACACCTGGCCGCGGCCCTGGACGGCATCGCGGGTGTGCACGCCCAATGGCTCGGGCGCGAAGCCGAATTGGCGGCCACCGGCCGGCTCGGCGCGGTCCGGACCCCGGAGCAGGCCGCGGACACCGTGCCGCTGTGGCGCGCCCTGGTGGCGCACAACGCCGCCGAATTCCCCCGCTGGATAGGCGAAGCGGACCGCGCGCGGCTGGCGCACATCGTGGAGACCAGTCCGGTGTGGTGGACGGCGGTGGCCGCCGCCCCGCGGACGCTGGTGCACGGCGACTTCAACCTGCGCAACATCGCGCTGCGGGCCGGGGATCATCGCCTGGTGGCCTACGACTGGGAGCTGGCCACCATCCACCTGCCCCAGCGCGACCTCGCCGACTTCCTGGCCTTCGCGCTGCCGCCCGACGTGGGCCCGGACCGCGTCGCCGCACTCGTCGAGCACCACCGCGCGGCCATCGAACACCACACCGGCGCACCGCTGGACCCGGCCGCGTGGCGGCGCGGATACCGCTGGGCGCTCTGGGATTTCGCGATCTACCGGCTCCAGCTGCTGTTGCTGGCGCACGCCCACCAGGAACTGCCGTTCCTGGAAAGGGTCACCGCGACGACCCTGCGCCTGCTCGCTCTCGAAATGGAAACCGTATGACCTCGAACAGTCCCACGATCGCCCTCGTCGGCATCGACGGCTCCGGGAAGTCCACCGCCATCGCCGCGCTGGCCGAGCGTTTCGGCGGGCAAGGCGCGGTGGTGTCCAGCCTGCGCAATCACGACGTCGCCGACGCGCCCCTGCACGACCTCTCGCGGGCGCTGGAGCGACTGGGCCGCGCCGCCGACGAATCCGGCAGTCCCAGTTTGAAATTGACCGCGCTCTATCTCCAGATGTGCATGTACGGGCCGACCGCGGCGTTCGTGACCCAGGCGCACACGCCCGCGGTGCTGTTCTCGGATCGGCACCCGGTGATCGACGCGAGCGTCTACCTGCCGATGTTCCACGGCATGATCACCCGCGTGGGCGCGGCCGCCGACACCCGCGGCTGGCTCGACACCCTGGACCCGCCCGCGCGCGAGCTCGTCGTGCGCTGGATCCACGCCCAGGCCCGGCACTCGGGGCGCCGGCCCGAACCCGAGGCGCTGGTGCGCGAGCTCGTCGGCCTCGCCGCCGCCCCGCCGCCGGTGAGCCGGCTGCAGACCATCCTGCGCGCCCCCCTGCCGCGGGCGGTGGTGTGGCTCGACCTGCCCGTCGAGGCGGCCGTGCGGCGCATCTGCGACCGCGCCAAACCCCGCGAGGCGCACGAGACCGAGCAGCGGCTGGGCGCGGTGCGACTGGCCTACGAACGACTGTGCGCGGATCCCGAACCGGGCCTGGTCGTGCATCGGCTCGAGGTCGGCGACCTGACCCCGGACGAGGTCGTCGCCGCGATCGTGTCCCTGCTGGCGAAGGCGGGTGTCGATGCTCCCGCAGGACGCGCTGCGGCGTGAGGCCGAACAGCGCCTGACCGCGCTGGCCACCCTGGCCGCCGCGGCCGAGTCCGGCGGTGAGCCCGTCGATCCGGCCGCGGGCGAATGTGTGGTCGCGGTGGTGGCCGCGTTCGACCCGGCGGACTTCGTGCGCGCCTGCCGCGATTTCGCGCACGCGCTCGCGCGTCCGGCCGCGGCCGCGTGGTGCGCGAACTTCACCCGGACCGTCTTCCTGGCGGGCGAGCCCGCCAACCTGGCGGTGCGGCACCCGGCCGATCAGGTCGCGGCGGGCGGTGCCATCGCCTGGTACGGGCCGTGCCCGGCCGCGGCGACAGCGGGTGTCGGCCGGCTGCTGCGGCCCTTTCGCGGGCCGGCCCGCCTGGCCGCCGGGCTCGAACTGCCGATCGAACCGCGACCGGTTCCCGATGCCGCGCCCACGGGGGCGTACACGCTGATCGTGGACGTCTCCGACCTGGCCGTGGAGGAATTCATGATCCACGTGAACCATAGTGTGGCGGAATCCACTTTCACCGGTGCGCTGCCACCCGGTGCGGCCCTGACCCTGCGGACCGTCGCGAACGCGGAATTCGATGCGGGCCAATCGGAATACCGCAGAATCGCCGTCGATCGCGCGGACCCCGGACGGCTGCGCTGCTACGCCGCGCTGACCCGAAGCGGGTGAATATCGACCTCACAGGGGGGTAGCGGGGCCTTGTGATAGTGCGGACCTGGTTAGCATCGATCAGTCGTACTGATCGAGGAAACCCCTGAGGACGTGTGTTGACTACCGACCATCTTGACCGCTGGAACGCCCACGAAGCTTCCGCGGAGGCGATGATTCCGATCATTGGACGGCTGTACCGGGACAAGGGCGTCACCATCCTGCTGCACAGCCGATCGCTGGTGAACAAATCGGTGATCAGCATTCTGCGGACGCACCGCTTCGCGCGCCAGATCGAGGGCGAAGAGCTCTCGATCGAGGAGACCCTGCCCTTCCTCGAGGTGCTCACCACCCTCGACCTGGGCCCGAGCAAGATCGACCTGGGCCGGCTGGTGATGGCCTACCGCGCCGACGACCGCGGGCTCACCGTCCCCGAGTTCACCGCCGACGTGCTGGCCGACATCACCGGCGGCAACAAGGCCGAGGCCCAGGGCCCGCGCGATGTGGTGCTGTACGGCTTCGGCCGGATCGGGCGCCTGGTCACCCGGCTGCTCATCGAGAAGAGCGGTTCGGGCAACGGCCTGAACCTGCGCGCGGTCGTGGTCCGCAAGGGCGGCAAGGACGATCTGGCCAAGCGCGCCTCGCTGCTGCGCCGCGACTCGGTGCACGGGCAGTTCAACGGCACCATCAAGGTCGACGCCGACAACGACACGATCATCGCCAACGGCAATGTCATCAAGTTCATCTACAGCGACGATCCGACCACGATCGACTACACCGCGTACGGGATCAACGACGCGATCCTGATCGACAACACCGGCAAGTGGCGCGACCGCGCGGGCCTGGGCCAGCACCTGCGCCCGGGCATCGCCAAGGTGCTGCTCACCGCGCCCGGCAAGGGCGACGTGCCCAACATCGTGCACGGGGTCAACCACCGGACGCTGGATCAGTCCGAGCAGATCGTGTCCTGCGCGTCCTGCACCACCAACGCCATCGTGCCGCCGCTCAAGGCGATGGACGACGAGTACGGCATCGTGCGCGGGCACGTGGAGACGGTGCACTCGTTCACCAACGACCAGAACCTGCTGGACAACTACCACCCGGCCGACCGCCGCGGCCGGTCCGCGCCGTTCAACCTGGTGCTGACCGAGACCGGCGCGGCCTCCGCGGTGGCCAAGGCCATGCCGGACTTCAAGGCCAAGATCACCGGCAACTCGATTCGCGTTCCCACGCCGGACGTCTCGGTCGCGATCCTCAACCTGCAGCTGCGGCGCGAGGTGAGCAAGGCCGAGGTGCTGGACTACCTGCGCGGGGTCTCCCTGGCCGGTCCGCTGAGCCGCAACCTCGACTACACCGCCGCCACCGACGTCGTCTCCAGCGACTTCATCGGCTCGCGCGCGGCGTCGATCGTGGACGCCAACGCGACCATCGTCGACGGTGACACCGCCATCCTCTACCTCTGGTACGACAACGAATTCGGCTACTCCTGCCAGGTGGTGCGCACTGTGCAGTACATCTCGGGCATCGAGTACCCGACGTACCCGCACCTGCCGGCGGACGATCGCGAGGCCGCCCCGGCGGGCGCGCGGTAGCTCGTCACCCTCTCGCACACAGCGTCCGGCCGTCGCGATTCTCGCGGCGGCCGAACGCTTTTCACCACCGGTTCAGTGCGGCTGCCCCGCCGGGAGCGGCGCCCGGCAGGCCGCCAGGATCACCGCCCGGGCGGCCCGGCCCTCGGGGGTCGGGAACAGGGCGTAGTTGTGCGGCAGGCCCGGGGCCTCGTGATAGTCGATCGGGATGCCCGCGGCCTCGGCGCGGTCGGCGAGCGTCCGGGCGTCGGTGAGGAACAGTTCCCGGGTGCCGCTGAACACCGTCAGCGGGGCCAGCCCCGTCATCGGCCCGAACAGCGGGCTCACCCGCGGATCCCGCACGCTGAGCCCGTCCGCGTAGAGCCTGCCGATCTCGGCCAGGCCCGCGGCCCGATGGAACGGATCGACCGCCTCGAGCCCGGGCAGATCGGGATGCGACATCGAGCCGTCGAGCCAGGGGGAGATCAGGATCAGGCCTGCCGGGCGCGGGCCGTCCTCGGCGGCCAGCGTCTGGGCCGCGGCCAGTCCCAGTCCCGCGCCCGCGGAATTGCCGACCACGAAAGTCCTTCCCGCGCCGCGCTCTTCGACGGTGCGGGCCAGCAGCGCGGTGGTGATCGCGACCATGTCGGCCGCGCCGATGTGCGGACCAGCGGATAGATCGGCACGATCACCTCGGCGTTCGACTCCAGGCCGAGCCGGGCGGCGAATTTCCAGTGCGCGCCCACGATTTCGCGAATGAAACCACCGCCGTGCAGGAAGAAGACGGCGTCGCGCACCGGTCCGGGCGGGGTGATGCGGAAGACCGGCCAGCCCTCGAATTCCTCCCGGGTGACCCGGGCTCGTCTGCGCAGCGCGGCGGGCGGGCGCACCTCGCCGGTCCGGCGGTCGCGCTTGTCCAGGGCCGCGTGCAGCCGGGCCGGATCGCCGAACATCTCGCGGTCGCCCAGTGCCGCGACCAAGGCGGTGACCACGCGGTTCTGCCAACTCGGCCGCGCGGTGCGCTCGTCGGTACTCATGCTCGCTCATCTCCCTGTCGTCGTGATGTGCGCCGGTCACCGGCGCACATCGAGCCTGACGGACAGGGCGCGGCCGCGCTTTCGGAAACCTGCGGTGCCGCTGGGTCGATCGACGACAGGGGATGAGCTCGCCGATAGTGCTCGGCTTCAGGGAGTTTCGTCGGCCTCGTCGGTTATCCAGTCACGCAGCCAGGCGGTGGCGGTGGAACCGCTCTCGTCGACCACGTAGCGGGGATAGGACTGGTGCACGCCCGATTCCAGGAAATCCTGTACCTGGCGCATCCATTGCTCACCGGCGGGATTCTCGGCCGGAGCGGACAGAATGGCGTTGCCGCCGGGGAGCAGCGCCTCACCGAGAATGCTGTTGAAGGTGAGGGCGTAATTGGGGAACTGCAGCGGATCGGGCGCCGAGAGCTGGGTCATGAACCCGGCGAAGCGGCCGGCCAGATCATCGTTGGGCACCGAGCAGTACAGATCGCCCTCGGCGCAGAAGGTGCGCACCTTGGGGGTGAGCCAGCCGAAACCTCCGACTCTGGCTCCGCCCGCGCCCGCGCCCGGCACCGGGGGCCCGACCAGGACATCGGTGGGGGAGCGGCGCGGATCGGAGAGCAGGCCGACCGCCACCACCTTCTCGGGCGGGATGACGCTGAGCCCGGTGCCGATCTCGGCGGCCAGGTCACCGGCCGCGTCGGCCCCCTGGCTGTAGCCGATCAACGCGAATTTGGTTGTGGCGCAGCGCGCGGCCATTCTGACGATCATGGCCCGGGCGTTGGTGACGGCCTCGAGTTTGGAGCGGCCGTACACCTCGCCCTCCCACGGCAGGGCGGTGGCCGCGTAGTTCACGTAGTCGGTGCGGACCGTGCCCGGCAGTCCGCGGGTGACCCCGGCCAGCATGCCCTGGCCGGGGTCGTCTCTGGAGGTTTCCCAGGTGCCGGGCACGGCCACCACGTTGACGTTGGGGCAGTCGGCGGGACTCGCGTACGCCGGTGTAGCACCGGCCGCGCCGAGTATGCCGGCGGCGGTCGCCAGGACCGTCGCGATGGCGCCGGATGCCGCTTTGAAGGATCGCGTAGTTCGAAAGGACAAGGTTCACACCCCTTGTTTTGTTTCAGAACGTTCGGACGACTTCTCCACACTCACATTGGTGCCGATATGCGTGCCCCCGCGCGATGACACCGAGCGAGCCGACTCGGTGCGGGGCGACGCGATGGGCCGAAGATATCAAAGGAACCGGATGGTCTGTCGTTGGTTGGCGGAGAAACGCCGTAAACGCCGCTACCAGCGCCTTCTGCTACGGCGAGCCTCGCGAAAAGAGCCCCCGGGTGAGTCGCTCAGGCCGCGCCCGCGGTCCGCTGGTCGGCGCCCGGCGCGGACAGGCTCGCCGCGTGCAGGATCTGATGGATGAGGGGCACGATCAGGGTCATGTCGATGGCGCTCCAGCCCAGCGACATTCGGTTGTGTACGAAGCCGATGGACACGCCCGACCGGGGATCGGCCCAGCCGGTCGAGCCGAACGCGCCCATGTGGCCGTATCCGCGCGGGGCGCGCAGCGCCGGCAGGCTGTGATAGCCCAGGTGCCAGAACGGCACCACCAGGGCGCGGTCCAGCTGATAGGTGCGCACCCGTTCCAGCGCCCGCACCGTGTGCGCGGTCAGGTACGGCTTGCCCGCCGCGGTGCCGCCCGAGGCCAGCGCGCCGTACATGGTGGCCAGCCCGGTCGCGGTGCAGACCGCGTTGCCCGCGGGCAGCGCGGTCTCCAGGATGCGCGGGTGCTCGCCGCGGAAGATGCTCTCCAGCCCGGGAACGTAGATCGAGGCGATCGGCGCGCGCACGATATTCGGGAGCCTTAAGGCCAGCGCGGACGCTGGCCCCGGAATGGTGCGATCGGCAAGGGTTTTCATCGAGCCCACCAGATCCGCGGGCCGGGTGCGCGCGCCGGCGGGCGGGCGGCCCAGGTGGATGCCGTCGGTGCCGAGCGGTTCGGCGACCTCGGTGCGGAACAGCTCGGTCATGTCCCGGCCGGTGATCGCCCGGGCCAGCCCCGCCATCAGCCAGCCGATGGTGAGGGCGTGATAGATCGGCTTGCCGCGCAGGTGATCGGGCGCGGCCGCGGCCAGCCGCTCCTCCATGAGGCGATGGTCCAGCACCTCCTCGACGGTGGTCGCGGGCAGCGCGGACAGTCCGGCGCGGTGGCTCAGCAGCTGTTCGACGGTGATGTCCGCCTTGCCGTTGGCGGCGAATTCGGGCCAGTACTCGGCCACCGGCGCGGCGTAGTCGAGCAGGCCGCGGTCCGCGAGGCGGGCCAGGACGGTGGCCGCGACGCCCTTGGAGGCGGAGTAGATCATGGCTCCGGTGTCGGCGGTCCAGGGCGTGCCGTGCGCGTCGGCGGCGCCCGCCCAGATGTTCACGACCGGGACCCCGTGCTGGTGCACCGCGAGTGCGCCGCCATTTCCGCTGCGCCCGGCGAAGATTCGCGCGAAGGTCCGCAGCGGGGCGTCGAATCGGGGATCGGCGGCGCCGCCCACGCCGATCGGCAGACCGGCGGCGGCTGACTGTGGTGCGTTCATCGACCAACGATAGCGGCGGCGCGGGCCCGGAAACAAGAGCTGTCTCAGACACAATGAATTCGCTACTCCGACACAATGTGCCAACGTTCGCGATTCGTTGTGAAATCGTGCGCATCGAACAAGCGCACCCGCAAGATCGGATGTAGTATCTTTCGCTATCGAAAGGGGTTGTTGTGCAACTGTTTTGCGACTCCCTTTCGGCAATGCGACCGTAGGGGGTGTGCCGGGGGCAGGGTACTCGAGGATTTCTTCGAATATGTCGTAGCGCAGGGGGAACAACGTCGGCACGATGTGGAGTCGGCCGCCCCGCGAGGCGCTGCATCCAGATCGTTCACGCGATGTACGCCATCGCTGTCGCCGTCAGCGCGGACGCCGCGACAATCCCGATTCCGCAGCATGGAATGCCGCTCGCACGAAGGAATCTCCAGTGTTCGACGTAATCCCCGATCACCCGGCCCGGCTGTCCACCACCCCGACCGACCTCTCGCTGCTGCTGCGCCCACCGCCCCCGGGATCGCCCACCGACCTGGTTCGTCCCAAAATCAACAACGGCATGCTGCTGTGGGCCGACCTGCCCTCGGTGCTGGTGCTGGGCAGTTCCGGCGGCTCGGGCGCGACCACCACCGCGCTCGGCATCGCCACCGCCGCCTCCTACAACTACCGCGAGCATTCGCCGGTCGTCGTGGACGCCACCGCCACCGGCGGCGATCTGGCCCCGCGCGGCTGCGACGCCATCGATCCGGCCGGCACCGTGCAGAGCTGGCTGAACATGAGCCATCGCAGTCTCGCCTCGGCCGTGCTGGACAGCTGCGGCGAGAACACCTCCAGCGTCGGCATCCTGCCGCGCGGTCCCGAGGCGCTGCCGCGCCGCGAGAGCTACGCCTCGGTGCACCGCAGCCTCTGCGACGCGGGCTGCCTGCCGGTCTACGACGCCGGCGCCCCGGTCACCAATCGCATGATCTCGCCGCTGCTCTCGGATTCCCGCATCGCCCTGGTGATCACCCTGGCCGCCCGCCCCGACGCGGTGAACCGGCTGCGCCCGGCGCTGGTCTGGCTCGACGACAACTACGGCGAATACCATCTCGCCGAAGCCATCATCGTGGTCACCCGCCAGCACCCCACCGACGGGCCCGGCGTCGCGAAACACATCCGCACCTACCTCGGCAAGTTCGTCCGGTCGGTCGCGGAGATCCCGTACGACGCGCACCTCGCCTCCGGGGGCGCCATCACCTGGTCCAAACTCGCGCCGCCCACGCGCCTCGCGTACCGGCAGATCGTCAATCTGCTCCGATAGCGCACTGCGGCAGCGAGTTTCGCGGTCCATCACGACTGGTAGCGGGTGCTGCCGTCCACCGGCCGGGTCGTGCTGACCAGCTTGGCGTAGCAGTGATCGGCGTCGATGCTCTGCTGCGCGCACCAGCCGATCGCGCCGCCGGACGTCGCGAAGGACACCCCGGCCACGGTGACCCAGTAGTCGGCCTCGCCGAAGGTCGTCCATGAGCCGGATTCCAGCAGCCGCGCGCCGGGATAGCGCCCGCGCAGCTCGCGATGCTCCCGCAGGATGTCGGCATGGCCCCACGTCGTGCCCTCGGCGCTCATGCCGTTCTGTTTCGAACTCAGTTGCGGCACCCAGCGTTCGGCGAGATCGCGGCGGACCACCTCGTCGTCGGCGGCGACCGTGGCGCGGAGTTCGGCCAGTCCGGTGGCTTCGCCGTCCACGGGAGCGGGCGCGGTGGTGGCCGGGCCCGGCATGGCGTTCACGGACTCCCCGGTGGTGATTCCGGCCGCCGCGCCGTCCGGCTCGCCGCGCAGTTCCACGACGACGGCGACCGCGAGGGCGGCGATGACGGCCAGCGCCGCGGCCACCGCGATGCGCCACTTGGCCGCGGGCTCGCGGGCAGGTGGATGCGGATCTCGAACCGGTTGGTGCGGATCGGGAGCAGGTGAGCGCGGATCGAGAACCGGTGGGCGCGAGTCGTGTGCGCGTGGGTGTGGGTCGTGAGCACGCGGGTGCGGGTCGTGTGCCGGTGAGCGGGAGCCCCGGCCCGGTGTGCGGGGGTCTCGTCCGTGTGCGCGTGGGTCGAAGGCCTGTGCCCCGCCCGTCCCGGCCACCGTGCTCGGTTGCCCGCCTCGAACCGCGCTGCCGCGCGGCGTTTTTCCCGGCGACCGCGGCTGCACCCGGGGCAGGACCACGGTCTCCTGCGCCGCCTCGACCGCGGGGTCGAGCGCTTCGGTCAGCGCCGAGATCCACTCCTCGGGCACCGGCCGCATCCCCGGCGCGGCGGACAGCGCGGCCCGGGTCAGTCGGACGATCGCGGCGGGCGTGTACGGCGGCAGCCGGGCGGGATCGCGGGTCGAGGGATCCCCCGAGAGCAACCGCAGCGCCAGCAGGCCGAGCTTGTAGGCGTCGGAATACGGCGTGGCCGATTCCTCGCCCGAACCGAGCGAGCGCACATCCCAGCCCGGCGTCTCGGTCTGCGGGCTCACCGACAGCGCGCCCGAGCGCGCGGTGTCACACCCGGTGAGATACACGCGCCGCGCGGGCCGCAGCGCGAACAGCAGATTCCGCGGCGCCAGATCACCGACCGAAACACGATGCCGATGCAGCAGTTTCAGCGTTTCGGCGACCTCGGTCAGCAGCTCGTACCGGTGCCGGTCGGTGAGCGCGATACCGCGCGCGGCCACCAGCCCGTCGGCGTCGAGCAGATACTGGAAGCGGGCGGCGACCGGCGGTGCGTCGCCGCCCCCGGCGTCGAGGAAGAACACCCGGGGTGCCAGCGGCATCAGGAATCCCGCGATCGCGCCCGAACCGTCCTGCTCGACCACCCCGCACGGCCACGCCGCCCGCGCGAACAACTCGGCCCGCTCCCCGCGCGCCAGCGTGCCGGGAAACGCGGCCAGCTCCGCCAGCGCTGCGCGATCCAGCTCACCCGGCAGCCGCGGCTCGTATTCCAGGAAAGCCGTCGAATTCACCGGGCTCGCCGCCGCGTTCGGGGCGGCGTACACCACGCCCCGCTCCCCGTAGCTCAGCCGGTACAGCGTCCCCAGCGCCGACCGTTTCCACCGCTGCAGTGCCATGAACGCCTAGCCTTGTCTTCCCCGGAGCGGCCACCCCGGACGGCGGATTCGAATGGCTTCGCGTCCGCGCACCGAGCCGGAGGAAAATGCTGTGGCCCTCGTGATCGCAATGAGCATAGCGTTTTCGGGGCCGGAAGAAATGGGGAAGCCCCGAGGGCTAGCCTGCCTCGGGGCTTCGATGTCCACCCATTTGCAACGCGCCGACACGGTGGAGAACGGTCTGAGTTTGAGGACGTAGCGCTCTGCGATTGAGCTACGGCCCATTGGTGGCTGAGCCGGCGGGAGTTGAACCCGCAACCTCTACGTTGACAAACCGTTCGTTCGATTCGGCGTTCGGTGGAAAATGCTGAAGCTCGAGCGATAATCTGAGTTTCAAGGCACGGCGCCTCTGCCGTTGGGCTACCCCGCCGGGTGGATGGCAGGGGGAGGATTCGAACCTCCACTGGACCGTTGTGGTGCCTGTGACACAGAGCTTCTGTTTCAGCTTGCGCTCTTGCGCGGCACCGACATTAGCCGGTGCCGCGGGCGCTGCCAACCGAATTTCAGGCGAACAGGTAGCCGAAGATCTCCGCGCCCGGGTGCTGCTGGGCGATCTCGGCGTTGTTGGCCTCCTCGCGCGCGAATTTCACCGCGTGCTGCAGCTTTTCGACCCGCTCGGTCAGTTCGTTGACCCGTTTGGCGGGCAGCGCGCCGGAGAACTTGATGGTGCGCCAGTAGCCGACCACCACGTCCTCGTGATAGACCTCGACCTGCGCCGGATGCTTTTCCGTCGCTTCGGCTTTCACGTGGTTGCGCGGAATCTTCTTGGTGCGCACGGTCTGTACCGGTTCGGTGGCGTAGCAGTCGGCGGAGGCGTCGTAGTCCCAGGACTCGGCGGCGTCGAGCACCGGCAGCTTGCGCACGAACGTGTGCAGGTCGATCAGCTGCTTCTCCAGGAAGAGCAGGTAGGTGACCGGGGCATCGCGCACCAGCGTGCGGCCGTCGACCACCACGTCGGCGGTGGCCGCGCAGTTGGCCCAATCCTTGGTCGCCACCACGTCGAACAGCTTGGTCAGAATCTGCGCCGTGGTCTCGAGCACCGCGTCCGCCTTGACCTGCACCCGGGTCGATTCGGGCGGCAACTGCTCGCCTTCTTCGTCCTTGGGGCGGTAGGTCCGCGAGATACCGGTCAGCAGCGGATTCTTCGCCAGCTGGTGGTGCGCCTCGGTGAGCTCGGAAAAGGTTCGGGACTTGATCCCTTTCTCCACGGCGACAATCTGATTCAAACGTGTCATGCCCGCACTGTAACGAGCACCGGCCCCGCCCGACCAGTGGTTTACCGCCGGATCGAGCTGGGGCACAGGGTGTTCGGCGAGCGCCGCGCGGAATCAGCGGGTGAGCGCTTCCTCCAGCACCGGCCACGACCGGTGCAGCGCGTCCTCCCAGTACTTCCAGGAATGCGTTCCGGTGGGCCGGAATTCGACTGTCGCGGGAATGGCCAGGGCGGCGAGCTTGTCGGCCAGGCGCACCGTGCACTGATTGGTCGCCGCCTCGATGGCGCCGCCCAGAATGATCTGGTTCGCCAGCGTGAACGCCTGACCGCCGACCATGTCGAGGGTGTCCGCGGGTCCGGGCAGCCCGGTCGAGGACGAGATGTAGAGCGTCTTGCCGCGCAGGCGTTCGGCATTGACGAGCGCGTCGTTGGCCAGCCACGCGGGGTCGTTGTCCTCGCCCCACATGTTGCGGGCGTCGGCGTCACCGCGCTCGAGCACGAGTTCGACGTATTCGCGGCCCAGTTGGTCCGAGGTCGAGGCGCACCCGCTGTAGGAGGCGACGGCGCGATAGACCTCGGGGGCGGCGATGGCGAGATTCAGGGCCGAGGACGCCGACATCGACACCCCGGCAATGGCGTTCGCGCCCGAAGCGCCCAGGGCGGCGTCCAGCACCGGGGGCAGCTCGCTGGTCAGGAAGGTCGTCCATTTGTGGCGGCCGAGCGCGGGATCGTCACGCTGCCAGTCGGTGTAGTAGGAGAACGAACCGTCCACGGGGGTGACCACATTGACGTTCTTGTTCGCGAAGAACTGCACGACATCGGTCTGGCGGTACCAGGTCGCCATGCCCGTGCCGCCGCCCGCGCCGTTGAGCAGATACAGCGTGGGGCGCGGCTCGCTGTTGTCGAAGGGGAGCAGCACCTGCAGCGTGATGGTCCGGCCCATGCTGGGGGAGAACACGTGCATGACCTGCTGGCGCGGTCCGGCTTTGTCGATCCGCACGACTTCGGCCGCGGTGGGATCCGCGGCGGCGACGGCGGGAACGGCCGCCGGAACCGCGAAAGCCAGTGCGGCGGTGAGGCAGGAACTGGCCAGCAGTGCCCACATTCGGTGTTTCATGAACAAAGCGCTCTCTTCGTCGAACTCGCTCGAAAGACCGTGCCGGCCGGCGTCCCGCGGGGGACACCGGCCGCCGGTGGCGATCAGCTACCGATGTACTTCTTGATCACATCGGCGATGACATCGCTGAAGGAGCCGGTCGAGCTGAGCTGCCCGTCCGAGGAACCCAGGCCGTTGTTGCCCAGGCTGCCGACCACGCCCTCGCCCGCGTTGGGCGCGCGAGTCGTGAAGCAGGCGGTCAGATCCGGCATCTCGTTGCTCACGCCGACCGTGCCGGCCACGCCCACGCCACCGCTGGTGATCTGCTGGCCCTTGGGCAGGTTGCCGGGCACCGAGTAGGTGATGTTCATGGTCAGCGGGTTGCCGGAGTTGACGAACCAGCCGGTGTTGGTGACCTTCCAGCCGCCCGCGTTGGGGCTGGCGGTGACCTCTTCGGTGCGCTGTCCGCCGACCACGTGGTACGCGGTGATGGTGGTCTTGATCGGCGAGCCGAAGCCCGACGGCGGGAAGTCCGTGATGGTGTTGACGTACGGATTGCCGATGCTCGTCGTGCCGATGATGATCGTGTAGGTCACCGTCGTTCCGACACCGATGGTTTCGGCGCTGGCGATCTTCTCGTAGATGTGCTTGATACCGACCGTGCTGATGTCCTGCTTGGTCTGGTAGCTGCGCACCTCGCAGCCCTCGGCGGCCGCGGCGGTGCCCGCGCTGACACCGACGGTCAAGCCCGCAGAAACCATGGCGGCCGACGCTGCGAGTGCGGCGATCCGATGAGTTCGGAACATTCTTTCTCCTCTTCGTCCCGCAGCGGTCACGGGACACCACAAAGCTGCCGAGTTCTGCGGAAACTCGGGGGTGATTCGGGCCACCCGGGGACCTAGTAAACAGGTGAAACTGGGCGTGCGTCCAGGTTTTCGAAAAATTGCTTGCGAGAATTCGGCAGTGCATTGCGGCAGCGTCGACAGTGCACTGCGACAGCGTTATTCGGCAATGCTCGAATGGCAATTCCGGAGAAATCCGGCAGGTGAATGCAGGGCTGCGCAAAGCCCTGTGCGAAGGGTCTGACTATAACACGTTTCAGTCGCAGTCCAACCAACTCGCCAACGGGGGGACGAGGTGGCCGGAGAACCCGCGGGCACACGGCGTACCGCCCGATGCCGTCCCGGTCCGGGTTCGCCGGCAGCTGTGGGCCGGGAAACGCCGTGTGCTGGACGAGGACCGTGCCCCCGGTTGTACTCGCCCGTCGATTCGAATCGAACGATCGGCAGCGGACCCTGACCGGGCATGCCGCCCGGTCAGGTTGGTGGTTCGGCTACCCCGCCTGCGAGGCGCGGGCCAGATCGACGGTGGCCGAACGGAGTTCGGCGAGGGTATCGATGGGGGACAGGTAGCCGACGCGGGTGACCGCGATGCCGCGCGGGGTGGTGACGCGCAGGTCCAGGCCGTAGCGGTCGGCCACCTCGCAGACCGCGGCGGTGGCGTCCGGGTAGCCGCCGCGGGCGCGGGCCATGTCCAGGAGGGCATCGGCGTGATCGTCGTTCAGATGCGTGATGGCGCGGCCCGCGCCGGGGGCGACCGGGTCGGGGGCGGCGGCGCGATAGTCCGCGGCCGTGGCCGAGTCCATGCGGCCGTAGCCGCCCACCCAGCGCACGCGCTCCACGCGCAGGACCCAGACCGTGAAATCGCTGAAGTCGATGTAGTACTTGGCCGCCGGGACCGCGGCCAGGTGGGCCGCGCGGGCCGCCTCGGCTTCCGCGTCCTCGGGGCGCTCGACGAATCCGGCGAGGGTGACCCGCGCCGCGGCGAGGGGATCCGAGGGGAGCTCCGGGGTGACGATCGACAGGCTCGCGCGCGGGTCGCTTGCGAGATTTCGTCCGTGTTCGGCCAGCCGCGACACGCACAGCACCGGCTGTCCGTCCAGCAATCCGTAGGTCACGAAGGACGCCCACGGCGCACCGTCGGCGGACAGCGACGCCAGGGTCGCGGCATTGGTGACCTCGGCGATGGTGCGAGCTTCTTCGGCGGCCGAGGGGCGTGCGGTATTCGCTATCGGGGCCAGTGGCTGCGGGGTCGAAGGCGCGTCACCGGGGTCGCCGTGGTCGAGAGGCATGGCTCACAGGCTACGCGGACGACGGGCGGACAAGGGACCGTCTCCGCGCCCGCGCGGGCGACCCGGTAGAAAAGACGCAGGCGTCATGGAGTTCCACCGATGCCGCCGCCGCATTCGGTTGCGGGCGGTCACGCAACTACATCAGTCGAATGGAGAGAGTCTATGGCGGCCTCGACAGCGCGCGCCCAGATCGGTGTCACCGGTCTCGCGGTCATGGGTAGCAACATCGCCCGCAACTTCGCACGGCACGGGTACACCGTCGCGCTGCACAACCGCAGTGTCGCCAAGACCGACGCGCTGCTCGCCGAGCACAGCGCCGACGGCGATTTCGTGCGCACCGAGACCATCGAGGAGTTCGTTGCCGCGCTGGAGAAGCCGCGCCGCGTCCTGATCATGGTGAAGGCCGGCGACGCCACCGACGCCGTCATCGAGGAACTGGCCGACGCCATGGAGCCCGGCGACATCATCATCGACGGTGGCAACGCGCTCTACACCGACACCATCCGGCGCGAGGCGGCCATGGCCGCGCGCGGGCTGAACTTCGTCGGCGCGGGCATCTCCGGCGGCGAGGAGGGCGCGCTCAACGGCCCGGCCATCATGCCCGGCGGTCCCAAGGAGTCCTACGAATCGCTGGGCCCGCTGCTGGAGTCCATCGCCGCGCAGGTCGACGGCACCCCGTGCTGCACCCACATCGGCCCCGACGGGTCCGGGCACTTCGTCAAGATGGTGCACAACGGCATCGAGTACGCCGACATGCAGCTCATCGGCGAGGCGTACAACCTGTTCCGGGACGCGCTGGGCCTGGACGCCAAGCAGATCGCGGACGTGTTCACCGAGTGGAACAAGGGCGACCTCGAGAGCTACCTGGTGGAGATCACCGCCGAGGTGCTGAACCAGGTCGACGCCAAGACCGGCAAGGCCCTGGTCGACGTGATCGTCGACGCCGCCGAGCAGAAGGGCACCGGTCGCTGGACCGTCAAGTCCGCGCTGGATCTGGGCGTTCCGGTGACCGGTATCGCCGAGGCCGTGTTCGCGCGCGCCCTGTCCGGCTCGCGCGCCCAGCGCAAGGCCGCGGTCGGCTTGGCCTCGGGCCACCTGGCAGACAAGCCCACGGACGTCGCCGAATTCACCGAGGCGATCCGCCAGGCGCTGTACGCCTCCAAGATCGTCGCCTACGCCCAGGGCTTCGACCAGATCGCCGCCGGCTCCGCCGAATACGACTGGAACCTGAATCCCGGTGACCTGGCCACCATCTGGCGCGGCGGCTGCATCATCCGCGCCCGGTTCCTGAACCGCATCAAGGACGCGTACGAGCAGAACCCGGAGCTGCCGTCCCTGATCCTGGCCCCGTACTTCCGCGAGGCCATCGAGACCGCGATCGACTCCTGGCGCCGGGTGGTCTCCACCGCGACCCTGCTCGGAATTCCGGTGCCCGCCTTCGCCTCCTCGCTCTCGTACTACGACGCCCTGCGCGCCGAGCGCCTGCCCGCCGCCCTGACCCAGGGTCAGCGCGACTTCTTCGGCGCCCACACCTACGAGCGCATCGACGCCGACGGCAAGTACCACACCCTCTGGAGCGGTGACCGCTCCGAGATCACCGCCTAGCAAACAGGTTTCACCCCGGAGGGCGGTGCCCGCGCGACAGCCGCGCGGGCACCGCCCTCCGGCGTTCGCGCCGCCGTTTCGCCCACCCGCCGCGGACGGGGGCTCACTCGTGGGCGTCCTGCTCCGCCGGCTCGAGCACGCTCGGGATGGGGCCGCATCTCCTATTCGACTGTTCCGGCGACAACTCGCCGGTCCGGTGCGCGGCGCGACCAGGCTTCGGCGCTCACCGCGGACCGCGATCGGGACGCCGCGTGGGTAGTCGGCGTCGGCAGGCGCGGTACGCGCACAACGGGTTCGGCGGTGCCAACCCACGGCGCGGCGCTTTCAGGGGGAGGGAGGTGGCGGCGGCTCGACCTGGGCGGTGATCGAGGCCAGGGCCGTGCGGATCGCGGCGCACAGGCGCGTGTCCTCGCGTGGGCGGCCGTGGGTGGCCGGTGCGACGTCGTAGCCCAGGAGGCGTTCGTCCGAGGCCAGCGCGGGGGACAGGAGGGGGACCGCGGCGTGGGCTGGGGCGCCGATCGCGGTGACCAGGCGCAGGGCCGTGCGGGATTCGCGATCGGTGTAGCCCGAGGAGAAGGGTTCCAGCGCGCGCAGGGCTTCGGGGAGGGCGGGGGCGGGATCGCCGGTCAGGTGAAACCAGGCGTATGCGGCGTTGATGCGTTCCCAGCGGTTGTCCGAGGTCAGGCGTGGACGTAGCGCCGGGGCGAAATCGCCCGCGAAGGTTCCCAATTCGGCGAGCCTGCCGTAGTCGACGGCGCGGCCGGAGCGCAGGGCGGCGCCGAGGATCTCGCGGGCCAGGGTGGGATCCGAGGTCAGTCGCCAGTGCGCCCACGCGGCCTGTTGCACACCGAGCCACCGGTATTCGCGAGCCGGAGCGTCGCCGGTGTAGTGGTTGGGCGGCCGGTCGAGGCCGCGGGCGATGCGCTCCAGCGCGGGGGCGGCGGCCCGGGGACCGTGCGGGCCCAGCGCGCCGAGCGCGGCGACGGCCTCGCGGGCGCGGGTGGTGCGCAGCTCTCCGACCAACCGCATGGCCCGCCCGATCGAGGGTTCGGGGGAGCGCTGCCACGAGGCGAGGGCGGCCGGCAGGCTGTCGTGGGTGAAGGTGCGGGTCATGGTCACCCGCATCGCCCAGTGCAGGGGGTCCGGCAACTCCGCCAGCGGCGCGAGGATCGCGTCGGCGGACAGATGCGCGAATCGCTCTGCGCGCCAACCGGTTGTCAGCCAGTCGCGCACCGCGTCGGCCGCGCCGGGGTGGCCGATGCCGCCCAGGGTCCGCAGTGCGGCGGGGAAGGTGCGCTCGCGCTCGAGCGCGGTCACCAGCAGTGGGATGACAGGTGTGAAATCCGGGGCGGGCTCGGAGCCGGCCAGCGCGAGCAGCGCACCGCTCTCGGTGCCGCCTTCGCCCCGGGTGCGGACCAGGTTGCGCGCGAGCCCGGTCAGCAGCGCCGGATCCGCTGTGCGCCAGCCCATCAGGACGCCCGCGGCCAGGTCGGAACCGACCCACTGCCCGTTCGGCTCGTCGGAGCGCAGGGCCGCCACCGCGTTCTCGACGCGCGCGGCCAGCCCCATCGCGCGCCGGTTGGCGGCCCGCTCGTCCGCGGCGGCTCGGCGCTCGTCCTCCCACCTCATCTCGCGCACGCTACCGCCGGTGACCGCGTGGCCGGCTCGAATCGCGCTCGGCGCGTTGGCCGTCGCTCCCGGCATCGAGGCTGCTCTCGGCTCGGCCGCGCGACCGCGGCCGCGGGCGAGTCCGTCAGGGTGTCGCCGCCATCGCCTCGCGGACCGAGGACTCCTGCGGCCCCAGCAGTTTCGGGTCGGGCTCGACGATGATCGAATACATCGCCTTCACGGCCGCGAGCTGGTCGCGGAGCCAGCACTTGCGGTAGACCCCGTTGTGGATCTGGGTGTCGTCGCCGACCGCGACGGTGTCGATGCCGACCGCGCGGCACAGCGCGATGGTGCGCGGGACGCTGAAATCCTGGGTCACCGCGATGGCCGAGCGGACCCCGAAGATCCGGTGCGCGCGGGCGCAGCTGTCGTAGGTGCTGAACCCGGCGTAGTCCAGAGCGATCTTGTTCGCCGGGACCCCGCGGTCCAGCAGGTACTGCCGCATGTTGTCGGGCTCGTTGTACGAGTTGTGGCCGTTGTCCCCGGTCAGCAAGAGCGCCTTGACCTTCCCCGACTCGAGCAGCCGCTGCCCCAGATCGAGCCGAGCCGCCAGATACGGCGAGGGCTTGCGCGTGCTGTACATCTCGGCACCGAAGACGATGGCTACGTCGGCGGCGGGCGCGGTCGCGGCGGAGTACTGGAAATCCCTCGTGGTGAAGCGGATCCACAGCACCGAACTCAGCAGCACCACCAGCACTACCAGGGTGGCGGCGATCAGGAACCTGGCGATGCGGCGCGGCCGGAGCCGGGTTCGCACCCGGGCGCGGGTGCCGCGCAGCGTGTCACGGAGCCTCATGGCCCGAGTGTGCCCGATCTTGCTCGGGAAACGCTTGGCGCTCGCTTATGACGTCGCGGCGATCGCCCGCCGGCTCACGCTCGCGGCTGCGACACCGGCTGGACACCGATCATCGGCAGAATCGTGCGCCGCGCGAAGTCGCGGGCGGCCTGCTCGTCATCGAGCGGAATGAGCCCGTCCGGGGTCAGCACCAGCGACTGTCCCAGCCGCGCCAGCACTTCCGCGACCAGGTCGGCGTCGAAGTCCGGCACGCTGCCCGAGGCCTGCAACCCGCGCAGCTTGTCGGCCAGGTACGACCGCCCCACCGCGAGCACCGCGCCGCCGTCGGTGGTCAGCCTGGGCAGGATCGCGTCGGGCTCGGTGCGCAGGAGCCGTTGCAGCAGTTGATTGTTCGCCAGGTTGGTGATGAAGGCGACGAAGATCTCCACCATCTGCTCGTCGACCGGCACGCCGTTGTCGGCGACCTCGAGCACCCGCTTGTCGATCGAGGCGACGAACTGCTGCGCCTCGCGCACCCCGACCGCCTCGACCAGTTCGTTCTTGGATTCGAAGCGCCGATACAGCGTGGCCGGGCTGATGCCCGCGCGCCGCGCGATCTCACCCATGCTGGTGCGCTTGATGCCGAAATCCAGGAAGGCCGAGAGCGCGCTCTCGAGTAACTGTTCACCTTCGGTGCGCGGCTTCTCCAGAATGCGTTGCAGGATGGCGGGCACGGACGGCATCGAGTCTCCAGTCGATCGGTTGGCATCCGCGACATTGCGGTGACGGCGGCGTCATTATCGCATCGGGTCGCGGCCGCACCGGTCCCCGCGCGAACCTACTGCCCGGTTAACGGGCGCGGCCCGCGGTCACCGGACATTGAGCGCCGCCATTTCCCGCTCGATGACATTGGCGGCGAAATCGATGCCGTTCGACCGCAATTCGTGGACGCGGCGCTGCAGCGCCTCGATGCCCCCCGGCTGTGCCGCTATGTCGGCCACGCTGATCAGCCGTCGGTGCATACTGTTCTGCTCGTACGACACCGTATGAAACCTCCTGCTAGCCCCATGCGCGATCCCGGCGAGGGCGGCGGAGCCCCGGGCCGCCGGGAACGCTTCGACGAATGCTAGCAGCGCGTTATATGGTCGCTTGTTCAGTGTGGGAGTTCTCACACGCCCCCTCGAGTCACACCTCTTGACCGCCCCGGTGCAGGCTCATGTTGTGCAGGTACACAGCGGCATTGAGCTTGATGCGCTGCAATTCGGCCTCGCCCAGTTCGCGCCGCACCTTGCCCGGCACGCCCGCCACCAGCGACCCCGGCGGAATCTGCGCGCCCTCGGGAATCAGGGCGTTGGCCGCGATCAGGCTGCCCGCGCCGATCACCGCGCCGTTGAGCACGGTCGCGCCCATGCCGACCAGCACGTCGTCGCCGACGGTGCAGCCGTGCAGGATGGCGTTGTGGCCCACCGAAACCCCCGCGCCCACGGTCAGCGGGAAGCCGGGATCGGCGTGCAGTACACAGCCGTCCTGAATATTGGTGCCCGCGCCGACGGTGATGTCCTCCAGGTCCCCGCGCAGCACCGCCGAGTACCAGACGCTGACCTCCGCGGCCAGCTCCACCCGCCCGATCACGGTGGCGTTCGGCGCGACCCAGGCGGTCTCGTCGATCTTCGGCTCGTGCTCGCCCAACTTGATCCTCATGATCGAGAACCTAACAAAGGCCGCACGGGGCGGCGCCGGGCGCAGCCGCACGCGACAGTGCCGGGCGCAGCCGCACGCGACAGTGCCGGGCGAGCCGGGCCCTCACGCGGACGCCGGACTCTCGGCGCGGCGGAACAGCGCCCGGTGGGTGGCGGGCGCGGTGCCGAGCAGCCGGTGGAAGTGGTGCCGCAGATTGACCGCGGTACCGAGCCCGGAGTCGGCGGCGACGCGTTCCATGGTCTCGTCCGTGGATTCGAGCAGCAGGCGCGCGCGATCCACGCGCTGATGCAGCAGCCACTGCTGCGGACTGGAACCCGTGCGCTCGCGAAAACGCCGGGTGAACGTGCGCCGGGACATGAGCGCGGTGCGCGCCCAGGTGTCGAGATCCACCGGGGTGTCGAGATGGGTTCGGGCCCAGACCATCGCGTGCTCGATGGGATCGTCGTCGACCGCGTCCGGGACCGCGACGGGAATGTACTGGGCCTGGGAGCCGCTGCGGTGCGGCGCGAGCACCAGCGCGCGGGCCAGTTCGGTGGCCGCCCGGCTGCCGTGATCGCCGCGCACGATGTGCAGGCAGCAGTCCAGGGCGGCGGCCACGCCCGCCGAGGTGACGACGTCGCCGTGATCGGACCACAGGGTGTCGGCCCGCACCCGGACCGCGGGGAACGCGCGGGCCAGTTCGGTCGCGGCGGACCAGTGCGTGGTGACCTCGCGGCCGTCGGCCAGGCCGCTGGCGGCCACCGCCCACGAGCCCAGGCAGAGCCCCACGATCCGGGCCCCGCGCTCGTGCGCGGCGTGCAGCGCGTCGCGCACCGGATCGGAAAGCGGTTGCCGGCGAATCCAACTCGGGATCACGACGGTGTCCGCGTGCTCGATCGCGTTCAGCCCGTGGTGGGCGATGATGTCGAATCCGGCCGGGGTGGACAGGATTCCGGGTTGCTCGGCGCACACCCGGACCTCGTACGGCGACTGCTCCGCCGCGCTCATCCCCGCTCGCCCGAAGACCAGGCTGGGCACCGAGAGATGGAAGGGACTGATCTGATCGAACGCCAGGACGGCCACCGAACGCATGCCCCGATCTTAGCTGGCCCGATATTATCGATACGCGGCTCACGGGCCACTGTTGCGGACCGATCGCGGGGAGCAGGCTGGTGCACATGACGAACACGATCGCCCCCGCCACCCTCGAGATCCTGCACATCGGCGGACCCACGGTGCGCCTGCGCTACGGCAACCTGACCTGGCTGACCGATCCGACGTTCGACGCGCCCGGCAGCTACCCCGGGCCGCTGACCCTGCACAAGCTCACCGGGCCGGCGGTATCCGCGGCCGAGGTCGGGCCGGTGGACGCGGTGCTGCTCTCGCACGATCAGCACGCCGACAACCTCGACACCTCCGGCCGGGAATTCCTCGGCACCGTGGATCGCGTGCTCTCCACTCCCGACGCGGCCGGCCGGCTGGAAAACGTTCAGGGGCTCCGCAATTGGGAGTCGGTGCGGATCGGCGAGGTCACCGTGACCGGGGTGCCCGCGCTGCACGGGCCCGAGGGTGCGGAGGCACTGTCCGGGGTGGTCACCGGGTTCGTGCTGAGCGCGGACGGGCAGCCGACGGTCTACGTGTCCGGGGACAACGCCTCGGTGGACCTCGTCGCCGAGATCGCCGCGCGCGTCGGGCGCATCGATCTGGCCATCCTCAATGTGGGCGCGGCCAACGTGGATCGGTTCGGCGACAGCGACGTGACCCTCAACGGGCGGTCCGCGGTGCGGGCCGCGCGGGCGCTGCCCGGCGCGGTCATCGTGCCCGTGCACGGTGAGGGCTGGGCGCACTTCTCCGAGACCCTGGACTACCTGGGCCGAAATTTCGAGTACGCGGGACTGGCCGACCGGCTGCGGGTTCCGGTGCCCGGGGTCGCGCTGACCGTAACCGCCGGATAACTCGAACGCCGATGCGTGGCCGGCATCCCGGCCGCCCGGCGGGCGCCAGGCGGTGGTGACCGATGCCGTCTACTTCATGGTTAGTGGTGAACAGAAGCGAATTGCCGGGGTTTCGAGCCGCCCCGAGCCCGCGCCGATCGGCGCGCCGCACAATCAGATTGCTGATCGATTGCCTACCCGCGAGTTCGGCCGTGGCGATGGTGGCGGAGACCGGCGGGGTGGGCCACGATGGCGGTATGAGGATTGGGGTTCCACGGGAGGTCAAACAGCAGGAGGATCGGATCGCCTTGACCCCGGCCGGCGCCGGGGAATTGGTGAGTTCCGGGCACGAGGTCGTCGTCGAGGCCGGTGCGGGTACGGGGTCGGGATTCGCGGACGCGGACTACCTCGTCGCCGGAGCCCGCGTCCTCGAGGGGCCCGATGCGGTCTGGGACGCGGCCGAACTCGTCCTGAAGGTCAAAGAGCCCATCGCGCAGGAGTATTCACGCATGCGATCCGGGCAGGTGCTGTTCACCTACCTGCACCTGGCCGCCTCCCGCGAATGCACCGAGGCGATTCTGCGGTCCGGGATCACCGCCATCGCCTACGAGACGGTGCGCGGGCCGGACGGGTCGCTGCCGCTGCTCGCGCCCATGAGCGAGGTGGCCGGGAAGCTGGGCACGCAGGTGGGCGCGTACCACCTGATGTCGCCGCACGGCGGGGAAGGCGTGCTGCTGGGCGGGGTGCCCGGGGCGCGGCCCGCCGACGTGGTGGTGCTCGGCGGCGGGGTGGCCGGGAGCAACGCGGCGGCGGTGGCGGTCGGCATGGGAGCGCGAGTCACCGTGCTGGACACCAATATCGCGCGCCTGCGCGAACTCGACGCGCGCTTCGGCGGGCGGGTCAGCACCATCGGGTCGAACGCCGCCGAGGTCGAGAAGGCGGTACTGGCCGCGGATCTCGTCATCGGCTCGGTGCTGGTGCCCGGCGCCCGTGCGCCGAAACTGGTGCCGGACACCATGGTCGCGGGTATGCGGCCGGGCTCGGTGCTGGTCGACATCGCGATCGATCAGGGCGGGTGCTTCCAGAGTTCGCGTCCGACCACGCACGCCGAACCCACCTTCCGGGTGGCGGATTCGGTGTTCTACTGCGTCGCGAACATGCCGGGCGCGGTGCCGCACACGTCCACGGTGGCGCTGACCAACGTGACGCTGCCCTATGCGCGGGCGATCGCTGATCGCGGGTGGCGCGGGGCGTGCGACGCCGATCCCGGTCTGGCACAGGGGCTCACCGCCGACGCGGGGCAGCTGTTCTCCCCGGAGGTGGCGGCCGCGCACGGCCTGCACACCGTGGCGGGCGCGGCTTCCTGAACGGCCGAGCGGTCGTGGGCGATACACCGCCCACGACCGCTCCCTGTCAGCGACGCCGGTCGGCGCGGCCGATCGCCGCGCGGTACCGCCCGCGCGCCGCGTCGTCCACGCCCGATCTCACTCCGCCGCGGATTCGCCCAGGGGCCAGTCGGGTTCGCCGTCGAGCGGCAAGTTGTGCAGCTTGTCGGGGTTGCGGACCACGTCGATATTGGTGATGCGGCCGTTGTCGATGGTGAAGGCGAAGACGCCGGTGTTCTTGCCGTCGAAGATGACCAGTCCGGGACGGCCGTTGACCAGAACCGAACGGCCCCACGCCCCGCCGACTTCCGTCGCGCTCCGCAGGAAGGACAGGAAGGTTTCCGCCACGCGGTCCGCGCCGTGCATCGGATCGAGGAAGGCCAGCACCTTGCCGCCGCCGTCGGCGGTGAAGGTGACATTGGAATCCAGCACGCCCAGCAGGGCGCTGAGATCGCCGGAGCGCCAGGCCACCGCGAAGGCGGACACCACCTTCTCCTGCTCCTCCGGGCTGGCCGGGAACCGCGGCGTGCCGGACTCGACGTGCTTACGGGCGCGAGAAGCCAACTGCCGCACCGCCGCCGGGGTGCGGCCCACCACCTCGGCCACTTCCGGGCCGGTCATGCCGAACACGTCCTGGAGCACGAACGCGGTGCGCTCGGCCGGCGACAGCGACTCGAGGACCACCAGCAGCGCGGTGGTGACCCGCTCGTCCTGCGAGATGCGGTCGGCCGGATCGTCCCAGCTGGTGACTTCGGGTTCGGGCAGCCATTCCCCGACGTACTGTTCGCGCCGGGCGCGCGCGGACCCCAGATGATCGAGGGCGAGCCGCCCGGTGACGGTGGTCAGCCAGGCGCGCAGGTTCTCGATCTCCGCGCCCTCCGGGCTGGTCTCGTAGTACCGCTGCAGGCGCAGCCACGCGTCCTGGACGACGTCGTCGGCGTCGCTCAGGCTGCCCAGCGTGCTGTACGCGACGCGCCGCAGATATGCCCGATGCTCCTCGAACTGCCTGGCCAGCTCGCCCGCGTCCGGCGCACCCCGTCGTTCGTCGCCACTCATCACCGCTCACCCTTCGCTCTCACCCGCCGCCCCGGCGAGCCTCTACCGAATCGACGAAACAGCTCGGACCACTGTGACATTCCGTGCGAGATGTCCGGGTGGGGGCATGTGCTCCGGTATCGCACCGGCCGCGATTCCGAGGGCGTCACGTACGGCCAGGCGTCGGGCGACCGTCTCGACGTCGCTGATCCGCGACCGGGCGCGCCGATTCGGGTCAGTGGCGTGCGAGGGCGACAGCGGCCGCCACCGCGACGGCGGCGACCTGGACCGCCTCGGACAGACGGACGGCCCGGCGCAGGTCGGGCACGCGCGGCGCGGGCCCGTCCCCGAGGGTCGGCCGCATCTCGATCCCGTGCCGGTATTCGGTGCGCCCGCCGAGCCGAACCCCCAGCGCCCCGGCCATACTCGCCTCGGCGACACCGGCATTGGGGCTCGGATGCTTGCCCGCGTCCCGCCGCCAGGCTCGCCACGCGTCGCGCGGCCGCCCGCCGATCACCGGCGCGAGCGCCACGGTCAGCAGTCCTGCCACCCGAGCCGCCCCGAGGTTGGCCACGTCGTCGGTGCGCGCGGCCGCCCACCCGAATCGTGAGTACCGCTCGTTGCGGTAGCCCACCATCGCGTCGAGCGTGTTGATCGCCCGGTACGCCAACAGCCCAGGAGCCCCCGCGACCGCACCCCAGAACAGGGGCGCGACGGTCGCATCGGAGGTGTTCTCCGCGATGGATTCGAGCGCTGCCCGCGCCAGCCCGTCGGCGTCCAGCAGCTCCGGATCCCGCCCGCACAACGACGGCAGCAGCGCCCGCGCCCCCTCGATGTCCCCGCCCTCGAGCAGGTCCGCCATCTCCCGCCCGGTCTTCGCCAAGGTCGTCCCGCCCAGCACGGTCCAGGTGGCGGCCGCGGTCACCAGCACCTGCCCGAAGGCCCGCGCCCCGGCGACCTCGCCGCGCCCGCGTCGTCCCCCGCCGGCCACCCGACGCGCGCCCGCACCGATCCCGGCCGCCCCGCCCACCAACACCAGTTCGTGCACCACGCCCGCCCACCGCCCGTCGCGGTAGGTCACCCGTTCCAACCGGCTCGCGACGTTCCCGAAGCCCGCCACCGGATGCCCTCGCCGCGGATCTCCCAACGCACGATCGACCGCGAACCCGAGCACCATCCCAGCCGCAACGGCAGACCCCATACGCACCCGCCGAGGCTAATCCACTGCTCCGAACCACTCCCGCGCAAGGCTCAGAGCGGACTTCGCCCCACCCGTCCTCCCCATCCCGCCGTGGCATGGTGGCTTCGTGACCGACGACATTTCTTCGCCCGGCCCGGAAGATCGTGCGCGCGAACGTCAACTGCTCGCCGACCTGACCGCAACCGTCGCGGCGTTGCGCGCACGCAGCGGAAGCTACTGCGAGGACGGATTGCTGCGCTACTTCGAACCCGCCCTGGCCGCACTCGAAGAGGTGCTCGAGCGGGACCGCCCCATCGACGAGCGGTCAGCCGTTCTCGCCAGAATCCGGAACCCGTTCGGCGGCGGCATGGGCAGCCCCATCAACGACTGCACGTTCCCCGCGGAGCTCGACGACCTGCTGCGAAAGATCCGGGCCAACTACGACATCTACCGCTGAGGCGCACGTCGTCCGCTGAACCTTCGCGGCGAGTGGGTGGGCCGGGACGGAGTGTTCGGACTGGTGAGCCTGCGGGTCGGGCCACGCGTGTGGTCTCGGGCGAGACCGCCCGATGTCAGTTGCGGGTGCCGCCGTAGCGGTCGGCGAGGCGGGCCTCGTTCGTTTGAGGTTTGGGCGAAGCGGCCGGTGCGGCGGGCTCGGTGGCCGGTGCGGCGGTGGGTGCCGTTGCCGCCGGGGCGGATTCGCCGCGTTCACGGCGGCGGGCGCGCATCTCGGCGTAGACGAAGTAGCCGAGGCCGAGGGGGGCCATCACGCCGAAGGCCAGCCATTGCAGGCCGTAGGAGAGGTAGGGGCCGTCCTCGAGCTGGGGCAGGGCCACGGGGGTGAAGACGCCGGGCTGGTTCTCGTCGAGCTGGAGGTAGCCGGGGCGGCCGGTGGTGGGGACCGTGGTCAGGGGCAGGTTCAGGAACGTCGAGAGCTGGGTGGTGTCGATCGAATAGACCTGGCGGTAGCCGTCTTCGGTCATGGGCGGCTTGTCGGCGGGGACCCCTTCGGAGGCGCGGACGCGGGCTTCGAGGGTCTGCTCACCGGCGGGGGGCTCGGGAACCCGGGGCGCGCGCGTGCCGTCGACGGCCGCGATCAGGCCGCGATCGATCAGCAGGGTGCGGCCGTCGTCGAGGCGGAACGGCGTCAGCACCGCGAACGCCGGCGCCGAGGACAGGTGGCGCAGGCGGACCAGCACCGTGGACTCGGGCACGTAGGTTCCGGTCGCGGTGACCCGGCGCCACTCGGTTTCGGACCCGGAGCCGTCGAGCATGCCGCGCACGTCGACCGGCGCGGCATCGACCGAATCCTCGATGCGCTGATTGCGTTCGGCGGTCGAGGTGTTCTTGCCCAGCTGCCAGGGCGCGAGCACGGTGAAACACAGGTAGGCGAACCCCGCCACGACCACCGCCAGAATCAGCCAGCTGGGCCGGAGCAGGAAGGTCAGCCGGCGCAGGGCCGCGGACTTCGAGGAGCTCATACGTCCGCACCCAGCTGCGCGCGCACCCAGTCCAGCAGGCCGGGCACCGCCGCCTCGATCTGCTCGCGAACGAGCTCGAAATCGGATCGGTCGCCGTAGTACGGATCCGGGACGTCGGGCCCGTCCGCGTCCGGGTCGAAACTCCGCAGCAGCCGCCGTCGCTCGGCGGGCACCCCGAGACGCGCCAGCGCCCGCTCGTGCCCGGTGTCCAGCGCGATGAGCAGATCCGCGTCCAGGTGGTCGTCCCCGATCACCGCGGCCACGTGCCCGATCGGATAACCGTGCGCCCGCAGTTCGTCCGTGGTCCGGTAGTCGGCGTCGTCCCCGACGTGCCAGCTCCCGGTCCCGGCACTGCTGACCCGGACCCGATCGCCGAGCCCCGCGCGCTCGAGGTGCGCGGCGAAGATCTTCTCGGCCATCGGCGACCGGCAGATATTGCCCGTGCAGATCATCGACACATGCAGCTCGCCCACGACAGCCATTGTGTCCGGTAGCCCTCGAGCCCGGCCACGTAGGGTGTTCGCTGTGCCGGAGACCAGCGGTGTGGACCATACGAAATTGCGGCATCACGGCGATGCCGAGGTACACGCGGGCATGGTGGACTTCGCGGTCAACGTGCAGGGCAGCGGGCCGCCGGAGTGGTTGCGGGCGCGGCTGGCGGCGCGGCTGAGCGAGCTCGGGAAGTATCCGGACGCGGGGGAGGAGCTCGCCGCACGGCACGCGGTCGCGGTCCGGCACGGCCGCCGGCCCGAGGACGTGCTGTTGCTCGCGGGGGCGGCCGAGGGGTTCGCGCTGCTGCCGCGGCTGGGCGCGCGGCAGGCCGCGGTGATCCACCCGTCCTTCACCGAACCGGAGCTCGCGCTGCGCGAAGCCGGGGTTCCCGTCGAACGGGTCGTGCTCGAACCGCCCTACGTCCTGGATCCCGCGCTGGTGCCGGAGTCCGCGGACCTGGTCGTGGTCGGCAACCCCACCAACCCCACCTCGGTGCTGCACCCGGCCGGGACACTGCTGGCGCTGCGGCGTCCCGGTCGCATCGTGGTCGTCGACGAGGCGTTCGCCGACGCGATCCCCGGTGAACCGGAATCGCTCGCCGCGCTGGACGCCCCCGACGTACTGGTGCTGCGCAGCCTCACCAAGACCTGGGCGCTGGCCGGCCTGCGCTGCGGCTACCTGCTCGGCGATCCGGAGCTGCTCGCCCGCCTGAATCACGGTCGCCCGCACTGGCCGCTGGGCACCCTGCAACTGGAAGCCATCATCGCCACCAGCGGCGTGGCCGCGGTCGCCGAATCCCAGCGTAAGGCGCACGACATCGCCGCCGACCGCGCCGCCATGATCCCGCGCCTGCGCGCACTCGGCGTCGAGGTGCACGAGCCCGCCGCGGGCCCATTCCTGCTGATCCGCGTCCCCGACGCCGAACTCTTACGAAAACAGCTCGCCGACAAGGGAATCGCGGTCCGGCGCGGTGATACCTTCCCTGGATTGGAATCGGGATTCCTGCGGCTGGCCGTGCGCCCCGCAGCGGAGGTCGATCTGCTGATCGCGGCCGTGGAAGAACTGGGATTGTGACGGTGCCTGTGGCGGAGGAGGTTCGGTTGTGGTGACTGTGCGATTGGCCGATGTCGTGGCGGCGCTGGACGCGGCGTACCCGCCGCGCCTGGCCGAGTCCTGGGATTCGGTCGGCCTGGTCAGCGGGGATCCGGCGGACGAAGTGGGCCGGGTGCTGTTCGCCGTCGACGCCACCGCCGCGGTGGTGGATCAGGCCATCGCCTGGGGCGCACAGGCATTGGTCGTGCATCACCCGCTGCTGCTGCGCGGGGTCGACACGGTCGCGGCCAGCACCCCCAAGGGCGCGCTGGTGCACCGGTTGATTCGCGCGGGCTGCGCGCTGTTCACCGCGCACACCAACGCCGATTCCGCCGATCCGGGCGTCTCCGATGCCCTGGCCGCGGCCGTCGGGATCACGGTGACCGGCCCGCTGGAGCCGAAACCGGTTGCCGCCCTGGACAAGTGGTCGGTATCCGTCCCGCGCGCGCACACCGAGGCCGTCCTCGCCGCGCTGTTCGCCGCGGGCGCCGGCGCCACCGGCAACTACGGTGACAGCGCGTGGCTGGCCCCGGGCGTCGGCCAGTTCCGCCCCCTGGACGGCGCGAATCCCGCGCTGGGATCCATCGGCGAACTCGAGACCGTGGACGAGGATCGCATCGACGTCGTTGCCCCGCCGGCCAAGCGGGCCGCGGTCCTGGCCGCGCTGCTCGCGGCGCACCCGTACGAGGAACCCGCGTATCACGTCACCGAACGCGCGAAGTTGCCCTCCACGCTGGGCATCGGCCGCGTCGGCGAGCTCGAGGCCCCGGAAACCCTGCGCGAGTTCACCGCTCGCGTGCGCGCCGGACTGCCCGCCACCACCTGGGGCGTGCGCGCGGCCGGCGATCCGGACCGCCTGATCCGCACGGTCGCCGTCTGCGGCGGCGCGGGCGACTCGTTCCTGAACACCGTCGCGAAACTGGGCGTCGACGCCTACGTCACCTCGGACCTGCGCCACCACCCCGCCGACGAACACCTGCGCGCGGGCGGCCCCGCCCTGATCGACGCCGCCCACTGGGCCACCGAATTCCCCTGGTGCGCACAGGCGGCAGGCGTCGTGCGCGCGGCGCTGCCGAGCGTGGAGACCAAGGTGTCCGACATCCGCACGGACCCATGGAGTTTGGGCGCGGCCGACTGCTGAGCGCGACCGTCCCGAATTCCTTACGCCCCGGTGACTTCGATCGTCGGCTCGTGGGTGACGGGGAAGTTCACCGAGTTGGCGATGAAGCACTTCTCGTGTGCGACCGCATGCAGGGCAACGGCCTTGTCCACCATGCTCGCGTCCCGGACGGTGACCTTCGGCCGCAGCGTGACGTGCTGGAACCGCACGTCATCCATCACCCCGACGGCCGTGTCGTGATACCTCGTCACCACCACCCCCGCCTCCGCGCACAGGTGCAGGAACCAGAGCATGTGACAGTCCGACAGCGACGCGACCAGCAGCTGCTCCGGATTCCACCGGTCGGTGTCACCGCGGAACTTCGGATCCGAGGTGGCCAGAATCGGCGGCCGCCCGGCCGTCAGCAGCTCGTGATTGCGCGAGTACGACCGGTAACCCGTGGTTTCCCCGGACCATGTCACCTCGATCTCGTAAACGTGACCCATATCCCGACCCTAGTCACATTCCGGCGGGATCCAACCGGCGATTCTTCGCCCGGTCACCCGCTATCGGCGGGCGAATGTCCAGGTTGCCGTGGGGTTGGGCGGCGGGTGCGCCGATGGCGGCTAAGCTTGGCGTCTTGATCCGTCCATAGCGTCCAGGAGACCTTCCGCGTTGAATGCCGAACCTTCGATCCAGTCCAAGCTGCTCGACCTCGCCGCCGTCGACGCCGAACTGACCCGGATCGAGCATCGCCGCAAGGTGCTGCCCGAGGAGCAGGAGGTGCGCGGGCTCGAGGCCGAGCGCACCGCGCGCAAGGACGAGGCGGTCAAGGTCGAGATCAGCATCGACGATCTGGACCGCGACACCCGCAAGCTGGAAGGCGAGATCGACGCCGTCCGCAAGCGCGAGGACCGCGATCGCGGCCTGCTGACCGGCGGTTCGGTCGGCGCCAAGCAGCTCTCGGAACTGCAGCACGAGCTCACCAGCCTCGAACGCCGTCGCAAGGTCCTCGAGGACGAACTGATCGATGTGATGGAGCAGCGCGAGGCCGCCTCCGCCGCACACGATCACGCGGGCGCGAACCTGGACAAGGCGCAGGACGATCTGGTCGACGCCGAACGCCGCCGCGATGACGCCGTCGCCGATCTGGATGTGGCCCAGCAGCGCTGCGAATCCGATCGCGCAGCCCTCACCGGTCTGTTCCCCGCCGACCTGCTCGCCGTCTACGACAAGCAGCGCCTGGCCAACGGCGTCGGCGCGGCCCTGCTGCAGGCCCGCCGCTGCGGCGCGTGCCGCATCGAACTCGACCGCGGCGAGATCTCCCGCATCGGCCAGACCGCCCCGAACGTGGTCGTGCGCTGCCCCGAATGCAGCGCGATCATGGTGCGCACCAAGCACTCCGGACTCTGACCGTGGACAAGGTGATCGTCGAGGCCGACGGCGGTTCGCGGGGCAACCCCGGGCCGGCCGGGTACGGCGCGGTGGTGTTCGACTCGCATCGCGGCGTCCTCGCCGAGCGCAAGGAATACCTCGGGGTCGCCACCAACAATGTGGCCGAATACCGCGGTCTCATAGCGGGTTTGGAAGCCGCCGCCGAGCTGGGCGCGCGCGAGGTGTCCGTGCGCATGGACTCCAAACTGGTGGTCGAGCAGATGTCCGGGCGCTGGCAGGTCAAGCACGCGGCCATGATTCCGCTCGCGGACCGCGCCCGGCGCCTGGTCGCCGGATTCGACCGGGTGAGCTTCACCTGGATTCCGCGCAAGGAGAACTCACACGCCGATCGGCTGGCCAACGACGCCATGGACGACGCGCACCTCGTGGGAGAGGTCCGGGACGCCCTGGCCGACAATGCGGTTGCGGCCGGCGGTGCCGCGATCCGATCGGCGTCCGCTGTCGAATCGGCCGGTGTGGACGCGGTTTCGGCCGCCGATGACGCCCTCTCGAATCCGGCGCCGGCCGCCGCCGCGGTGACGGAAACCCCGCGCGCCGCCAAGGATTCGGCCCCGGGCTGGACCGGCGCCGTCGGACGCCCCACCCGCCTGCTGTTGCTGCGCCACGGCCAGACCGAACTGTCGGTGGCCCGCCGCTACTCCGGGCGCGGCAATCCGCCGCTGACCGCCCTGGGCCGCGAGCAAGCCGCCAACGCCGCGAAAATGCTGGGGGGCAAGGGCGACATCGCCGCCATCGTCTGCTCGTCGCTGGGCCGCGCCCGCGAGACGGCCGAGGCCGCGGGCAAGGCGCTCGGCCTGCCCGTGCGCGTCCTGGACGGCCTCATCGAAACGGATTTCGGTGCGTGGGAAGGACTCACCTTCCTCGAGGCCCGGGATCACGATCCCGAGCTGCACGCCCGCTGGCTGGGCGACCCGTCGGTGCCCCCGCCCGGCGGTGAGAGTTTCGACGTGGTCCGCGAGCGCGTGGAGGGGGTGCGCCGCGACCTGGTCGCGCTGTACCCGGGCGCGAATGTGCTTGTGGTCAGCCATGTCACGCCGATCAAGACGCTGCTGCAACTGGCGCTGGGCGTCGGCCCGTCGCTGCTGTACCGGCTGCACCTGGACCTGGCCTCGCTGTCGATCGCCGAGTTCTACCCCGACGGCGGCGCTTCGGTGCGGCTGGTCAACGACACGTCGTACCTGTAGCGGCCGGGCATTCGATCGGGCTCGGCAGCGAAACCGGCCGCGACGCGTTTCTCGCGCTCCCGCGGCCGGTTCCGCCGAACGTGGACTACGGTCGCAGGACGGCCGTCAGAAACTCGATCTGATCGTGCACGGCCTTCTCGAACCATTCATCGAAGTAGATTTCGAAATGGCCGATCGGATACTGCTTGACCACAGCGTGTTTGGTGCGCTCGGCGGCTTTGCGGGTCGGCCCGGCCGGTGCGACGCTGTCGTTGTCGCAGATGGCGTAGAAAACGGGCGCCTTGATGTCCTTGGTGTGCCGCGCCGGTGCGTCGAACAGGGTCGACAGTCCCACTCGCGCGGGAACTTTCGGTCTGTACTGCGTGCTTTCCTCGGCCAGTCTGCCGAATCCCTCGGGTACGTCGGCCGCGCTCATCAGCGCCGCCGAATGCTTCTTTCCCGCCAGTCGCGCGGTGATCGGCCGGCGAATGATCGGGCCGATCAGCAAATCGGTCAGCGCCAAAGTGCCGGTGCGCGTGAGACTGATCGGTCCCTTCGCCATCGCCGAGGACCACCCGCTGGTGAACGGGCACTGCGCGACCACCGCCGCGATGTAATGGTCGTCCGGCGCCACCGACAATGCGTGCCCGCCGCCGAAGGAACTGCCCCACAGCGCGATCCGGGTGGCATCGATACCCCGCAGCGTGCGTGCGTACGCAATTGCGGCGTGCCAGTCCTCGCGCTGTCGTCCGATATGAATCAGCTGGCGCGGTTCCCCGCCACTGGCGCCGAAATGCCGGTAATCGAACGCCAGCACCGCCATTCCCGCTGCCGCGAAACGTCGCGCATACCTATCCAATCCCATTTCCCGGTCCGCCCCCAGCCCGTGCCCCATCACCACGAGTGCACGCGGCCGCGGCGGTCCATCCGGCAGATACAGCCATCCCGCACACTGCTCACCACCAGAAGGGAACCCCACCTCGACACGCTCCATGGCGGTCTACGGTACCTTGGTGCCCGCGGACGAGTCGGTTGGGCGGCCGCGGCGATGGGAACGGGTACGCGAGTGCCGCCGCCCGTCGTCGAGGAAAGTCCGGACTCCACAGAGCAGGGCGGTTGTTAACGGCAACCCGGGGTGACCCGCGGGACAGTGCCACAGAAAACAAACCGCCGGCGGCGCAAGTCGCCGGTAAGGGTGAAACGGTGCGGTAAGAGCGCACCAGCGCGCCGGGTGACCGGTGCGGCTAGGTAAACCCCGCCCGGAGCAAGGTCGAAGGCCGCACTCGCGAGAGTGCGGCTGCGCAGGTGTTCGAGGGCTGCTCGCCCGAGCTTGCGGGTTGACTGCTCGAGGCACCCGGCAACGGTGTGTCCAGATGGATGGTCGCCACCCGATGCGAATCGGGTACAGGATCCGGCTTACAGACCGGCTCGTCCGCCCCCGGAAGCTCATTTCCGGGGCGCGGGCTATTTTTCGCCGCCGCTTTTCCTCGGGTTTCTCCGGCCCTTTCCAGGTCGTGCGGTCGCGTCGCGTTCGGGAACGCCGCGCACCCGCACACGCCGTCGATTGATACCCGATTGCTCTGACCTCGCGCGCGCCCGCGAGAATTGCGCGCGCGAATCCACGCCCCGTCCGGGCACCGAAAGAATTTCGGGCGCACCCGGACCCGGGCGGCGTGAGCTACACCGCTCGCGCCGTTCCGTGCACAATCCGCCGTGTTCGGTAAGAATGGCCACGCATGACATGGCATGCGTCGGCGCGGCTCGGCGTGTCGTAGAGATGATCGCCGCCGAACTAGCATTGAACGTGATCGACGTCATAAAGTGTTGCGCGTTGGAAAGTTCCGTCGCGGTGGTGTGACGGTTCCCCAGACTCCTGACAACAACGAACGCCGGAAAGCAGGTCTCGTCTATATGCGAATTGCTCGCAAACTGGCAGCTGGTGCGCTCCTCGCCGCTGCCGCTTCCGTCTCGGTTGTGCTCGGTGCCGGTTCTGCCTCGGCGCTGGCGATAACGCCGCTCCCGGGTGGGGTGCAGGTGGATCTCACTCCGGCGGATACCGCGTGGGTCGCGAACTCCCACATCGGGCAGGCCATCGCGGGGCTGCCGCACCCCTCGGCCGCCTCCTTCGGCCAGTCGCTGGATTCGGCGGCGGCTCTGTCCTCGACGTACCCCGGCGGCCGGGTCGTCTTCACCGTCTACGGGCCGTTCGATCAGCTGAACGGCACCATGCTGGCCCTGCAGTAGGGTCCGCGCTCCCCGGTGGAACTGCATCAAAGGATCGTGTCGGCGCCGATTGACTTCGGCGCCGTCCGAACCGAATTCGGACTGGCCTCGGACTATCCGTCCGAGGCTGTTTCGGAGGCGCGCGGCGCGGTGGACGCGTTCGCGAGCGAGCGCCTCGACCGCACCGACATCCCCCTCGTCACCATCGATCCCCCCGGCGCCATGGATCTGGATCAGGCCCTGTGCCTGGAACGGACGGCGACGGGATTCCTGCTCCACTACGCCATCGCCGATGTGGCCGCGTTCATCGCACCCGGCGGGCCGCTCGCGCTCGAGTCTCTCGCGCGAGGACAGACTTTCTATCTTCCCGACGGCACGGTGCCGCTGCACCCGCATGTGCTGTCCGAGGGCGGCGCGAGCCTGCTGCCCGACCAGGATCGGGCCGCCGCGCTGTGGACCATCGAACTCGACGAACGGGCCGAACCGCTGCGCGCCACGGTCGTTCGCGCGCTGGTGCGCTCGCGCGCCCGCCTGGACTACGCGGGCGTGCAGGCCGATGCCGACGCCGGGCGCCTGCACCCCTCGATCGCCGCGCTGCCCGAGTTCGGGCGGCTGCGCATCGAGTCCGGCCTGGCGCGCGGGGCGATCTCGCTGCGGCTGCCGTCGCAGGGGATCGTGCGCGCCGATCCGGCCGGGGCCGGCGCGGCGGGCCTCGACCATTGGCAGCTCGTGCTCGAACCGCGCACCGACGCCGACGACTGGAACGAGCAGGTCTCCCTGCTGACCGGTATCTCCGCCGCGCGGATCATGCTGGATGCCAAGGATTCCGACCATCTGGGTCTGCTGCGCACCATGCCCCCGCCCGCCGCGGCGACCGTGGAATCCATGCGCCGCACCGCCGTCGCCGTCGGGGTGGACTGGCCCGCGGACGAGTCGGTGGGCCGCATGCTCGCCCGCCTGGATCCCAACACCCCCGCGGCCCTGGTCCTGATGTCCGAGGCCACCACGCTGCTGCGTGGCGCGTCCTACACGGTCCTGAACGGCCAGACCCCGGAGTCGGTGCAGCACAGCGCGATAGGCGCCCCCTACGCCCACGTCACGGCCCCCCTGCGCCGCCTCTCGGACCGCTACTCCACCGAGATCTGCCTGGCCCGATGCGCCGGAACCCCCGTCCCGCAATGGGTCCGCGACGGCCTGACCGCCGCCGCCGAGTCGATGCGCCGCACCGACGCGATAGCGAACAAACTCGAACGGGCCTGCGTGGATCTGACCGAGTCCACCCTGCTGTCCGAACGCGTCGGCTCGGCCTTCGAGGCGATAGTCCTGCGCGAGTCGACCCGGACCCGCCCCGCCGAGATCTTCATCCCCACTCCGCCGATCCTGGCGACCTGCCTGGGCTCCCCGCCCGAAGGCACGACGGTAACGGTCCACCTCCTGGAGTCCGACCCCCAAACCCGCACCGTAACCTTCGCCTACCAGGCCCTACCGCCGGATTAGAAGCCGTGGCCGCGAGACGGTTTCCGCACTCACAACGATGCACCGTGAGCGGCTCGAGCTGAGCGTTCCGTTCCCGATGGACATCGACCTCACGGAGATCGACTCGCTCTGAGCGCGGGCAGGTCGGCGCACCTGACCTCGAAAGGTGGGTGCCCAGCCGGGGAGATGAGAGCTGCGCCGAGCGATTCGCCAACTGCGCGTGCGGCCTGTTGGTGCGGCTATCCCTGACCGGTGATGGGCTCGACTATCGGAGGGTAGGCATCGGGTGTTGGAGCGATTGGCCCGCTGCCCCGCTGATCTGCCGAACCGGATCCGTTGTGGGTCGGCCCGTTGCGTGCTGCTTCGGGCCGACCCTGACCGTCGGTGGGGCTACAGGGGTTTGTGGCGGAGGAACTTGGTGGTGGCGGGGTAGTTCTTCAGGGCCTCGGCGGCCGCCGATTGTTCCGCGGCGGTGAGGTGCTGGTAGGTGGGTTCGCCGGTGGCCTCGGCGTGGGTGCGCAGGGTTTGCAGGGCCTCGATCGCGTCGCGGTGGTCGCCGAGGACGGTCTGCAGCTGCTTCGCGTGCTTCGCGAGGTCGGCGGCGGGAGCGCCCAGGACGGCGGTGGCGGCATCGGCCGAATAGCGCAACCGCTTGGCGGACTTGCGGATATCGTGCAGCAGCTCGATCCGCTCGGCCTCGGGCAGCTTCGCGCCGGTCTTGGCCTCGGTCCGGACCAGCCGCCGCAACCGCTGGAAGTCCCGCCGCAACACCTCCCCGAACACCTTCTTCGCCTTCTTCCGAGCCTGCTTGCGCCGCAACGCCTTCTTGCTCGTCAGCACGCCCAGATGCTCGATGAGCCGCCGATACCGCCGCCCGTCGAACGCCGCGATGGCCTCCTGCAACGCCGCCGAGTACCGCGCCCGCTCCTCGGCCACGAGCCGCTTCCCGAACTCTTCCCGCGCGGCGTCCTTCTTCCCCGACCGGCCTTTCTCGTCCCCCGAAGATTTCTCTTGCGCTTGGGATTTCGCCGGCGCCGCGGCTTGCGTGGTTGCAGGGGTTGCGGTGACCTCGGCGGGGATCGGCTCGGCGGTCGATTCGGCTGCCGCCTTCGTCGCAGTCGCCGCGGTGACAGCCGCGGCCTTGTCGGTGGCGGCCCGCGCGGGCTTCGCGCGCTTCGCGGTTACCTTCGCGGCGGTCGCTTTGGCGGTGGTGGACTTTCGGGGCGTGGTCTTCTTCGCCGGGGCGTGGCCGACCAAGCCGGTGGCGGGATCGTCGGCGACGGCCCGGAGGATGGTGGGGCGCTTGGCCGGTGTCTTCTTCGGGGCGGGGGACTCGGTTGCCGAGTCCGGGGCCGGCTTCTCGGCCGCGACCTTCCTGGCCGCCTTCTTCGCGGGCTGATCGGCAACGGCTTTGAGCGGAGAAGCCTTCTCGGCCACCGCCTTTTTCGCGGGGGCCGCCTCGGTCGGCGGCTTCGGTGCGCGGGCCTTCCGGGCCGTCGTGCGCTTCGCCGTCGCACTCGCGTCCGGTGAAACCGGAGGCTGTTCGGTGCCCGCCGCAGACCCGGCCTTCTTCGCGGTCGCCTTGGCGGCGGTCGCCTTGGCGGTGGTGGGCTTTCGGGGCGTGGTCTTCTTCGCCGTAGTCTTCTCGGCGGCCGGATCGTCGGCGACCGCGTGCAGGACGGTGGCCTTCCTGGCCGCCGTCCTCTTCGAAACCGCCTTCTCCGCAACAGCTTCGAGCGGGGGAGTGGCAGCCTCCGGCGCGTCGGCAACGATCGTCAGCGCCGAGCGCTTCGCAACGGCGGCCTTCTCGTCCGGCTCGTCGGTGGGCTCGGTCAGCACCGCCCGCAACGGAGCGGGCGCGGCGGCGGGCTTCTCGGCAGCCACTTCACCGACCGGCTTCGGGGTCGTCGTCGCCTTCGGGTCAACCGGCTTATCGGTGGCTGCCTTCGCACCGGCGGCCTTGCGATTCGGTTTCCCCGTGGCGTCCTTCCCCTCGAGCTTCACTGCAGCCACGGTGCTATCGGCCTTCCCGGGAACCGCTTCGTCTTTCGACTTCGCGACCGCGGCTTTGCCTCGGGTCTTCGCGTCGGCCGCGTCGCCATCGGCCGCCTTCTTCGCGGAGGTTTTCTTGCCGCCGGATTTCGGCGCGGCCTCCTCGGCAGGCTCGGAGACGGGCGAGCCCCCGCGCTCGCCCAGCAGCTCCTCGAACCGATCGGCCCGCACCTCCGCGTCGCGCGCGACGCCGAGTAACCCGGCCAGCCAGCGTAATTCGTCGGCGACCTCGTCCACGTGTTTGCGGCGCAGGGCGCGGCGGTAGGACTTCAGGAGGCTGCGCAGTCGGCGGGTAGCCACCCGCATCTGGTGGACCGAATCGGGAATGTCCCGGCGGACATCGGGTTCGGCGGACCGCAGCCGGTCCACATCGGCGGTGAAAGCGTCGATCAGGGCGGGACCGGCTGAGGTGCTCATCTAGTTCCTGTACTTGTCCGTTGCTTCTACGAGGTGATGGGTGATGCCCGGTTCGGCGGCGGCATGACCGGCGTCGGCCACCAGGTGCAGTTCCGAACTCGGCCAGGCGCGATGCAGATCCCAGGCGCTCACCGCCGGGCACACGATGTCGTGGCGGCCCTGCACGATAACCCCGGGAATGTGTGCGATGCGGTCGATATCGCGCAACAGCTGCCCCTCCTCGAGAAATCCACCGTTGACGAAATAGTGGTTCTCGATGCCGGCGAAGGCCAGCGCGAAACGCGGATCGGCGGTCTCGGACACCCGATCCGGTTGGGGCAGTAGGGAACTCGTGGCACCCTCCCAGGTGGACCACGCGACGGCCGCGTCGGTGGCGAGCTGCTTGTCGGGGGAGTTCAACAGGCGGTGGTAAACCTGCACCAGATCACCGTCGCGCTCGGCGGCGGGCACCGGCGCCAGGAACTTCTCCCATTCATCGGGGTACACGTACCCCGCAGCGCCATTGTAGTACCAATCGATTTCCTTGCGGCGCAACAGGAAAATTCCGCGCAACACCAGTTCGGTGACCCGCTCCGGGTGCGCCTGCGCGTACGCCAGCGCCAGCGTCGACCCCCACGACCCGCCGAACACCTGCCACCGCTCGACCCCCAGATGCGTTCGCAGCGCCTCGATGTCGCGCACCAGATGCCAGGTGGTGTTGGCTTCCAGACTCGCCCCGTCCGCGATGTGCGGCTCGGACCGCCCGCACCCGCGCTGATCGAACAGCACGATGCGGTAGGCCGCCGGATCGAAGAACTGCCGATGGAACGGCGCGGTCCCGCCGCCCGGCCCGCCGTGCAGGAACACCACCGGTTTGCCGTCCGGGTTCCCGCTGCACTCCCAGTACAGCCGCTGCCCGTCCTCGACCTCGAGCATGCCCTGCTCGTACGGTTCGACCGGCGGGTAGAGGGTGCGCATCAGAAGGCCAGCCCGGTGGCCAGATTCGGGATCTCCAGCGCCTGTATCGCCTGATCGCGGACATCGGAGCAGTTCGCCTTGGTGATGCGGTCGACCACATCCTTGTCCCCGAGCACCTGCACGTTGATCCCGCCGTTGCGCAGCGCCCAATCGTGCACGGTCGCGTTGTAGGCGATGCCGCCCAGCGTCGGCCCCTGCACCCGCCAGTCCGACAGCTGCGGCCGCAGCAGATCGCACAGCTGCTTGGCGGCCTCGTCGGACACGGTGACCTGCTGCCCGGTGCCCTGCCCGCTACCGCTGCCGGTCGAGGTCTTGGGCCCGGCCGAGGTGCTCGACGGCACGGTCGTGCTGCCCTGCGGCGACGAGGACCCGGTGGGCGTGGTGCCGCCACCGCAGGCTGCGGTCACGGCGATGACCGCGCCCAGCCCGGCGAACAACGACGCCCGCCGAACCCGGCGGGTGCTGATCCAACGGCGATGCGACATGAATTCCCTTTGGTCGTTCCAGCTCATCGCCCCCCACTCTGCCACCAAAATCTGGCGAAAGACTATGAAGACCACAGGGTATAGCCGCGTGATAGCCACAGGCTATGAATGGCGATCGGGTGTCCCCGCCAACCGACGGGGACACCCGATGTCGAAATGCCGGAGAACCCGATCCGCCGCGGCGCCGGGTGTTCTCCTCCCTAGAAGCTGTGCTCCGGGCCCGGGAACACCCCGCGCCGCACCTCATCCGCGTAAGCCGCTGCCGCGCCGCGCAATTCGTCACCGATATCGGCGAAACGCTTCACGAACTTGGCGGTCTTGCCGCTGGTGTACCCGGCCATGTCCTGCCACACCAGCACCTGGGCGTCGCAATCCACGCCCGCGCCGATGCCGACGGTGGGAATGGTGAGCTTGCGGGTGACCTGCCCGGCGATCTCGGCCGGCACCATCTCCATGACGACGGAGAACGCGCCCGCCTCCTGCACCGCGATGGCGTCCGCGATGAGCTGCTCGGCCCCGTCGCCGCGCCCCTGCACCCGGAACCCGCCCAGGGTGTTGACGCTCTGCGGCGTGAAGCCGATGTGCGCCATGACCGGGATACCGGCCGCGGTGATCTTGGCGATGCTCGCGGCCATGCGCTCGCCGCCCTCGAGCTTCACCGCCTGCGCGCCGCCCTCCTTCATGAAGCGCACCGCGGTGGCCAGCGCCTGCTCGGGCGAGGACTCGTAGCTGCCGAACGGCAGGTCCGCGACCACCAGGGCGTTCGGCGCGCCGCGCACCACGCCGCGCACCAGCGGGATGAGCTCGTCGGCGGAGATGGAGACGGTGGTGTCGTAGCCGTACACCACGTTGGCGGCCGAATCGCCGACCAGCAGGACCGGAATACCGGCCTCTTCGAACAGTCGAGCCGAGGAGTAGTCGTAGGCGGTGAGCATGGACCAGCGCTCACCCTCGGCCTTCATCTGCTGCAAATGCTGCACGCGCGTCTTGCGCTTGGCGGGCTTTGCGGCAGGTGCGGCACCGTAAGCAGGGGTTTCCGCATCAGATACGGACATCATCGTCCCTTTCGTCGTGTCCTCGAGGCCCACACGGGGTCCCCGGGTTTAGCTGACGCCCCTCAGTCTGCCATTCCGGCCGGATACGCCGTCAATGCAATTGCTCACAGTATTCGGAGCACAGGAAGTTCATCCCGGAGCAGCGATTGACCCCGCTGGTGGCGAAGTAGCGGTACTGCGACCGCGTCGAGTGGGACGCTCCCGCAATCGGGTCGGATCGCACCGCCACTGCGTGGTGAAGTCTCGATCCAATTGCGCGAGTACCCGATTCCCGGACCACGGCAACCAGCCACCCTGTACTGCGGAACGTCCGAGCACATTGCGGGCGGCATTGATGTCGGCCAGGAGTCTTCTACCGCAGAAACGACATGCGAAACGCTGTTGTGAGATCCGATTACGACGGTCGACGTAGTGGCAACTCGAACAGGCTCGCGACGTGTGGGCAGGATTGACCCTGGTCACCGTGATCCCCGTCGCCTCGGTGAGAGATGTCAGTTTCGCTCTGACCGCGCCTCGGCCGGCCCGGGTCGCGATCCGGTTCATTCGCCTGCTCAGCCCGCCGTGCCGGAAGTCGAGTCTCTCGACCACTATTTCCCGAATGTCCTGCCTGGCAAGCCGGTTCAGTATCCGGCCGATCTCGTTGCGAACATAGGCGCGGATGCGAGAGTTGAATGCCCGGAATCGCTTCGACTCAGAAGGCTTGATACCGCGCCGCTGTAGCTCGACCGTCAGCGCCGTCAGCTCGCGGTCTCGTTCGACCAGCCAGGTATAGAGACGCTGTCCCAGGATCTGGCCGCTGTCGGTGGTGAATATGTTCGCTACACCCCAGTCCAGTCCAACGGCGCCGCCGGATTCACGCATCGGCGCAGCCGCCGAGTTCTTCACCAGGGCAAACGAGAACTCGCCGGTAGTCGATACGGTGACCTGGCAGAAGTTTCGGACGTCTCCGGCCGCGCTGCGGAAGTACTCGTAGCCGTGCAACGGGATCCGCACCGGGTGTCGTGCACTGCGGGTGGTGATTCGAACCCAGTAGTCGGCGTGTTTTCCACGGCCGGCTTCAACCGTTGCGATCGGTCCGTCCATTGCCATGGTGCGGACCGTGCTCAGGTTGGGAAACGGGTGCCGTCTCAGCTGCAGTCCCGATCAGCTCTCGAGCTCTCGACAAACCTTCCGCGGTGGCCTCGGCGCCGGTCGCTGTATCCAGGATCAGCCGCTCGCACCACCAGCCACGGCGAACGTTGATTCGATACAGCTCCGCTCGCAGCTCTTCGTCTACGTCGAGAGCGCGAATGAGGTTGCGAACTCCGTCGACTGCGGCGGTACGCCAGCCTTCCAGCGCTGCGTTGACCTGGTTGACTACCGACTTCCACTGTCGCGCCGACAGATACGACGGTAACTCCCGCGCCGACGAGCCGCCCAGCCAACCCAGCGTCTGGTTCCCTGCGCGAAGCCGCCGCACCTGGAGTAGTTGCACGTGAACGAGTCCGCGCTGCCACCAGGGCAATAACTCTGCGACCGCATCGAGCTTGCGCTGTGTGGCTGTATGGGGCAGTGGATACGAACGCATCATCGCAGACAGTCCCTGCATCGCGGTGTTGTAGCACTCGGCTCAGCGGCCCAAGCCTAGTTTCGAAGTCGAGTCGACAGGCCGAGAGAACCGGAGTCTTTGTCCGGCACGGCACCCAGCCTGGGTTGTTCGGTCCCCGAATCCACGTCATGACTCCACATCTGAACCCCGCCGGAGCCGGGCGGGAACGGCGGATAGGGCACGATCGCTCTATGGCGTTGATGCGAAGCGGCCGCGTTGTGCTGGTGACGGCGGCGTTGGTGATGACCGTGGCGGGGTGCGGGTCGGTGGTGGACGGGAACCCGGTGCCCGAGGCGCCGGCCGGGTTGGGGAAGTTCTACAGCCAGAGCCTGGAGTGGACGAGCTGCGCGAAGTTCGGCGAGGAGATGCCGTCGGGGGCGGAGTGCACGCGGGTCCGGGTGCCCGTCGACTACGAGAACCCGGACGGCGACACCGCCGAGGTCGCGCTCTCGCGCATCAGGGCGACGGGCGACAAGATCGGCTCGCTGCTGTTCAATCCGGGCGGTCCGGGCGTGCCCGGGTTGTCGATGGTGAGCATCGCCGACCGCACCCAGCTCGCCGAGCGCTTCGACCGCGTCGGCTTCGACCCGCGCGGCATCGGCGCGTCGCTGCCCGCCATCGCCTGCCTGTCCGCGGCCGAGAACGACGCCGAGCGCGCCGAACCCCCGCTGGACAACTCGCCCGCGGGCATCACCGCCGCCGAGACCGAGAACAAGGACTACGCCGCCAAGTGCGTCGAACGCACCGGCAAGGACTTCCTGGCCCACGTCGGCACCCGGGAAGTGGTGCAGGACATGGACATCATCCGCGCGGCGCTGGGCGACGCGAAGCTCAGCTACGTCGGCTACTCCTACGGCACCCGCCTGGGCTACACCTACGCCGAGAAGTTCCCGGACAAGGTGCGCGCGCTCGTCCTGGACGGCGCGCTGGACCCGCAGCAGGACCCGGTCAAGGAGTCGGTGCTGCAGGCGGCCAGCTTCCAGAAGGCGTTCGACGCCTACGCCGCCGATTGCGCGAGCAAGGCCGATTGCCCGCTGGACCAGGAGCCCGCGCAGGCCACGGCGCGGTTCCGGGCGCTGGTGGATCCGCTGTGGACCAAGTCCGTGCCCACCGACGACCCGCGCGGACTGCACTACGGCGACGCCATCACCGGTGTCCAGCAGACCCTGTACTCCAACCGCTTCTGGCCCGCGCTCACCAAGGGCCTGCGCGAACTGGCCCAGGGTCGCGGCGACACGCTGCTGGCGCTGGCCGACATGTACGACGGCCGCCGCGACGACGGCACCTACGACAACAGCGCCGACGCCTTCAATTCGATTCGCTGCGTCGATGATCCGGCCATCACCGATCGCTCGATCGCGGCCAAGCAGGATTCGGAATACCGCCGGGTCGCGCCCTTCCTGGACGACGGCCACGGCGGCGCGGCGGCCCCGCTCGAACTGTGCGCGAGCTGGCCGGTGCCCAATACCAGCACCCCACACCGCATCTCGATCCCCGGCCTGCCCAAGACCGTGGTGATCTCCACCACCGAGGATCCGGCCACCCCGTACCAGGCCGGGGTGGATCTGGCCGAACAGCTGAACGCGGCCCTGATCACCTTCGAGGGCACCCGGCACACGGTGTCGCTGTCCGGGGTCGAGTGCGTGGACGACCCGGTGATCGCGTACCTGGTCGATCTGAAGGAACCGGCCCAGCCGCTCACCTGCTGAGAACGCCCGGCCGCCGCGCGGGGGTTCGGCTCGGCGTGAATCCGATTCCCGGGCCGGGCGAGTGCGCGCCCGGGCCGGGTCCCCGCGGCTGTTTTCACGTGCTCAGGGGCGATTTGCCCGGGTCGAAACACCCTTTCCGCGGATCTCTCCGCGGTCTCCTGAAGTTCGAGCCCCGCACGTAACATGGATTTAACGCCGGGTGCTTACGCTCGCGGGCATGGACCGTCAGAAGGAATTCGTCCTCCGCACGCTCGAAGAACGGGATATCCGCTTCGTGCGCCTCTGGTTCACCGATGTACTGGGCTATCTCAAGTCGGTGGCGATCGCACCCGCCGAGCTCGAGGGAGCTTTCGAGGAGGGCATCGGTTTCGACGGTTCGGCCATCAACGGCTTCGCCCGGGTTTCCGAGGCGGACATGGTCGCCCGGCCCGACCCGTCGACCTTCCAGATCCTGCCGTGGTCCACCTCCAAGGGGCATCAGCACTCGGCGCGCATGTTCTGCGACATCGCCATGCCCGACGGTTCGCCGTCCTGGGCCGATCCCCGGCACGTGCTGCGCCGCCAGCTCAACAAGGCCGCCGATCTGGGCTTCAGCTGCTACGTGCACCCCGAGATCGAGTTCTTCCTGCTCAAGCCCGGTCCGCACGACGGTTCGGTCCCGATCCCGGTCGACCAGGGCGGGTTCTTCGACCAGGCCGTGCACGACGAGGCGCCGAACTTCCGCCGGCACGCCATCGACGCGCTGGAGTCGATGGGCATCTCGGTCGAGTTCAGCCACCACGAGGGCGCTCCCGGGCAGCAGGAGATCGACCTGCGCTACGCGGACGCGCTGTCCATGGCCGATAACGTCATGACCTTCCGCTACCTGATCAAGGAAGTGGCCATCGACGAGGGCGTGCGAGCCACCTTCATGCCCAAGCCCTTCGCCGAGCATCCGGGTTCGGCCATGCACACGCACATGAGCCTGTTCGAGGGTGAGCAGAACGCCTTCAGCGATCCGGACGACCCGAACAACCTCTCGGGCACCGCGCGCGCGTTCATCGCGGGCATCCTCGAGCACGCCCACGAGATCAGCGCGGTCACCAACCAGTGGGTGAACTCCTACAAGCGCCTGATCCACGGCGGCGAGGCCCCGACGGCCGCCTCCTGGGGCCGGTCGAACCGTTCCGCGCTGGTGCGGGTGCCCATGTACACCCCGAACAAGTCGTCCTCGCGGCGCGTCGAGGTGCGCAGCCCCGATTCGGCCTGCAACCCGTACCTGGCCTTCGCGGTGATCCTCGCGGCCGGTCTGCGCGGTATCGAGAAGGGCTACACGCTGCCGCCCGAGGCCGAGGACGACGTGTGGTCGCTGACCTCCGCCGAGCGGCGCGCGATGGGCTTCCGCGAACTGCCCGCGAGCCTGGACGAGGCGCTCAAGAACATGGAGAAGTCCGAACTGGTCGCCGAGACCCTGGGCGAGCACGTGTTCGACTTCTTCCTGCGCAACAAGCGCCGCGAATGGGCGGGCTACCGCAACCAGGTGACGCCTTACGAGCTGAAGGAATACCTCGGCCTGTAAAGGTTCGGTGAACCCTTCTCGGCCCGTGCTTTCCGGCACGGGCCGAATTCGTATGGGCGGGCGGCGACGGCCCGGTGGGGTCGTGTCCCGCGCCGCGAGGCATCGTTCCGCAACCTCCGGTGCGAGACACGCGGGCGAATCGCCGTCGTTGTCCGATATCGGAGGGTTCCGCCGGGGACCGTCCGGGATGTGACATGTAATTTGATGGCATGGTCCGGCCCCCGACTGTCCGTTCGGCTGTTCCCGGTGTGGGACGACTCGGTTTACTCGAGCCGTCGGCCGCCGATTCGCTGCGAGAATTGGCGTGGGACAACGTCGAGAGCGTCCCGCTGCTGTGGGCGCTCTCGCGCTCACCCGACGCCGATCTGGCGCTCACCACGCTGATGCGGCTGCGCGAGCAGCTCGGAAGTGATTGGGCCGCGCTGGATTCGACCCTGCGCGCGGACACCTCGCTGCGCGGGCGGCTGTTCGCGCTGGTCGGCTCCTCCAGCGCCTTCGCCGATCACCTGGTGGCCGATCCGCAGGCGTGGCGACTACTGCTGCGCAAGGAACTGCCGACGGCCGACGAGGTGCTGACCGAGATCCTCGAGGTCGTGCAGGCGCAGCCGGAGGAGGGCGAGTTCGCCGGCCCCAGGCTGTTCCGCGCGGGCATCGCGGGTCCCGAGGCTATCGCCCTGCTGCGCAAGCGGTATCGCGATCAGCTCATGCTGCTGGCCGCCATCGACCTGGCCGCCACCGTCGAGAACGAACCGGTGCTGCCCTACCAGCAGGTGGGCAGGCATCTCACCGATCTGGCCGACGCCGCGCTGACCGCCGCGCTGTCGGTGGCCGTGGCCAGGGTCTGCCCGGATCGGCCGGTGCCGGGCCGGCTGGCCGTCATCGCCATGGGCAAATGCGGTGCGCGGGAACTGAACTACGTCTCGGACGTGGACGTCATCTTCGTCGCCGAACCGGCCGACACCACGGCCACCCGCCTCGCCGCGGAGACCATGACCGTGGGTGGGTCCGCCTTCTTCGAGGTGGACGCGGCGCTGCGGCCCGAGGGCAAGGCGGGCGCGCTGGTGCGCACGCTGGAATCGCACGTGGCCTACTACAAGCGCTGGGCACGCACCTGGGAGTTCCAGGCGCTGCTCAAGATGCGGCCCGCCACCGGCGATCTGGAACTCGGCGGGCAGTACCGCGACGCGCTCATGCCGATGGTGTGGGCGGCCTCCGAACGCCCCGACTTCGTCGCCGACGTGCAGGCCATGCGGCGGCGAGTGGAGGATCTGGTGCCCGCGGATCTGCGCGAGCGCGAACTCAAGCTCGGGCACGGCAGTCTGCGCGACGTCGAATTCGCGGTGCAGCTGCTGCAATTGGTGCACGGCAAGGCCGACGAGACCCTGCACACCCAGGGCACGGTGGAGTCGTTGACGGCCCTGGCCGCGCGCGGTTACGTGGGCCGTGACGACGCCGCCAACCTCACCGCCTCCTACGAATTCCTGCGCCTGCTCGAGCATCGCCTGCAGTTGCAGAAGCTCAAGCGCACGCACACCCTGCCCGCGCCCGACGACGAGGAGGGCATGCGCTGGCTCGCCCGCGCCGCCCATATCCGGCCCGACGGCAGGCAGGACGCGGTGGGCGTGCTCACCAGCGAGATTCGGCGCAACGCGGTGCGGGTGCGGCGACTGCACGCCAAGCTCTTCTACCGGCCGCTGCTGGAATCGGTTGCGCGCCTGGACGCGGACTCGCTGCGGCTGAGTCCGGCGGCGGCGGTGCGCCAGCTCGCGGCGCTGGGTTACGCGGCCCCGGAGAACGCGCTCGGGCATCTCAAGGCGCTCACCAACGAGGTGGGGCGCAAGGGCCGCATTCAGGCGCTGCTGTTGCCGACGCTGCTCGAATGGCTCGGGGAGACACCGAATCCCGACGCCGGGCTGCTCGCCTACCGGCGGGTGTCCGAGGGGCTGGACAACGAGATCTGGTTCCTGCGCGAACTGCGCGACGAGGGCGCGGTCGCACAGCGGCTGATGATCGTGCTGGGCTCCTCGGCGTACCTGCCGGATCTGCTGATCAACGCGCCCGAGACCATCCGCATGTTCGCGGACGGGCCGAACGGGCCGCTGCTGCTGGCACCGGACACCGCCGATGTTTCGCGCGGAATCCTCTCCGGGGCAAAGCGTTACGACGATCCCCGGCGGGCGGTCGCCACCGCGCGGTCACTGCGCAGGCACGAGCTGGCGCGGGTCGCCTCGGCCGATGTGCTGGGCATGCTGGATGTGCCGCGGGTGTGCAAGGCGCTGTCCTCGGTGTGGATCGCGACCCTCGAGGCCGCGTTGCAGGCGGTGATCCGGCGCAGTGAGGTCGAACTGGGCGGACCCGCGCCTGCGGATTTCGCCGTCATCGGCATGGGCAGGCTGGGCGGCATGGAACTGGGCTACGGCTCGGACGCCGACGTGCTGTTCGTCTGCGATCCCCGGCCCGGTGCGGACGAGACCGTGGCGGTGAAATGGGCCATCGGGGTCGCCGAGCAGGTGCAGAAGCTGCTGGGCGCGCCGAGCACCGATCCGCCGCTGCAGGTCGACGCCGGGCTGCGGCCCGAGGGCCGCAACGGCGCGCTGGTTCGCACGCTGGCCGCGTACTCCGCGTACTACTCGCAGTGGGCGCAGTCCTGGGAGGTGCAGGCGCTGTTGCGCGCCCGCCAGGTGGCCGGTGATCCGGAACTGGGGGTGCGCTTCCTGCACACCGTCGACCCGGTCCGCTACCCGAACGGCGGCATGTCCCCCGAGGGGGTGCGCGAGATTCGCCGCATCAAGGCCCGCGTCGACTCCGAGCGCCTGCCGCGCGGAGCGAACCCCGCCACCCACACCAAACTGGGGCGCGGCGGCCTGGCCGACATCGAATGGACCGTGCAGCTGCTCCAGCTCCAGTACGCCCACCGGGTCCCGGCCCTGCACAACACCTCGACCCTGCAGTCCCTGGACGCCATCGAAGCCGCGGGCCTGGTCGACGCCGAGGACGTCGAGCTCCTGCGCGACGCCTGGATCACCGCGACCAAGGCGCGCAACGCCCTGGTCCTGGTGCGCGGCAAACCCGCCGACCAGCTGCCCGGCCCCGGCAACCTGCTGTCCGCCGTGGCCCGGGTGGCGGGCTGGCCCAACGACGACGGCAGCGAGTTCCTCGACAACTACATGCGCGTGACCCGTCGCGCGAAAACCGTGGTGGAGAGGGTCTTCGGCGGCGAGTAGCCGCGCCGGCCGCACGTGCCGGCCCACTTCGCCCTGCACCCGGGGTCAGTCGCGCACCGGGTGCGCGGGAGGCGCTGGACGACGTGCGGCCCCGGGCCGCGCACGTGCCCGCGCCGCGCGAGCGGCTGCTGGCGAAGATCCCGGACCGGGGTGCGGCCGCGGTGCTGGAGGTCACCTTCGGCGAGGTCACCCGCCTGCTGGAACCGATGCGCGCCGAGGTCGGTGTGGCGGCGATCGAAGGCCCCCGCTCGATCACGGTCGCGGGCGATCTGCGCTACGTGGACAACCTCATCCGGCGCGCCCACCGCCGCGCCATTCCGGCGCGCCGGGTGGCGGCCCGCCGGACCTCCCGTTTACCGTCCGGTGGGTGGATCGGCCGAAGTGTGATCGGTGCGGGTGAGATCTGTTCGGGCCGAAGGTATTTCGGAGCCGATCACCGGCGGCATACAGGGCGGCGGGGACCCGAGGAGTTCGGATTCGCGGTTTCTGATCAGCCAGGCCGGGGTTTTGTGGTCCGCGTCGGCATCGGCGCCGGTGCGCGCGCCGGGCGGGTACATGCCGGGCATGAAGCCCATGGGCTGTGCGGTGGATCGAACCGCGGCGGCGGAGTGGGTCGATGGTGCTGCGACAGAAGGGAATCCGCCGGAGTTCGGTTGTGGGAAGCTGCGGCCCGGTCCGCCGGACGGCGGTGAACCCGGGCCGGAGCCACCCGGTGCGAGCGGTTGGCCGGGCGTCGACCGGTGGCCGGGTGCGGCGGGGGAGACGGGCACCGTGGGCGAGCCGGGTACGGATGAATTCGGCCCGGGAATTGACGGATTCGCCTCGGGGACGGATGGATTCGCGGCGCGGCCGGGACTCGGGCGTTCCGAGCGCTCAGCGCTGCCCTCCCCGGTGGACGCGAACACCGGGCGGCTCTGCTCGTGGACCTGCTGTCCGGCTGCGCTTTCGGCAGCGGTCTCGGCACCGGATCTCGAGGCCGCTTCTCCCGAATAGGCAGGTTCCAGGCCATCGGTCGCGGATTCCGCACCGACGAGCGCACTTTCGGTGTCCCGGGGCGCGGTCGCCTCGCTCCGCTCTCCCGCGGCGGTGGCAGGGGGGAGCTGTGCCGCCACGACCTGCCCGCTCGGGCCGCCGCCGCCCAGCAGCCGGTTGCCGGCCCCCTCGGTCCCCGCATCGCCGATGCCAGGCGCATAAACCGCGGAGAAGGCCGGAACCCCCGATCCCGCAGCCGGATACGTCGGCACGTAGTTGGCGTCCAGCGCCGCGAGCGCCTGCAGGTACAGCTCCTTCCCGCGCGCTTCCGGGTCGTGCGCGCCCCCGGCCTCGGCTCCGATCATCGTGGCCACGTGCGGAGCGGTCGCCGCCCAGTCCTGTTCCAGCGGTGGCGGCACGCTCCGCCGCACGGCCTCCGCGCCGTAGGCCGCCGCGGTGATCCGATGCCCGGTGCTGTGCGCGACCCCCACCACATCCATTGCGTCCAAGACGAATTCACGAACCGCGAGCATGGCCGCGTCCGCGATCCGCCCCGCCATTCCCTCCCCGATGGCGGCCTCGGTGGTAGCCCCCACCGCGAACACCGCCCCCGACAACCCGTCCGCGACCTCGACCCACCCGTCGGCCAGCTCCCGCATGGCCCCCGGATCCATGTCCCGCACACCCGCGTAGATCTCCGCATGAGACAACCCCGGAAACCACTCCAGCCGCTGAATGTAATCCGGGTCCACACCCCCGCCCCGTACTCGCCCCTGCTCCCGCTCGGCCCCGGCCTGCGCCCGCCGCGCTCGCTCCCGCCACCCGTCCTCCGCCACGCCACCCTCCCCACACCGGTTCCATCACCAACTAGGACGCGCCCCACACCCGCCGGGTTCCCCATCAACCCGGTGTTTCGTTCACGACCCCAACCGCGGACTTCCTTGCGCCGGCCACCTCTGCGCCGACAGCGTCGGGCGACCCGGGGCGCGCCCATCCAAACGGTGGTGCATGTACGAAGGTCGTTCGCGAACTGCGAACCAGCCACTCATGTCCGACGGTATCGCCGAGTTCGGTCAGCTGTGCTGACCACCGTGCCCGGCCCGGTCACCACGGCGAACAGATCGCGCGGCAGTCCGGGCGGCCGGTAGTTCGGCATTGGCGAGCGAGGAGTGGCACCGGCGAACCGGGCCCACGCGAACGGCTGGACCGTGTGCGCCAGTTTTCAGCGGCACAACCGGAGTCAGGTGATCGTCGAAGTCGGAGGGCTGGCCAAGGGGCGGCAGCGTTCGGATTATCCGATAGCCGTTGCGGGCAGCGGAATTGCCGAGATCGGTGCCGTGGGAGGTCGGCTGGCGCTGCATCACCGCCCGGCCGTCACTCCTGTTCGAACGGTGTGCCGATCCGCAGGCGGTTGCCGTCGGGGTCGGTCAGCTCCACCTCTCGTGCCCAGGGTGCGGTTTCGACCGGCACGCCGAACTCCGTTGCCACCGTGTCGATATCGCGGACGCGGAGGTAGACCAGGGTGTTCGGGCGGGCGTCGCCCTCGTGTTCGGAGAGGAAGAGTTTGACCGGGCCGCGGGCGACCTCTACGAAGGCGGGGAACGCGGGTTCGAAGCGGTGCTCCCACCGGAAGGTGAAGCCCAGACGTTCGTACCAGCGCACCGCTGCCGAAGCGTCGGCCACGCGCAGAACCGGAATTGCCTCCTCGTGCATGGGGAGAATCCTCGCACGCGCGGGCGCTGTTCCGGCATGCGCGGACCTGCGCCCGTGGTGCCACAGCGCCACCGCCGCACGCTGATCGAGGAATGGGTGCCGCGTCGACGCCCGATTCGAGGGAGTAGGCCCGGGCACCCGGCCGATCGGTCGATGACCAACGGCGCCGGCGGCGCAGCGGTCGATCGGCCCGCGGCAGCAGAACGCGGGCGGGGGTAATGCGGCGATCGGACACCGCGAGATGGGTCGCGCACCTCGGCCGCGGTACTTCACGCGCAGGTCAGTGCCCGGGCTGTGCAGTAGGGTGGGGCGGCGATCAGGTGGAGGTGTTGCGGTGGGACGGGTGCTGGCGCAGGGTCAGGTATTCGCCGGGTATCGAATCGAGCGGTTGATCGGGGCGGGCGGGATGGGGGAGGTCTACCTCGCGCACGACCGGGACCTGCCGCGCATGATCGCGCTCAAGGTGCTGGGTCCCGCCGTGTCCGACGACGCCGATGTGCGTTCGCGTTTCCTGCGCGAGGCCGACACCGTGGCGCGGTTGTCGCACCCGAACATCGTGGCCGTCTTCGCGCGCGGGGAGGAGGCCGGGCAACTGTGGATGGCCATGCAGTACGTGGACGGCACCGACCTGTCCGCCGTGTTGTCCGCGGGCCCGGTGCCGCCCGAGCGCGCGGTGCGCATCGTCACCGAGGTCGCCAAGGCCCTGGACCGCGCCCACGCCTCCGGTGTCCTGCATCGTGATGTGAAGCCCGCCAACATTTTGCTCGCCGCGGGCACGGGCGCGGAGGTGTTCCTCGCCGACTTCGGCATCGCCAAGGTGCTCGACCACGTCGGCGAGGCCACCCGCACCGGCCAGCTCTACGCCAGCCTGCGCTACGCCGCCCCGGAGCAATTCGAAGCTCGCACCGCCGTTTCCGCCCGCACCGATGTCTACGCGCTCGGCGGCACGCTCTACCACCTGCTCACCGGCAACCCGCCCTACGCGGGCGAGAGTCCGGGCCAACTGCTGCACGGGCACTTGAATCTGCCCGTCCCGCAACCCACTTCCAGCCGGTCCGAGCTTCCCGGCGGCTTCGACACCGTCGTGACCACCGCCCTCGCCAAGGACCCGGAGCACCGCTTCGCCTCGTGCGGCGAGCTGGCCGCCGCGGCCCAGCAGGCCCTGGCAGGACTGCCGATCGCGGGTGTTCCGGATGCGGCGCCCCGGCCGGCCGCCGACGCGGACAACGCCGCGATGACGACCACCGTTCTGCCCAGGGTGGGCGCGGAACTGGTTGCCGCGCACGCCTTCTCGGGCGGAGGCAGCCGCTGGCCCGCCGACGCGCCGACCGAGCGTGCCGACGTGGGCGGCCCGGCCGAACCCCCGCCCGCGCCGCCCGAGAACCCGTCCCGTCGCCGCGGCATTCTCGCCCGGACGGCCCTGGTGCTGGGCTGGCTCGCCCTCGTCATCGGCGTGACCGGCATCGTCCTGCACTACACCTCGTGGCGTTCCGAATACGTTGTGCTGGCAGCCTCGTTCGCCTCCTTCTTCATGCTCGGCTCCGTCGTGGCGGTGGCGCTGTTTCTGGCGGCGCGGCAATGGCGCACCGCGGCGGGAGCTTTGGCCGCCGTCGCCGCCGCGCTCTGGACGCAGTTCCCGATGCTGGTGCCCGACGGCACCGCGCCGCCGGGTATCGACGTCACGGTGATGCAGTCGAACATCCTGTTCGGGCACGCCGACGCGGACGCCATCGTGCGCGAGGTTCGCGAGAACGGCGTCGAGGTTCTGACCCTCGCCGAACTCACCCCCGAGGCCCTGGCCCGCCTCCAAGCGGCGGGCCTGGAAACCGAACTGCCCTACTACTACGTGGAACCGGCCGCCGGCGGCCAGGGTTCGGGCGTCTACAGCAGGTACCCGCTGCAGGACGCGAGCAGGCTTCCGCGGTTCTCCCTCCACAGCATTCGCGCCACCATGCTGCATCCGGAGCGCGGGCCGATCACCGTGTTCCAGTTCCACCCGGTCCCGCCGAATCTGAACTACCCCGCCTGGCAGGCCGAGATGCGCGAACTGCGCGACGTCCTCGATCAGCAGCCGGGCAAGGTCATCGTCGGCGGTGACTTCAACGCCACCTACGATCACACCGCGTTCCGGGATCTGTTGCGCGGCAGGTATGCCGACGCCGCCGAACTGGTCGGCGTCGGCGCGATGCCGACCTGGCCGGACAATCAGGCGTGGGGTCGTTTCCCGCTCATCGGCATCGACCGGGTGCTGGTCGCGGACGGCCATGCGACCGAGGTGCATTCGGTGAGCATTCCCGAGACCGACCACCGCGCGGTCATCGCGAAACTGCGTCTCTGAGAACGAAACCCGCCCTCGCACGATGAGACTTCGCTCTCGAGTATTGCGAGATCGCGCATTCGAGTGACTCCGGGGGCGGATACTCGTAATCGGGGAGGCGGCCGAACCCCGCCGTCTCGAGATTCGGACCATACGGTCCGGGGCTTTCCTCGGGAGGCGAGATGCGCGTATCGCGTTGCCGGGCGGCCCTGGCCGCGGTCCTGCTGCTGGCGGGGCTGGCGCTCACCGGCTGCGAGTCGGTGCGAGTTCCAGGCACACAACGGGTTTCGGATCGCGTGGACAATCCCTTCGAGCTGGACGGCGCCGCCTCGGCCACCGGACCCAGCGGCCCGCGCTCCGGCGTGCAGGACGCGACCCTCACCGCCGCGAACGGCGACGGCGGCCCGGTCGATCAACTCGTCCTCAACACCCTGTCGGATCTGCGGGAGTACTGGGAGCGCGAGTACGCCAGGACCCTGCCCGGGGCGTTCACCCCCGTCGGCAAGTTCCTGTCCTGGGATGCCACCGCCGCCCGCGCGCAATCGCCGACCTTCTGCCGCGACAGCACTTTTCAGCAGATCAACGCCGCCTACTGCGGGGTCGATCAATCCATCGGCTGGGATCGCGGCGTCCTGCTCCCGGAGCTGATCCGCAAGTTCGGCCCCATGTCCGTGGTGATGGTGATCGCGCACGAGTACGGGCATTCGCTGCAGGACCAGGCCCGCCTCAACGGCATGCTCACCCCGACGGTGGTGCGCGAACAGCAGGCCGACTGCTTCGCCGGCGTGTTCATTCGGCATGTGGCGGAGGGCGATTCGCGCCACTTCACCATCAACACCACCGACGGGCTGAACAACGTGCTCGGCGCGACCATCGCGGTGCGCGATCAGGAACCCGGCGGCGCGGGCGACGAACACGGCACCGCCTTCGAACGCGTCACGGCCGTGCAGATCGGCTACACCGAAGGCGCGGACGCGTGTAAACGCATCTCCCGCGAGGAATTGGCGCAGCGACGCGGCACCCTGCCCACCAGCTTCCTGCCCGGCGAACAGGAGACCCAGTTGCCGGTGAACCGGGCCTCGCTGGATCTGCTGACGCAGTCGCTGGCCCGGGTGTTCCCGCTCGGCAAGGCCCCGGTGTACGACTACGCGGGGGTGAGCGGGCGCTGCTCGAATACCACCGCGACCGAACCGGTGTCGTTCTGCCCGTCCACCAACACCATCGGCGCCGACGTTCCGGAGCTGGCCAAGCGCGCCCGCGACCGGGACGACGGCGGACTGCTGGCCTCGACGGTCGTGGGCGACTACAGCGCCTTCGTGGTCTTCATCTCGCGGTACACCCTTGCGGTGCAACAGGATCGCAAGCTGGACCTCACCGGCGCGGAGACCGCGGGCCTGCGCGCGGCATGCCTGTCGGGGGCCTTCACCACCAGTCTGAGTCAGCCCGGCAACGACCTGCGGCTGTCCGCGGACGATCTCGACGAGGCCGTCTCCGGCCTGCTGGCCGACGGGCTGGCCGCCGCGGACGTGAACGGTTCGGTGGTGGCGAGCGGATTTGTCCGCCTGGAGGCTTTCCGCACCGGCGTCCTGGACGGCGATGCGGCCTGCCTCAGCACGTACGGGTAGGTCGCGCGGCGCGTACCGAAAGTATCGATATGTCAACGGATCACGCACACGAGGCTGCCGCACGACGAACAGCGGTGACTCCTACGGCAACCTCGAACCCGCCCTCCGCGAACTCGCGGGTCCGGCCCGCGCCCGGCTGCGCGAGGCCACCGGCCGGCGCGGTCGGCTGCCCGAGCGTTCGGATGGCGCCGCACACTCGACTCACCGCCGCCGGGTGTCCGGCCCGGCGGGTGCCGTCCGGGTGCGTCGAGCACCCGAACAGCGTTGCCGCACAGGGTAGAAACCTCAGGCGGGCAGGTGCGCCTCGAGCCACTGCACCGTATCGGTGAGCACCTTGTCCTGCTCCGGCTCGTTGAAGATCTCGTGGTACAGCCCGTCGTAGCGCAGCACCGTCTTGTCCGCCGAGGCCGCGCCCCGCTCGACCAGATCCGCGCCGACGGGGGAGACCAGCCCGTCGGCCAGCCCCTGCTGGAGCAGCACCGGCACGGTCAGCCGGTCCAGGTGCGCCTGCACGAATTCCCCGGCCTTGAGCATCTCGGTCGCGGTCCGCGCGGGCACGCTGCCGTGGAACACCAGCGGATCGGTGTCGTAGGCGCGCACCACCTCCGGGTCGCGGCTCACCAGCGACGAATCCAGCTTCACGACCGGCAGATTCGGGGCCAGCTTGGAGATCACGGGGGCCAGCAGCTTCTGCACGGCGTTGCCCGCGTCCACCACGATCGCGGGCGCGGACAGCACGATGCCGTTCACCTCGACGGGCGCGCGGGTGGCCCAGTAGGCCACGGTGAGCCCGCCCATGCTGTGCCCGATGACGAAGCGCGGCAGCCCCGGATGTTTGTCGGTGGCCAGCCGCAGCAGCGCCCCGACGTTGTCCGCGGCCCCGTCGAGCGATTCGACGTTCGCCTTGCCGCCGGCCGAGCGCCCGTGCCCGATGTGGTCGAGCGCGTACACCGCGAACCCGGCCTCGTTCAGGCGCGCCGCGACGTGGGCGTACCGCCCGGAGTGCTCGGCGTAGCCGTGCACGATCACCGCCACCGCGCGCGGCTCGCCCTCGGGCAGCCACGCCTGCCAGTACACGCGCCCGCCCGCGCCCTGCAGCTCGCCGGTCTCGTTCCGGGTCATCCTCGTCCCTCTCGGTTCGGTGGTCGCCGCCGCCGGCCCGCCCATCGGCGCGGTTCGCCCGATATGTCGTTCCCGGCCGAGCCATTCTCGCGCACTCATCCCCGAACCACCGCCCAACCGCCCGCACTCGCCGAACCCCACCCGAGTGGTCAGCGCCGACGGGCTGGAGATCCGGTTTCCGGTGCGACACCCGCCAGGGCCGGTCCGGGGCGAGGCCGGCCGGTCGATCGGCAGCCGGGTCAGTCCCGGGGCGCGGCGAGCCGGTCGATCAGGAGCCGGTTGAAGGTGATCAGGCGGGCGTAGTTCGCGCGGGAGATGCGTTCGTCGCTGCCGTGGATGCGTTCCAGGTCCGCGCCGGTGAGGATGATGGGCGCGAAGTTGCAGCGGGTTCCGGCCAGGTCGTCGTAGTGCCGGGAGTCGGTCGCACCCGGGACCAGGCCCACGGTGACGGCGATGCCGGGCACGGTGGCTTCGGCGACGGCGGCGACCAGGTCGAAGACCGGGCCGGCGGAGGGGGTGGCCGAAGGCTCGGAGGACGCGCCCGCCAGTTCTACGGTGATCTCCGGGTCCCGAATCACCTTGCGGCAGTGCGCCAGTACGTCGGCGACCGAATCACCGGGCAGGATGCGGAAATTCACGAAGGCTTCGGCCTTCTGCGGCAGCACATTGGGTTTGACGCCGCCGCGGATGACGGTCGGGGCGGTCGTGGTGCGCACCAGCGCTTCCGACTGCGGACGCGCGGCCATGATGCGGGTCACCGCGGGCGCGACGAACCGGGCGATCGAGAGCAGGCTGCGGCGCGGCTCCTTCATGACATCGCGCAGCCGCGTGAGCATGTCGAGGGTGACCGGGGTGAGCCGCAGCGGGAACGGATGGTCCTGCACCCGCGCCACCGCCCGGGCCAGCTGACCGACCGCGGTCTGGCGACCGGGCATCGAGGAGTGCCCGCCGATCGCGGCGATCGAGAGCCGCACGGTGGCATATCCCTTTTCGCCCACCATGATCGTGGCGACCGGGGTGTCCACCCCGTCGGCGACCCCGGTGGTGATCACCCCGCCCTCGTCCAACAGCAGTTCCGCGTGCACCCCGGCCTCGCGCAGCCGCGCCGCCATCCGCACCGCGCCCTGATCGCCGAAGACCTCCTCGTCGTGCCCGAACGCCAGATACACGGTGTCCCTGGGCTGTACGCCCGCGGCGAGGGCGGCTTCCACCGCCTCCAGGATCGCGAGCACCCGGCTCTTGTCGTCGATCGCCCCGCGCCCCCAGATGAATTCGGCGTCCACGGTCCCGGCGAACGGCGGATGCGTCCATCGATCCGGGTCGTCGACGGGCACGACGTCCATGTGCGCCAGCAGAATCGCCGACGTGCGACCGGTGTCCGCGCTGCCCGGCCAGCGATAGAGCCTGCTGTGGCCGAACAGTTCGCACTCGAGCCGCGCGTGCACCAGCGGGAACGACTCCTCGAGATGAGCCGCGAGCCGGTCGAACTGGGTGTGGTCGGTCGCGGAGTCGTCCTCGCGCGAGACCGTCACGCAGCGCAGCGCGACGGCCAGGCGTTCGGCGGTGGCGTCGTCCACGGTGGTGGCGGCGGGAGCGGTCCGGGTCATCTGTCACCTGTCCTGGGCGGGAAGTCGGCGGTCACCTGAGTATTCGCGATGAGGTCCGGTGCCAGTGTGACCGCCTTCTCCGCGCGCCACTTGGGAATGCCCTCCGCCATGGTGCCCGGCAGATCCGCCGCGCGCGCCGTGCCCAGCAGCGGCAGCCGTAGTTGCGCGGCGGTGACCGTCACCCGGGACAGGGTCGGCGTGTGGGTCCACATGTCGTCCACCACGTCGGTGATCCGCACCCCGATCCGGTGCCCGGCCGCCAACGGCCAGTCCTGGGCGAGCATGCGCACCTGCGCGGTCGGGGTGACCGGCGCGATGCCGCGGGTGATGACGGTGGCCCGCCCGGCGGGGTCGATGTCGTACAGCTCCAGCGCGACCGTGGCTCCGCTCGGCCCGTCGAGGCTCACCGTCGCCGAGGCCGCGCCCGCCAGGTGCTCGTCCCGCGCCAGCGGCTGGGTGACGGTCCAGATCTCGCGATCGGGCCCGGTCACGAAGCCGCGGTCGAGGTAGCTGCCGGTTTTCAGATCGACGGTCACCGAACGGTTGTCCGCCGGGGGCCACGCGGTTTCCGACCGCCAGCCGCCGTCGAACTGCCCCACCGTGATTCGCGGTCCGGGGACCGTCACGTCCTTGCCCGCCACGTGTTTGTCGAAGAAGGCGAGCAGTTCTTCGTTGAAGGTGGACCGCCCGCATTTGGCGGCGCAGTCCCGATGTCCCCACTGCCCGAACCAGGCCTTGTGCTCACCGGGCCCGAGCGCGTTCCACACCTCGAAGACGCGATCGGCCCGGGTGTTGTAGTCCAGGAATCCCTGTCCGAGGAACAGCGGAATGGTGTTGCCCCGCAGGCGTTCCACCATGTCGCGATCGCGCCAGAACTCGGTGGCGCCGTCGTGGTTCATGATGCCGTCTAGGTAGCCCTGATAGCAGCTCGGATCGATGGTGACGGCGTTGGTGCGGTATTCGGCCGAATCCTCCCAGTGCGCGGGCGTCGTGGCGATCAGCAGATGTTCGATGCCCGCGAGATCGCCGGGCCGGATGCCGGTTTCGGTGATCGGCTTGCCCGAGAACTTCCACGCCTGACCCTGCATGTACAGGTAGGAGTACGGATCGACCACCGGCGCGAAGGACGCCACCGCGGCCAGGCCCACGGGCTTCTCCACCAGTCCCATGAACCCGGTCCAGCCCTCGTAGGAGATGCCGTGCAGGCCCACCTTGCCGGTCGACCAGGGTTGTCCCGCGGCCCATTCCACCGCGGTCTTCACGTCCTGCCGCTCGCCCGGGCCGCCGTAGTCGGGGCAGCCGTTGGAGCCGCCGAAGCCGCGCAGGTCCGCGATCACATAGGTGTATCCGGCGTCGAGGAACGTATCGACCTGGAGGTTCTCCACCGACGGCCCGCCCTCGGGACGCGGCAGGGTCAGGTAGGCCAGGTGCGCGCGGTACGGACTCACGGTCATGATGACCGGGGTCCGCACGTCGTCGGCGATGCCGGCGGGCCGCAGCACGTCCACGTGCAGTCGTGTCCCGTCCGGGGTGGTGATGTACTCCTGACGCCACTGGTAGCCGGGTTCGGCCGCCGCCTGCCCGGGCGCCACCAGTGCCCCCAGCACCAGTAACAGTCCGACCAGGGCGCGCCACAACACCATCCGCATGATCACCATCTGACCCTGCCGGTTCCCGGGGCCGCGAACCAGCCCCAGGAATCGGGGTGCCGGGCGGTTACACCGGGCGCAGGTTGATCATCTTGCGCAGGCGGGCGCGGTCGCGCTCGAGGCGACGGGCCTCGTAGGCGATGGGGAAGTAGCGGACGCGTTCGGGCAGGTGCGGCACGGTGCGGCCGATGACCCAGCCCAGCGCCTTGAGCTTGCGCTCATCGCTCGCGGTCCAGGTCAGGCCGAGCTTCTCGCGAATGATCTCGGGGGTGGTGCCGACGGTGAAGAAGTACTGCATCTTGCCCAGCGGGGTCGCCGCCACGTTCCACAGCGGGTGCAGCACGGCCGGAACCTGCTTGGGCGGGGCCAGGGTCTGAATGACCTTCAGGTAGTCGTAGGCCACGTTCGTCACTTCGAGATGGTTCTCGACCTGGTCGTAGAACCACGGCTCCCACTCGGCGTAGGTCGCGGGAATCTCCTTGGGCGCCACCGAGAAATTGCGCATGAGCTGTACCACCTCGCGGTAGTACGACTCCTTGTCGGCGTCGGTGAGCTTGTCGTCGGAGAAGTACTTGTTGCCCTCGACGAAGGCGTGCACGGCCGTGTGCAGCACCCAGGCCCACGGCCCCGAGGCCAGCGCCTGGTGCTTGCGGCCCTGGCCGTCGGTGGAGTTGAGGGTGGCGTGCATGGTCCGCAGTCGCGCGGCCTCGGCCAGCGCCTCCTCCCCGCCGTAGATCCACATCATCACCGAGGCGACGCTGCGCGCGGCCCGGCCCAGGGCGTCGGTGCGGAAGCTGGAGTGCTCGTCGACGACGGCGGCGATACTCGGTTCCATCGTCTGCAGCAGGAAGGCCGACCCCGCGGTGAGCGAGAAGGTGATCAGCCCGGTGTCCTCCCACATGCGAGTTCCGGGGGTGAAGACCTTGCGCTCGGGGCGGCCGGCCCCGGACGCGTGCTCGATCGGCGCTACGGCGGCGGTCATGGTGATCTCCTTTGATCACGGTCCTGCCGGAGCGCCACGCTCCGGCGGGACCGGTCTCCGACAAGATGAGAGGGATACGGTCGAATCTTCTCATCATCTCGGCGCGGTGGCAACCGTCACAGCCGACTCGATTCGATCACCAAGCGCGCCAGAACTATTCGGTGCCCCGGATGATTCGACGGCGTAGGATCGCGGCGATGAACAGAACGAGCGCGATGTGACCACCGAATGGGACGCGTTCGCGCTGGCACTGGCACGATGTCTGGCGCAATTGCCGTCCCGGGCCACGCTGATCATCGCGGCCACCGGAAATCGCTACGTGCAATTCCAGCAGTTCGATATCAAGCTCTCCGCCGAACTCACCGGCAATTACTATCTCGCGGAACCGATTCCGGAAGCCGCCGCGCAGAAACTCCGCGACCTGGGCTGGTCCGCGCCCGCCCTGCGCCGCGAAATCGAGAACTGGCGGCGCTCGCTGCTGTGGCCGATCTCGCGCGGGCGACTCGAGGAGCTGGCCCGCTCGGTGGTGATCGGCCTGCACGACGCCCTGGGCATCGAATCCCCGGGTCAGCTGCGGGCCGTCGGCTGGACCGAAGCCTCCGATGACCTGGACCTGAGCGCCTTCGACTCCATCGTGCCCCGGGGGATCGGCTGACACCTTCGAACCGCGAGCAAGTTTCGACTTGACAGTTACTGTCACAAAGGGAGATGCTTGCACTGCGCGGCTCGTCGTGGACGGCAACCAACTCCACGGTCGCGCGACAGCGACAAGGAGTGCCGATGTCCCTGCGGGAGCGGCAACGACGACAGATTCGGGCCGACATACAGCGCGCGGCCTTCGAACTGTTCGCCCGGCGGGGTTTCGACGAGGTGACCACCGAACAGATCGCCGCCGCCGCCGGAATCTCACCCAGTACCTATTTCCGTCACGTCCGCAGCAAGGAAGATCTGCTGCTGGACCCGGTCCGCGAGGGTGGCGCGGGTATCGCCGCGCTGCTCGAGGAACGGCCGAGCACCGAATCCGCCGACGTGGCGCTGGCCCGGGCGATCGAGATCCGATCCACCACCCTGGCCGCCGCCGAACTCGAACAGTGGCGCGCGGCCTTCGCCACCGCGCCGCACCTGCTGGACCGCGTCGCGCTCATTCCGCCGGAGCATCGCACCCGGCTGGTCGAGCTGGTCGCGCAACGTATGTCGCGCGATCCCGCCCTGGACAGCAATCCCGGACTGCTCGTGCACCTCATGCTGGCGGCCGCCGAATACGGCTACCTGCAATGGCTGCGCGCCACCGGCAATCGCGAAGCCTCCCTGCTGGTGTGCGTCGAAGGGGCCCTGGCGGCCGTTCTCGACGAGCGCTGGCGCGCCTGATCCACATCTCGTCCTCTTCACCTTTCACCACCTGAAAACCCTGGGGGTTCACCAGTCATGCAGCACAACGATGCGGACGCCTACGACGTGATCGTCGTCGGCTCCGGCGCGGCCGGAATGGCGGCCGCGCTGGCCGCCGCACACCACGGCCTGTCCACCCTCGTCGTCGAAAAGGCCAGGCACTGGGGTGGTTCCACCGCACGTTCCGGCGGCGGCGTCTGGATTCCCGGCAACTCGGCGCTGCGCCGCGACGCCCCGGCCGACAATCTCGAGGACGCGCGTACCTACCTGCACCACATCGTGGGGGACAAGGTCGACCCCGCGCGCATCGACACCTACATCGACCGCGGACCCGAGGTCTTCGACTTCCTGGTCGAGCACGCGGGACTCCGGATGCAGTGGGTGCCGGGCTATTCCGACTACTACCCCGAAGCGCCCGGTGGTCGTGCGCACGGCCGTTCGGTCGAGCCGACGCCGTACAACGGCAAACAGCTCGGCGCCGAACTCGCCAATCTGGAGCCGGATTACATTCCGGGACCGCGCAATTTCGTCGCCACCCAGGCCGACTTCCGCCAGATGCACCTGGGCCTGCGCAACCCCCGCGCGCCCTTCCGAGGCGTGAAGATCGCCGCCCGCTGGCTCAAAGGCAATGTGCTGCGCCAGCATCTGCTCGCCCGGGGCCAGGCGTTCAGCGCCATGCTGCGCGCGGGTCTGCAGCGGGCCGAGGTGCCGGTGTGGCTCGACACCCCGCTGGTGGAACTGCGCGCCACCGACGGCCGGGTCACCGGGCTGGTCGTGCTGCGCGAGGGCGCCGAACTCGAACTCACCGCCCGGCGCGGAGTCATCCTCGCGGCCGGCGGATTCGAGCACAACGAGACCATGCGCAAGCAGTACCAGCGCCAGCCCATCGGCGTCGACTGGACCGTCGGCGCCAAGGCGAATACCGGTGACGGCATTCGCGCGGGCCAGCAGCTCGGGGCGGCGGTCGAATTCATGGACGACGCCTGGTGGGGTCCCTCGATTCCGCTGCCGCGCCAGCCCTGGTTCTGCCTGGCCGAGCGCAATCTGCCCGGCAGCATCATCGTCAACGAGCACGGCGAGCGGTTCATGAACGAGTCGCTGCCCTACGTCGAAGCGACCCATCGCATGTACGGCGGCGAGAACGGGCAGGGCGAGGGCGTCGGCGAAAACCTGCCCGCCTGGCTGGTTTTCGACCAGCGGTACCGCAACCGGTACCTGTTCGCGGGGCAGGCGCCGCGCCAGCCGCTGCCGGGTCGCTGGTTCAAGGAGGGCGCGGTCAAGCGGGCGGCGACCCTCGAGGAGCTCGCCGAGCAGATCGGGGTGCCCGCGGAGCGGCTGCGCGCCACCGTCACTCGCTTCAACGGTTTCGCCGAGCAGGGCAGGGACGAGGACTTCGGCCGCGGCGACAGCGCCTACGACCGCTACTACGGCGATCCGCGCAACGCGCCGAATCCGAATCTCGGTGCGCTGGACAAGGGTCCGTTCTACGCGGCCCGGATGGTGCCCGGCGATCTCGGCACCAAGGGCGGCCTGGTCACCGACACGGTCGGCCGGGTGCTGCACACGGACGGCTCGATCATCGAGGGACTGTGGGCGGCGGGCAACGCCAGCTCCCCGGTCATGGGTCACACCTATGCCGGTCCCGGCGCGACCATCGGACCCGCGCTGGTGTTCGGTTACCTGGCCGCGCTCGACGCCGCCGGGGTCTCGAAGGTGAACTGACCCGAGCGGAACGGGCCCCCGCACGCCGTGCGTGCGGGGGCCCGTCGTGCACTGTGATCGGTCAGGAAACCAGGTTCTTCCGCAGTTTCACGATGGTCCAGGCGTCCAGTCCCAGACCGTCGGTAAGGAAGTCGCCGAAGTCGCCGAACTGCTCCTGCACCTGCGCCACCGCGATATCGAGGTACTCGGCTCGCACCTCCTGCAGCGGAATCAGCAGATCCGGGTTCTGCATGATCCCGCCCTGCTTCAGCTGCGCCCGCAGCGCGGCGTCGGCCGCCGCCCGGTACTGGTTCGACAGCAGATAGTCCTGGCGCGCCACCGATTCCGGTACGCCGACCGCCCGCAGCACCACGTAGGACAGCCAGCCGGTGCGATCCTTGCCCGCCGTGCAGTGGAACAGCGTGGCGGTGCCGGTGTTCGACAGGTCCTTCACGGTCTGCCCGAACTTGGCCAGCGAATCGGCGTCGAAGAAGCTGCGGTACATGTCGCGCATGATCTGCTCGGCCTTGCCGTCACCCAGTAGCGCCTGCTGCTGTACCGGATCCTTCGACTGAATGGCCTGGTACATCTTCGCGAACATGCCGTTGTCCTGGATGGGCCGGGCCACCAGGGGCACCCCGGCGGGCAGCCGGTCCGCGCCCAGGGCCTGCACCTCGGTGGGCACCCGCAGATCGATGACGGTCTGCAACCGCAGCGTACCCAGCTTCTGCACGTCCGCGTCGGTCAGCTTCCCGAGCGCGTCGGCCCGGATGATTTTGCCCGCCTTGACCTTTGCCCCGTCGTAGGTCCGATATCCCCCCAGATCCCGTACGTTCACCGCCCCCTGGAGATCGATGCGCGCCGGGCCCCCTGCGGCGGGCGCGCCCCCCGCCGTGCCGCCCACCCAGACGGCGGCCAGTCCGATGGTCACGAATAATACGAACAGCATTTTGCCGAGCGAGAATCTCGCCCGCGAATCAGAAAAATTCCTCACCCGCGAGACAGTATGGGCGGCTTACCAGCCCACGGCCGATACCGGGTAATGCCTCCGCTCAGCAGGACTCGCCAATCACTCACCGAGATTGGCTCTGGTGCGGCAATAACTCGACGACTGTGCGAAAACAATTATGGTTCAGCATATTTCGGACAGGAATAGAATATACCGGTGTTCCCGTGCGCGCCCGGCGGTCTAGGTGCAGGCCGGTGAGGTGGCCCCGGTGTTCGTCAGCATCTGGCAGGCCCAGGCCAATTGCAGCTTCCAGCGCCCGTTCTCGGCGACGAAGGGGATGACGGCCTCGCCCTCGACGGGTTTGCCGTTCAGGGACAGGGTCGCGGTGGCCTCCATGAGGCCGTTGCCGGCGTAGCGCACGCTCGTAACGGTCATCTTCACCCCATTGCTCACCCCGGCCTGCGCCATCTTTGTAACCAGCTCGGGGTCGGCATTCGAACCCTGGACCACGTCCAGGGCTTGGGCGCGTGGCGAATTCGGGTCCAGGGCCAGCGTCAGGCCCAGGTTCAGATCGGCGACCCCGGGCAGCGGGATGGGCGGCTGGTCGGTGACCGGCGCCGCGCTGGATCGGGTGACCGGTGTCGCGGACTCGCCCGAATCGCCGCACGCGGTCACGCTACCGGTCACCGCGCACAGGGCCGCCGCCGCGATCACAACCCGCACTCGAAGAGATCTGACGCGAAACATGTTTTCCCCCTGTGTCATTCGATGCTCACCGCATCGATGATATTGAGCCGGGCCGCACGCACGGCCGGCGGAATCGAGCCCAGCAGACTCAATCCCACCGCACCGGCCGCGAAGGCCAGCGCGAGCGGGCTCGGCCGGTAGGCCACCTCGAGATTCATGATGTTCGGGGTGAGGGCGTCGAAGAAGTACTGACTCGCCAGGCCGAACCCCAGCCCGAGCACCCCGCCGACGACGCCGATGCCCGCCGCTTCGGCGAGCACCATGCGCAGCGTGCGACGCCGGCTCGCGCCCATGGCGCGCAGCACCCCGATCTCGCGCCGGCGTTCGAGCACCGACAGCGTCAAGGTGTTCAGCAGGGCCACCGCGGCGATCAGGACGATGATCATCCATACGGCGTTCGATACCGCCATACCCTGCTTGGCCGAGTTCTCGACATTGGCCAATGACGTTGCGCCGGAATAGACATGGATGCCCGGCGGCGCCAAGGCCGCGACCGATTCCAGCAGCCGATCACCGTCCGTGCCGGGGACGCCCTCGATCTGCAGGATGGTCGAGCCGGGGCGGTCGAACCACTGCCGCATCTGGTCCAGGCCCATGCCGACGGTCCCGGTCATCGCCGAGAAGTACGACACGACGCCGACGACGCGGGTGCGCTGCGGTCCGCGCGGGGTCTGCACGGACAGTTCGTCGCCGACGCCCACGCCCAGCCCGCGGGCCATGTCCCGGGACACCACGATGCCGTGCCCGGCGACCACCTCCGCCCGCAGCGCCGCGTCGAGCCCCTCGTACAGCGGGTTGACGCTGCCGGTGGCGAGTCCATACAGGATCACCTTCTCCGCGCCGATTGTCGCGTAGGCGACCTGTCCCTCGTTGACGCTCGCCACCTCCGGGACCGCGCCGATGCGCGCCGCCAGATCAGCGGGCAGCGCCGGGCCGGTCGGGAACTCGTCGGGCGGATGCGAGGTCACCCAGACGTCGACCGTGCCGGTCGATCCCAGGGAACCGCGAATCGCGCCGAGGAGATCGTTGTTCGCGCCGGTGATCGTCACCGTCACCGCCACCGCCATGAACACCGTCATCAGGGTGGCCCACACCCGGCGCGGGGCGCGTTCGAGCGAGGTCGCGGCCAGCTCGCCCGCCCGGCCGAAGCGCCGCGCGACCCACGAGGTGGCCGCGACCAGTGACCCGGTCAGGGCGAAGCACAGCATGAGTCCGGCTCCGAAGAACAGGCACAGGGCCACGCCCGAGAAGACGAAGGCGTCCAGGTGCAACCGCACCAGGATGATCGCCACCGTCATGTTGAAGATCGCGGCCCACGCCGCGAACAGGCGCAGCAGCAGCGGAACGCGGTCGGCGACACCGGCTCCGACCGGGGCCAGCGCCTCGACCGGGGACACCTTGTACACCTGGTACGCCGCGACGCCCGAGGCCAGCATGCTGGTGCCCGCGGCCGCCGCGATGGCGATCGGAATCGCGTACAGCGGCAACGAATACGTCATGCGCGCTTCGATCGACTGCATGAGCGCCAGCGGTAGCGTATCGATCGCGGTGCGGCCCAGCAGCACGCCCAGCGCCGAGCCGGCCGCACCGCCGATCACCCCGATCACGGCGGCTTCGACGAGTAGATCGGTGACGATGGTGGAACGCCGGCCGCCGACCGCGCGCAGCATCGAAATGACCGGTCGCCGTTGGACTATCGCCATACTCATGGCGGTGTAGATGAGGAACGCCGCCACGATGAACGCCAGGGCGGCGCCCATCAGGGTCATGTAGCGCAGCATGCGCAGGGCGCCGCCGGTCTGCACGGCTCGCAGGCTCGGCTCCGCGACCAGCGCGCGGTCCGCGACCGCCGCCGTGATCGCGGCCTTCAGATCATCCGAATTCGCCTGCAGTGCAGGAACTATGAGGACGGAGTCGAGTTGCTCGCTGCGATTGGTGACCCGCTGTGCGACCGCGAGCGAGGTCAATACGTAGTGACCGTCGTTGAGCTGCTCCAGTTTCGGCCCGGACAGCACGGCGGCGACGGTGACCTCGCCGGAGCCGATCCGGAACCGTTCGCCCGCCGCGACGCCGACGCCGGGGCCGACCAGGGCTCCGTTGGCGGTGGTCATCAGCGTGCCGAGGTGACGCTCGACCGCTTCCTGCAGGTCGCTTTCCAGGGCCGCGGCACTCGGATCGGCGCCGAGCAACAGCATGGGACCCGCCGCACTGGGCACCTTGGCGCGCAGCATCGGCACCGCGTGCGCCACGCCGGGCACCGCGGCGATGTCCGCGCGCACCGCGGCGGGCAGGCCGGAGTCGGTGACCCCGGAAACCTCCAGCGTCGCCCTGCCCGCGAGGCCGTCGATCAGCTGATTCACCGATCCGGACAGGGAACCGAAGATGCCGAACACCGCGACCAGGAACGCGGCGGACACGGCCATCACCGTGGTCGAGGCGAGGGTTCGCCCGCGATGAACGGCGAACTCGCGCACGCTGAACAGTCGCCAGCGATCTATCAGTGCCGTCATGGGTGACCCACCGCCGCCGCGGCGGGTTCCGGTGCGCCGAGTGCGGTCCCAGCGCTCTCATCACGGACGATGCGACCGTCACCCAGGGTGAGGACGCGGTCGGTGGTGCTCGCGGCTTCCGCGTTGTGTGTGACCATGACCACGGCGTGATCGCCGTGTGCGATATCGGCCAGCAGCGCCATGATCGCGGCGCCGGTCTTGGAATCGAGGTTACCGGTGGGTTCGTCGGCCAGGATCAGCGGTGGATCCATGACCAGGGCCCGGGCCAGTGCCACCCGTTGCATCTGCCCGCCGGACAGTTCGCCGGGCCGGTGTTCGGCCCGGCTACCGAGGCCGACCAAATCCAGCAATTCCAGTGCCCGGGGCTTGGTCGCGCGTAATCCGGTGCCGTCCAGCAATTTCGGGATCGCCACGTTCTCCCAGGCGGACAGCGTCGGCAGCAGATTGAAGAATTGGAAGACGAAACCCACGTGCTGCCGCCGGAATTCGGATTGCTCGTCATCGCCGAACGCGCCGATCTCTCTGCCCCGGAATCGAATCGATCCCGAACTCGGGACATCGAGTGCCCCCAACACATGCAGGAGCGTGCTCTTGCCCGCGCCGGACGGGCCGACGACCGAGACGAATTGCCCGCCGGCGATGTCCAGGCTGATACCGTCCAGCGCCCGCACCGTCTCGCCGCCGATGCGGTACTCGCGCACCACATTCGCGAGTTCGAGCAGCGGCGCATTCGCGGTCATCAGGCTTCTACCTGCGACAACGTCGCCAGCTTGCTCATGGAATTGGTCAACTGGCTGTGTGCGTCGCGCTCGATCACCTGCTCGAGCTGAGCATTGAGCATCGCGCCGGTGAAATTGCCGGCGATGGTCAGCTGCGAGCCGCCCGGACGGCGCTCGATTCCGAAGGTGAATTCGCAGACGAGCCCGATCTCGCTGCGCCCGCACAGGGTCAGCTGCATCGGCGGCTTGAACGCGGTGATGGTCAACTCGAGCTTGTGCGACATGCCCAGCATGCGAATGTTCTGCACCAGTGTGGAATTCACGGCCATCCGCTCGGGCGGCTGCTCGAGGAAGCCGTCGTGCATCAGGAACCACTCCTGCCACGTGGATGTGTTCGCGATGATCGAGTACAGCTGCATCGGGCTGGCTTCCAGCGCTCTCGTGACCTCGAATTCGGCCATTACCCCTCCTGAAGAACGCGATCAGCAAACCTGTCGCGAACCAGCTCGCCCGCCTGTGAACGGACGCGAGCGCCAAGCGCCCGGGCCGTGTCGGCCTGGGCGTGGCAGCGAGCTTCCATCATCCGGCCGTGATTTGCAAGTGATTCCGAGTTGCGTGTACTTCAGATTAACTGAGATCTGTTGCAGCCCCTCCCGGTATGCGGTACCTTCTCGCTCGTCGGCGCAATGACCATCTGGCAGAAGCGCTTTGGGTTGCCGCAGGGGCACTGGAAACTCTCTAATTCTGAATCCCGTTCTAATGCAGAACGGGACATCTCTACCCGCATGGGGGCAGTCGTGGCTGATCACGTTCTCGTTGACGATCCGATCGCGGTCGTCGGTATGGCGTGCCGTTTTCCCGGTGGCATCGATTCACCCGAGGCGCTATGGCGCTTCCTGATCGACGGCCAGCATGCATCCAGCAAGTTCCCGGCCGACCGGTCGATGACGGAGCTGGCCGATATGGCATCGCCCGAGGTGGCCGCCGCCATGGCGCCGATGGGCGGGTTCATCGACGAGCCGGGCGAATTCGATCCCGAGTTCTTCGGAATCAGCCCCCGTGAGGCCAAGGCAATGGATCCGCAACAGCGGATGGTGCTCGAAACCAGCTGGCAGGCACTGGAATCGGCGGGCATAGACCCGACGACGCTGCAAGACACCGATACCGGTGTCTACATCGGCGCGATGGGCGGCGATTACGCGTACCTGATTCCGGGCCAGAAGGACCTGGACCCCGGTTACGTCGCCATGGGCGTGAGTCAGAGCGTGCTCTCGGGCCGGGTCTCCTACATCCTGGGTCTGCAGGGCCCGACGATGAGCATCGACACCGCCTGCTCGTCCTCGCTGGTGGCCATGCACCTGGCCGCGCAGGCGCTGACCGCCGGCGAATGCTCGCTCGCACTGGTCGGCGGGGTCTCGATCATGTCGACGCTGACCGGCTTCTTCGCTCTCGGCCAGCACGGCGCGATCTCCAAAGCCGGTCGCAGCAAGCCCTATTCCGCCGACGCCGACGGATTCTGCATGTCCGAGGGCGTCGCGGTGCTCATCCTGGAGCGACTGTCCGACGCCCGGCGCCTGGGCCACGAGGTGCTCGCGATTCAGCGCGGCGCGGCCGTGAATCAGGACGGCGCCACCAAGGGCCTGACCGTTCCCAGCGCGGTCGCGCAACAGAAGCTCATTCGCGCCGCCCTGGCCGCGGCCGGCCTCGCGCCCACCGACATCGATGTGGTGGAGGGGCACGGAACCGGCACGCCCGTGGGTGATCCCATCGAACTGGAAGCGCTGTTCGACACCTACGGCCGGGACCATTCGGCCGCCGAGCCGTTGCTGCTCGGCTCGATCAAGGGCAACTTCGGGCACACCCAGGCCGCCGCGGGCATCGCCGGCGTGATCAAGATGATCCAGGCCATGCGGCACGGGGTCGTGCCGCCCACGGTGAACGTCAGCGAGCCGACCACGGCCGTGGACTGGTCCGCCGGGACGGTCGATCTGGTCACCTCGAGCGTGCCGTGGCCGGACCGCAACGGGCCGCGCCGGGCCGGGGTGTCGTCCTTCGGCATCAGCGGCACCAACGCCCACGTCATTCTCGAACAGGCGCCCCCGGCGCAGCCGATCACTCCCGTCGAGCCCGGCCGGCAAGTGCCGCTTGCCATCTGGCCGATATCCGGCAAGACCCCCGAGGCGCTGGCCGAACAGGCCGCCCAGCTCGCCGAGCACGTCCGGGCGAACCCGGAATTCAGCTCGCGCGAGATCGGCCACGCCCTGGCCACCACCCGCGCCACCTTCGATCATCGCGCCGTGGTGCTCGGCGGCAATCGCGTCGACCTGCTGGCCGGGCTGGCCGCGGTCGCCGACGCCGCACCGGTCGGGCCGATTCGCGGCCAGGCCGCCGAACGGCAGGTCGTCTTCGTCTTCCCCGGCCAGGGCGCGCAGTACGCGGGCATGGCCGCGCAGCTGATGACCGAGTCCCCGGTCTTCGCCGGTCTCATCGCCGAATGCGAGGCTGCGCTGTCGGAATTCGTCGACTGGTCGCTGACCGACGTGCTGAACGAGGTGCCGGGCGCGCCGTCGATCGAACGCGTCGACGTCGTGCAGCCCGCGCTCTTCGCGACGATGGTTTCCCTTGCGGGACTGTGGCGTTCGCTCGGCATCGAACCCGACGCCGTGCTCGGGCACTCGCAGGGCGAGGTCGCCGCGGCGTACGTCGCGGGCGCGCTGTCGCTGGCCGATGCCGCCCGCATCGTGACCCTGCGCAGCAGGCCGCTGCGCGAACTGGCGGGCACCGGCGGCATGGCCTCGATCAACGCCCCGGTCGCGCGGGTGCGCGAACTACTGGCGGGCATCGACGACATCTACGTCGCCGCCGTCAATTCCCCGTCCACCACCGTGGTCGCGGGCGGCGCGGACAGCGTGGCCGCGGTGCTCGCGCGGTGTGAACGGGACGCGGTGCGGGCGCGCCAGGTTCCGGTCGACTACGCCGCGCACACCTGCCACGTGGACGTGCTGCGCGAGCAGCTCGAGGCCGCCGTCGCCCCGGTCACCGCGCGAGCCACGGACATCACCTTCTTCTCGACCGTCACCGGCGACGTGCTGGACGCCGCGGAGCTGGGCCCGGACTACTGGTTCGGCAACCTGCGCGAGGCGGTGAACTTCGAGGGCGGCTTCCGGTCCGCGTTCGAGTCCGGCTACAACGCCTTCATCGAGATGAGCGTGAACCCGGTCCTGACCGCCGCCATGCACGAATCCCTGGGCGGCTTCGCCGATTCCTGCCTGATCACCGGCTCGCTCAAGCGGGAGGACGCCGGCATCCGGCGCCTGCTGACCTCGGTGGCCGAAGCGCACGTGCAGGGCGTCTCACCGAACTGGCAGGCGATCTATCCGGCCGGCTCGGTGCGCTCGATTCCGTTGCCCACCTACGCTTTCCAGCGGCAGAAGTACTGGCTGGCCAGTGTGTCCGGCTCGGGCGGCGGCAAGCCGAGCGGGCTGGGCCTGGCCGAGGCCGGGCATCCGCTGCTCGGTGCGGTCGTGGAACTGCCCGGCGCGGACCGCTTCCAGTTCAGCACCCGCATCGCCCTGGCGACCCACGCCTGGATCGCCGATCACGCGCTGCACGGCAACGTGCTGCTGCCCGGCGCGCTGCTGCTCGAGCTGGCGTTGCACGCCGGTGACCGGCTCGGTGCGCCGCAGGTCGAGAAGCTGACCATGTACACCCCGGTCACGCTGCCCGCCGAGGGCGCGATCCACCTGCAGGTCGTGGTGGGCGAACTCGTCAAGCCGGGGCGGCGTTCGGTGGCCATCTACTCGCGGCCCGAGGACAAGGACGGCGCGCCCGGCCAGAGTCAATGGAGCCTGCACGCCGACGGCCATCTCACCGCGGTGCCCCGCACCGAGGACACCGACACCCAGGGCCTCGAACTCTGGCCGCCGGTCGGTGCGGTCCAGGCCATGGAGCCCGGTCCCGCCTACGAGACCCTCGCCGCGCTCGGCTACCAGTACGGCCCGGTCTTCCAGGGCATGAAGGCGGTCTGGCGGCGCGGGGACGACATCTTCGCCGAGGTCGCGCTGCCGGACGCGGTGGCCGATGCCGACAAGTACGGGCTGCATCCGGCCCTGCTCGACGCGGCCATGCAGACCGGCTCCGCGGCGGCCGCGCTGATCCCGTCCGAAGCCGGCGCGATCCGGCTGCCGTTCGCGTGGGAGCGAGTCGAGCTGCGCGCGGTGGGCGCGAAGGCGTTGCGTGTCAAGCTGACTCCGGCCGGCACCGATCGCCTGCGCTGGGTGCTTGGCGACAGCACCGGGCGCATCGTGGCGGCGGGCACGCTGCAGGTGCGCACCATCTCGACCACCAAGCTCGCCACCCGCGGTCTGTCCGGACGCCAGGACTCGCTGTTCGGCGTCGACTGGCTGACCGTCCCGGTGCAGCGGGCGCGCTACTCCGGTCGCCCGGGTGACTGGGCCGTCGTCGGCGGTCAGCCACTGGGCGTACACGGGGACGCGCTTCCGGTCACCTACCCGGATCTCCGAACCCTCTATGCGGCAATGGATGTCGAGGGCGCCGAGCCGCCCAAGGTGGTCGTGCTGTCCCGGGTCGCGGACTCGGCCGGCGCCGAACCGGGCGCGCATCCGAGCGCGGCGGTGCGCGCGGAACTCGCCGACATGCTCGGCACCATCCAAACCTGGCTCGCCGACGAGCGTTTCGCCGAGACCAAGCTGGTGGTGCTGAGCCGCGGCGTCCAGGCGGTCGCGGCCGCGGAGGACGTCTCGGATCTGGCCGGGGCCACGGTGTGGGCGCTGGTGCGCAGCGCGCAATCCGAGCATCAGGACCGGATCCTGCAACTCGACCTCGACGAGGCCGGCATCAGCCTCGACCAGCTCGCCACCGCGCTGCACACCGACGAACCCGAACTCGCGCTGCGCCGCGGCGAATTCTTCGGCAGGCGAATCCGTTCCGGCCTCGACGCGGCGGCGACCGCGGGCGCCAAGCTGTCCGGTTCGTGGCGGCTCGACATTCCGGCCTCGGGCAATCTCGACGACGTGGCGCTGGCGGAGGTCGCCGACGACGACACCCGCGCGGACCTCGCGCCCGGCACGGTTCTGGTCGAGCAGCGAGCCGCGGGCCTGTCGTTCCCGGTCGCGCTGACCGGGGTCGCCGCCGGCACCGGCACCCCGGCGCGACTGGTGCACGAGGCCGCGGGCGTGGTGCGCGCGGTCGGCGCGGGCGTGACCGGATTCGCGCCGGGCGACCGGGTATTCGGCCTCTTCGGCGAGATCGCCGCCACCGCGGCCGCCGATCATCGGCTGCTCGCGGCGATGCCCCGGGCCTGGTCATTCGCCCAGGCGGCGGCCGCACCGGTGGCGTATCTGACCGCCCTGCACGGACTTCGCGATATCGCCGGCGGCCGTTCGGGGGAGCGGGTGCTGGTGCACGCCGCCACCGGCGGCGTCGGCACGGCCGCGGTGCACGTGGCTCGGCACCTCGGCCTGGAAGTGTTGGCGACCGCGAGCAAGCCCAAGTGGGATGTGCTGCGGGGCATGGGGTTCGCCGAGGATCACCTCGCCGACTCCCGCTCCGCCGCCTTCGCGGAGCGGTTCGCGAGCGAGCGCGGGGTCGACATCGTCCTGAATCTGCTGCCCGACGCCTTCACCGGGGACTCGCTCGGGTTGCTCGCCGAGGCGGGCCGCTTCGTGGAGATCGCCCGGGACGCGGTGCACGACCCGGCGACGATCCGGGATCAGCACGGGGTGTCCTACGCGTCCTTCGAACTCGGCGCACTGGAACCGAACGTGCTGGGCGGCTTGCTCTCCGAGCTGTCGGCGCTGTTCGACGCCGGCGTCCTCGCGCCGCTGCCACTGACCCGTTTCGACGTGCGGCACGCCGCCGCGGCGCTGCGCCATCTCGGTGAGGCGCGCCATGTCGGCAAGGTGGTGCTCACCTGGCCCACGGCGTTCGATCCGGAGAGCACGGTCCTGATCACCGGCGGTACCGGCAAGATCGGCGGCATCATCGCCCGTCACCTGGTCACCGCCTACGGGGCCAGGAACCTGCTGCTCACCAGCCGCAGCGGCGCCACCGCGGGCGGTGTGGACGAGCTGATCGCCGAATTGGGCGCGGCCGGTGCGACCGTGCGCGTGGCCGCGTGTGACGCGGGTGATCGCGACGCCTTGGCCGCGGTGATCGCCGGTGTGCCCGAGGCGCATCCGATCGGGGCGGTCGTGCACCTGGCGGCCACCCTGGCCGATGCCACCTTCGCCGCGCTCACCACCGACCACCTGGACGCGGTGCTGCCCGCCAAGGCCAACGGCGCCTGGTACCTGCACGAGCTCACCCAGCACCTGGATCTGTCGATGTTCGTGCTGTTCTCCTCGGCGGCAGGCACATTCGGCGCACCCGGTCAGGCCAACTACGGCGCGGCCAACGTGTTCCTGGACAGCCTGGCCCGGCATCGCTACCACCGCGGGCTCCCCGCCACCGCGATGGCGTGGGGCTGGTGGGCCGAGGACACCTCCAATACCGGCGGCATGGACGAGAAGGACCGCGCCCGCCTCGGCCGCATGGGCATCACGCCCATTCCGACCGCGGAGGCACTGGGTCTGTTCGATTCCGCGCTACGCACCGGAGCGCCGTACGTCCTGCCCATCGGCATGGATCTCTCGCTGCTGCGGGTGGCCCAGTCGGTGGCCGAACTGCCGCCGTTCTTCCGGGCGCTGCTGCACGCCCGGCCGCGCGCGACCCAGCAGCTCGGTGATCCGACGCAGCTGGCCAAGCGGCTGGCCGGGCTCAGCCCGGCCGAACAGCACGAGACGGTCGTCGAGCTGTTGAAGACGCCGATCTCGATGGTGCTGGGGTACTCCTCGCCCGATGCGGTGCAGCCGGATCGGGAGTTCACCGAGATGGGCATCGACTCGCTCAGCTCGATCGAGCTCGGCACGCATCTGCGGGCCATGACGGGCGTCAAGCTCGCCAACTCGGTGATCTTCCAGTACCCGACGGTCAGCCTGCTGGCCCGGCACGTCCTGGACCAGATCACCCCGCAGGACGCCGAACTCGCCGATCCGATCATCGCCGAGGTCGAGATGCTGCTCGAGCGCCTGTCCGCCATTCACGACGGCGGCCCGGTGCCCGCGGAGCTGATGGCCCGCCTGAGCGGTTCCATGGGCAGGCTCGGTGCGGCGGTGGGAGCGGCAGAGGGCGCTGCGTGAGCGGCGTCGGGCACGGCCTGAGCGGTGGTGGACACGGCGTGAGCGGCGACGGGCCGGCGCTGCTGGCGGTCAGTGATCTGCACGTGAGCCACCTCGGCAATCGCGAGGTGGTCGAGCAGATCCGGCCGAACACGCCGGGGGACTGGCTGATCGTGGCCGGCGACGTCGCGGAGAAGATCGAGAGCGTCCGCTGGGCGCTCTCGGCCCTGCGCGAGCGGTTCGCCAAGGTGATCTGGGTGCCGGGAAACCACGAATTATGGACCACGGCACTGGATCCCGGACATCTGCGCGGTACGGGCAAGTACAACGCCCTGGTCACGGCCTGCCGCGAGCTCGACGTGGTGACGCCGGAGGATCCCTATCCGGTCTGGGAGGGCCCGGGCGGGCCCGCCGTGCTGGCCCCGCTGTTCCTGCTCTACGACTACTCCTTCCTGCCGCGCGGAATCGACACCAAGGCAGCGGGTTTGGCGCTCGCGGAAGCCAGGGGCACCCTGGCCACCGATGAGCACCTGCTCGCCTGCGACCCCTACGACTCGCGGGAGCAGTGGTGCGCCGAGCGCGTGCGCTACACCCGCGAGCGGCTGGACGCCGTGGACCCCAAGCTGCCGCTGGTACTGATCAATCACTTTCCCCTGCTGCGCACTCCGACCGATCGGCTGTTCCGGTCGGAGTTCGCGATGTGGTGCGGCACCGAGCTCACCGCGGACTGGCATCGCCGGTACAACGTGGCCTGCGTGGTGTACGGGCACCTGCACATCCGCCGCACCGATCATTTCGACGGGGTGCGCTTCGAAGAGGTGTCGATCGGCTATCCGCGCGAATGGCGGCGGCGCGGCCTGCCCGATCCGCTGCTCTGTCAAATCCTGCCCGCCCCCGGCGATTTCGCCCGCAACAACTCGATCGGGCGGCGCACCGTGGATCGCGCGATGCGATTGGCGGTTTCGCTGGCCCGCCAGGTCCCCGGCGACAAAGGACGGCTATCACGATGAATTCGACCACGGACCCCCGGGCAGTTCTGGAACAGGAACTCGGGGCTCGGCTACCCGCCCTGGCGGCGCTCTCGCAGGAGCAGTGCGCCGACCTGCTGTCGCTGCTGCGCACCGCGCCGCAGCGCGACCGCAGGCTGGCGCGCAAGGAGCTGGCGGCCAAGAACGCCGCCCGCCCCCGTCCCGTCCGCGCGCTCGTGGGCGCGGTGCTGCTCGGGCGGCGCGCATGAGCGAGCGCGCGACCCGAATCCAACTGGGCAAACTCGCCGACGCGCTGCACGTGGACGCGGCGCGCATCGACTACCTCGAAGCACTGGACGCCGAGGACCTCTCGGAGCTGCGGGACCGGCTGGTCGCCACCCTGCACGAGCGCTACGCCGTCGAATACGCGCGACTGACGCGAATCGGCCGGCTCGCGCCGCTGCGGGTGGCGGTCCCGCTCGCCACCGGCGTGCTGCCGCCGCGACTGCTGGGCCGTTCGCTCAGCGCGGCGCTGCTGGACAACCGGACCGACCGATCCATGTCGATGCTCTCCAAGATCGACCCGGTGGCGGTCGCCGACGCCGCGCCGTTCATGAACCCCAAGGTGATGGGTGAAGTCGCCGAGCGGGCCGATCCCGAACTGCTGGGCGCGGTGATGGACGAGTTGCTGGCCCGCAAGGACTTCGCCACCGCCGACCTGTTCGCGGACTACGCCGCCGCGATGTTCATGGCGCCCGACTCGGGCGTGGACCTCGCGGTGGCCCCCGCGCCGCCGCAACCCCGGGTCCGTCGCATCACCGTGCTCGGCAGGGCCTTCGCCCGCCGTGTCCGCGAGTTCGTCAGGAGACGACAATGACCGACAATGACAGTCTGCTCGAGGTAGCGGTCATCGGCGCCGGATTCTCCGGCATCTGCGCCGGGATCAAGCTGCGCCAGGCCGGGATAACGAATTTCGCGCTCATCGAGCAGGCCGAGGACATCGGCGGGGTGTGGTACTGGAACACCTATCCCGATGTGGCCGTGGACATTCCGGTCTGGGGATACAGCTTCTCCTTCGAGCGGAATCCGGACTGGGAGTACGCGTACGCCCGGGGCCACGAGATCAAGGCGTACGCCGACAGGTGCGTGGACAGGTACGGGGTCCGGCCGCATCTGCGGCTGAATACCGAAGTGCTGGCGGCCACCTGGGACGACACCGAGCACCACTGGCGGCTGGACACCACGCAGGGGCCCATACACGCCCGGTTCATCATCATCGCCTACGGCGGCCTCGGCCGGCCGAAGTACCCGGACATCGAGGGACTCGACAGGTTCAACGGCCGGGTGATCCACAGTGCGCGCTGGGATCACGAGCACGACATGACGGGCACCCGGGTCGGGGTAATCGGCACGGGATCCTCGGCGGTGCAGGTCATCCCGGCAATGGCCAAGATCGCCGAGCGGGTGCACGTCTTTCAGCGCACGCCGATCTGGGTGCTGCCCAAACCGGACTTCCCGCTCCCGGCGCTGCTGCGGTTCGGCTACAAGATCCTGCCCTTCATGATGTTCATTCCGCGCTGGATAGCGGTCTTCTGGCTCGAAGTCCTCTACAACGCGGTGTTCCGGTACAAGATCCCCGCGTCGGTGACCTTCCTGGAATCGATCATCAAGTTCGCGCTGCGGCGCTGGGTGCCGGACCCCGAGACCCGGGCCAAGCTCACCCCGAACTACCGGTTCGGCTGCAAGTTCCTGTCGATGTCGAGCACGTACTACAAGGCTTTCGCCCGCGACAACGTCGATCTCGTCACCGCCGACATCGCCGAGATCACCGAGACCGGTCTGCGGACCGCGGACGGCGCGCACCACGAATTCGACACCCTCATCCTGGCAACGGGTTTCGAGACGCTCGACGAGACCAATCTGCCCCGCTTCAAGACCACCGGGCGCGGCGGGCAGGACCTGCGCTCACTCATCGTGGCCAACCGCAAGGGACAGTACGAGGGCCTGACCCTGCCGCAGATGCCGAACAACTTCACCGTCCCCGGTCTCTACGCCATGACGGGTTCCTTCTTCGTCACCATCGAGAGCAGCGTCGACCACGTGGTGCGCTGCATCCTCGAAGCGCGCCGCCGGGGCGCCACCTCCGTGGAGATCAAGCCGGATCCCTACCGCGAGTTCGTGGCCGAGATGATCGAACGCCAAGGGAAGACGCTGTTCTACCGTTCGCACTGCGAGCGCACGCACAGCTGGTACTTCGACGAGAACGGCGATGTGCCGCTGTTCCGGCCCACCAGCACCGTCGAGGCGGCCTGGCGCACCCGGCATTCCCCGATCGAGCACTACTCGTTCACCTCGATCGGGGACACCGCGGCCTCATGACCGAATCGCTCATGCGTGACGTCTCGGACACCGCCCGCTGGGTGGCGGGGTTCCGGGCGATCGAATCGGCTCGTCCCGACGCGCTGTTCCGCGACCCGCTCGCGGCGGCACTGGCGGGCCCGCGCGGTGCGGCCATGGCCGCCGCGACGACCATGTGGCCGACGGTGGTCCGGACCAAGCTCCTGGACGATCTGATCCTGGACACGCTGGCCCGGGGCTGTGATCGGGTGATCAACCTCGCCGCGGGCCTCGACACCCGGCCCTACCGGCTGCCGATCCCGGCCGAGATCGACTGGTACGAAGCGGATCTGCCCGCGCTGAGCGCCTACAAGGAATCGGTGCTGGCCGGCGAACGGGCGCACTGCCGCCGCGTCGTCGCCCAGGTGGATCTCACCGATTCCGGCGCGCTGACCGACTTCCTGGTGGAGGCGACCGCCGGGGCCGGCCGGGTGCTGGTTCTGACCGAGGGCCTGCTGCCGTATCTGACAGCCGATGCCGTCGGTCGGCTGTCCACGCTGCTGCGGCGGCCGCCGATCCGCTGGTGGCTGATGGACCACTGGTCACCGGGCGTGCGGTACGGCGTCAACCGCACGCTCGGTCGCGAACTGGGTTCCGCGAAATGGCATTTCGCGTCCAGCCTCGACTTCTTCGAGGGCTGGTCCGTCGACGCGGCGCACTCGACGTTCCGCGCTGCGGCGCGCTGGCGGCGTTCACCGCTGCCGCTGCGCGGTTCGGCGTTGCTGCCCGACCACGCGATCGGCCCACTAGAGCGCTCCAGGCTGTGGAGCGGGGCCGTTCGGCTCACGCCCGCCGGGGCGCAGGAGCCGCCGGCGCACAGAACTTCTCAGGAGACAGAACGATGAGCGACCCCGAGCCCACCCGCGTAGAGGTCGCGGTGATCGGCGCCGGCTTCGGCGGCATCGGCGCCGGAATTCGGCTGCGGGACGCGGGCATCGAGGACTTCGTCATCCTCGACCGGGCGGACCGGGTGGGCGGGGCCTGGCAGGCCAACACCTATCCCGATGTCGCGGTGGATATTCCGATGTGCAGCTACGCGTTCTCCTTCGAACCGAACCTGCTCAGCACACGCACCTATCCCACCGGCGACGAGATCCAGGCGTACGCCGAGAGCTGCGTCGACAAATACGGGCTGCGCGCGCACCTGCGCCTGAACACCGAGGTGACCGGACTCGCGTTCGACGAGCGCGAGCACATGTGGGACGTGCGGACGAGCGCGGGGCCCGTGCGGGCCAGGTTCGTCATCGTGGCGCACGGCCCGCTCGTGCAGCCGCGGACCCCCGACATCGAAGGCCTGGACTCGTTCGCGGGCACGGTGATCCACACCGCGCGCTGGGATCACGACCATGATCTCGAGGGCGCCAGTGTCGGAGTGATCGGTACCGGATCCTCGGCGGTGCAGCTGATTCCGCCGGTGGCCGAGCGCGCCAAGCGGCTGCACGTCTTCCAGCGCAGCGCGGTGTGGGTCGTGCCGAAGCTGGACCTCCCGGTGCCCCGCGCCCTGCGGTGGGCCTTCCGGATGCTGCCGCTGATCCTGCGGGTGATCCGCTTCCAGATCGATGTGATGCACGAGCTGATCGCCTATTTCGCATTCCGCCGCAAGCTTCCGGCGACGGTGCGGCTGATCGAGCGTCTCTCGCTGAACGCCATGCGCAAACAGGTGCCCGACGAGCGATTGCGCGCGCAGTTGACGCCGGACTACCGCTACGGCTGTAAACGTCCGTCGATCTCGAGCAACTACCACCGGACCTTCACCCGGGACAACGTCGAGCTCGTGACCGACCCCATCGTGCGCGTCACCGAGACCGGCATCCTCACCGCGGACGGCGAGCACCGCGAACTCGACACCATCGTGCTGGCCACCGGCTTTCGGGTCTTCGGGCGGGGAGCCAACCCGCCGTTCCCGATCCTCGGCCGCGACGGCGTGGATCTGGCCGACTACTACGAGACCAATCGCTCGGGGGCCTACGAGGGCGTGACCCTGCCCGGATGGCCCAACAGCTTCTCGGTCCTGGGCACCACGTATTCCTTCACCTCCCTGTACTTCCCGATGATCGAGAACTCCACCCGGCACGCCGTCCGGTGCATCCGGGAGATGTACGCGCGCGGTGCGACCTGCGTCGAGATCAAGGCGGAACCGCACGCCGAGTTCGTGCGGGACATGCGGCGGCGGCAGTCGACCTCGGTGTTCCTCACCGGCGCCTGCACCACCTCGACCTTCCTCGATCAGCACGGCGACTCACCGGTCTTCCGGCCCACGACCGCCTTGACCGCCCGGTGGCGATCCGGGCACTTCCCGCTCGAGCACTACTCCTTCACCACGAAAATCGCGACGGACCAGGGGTCTTCGCAGGATCGGAGCCAATCGTGACCGAACCGTCGATCCGCGATGTCTCCGACACCGCCCGCTGGGTGGCGGCCTACCGGGCGATCGAATCCGAGCGCCCGGACGCCCTGTACCGGGATCCTTTGGCGGCCAGGCTCGCCGGGCCGGAGGGCGTCTCCATGACCGCCACCGGGCCGAGCATGTGGCCCACGGTGGTGCGGACCAAACTCATCGACGACCTGATCCTGGATTCGATCGCCGCGGGCTGCGACCGGGTCGTGAACCTGGCCGCCGGCCTGGACACCCGGCCGTTCCGGCTGGCGCTGCCCGCCGAACTCGACTGGTACGAAGCGGATCTGCCCGAGCTGCTCGGATACAAGGAGTCGGTGCTGGCGGGGGAGACGCCGAACTGCCGTCGCATCACCCGGACGGTCGATGTCACCGACACCGCGGCGCTGACCGCCTTCCTCGACGAGGCGACCGCGGGGGCGCGGAACACGCTGGTGCTCACCGAGGGCCTGCTGCCGTACCTGCGTCCCGCCGACGTGGCGACCCTGCGCGACGCGCTGCGCCGGCCCGACGTTCGCTGGTGGGCCATAGATCACTGGTCGCCCGGCATGCTGCGCATGGTCAATCTGACCCTGGGCCGCAAACTCGCGTCCGCCCGTTGGCAATTCGCCGCGCCCCTGGACTTCTTCCGGGGCTGGACCGTGGACTCGGCGGCGTCGGTCTTCCGGGCGGCCGCGCTGGCCAAGCGGTCGCAGCCGGTGCTGCGCGGTTCGGCCTGGACGCCGGAGCACGCGATCGGGCCGCTGGAGAAGTCGCTGCTGTGGTGCGGCGCCGTGCGTTTCACCCACGCGGACGTGCGGGGGACCGAGTGAATCGAAGGGGCGGACAGATCCGATGAACTCACTCTCGAGCGAACCCGTCGCCATCGTCGGCATGTCGGGCCGCTTTCCCGGGGCCGCGGACATCGACGCGCTGTGGGAACTGCTGACCGCGCGGGGTACGGCCATCAGGCCGGTACCGGCGGAGCGCTGGGACGCGCAGGCCCCGCTGGACCGCGACCGGCGGATCCAGGCGGTCGGCGGGTTCCTCGAGGGTGTGGACCGGTTCGACGCGGCGTTCTTCGGCATCTCCCCGCGCGAGGCCGCCGACATCGACCCGCAGCAGCGGCTGATGCTCGAAATGGCTTGGCGGGCACTCGAAGACGGGCGCGTGCCCGCCGAATCGCTGCGCGGGACGCGCGGCGGGGTCTACATCGGCGCGTCCTGGCACGACTACGAGACGTTGCGCAAGGAACGTGGGCTGGGCGCGAGCCAGCACAGTGCGGTCGGCTCCGCGCTGGATGTCATCGCGGCGCGTGTGTCGTACTTCCTCGGACTGACCGGCCCGAGTCTGACCGTCGAGACCGGATGCTCCTCGGCGCTGGTCGGGCTCGACCTGGCGGTCCGGGCCATTCGCTCGGGAGACATCGACTCGGCCCTGGTCGGCGGCGTGAATCTGATTCTCGCGCCCGATGTTTCGATCGGACTGACGCATTTCGGCGGACTGTCCGAGCGCGGCCGATGCGCGGCGTTCGGGGCGGAGGCGGACGGCTTCGTGCGCGGTGAGGGCGTGGTCGCGATCTATCTCAAACCGCTGTCCGCCGCGGTGCGCGCCGGTGACCGGATCCGGGCCGTCATCGAGCGCACCGTGGTGAACAACGACGGCGGCGGCCCGAGCCTGGTGACGCCCAGCCTCGACGGTCAGCGCGATCTGCTGCGCCGGGCCTACCCGCCCGGCGAACTCGACCTCGGCGGCATCGCCTACCTCGAAGCGCACGGAACCGGCACGCGCCGTGGCGATCCCATCGAAGCGCAGGCCCTCGGCGAGATCCTGGGCGCACGCCGCGACCCCGCCGCCGGTCCCCTCCCGATCGGCTCTATCAAGACCAATATCGGCCACCTCGAAGCGGCCGCGGGCATAGCCGGCCTGGTGAAGGCCGTCCTCTGCCTGGAACACGGCCGCATCCCACCCACCCTGCACGCCGAGACCCCCAACCCCGACATCCCGTTCGACGCCCTGAACCTGCGAATCGCCCAGGAACACAGCGGCTTCGAGACCGGTCCGAACGCCTACGTCGGCGTGAACTCCTTCGGCTGGGGCGGCACCAACGCACACGTGGTGCTGCGCGGCGCGGAGACCACCGCCCGCTCCGCCGCGGTACCCGTGGTTGCGGCCCCGGATACGTCGCCCGCCGGTTTCGGGGCTCGCGCCGTGGACGATGTCGCACGGTCGGATGCCGGGGCCGGCACCGTCTCGGCCGTCCGGGGATTCGTGCCGGTGTCGGGTCACTCGGCGGAGGCACTGCGACAGCGCTGCCGGGATATCGCGGACCTGCTGGACTCCGCAGCGAACGGACTGCCCGCGATCGCGGCCGCGCTGGGTCGGCGCGCTCCGGCCCTGCCGCTGCGTGTGGGCGTGCTCGGGACCGAGCCGGGTGAGGTCGCCGCGGCGCTGCGCGAGTACGCCGACGACCCGGGGGCCGAGACCCCGCCGGTGGTGAGCGGGCGGGCGCGGGAGCTCGGGCGCACGGCGTTCGTCTTTCCCGGGCAGGGGAGTCAATGGCACGGGCTGAGTGCCGCGCTGTACGGGCGGGACGCGGCGTTCACCACGACGCTCGACGCGTGCGCGGCAGCGCTGCAGCCACACGTGGACTGGGATCCGGTCGCGGTGCTCTCCGGTGCCGCGGGACCGGGCTGGCTCGATCGGGTCGACCAGGTGCAGCCGGTGTTGTGGGCGCTGTCCCTGGGCATCGCGGCCATGTGGCGGCGGGCGGGGATCGAGCCCGACGTGGTGATCGGGCACTCTCAGGGTGAGATCGCGGCGGCCGCCGTGGCGGGCCTGCTCGATCTCGACGACGCCGCCCGGATCGTGGCCCGGCGCAGCGCGCTGCTGCGGTCGGTAGCGGGCAAAGGGCGCATGCTGGCCGTGGAGCTCGCGGCCGACGAGATCCCGGACGCGATAGCGGGTTTCGAGGATGACGTGGCGCTGGCGGTGCACAACGGGCCGACCTCGTGCGTGCTGTCCGGTGACGCCGACGCCATCGAGGCGCTGAGCGAGATACTCGGCGCGGACGGCATCTTCTGCCGGTTGGTGAACGTGGACTATGCCTCGCACAGCCCGCGGATGGGGGAGTTGCGCGCGCCGCTGCTTGCCGAACTCGCCGATGTCTCGCCTATGCCGGGTTCGGTCGAGATGATGTCGACGGTGCTGGTGCGACCGATGGCGGCGAGCGAACCGGGTGCCGAGTACTGGGTCGAGAACCTGTGCCGTCCGGTACTTTTCGCGGATTCGATGAACGCGTTGTTCGACGCCGGCGTGACCCATGTGATCGAGATCAGCCCGCATCCGGTGCTGCTCCCCGCCGTGGAGCAGCTCGCCGCCGCGCGCGCGGTGCCGCCCGTCGTACTGCCGTCGTGCTACCGCGACCGCGATCCGGGCGCGGAGATGGCACGCAGCCTCGCCCGGGCCTTCGTCGCCGGTCTGCGCCCCGGTGCGGACGAGGTGTCCGGCGCGAATGTCGAGCTGCCGCCGTATCCGCTGACGCCGCAGTCGCATTGGCTCCCCGAGGGCGCCGCGGCGCCCGTGGCGACCGCCGATCCATTGCGAGTTCCGGTGTTGCCCAGCTCCATCGACTCCACGGCATGGCAGGCGACGGCGCCGATCGACCCGAACGCCCAGGCGTGGCTGACCGATCACCGCGTCGGTGACGCGGTGGTGGTACCCGGGGCGATGATGGCCGCCCTCGCCCTCGCGACGGTGGGCACCCACCTCGGTGCGCGCCCGGCGGCGCTGTCGGGGCTGCGATTCATCGAGAAGCTGGTGCTGGGAGTCTCCCCGGCGCTTGCCGAAGTGACGATGCGCCAGGACTTCTCGGACGGCGTGAGCTTCGAGATCGCCTCGCTGTCGGCCGACACCGGGGGCTGGACCGTGCACGCTCGCGGTCGCGCAATGCACACCCTCGACCACCCGGCCGCGCCCCGGCCCTACCCGGAGGCCGATCTCCCGCACGCACAGATCATCGAGCCCGCCGACTTCTACGCGGCCTGCGCCCGGCGCGGGCTCGCCTACGGCCCCGACTTCCGAGGCGTGCGCGCACTTCGACACTGGCGGAACGGCTCCGAACGTGCGGCCCTGGCGGAGATCGCCCTCAGCGACCGTGCCCGCGCGCAGGCACATCCGGGCGAACTCCACCCCACCCTGCTGGACTGCGCGATGCAGATCGCACTGCCGCTGTTCGACGGCGAGCACACCGTGCTGCCCGCCGGCATCGCCGAACTGATCCTGGACGCCGACCCGGCCGGATTCGTGGACACCGCCTGGGCATACGCGATCCGCCGCTCGGCCACGACCGCCGACATCCACCTCTACAACACGGGCCGCGCCCCCCTGGCCCGCCTGCTCGGCCTCGAACTCGTCGCGATCGACCCCGGCCCCGCCGCCACCCGCCGCTATGACCGCGAGTTCGTCCTGAACCTGCGCCCGTCCCCGCGCGTCCCGAACGCGAGCGGCAAGACGGAGTCGTTCGCGATCATCGGCCCGGTGCCCCACACCACCGAACTGGTTGCGGCCCTGCGCCGTCACGGCGCGCAGGCAACCGCCCTCGACTCCGCCACTGCTCTCGACTCTGCGACGACCCTGGACTCTGCGACGACTTCCGGCTCCGCGCCAGTGCTCGGCTCCGCGATGGTGCCGGACTCTGCCACGGCCCTCGACGCTGCTGAGGCGTCCGGCTCCACGACGGTCCCGGATTCGCCCGCCCTCGGAGCCGTCGGGACTTCTGGTTCGGCGACAGTTGTCGGTTCGGCCACGGCGGCGGACTCCACCGTGGAGTTTGACCCCGTCGAAGCGGTTGGTCGTACAGAAGCCCCCGGTTCTTCCGGGTTCGCGGATGTCGCCGCCGTCATCGAAGCGGCCGGCACCGTGGTGTACCTCGCACCCGCCGAGCAGCAGGGCCTGCACCCGCAGCGCGGGGGACTGGCCGAACTCGCCGACCTCGTACGGACGTGCGCCCGAACGACTTCCACCCCGCCGCGCCTGGTCGTGGTGACCAGCCAGGCGCAGGCCGTCGACGCCACCGAGCGTCCCGACCCCGGCGGCGCGCTGTACTGGGGTTTCACTCGCGTGCTGCGTCGCGAGCATCCCGAACTGTCGGCCGAGATCATCGATCTCGGCGCGCCCGGGGACAGCACCGCCCCGGAGCGGGACGGCCGGTTCGCGGACTGCGCCGACGAACTGCTCGCGCGCACCAGCGCAGACCAGGTGGTGCTGCGGGCGGGACAGCGCTACACGGGCCGACTCGAACGGGGTGAGCGCCCGGAGCCGTCCGTCCCGCCGCGACCGTGGCGTACCCCCGCCCAGCCTTTCCGGCTCGCCCGAACCCCCGGACGCTTCTGGGACGGGCTGCGCTACCGGCCGCTCGAGGTGCGCGGGCCCGGCGTGGGCGAGGTGCTGATCGAAACAGACGCGGCGGCACTGAATTTCATCGACGCGATGAAGGCCGCGGGCACCTACCCCGACGATTCGGCCGCACCCGACCTGCTCGGTCTCGAATGCGCGGGCGTGATCCGCGCGGTCGGTCCCGCCGTGGCCGGCCGCGCCGTGGGGGATCGGGTGGTGGGCTGCGGATTCGGCGCCATGGCATCGCATCTCACCGTGCGCGCCGATCACACACAGCCGATCCCGGCGGGCATGACCTTCGAAGTCGCCGCCGCGCTGCCCATGGTGACCACCACGGCCTGGTACGCACTGGCCGTCCTGGCTCGGCTCGCGCCGGGAGAGACGGTCCTGATCCATTCCGGGACAGGCGGATTGGGCCTGGCGGCCATCGGCGTCGCCCGGAGTCTCGGGGCCAGGATCATCGCGACCGCGGGCACCGCGGAGCGCCGGGAGTACCTGCGCCGCGAACAGCGCATCGAGCACGTCTTCGACTCGCGCGGCCTGACCTGGGCCGACGAGATCCGGAAAGTGACCGGCGGTCACGGGGTCGACGTGCTGCTCAACTCCCTTGGCGGCGTCGCCATCGACCTGGGCATGCGGGTGCTCGCCGAGGACGGGCGCTTCATCGAGGTGGGCAAGAAGGACATCTACGCCGATCGCCGAATCGGCCTGCACCACTTCGCGAAGGGCATAAGCTTCGCCGCGGTCGATCTCACGGGGTTGATGGCGCGCCGGCCCGACCGCTTCGCGGCCGTCTTCGCCGCGGCCTGGTCGCGAATCCGCGCCGGTGAACTCGCGCCGCTGCCGATCACCGCGCACCATTTCGCCGCCGTCGCCCCCGCGCTGCAGCGCATGACCCGGGGCGACCACATCGGCAAGCTGGTGCTCACCGATCCGGAAACGGTCACCGAAATCACCCCGGAGCCGCTGCCGGACGGTCGTTTCCGCGCACACGGCACCTACGTGATCACCGGCGGCCACGGCGCGCTGGGCCGCAGCCTGGCCGCACATCTACTCGACGCCGGCGCGGGTGCGGTGGCCCTGATCGGCCGCAGCGCGCCGGGCCCGGTGGGACACCCCGCGATGCACAGCTACCGGGCCGACGTCGCGGACGCGGAATCGCTCGCTGCCGCACTGGATTCGATTCGTGCCGAACTGCCTCCCGTGCGGGGGGTCTTCCACGCGGCGGGCATCCTGGACGACGCCACCATCCTCGGCCTGAACGCGGAACAGCTCGACCGCGTGCTCCGCCCCAAGATCGACGGAGCCCGCCACCTCGACGCGCTCACCGCCGCGGACCCCTTGGACCTGTTCGTCCTGTTCTCCTCGGCCGCGGCGCTGGTCGGCAACCCGGGGCAGGCCGCGTACGCCGCGGCCAACTCGTACCTCGACGCGCTGGCCCTGGCCCGGCGGCATGCGGGCCGGCCCGGACTGAGCGTGCAGTGGGGGCCCTTCGCGGACGTGGGCCTGGCTGCCGCACAGGAGAACCGGGGCGCGCGGCTGGCAGAGCAGGGGATGAGCAGCTTCGGCACGCAGGACGCCTGGGCCGCGCTCACCGCCTTCCTCTGCGAGGATCGCGCCGTGGTCGGCTACCTGTCCTTCGACCAGCGTCAATGGTTCGACGCCTACCCCGACGCCGCCGCCCAGGAGAGCTGGCAGGGACTGCGCGCGAGTGCCTCGGACGCTCGAACCGGCGGAACCGGTGGCGAATTCCACGCCGCCTGGGCCGCCGCGACCACCGATGATCGCCAGATCCTGGTGCGGGACAAGATTGTCGAGGTGGCCGCGCGCGTATTGCGCATGCCCCCCGCCGAACTCGACACGAGCACGCCGTTCAAGGCGCTCGGACTCGACTCGCTCATGAGCCTGGAAATGCGCAATCGCCTGGAATCGGCGTTCGCGCTGCGGCTTTCACCCACGCTGCTGTGGACCTACGGAACCACCGAGACCCTGGCGGGCGCGATCGGCGAGCGACTCGTCCGCACGCCCGCCGGGGTCGAGGCGGCGACTGCCTGACGGCACCGGATATCAGGAGAACTGTCATGGACAACCCGAGCCCGCGCGCGGACGAAGGCACGGCGCTGCGCCGTGCCACCCGGACCATCAAGCAATTACGCGCCCAGCTGGCGCAGCAGGACGCGAGCGGGCCGATCGCGGTCGTCGGCGCCGGGCTGCGGCTCGGCGACGGAGTGGGCGATCTCGACGCCTACTGGAGCGCGCTTGTCGAGGGGCGAAACCTCATCTCGGACATGCCGTTCCATCGGCGCTGGCCCTTCGAGGACGAGTGGGACATGCTGCCCTCGCGCGGCAGCTTCATCGGCGACGCGCTCGACTTCGATCCGGAGTTCTTCGGCATCAGCCCGCGTGCGGCGCAGGCCATCGACCCGCAGCACCGGCTGCTGCTGGAGGTGTCCTGGGAGGCGCTGGCGCACGCGGGCATCGATCCCGCCGTGGCGCGGGCGGAGATCGTGTCGGTGTTCGTGGGGATCACCGGCCGCCACGACTACGCCGACTGGGCCCGGCAGCAGACCGACGCGCACTGGGCACTGGGCAACGGCCACAGCTTCGCCGCCGGGCGCATCGCCTACACCTTCGGATTCACCGGTCCCGCCGTGGCATTCGACAGCGCCTGCTCCTCGTCGCTGGTGGCGATTCACCACGCGGTCGGATCGCTGCGGCGCGGCGAATCCGATATCGCGCTGGCGGGCGGGGTCAATCTCGTGCTGTCCCCGGGCTCGACCCGGGCGATCAACCACACCGGATCCCTTGCGCCCGATGGGCTCTGCAAGACCTTCGACGCGCGGGCCAACGGCTACGTGCGCGGTGAGGGCTGCGCGATGATCGTGCTGAAACGGCTCGCCGACGCCGAACGCGACGGTGACCGGGTGCTGGGCGTGATTCACGGCACCGCGATCAATCAGGACGGCCGCTCCTCCGGCTTCACCGCACCGAACGCCGACGCGCAGCGCCGGGTGATCGAGGCCGCGCTGGCCGATGCCCGCCGCACCGCGGCCGACATCGGACTGCTCGAAGCGCACGGCACCGGGACCGCGCTCGGCGATCCGATCGAGGTGAACGCGATCGTCGCCGCCCTGGGTGCTCGAAACGGCGGCAGGACACTGCACGTGGGTTCGGCCAAGGCCAATCTCGGCCACCTCGAGCCGGCCTCGGGCGTGGTCGGCCTGCTCAAGGCGCTGCTGTGCCTGCGGGAGCGCACGGTCCCGCCGGTGGCGAACTTCCACACCCTGAATCCGCGAATCGAGCTGGAAGGCACGGCCGTCCGGATCTCCGGGAACAGTGCGGCCTGGTCTCTCGACGAGTCGGGCGCCCTGGCCGGGGTGAGCTCCTTCGGCATCATCGGCACCAACGCGCATGCGATAGTGGGCCCGCCCCCCTCCCACACCCCCGCCGTCACCGAGGTGCCACGCCCCGCCTGGAATCGGGTCACCTGCGTCCCTTCGTTCCTCGGCACCGCTCCGCGCGCCACCCCCGCCCTGCGCTGACGCGCCCCGACTCGAAAGGCGCTGCCGCAGTGTCGACTCCACCGGATTTCTCGTCAAGTGCCGAGCTTGCCTCTGCCGCACCGGCCACCGCTTCGAGTGCCGAGTTCGTGCCCGACCCCACGGGCTCCGCTCCACGTGCGGAGGGTGCGCCGGCCCCCGTGGATCCGACCGCGAGCTCGGGACGGGTGCCTGCCCCGCGCACCGCGCGTTCGATACCCGTCGGCCCGAAGCTGTTCCCGCTGTTCATGAGTTCCTACCCGCCCTTCCTGTTTTCCGGTGTGCGCGTGCGCGAGGTGGCCCCCGACTGGACCGCCATCCGCGTCACCCACCGCGTCCGCCCCTGGAACTGCAACGTGAACCGTTCCGCCTTCGGCGGCACCCTCTTCGCCATGACCGACCCCTTCTACGCCGTGATGGCGGGCCGTCAGCTCGGCCCCGGCTACCGAATCTGGAACACCACCGGCTCCATCGACTTCCTGGCGCCCGGCCACGGCACCCTCACCGCGACCATGGTCTTCCCCGCGCGGGAACTCGATGCCATCCGCGCGGTCACCGCCACCGGCGAGAAGTCGGTCACGACCCACACCACCGAAATCCTCTCCGCGACCGGCACTCTCGTGGCCCGCGCTACCCAGTCCCTGTATATCCGCCGCAGCACGCGCTGAGCTGCGGCCTACGCTGTCGAGGTGAAGTTCACCACCGATGTCGAGCGTGGCGCCCGGCTCCTGGCCCGCGCGGGTGAGCACGGTCCGGGAGCGGTCGCCGGCACCGGTTTCGAGGCCTACGCGCGAATCCTGCACCCGGTCGAGGCGACCCGCCTGGACGCCGCCGTCATCGACGAGTGGGGACTGCCCGCGGTTGTGGCGCAGGAGACCTGGCCGTGGGCCGAGGTCGCCGCACGCAACGGCAGGGTCATGCATCCACTGGTGCAGTGGCGCAACCTGACCGACGGCGAATCCGAGGCGGCGATGTCGTTCGCCGACGGTTGGTCGGTGGGCCAGACCGTGGAGGGATGGTTCGACCCGAACCTCCTGGCCGCGCTCACCGTCCATCTCCGCGCGGCCACCGGGACGCCCGGGACGTTGACCGCGGGGGTCTGGAACGGCTTCGGCGACCTGCACGAATCCTCGGCCTTCCTTGTCGCGTCAACCGACGGCGATCCCGGACGCCTCGATCACGAACGCTCGCGCGTGGCCGCCGAACTGACCGCCTCGGTCACGCCGGAAGTCGCACGGGCGGTAACGAAGGGTCCCTTCCTGCGCTGGCCCGGCCGCGACCTCCTGCTGTTCGAAACCAGCCTCACCGAACTCGCCACCCCCGCCTGGGTCCACACGGCGGGCCTGGGCTGGACAGCGGACTTCCCCGGCGTCCTACCCCAACTGCTCTGGCCCGCCGACCACGCCTGGTCCGTCGCGAGCGAGATCGACTTCGACTCCACGATCGTCGCAGGCCCACGCCCCCTGATCGATGCGGTCTTGTCCGACAACCGTTTCGAGGCCTTCGAGGTAGCCGAGGATTCCGACCTGAGCTGGGACGGCGACACGATCAACCCCGCACCCCGGCACCGACTGGCTCGTTGTCCGGGGCCAGCCCGGTCAACACCCGGGAATGTACTCAGTTGAGCGTCTGGCCGATCACCAGCCCGGGCCCCAGGACACGGACTACCGCATCAGCGATAGGCGGGCAGGGATAGCCGCTTTCACCGTGTTTGAAGGCGACCGAGACGAACGTCTGGACCGGATGGACCGGGCCGTTGTCCGGAACCTGGAGCGTATTCGCCGCCAGCGGCCGGGACTGCGGGCGCGCCAGCGCGAAGCAGGTCAGCAGGATATTGGGGTTCTCGCCGCAGAAGTGGTTCAGCATTGCGGGATCACTGAAGTCGAGTTGATCGAAGACAATGGCGATGTCCTCGACCGCGTACGGGGCGTCGGCGAGTGCGGGTGTGATGTCCGTCCAATCGGTACCGGTGGCCAGCACCTTGCCCTTCTCCAAGGCCTGTCCCCACGGTGGCGGCTGGGTCGCTTCCCACTCGGTGCGATGGGCGGTATCGGTGGCCAGCTCGCCACCGACCGAGAGCGAACCGTCTCTGATCCGCCACCGGATGTCGCCGAGGATTCCGGTGTACGGCAATTCGGCGTTGGCGGAGAGGGTTCCGGCGACGAGGGTCCACGGCGGGCGTGCCACCTGAAATTGAAGCATGCTTGTCGCCAATTCGGCGAAGTCCGCCACGTCCGGAAGATACGCCTCGTAAGGGGCGAGAAATTGGTCGGTCCAGATACCCATTTACATACCATGTCAGGTGGGCCGCATACCGCGAGATCCCGCTGCCCGGCTTGGGCTGCAAGCCAGTCCCGTTTTCGCCCAAAAGCATTCACAGGAGTGCGGGGAGCACGGCTATCAGCGCCATCATGACGAACAGGACGAGGACGCCTACCACCAGTGAACTGAAGAAGTGCGCCAGAGTAGGGCGGGCCGTCTGATGGGCGAATGGCCGAGTGCGGCTATTCTTTTCCGTGGAGTCCGTCTTCAAGGCGATGGCCGTCGGCGTGACCAGCAGCGTGGCGAGGATGGCGACGATGATGAAGGCTTCCATCGTGATTTACCACCCCTCGCCGCCGGCGTGCGAGCTTAGCGCGCGCTCGGCCGGGCTGAGTAGCTGGTGAATTCCGGTCTTGCCGGGACCTCGAATTGCCGCTAGGGCAGGGAATTCGGCGTGCTGCGGGGGACCGGCCGAACCGGCGGAGCCCCATCCGTAGAACGGATGGGGCTCCGTGGGAAGCGTTGCTACGCCGGTGATTCGGCGTACCGGCGCATCAGATGACGAGGCACGAGCTGCCGCCGTTGATCCCGGTGCCGACCGTCAGCATGATGGTCTTCGAGTCGCCGTTCTGGGTCACCTGGATGGCGTGGGTGCCCGTGGTCGCCGGAGTCCAGTTCACCACATGGGTTTTCGGCTCCGAGGCGCCCTGGGTGGCGGCGAACAGGACCCCGTTGTCGTAGAAGTCCATGCCCGCGCCGGTGGCTCCGTTCGCGATCACCGAGTAGGTGCAGCCGGTGCCGAAGCCGTTGCTGAACCCGCCGCCGGCGATCACGACCCTCGCGCCGATCTCGGCCGACGCCTGCGGTGCGCCCAGCGCCACACCGGCGGCGGTCAAGGCGATCGCGGCCGACACGGATGTCCGGAGATTGCTCATCGAGTAGTACTCCTCAGATTGCAGCGGATGATCTCGGCAATGCTGCCAACGCGCAATCCCCGGCGGTATCGGACATTTGCCCCTTTTCGAGGGGCTGTCGCCGTCCGGCGTCGGACTGCTACGCGCCGTCGAGCGCCATGGATGTCACGGTGCGCGTGGCGCAGCCATCCGTCACGGGCTGTCCCGCCAGGCGTTCATCGATCCAGCGCAGCGTCGCGGCGGTCCCGGTGATCGCGAGAGCCACGTGCTCGCTCAACTGGTCTCGCACCTGGGTGATCCGCGCACCTGCCGCACACCACTGCGCCACCATGCGGTCGGCCTCGGCGATGGCGACGATCTCGTCGTGCACGGCGTTATAGACGAACATCGGCGGGGTCGCCGACTCCGGTTGGAACTCCCAGCTGTCGATCGAGGTCTGTATCTGGTCCATCACCTGGGAAAAAGGGATCGTCAGGTAGTCGTCCATGTTCAGCATCGCGTTCTGACCCACATTCGCCGTCACGCATTTGCTGTCACCCCGGGCCAGCAGCGCCTGCCCGGCAGGGGTCAAGTGGTTGCCGAAAGCCGTTGCCACCCGCGGATCGCTGCGCATCACACCCGGCAGCAGCGACGGCAGGAAGCCTGCGAACGGCCCGGCGTTCAAACCCTTCAGGTAACTGGCCAGTTGTGCCCTGCCCCCGCCCACGGCCACACCGACCAGCCGGACTTCGGGAGCGTAGGTCGGCTGGACCTGCGCGGCCCAGCCGGTGCCGAATCCCCCGCCGGAGTAGCCCAACGCGGCGACCGGCGTATCGACGCCGGACAGGGCGAGCGGCTCGAACCGCTCGGCCGCGCGCACGCCGTCGAGGATGGCGTAACCCGGTTGCCGCGCACTGAACAGCACGCCCTTCGGGCCCTCCCAATCGGGAACGGAGACGGCATGACCGGTCGACAGCACCTGCTCGATCGTCATGAGATCCAGACTGGAGTCGTACTGGTCCGGCGCCCCCTGTCGCAGCGCGACCGAGGGCGCGCACTGCGGCGCCGAGGCGTCGGTGGCGGCCTGATAACTGACCAGCCCCTTGATCTCCCCGCCCCGCGGCCGCAGCACGGTCGTCACGGTCGCCATGGGCAGCCCGTCGGCGTCGGTCGATCGATACAGCAGCTGCCACGCGTCGGCGTCCAGCGCCTGCGGCCCCATCGAGGCCACCTCGACCGGACGCGAATTCAACACGGTCCCCGGCGCTTTCGAGTCCCACCCCGTCGGCGGGGTGTAGAACGGGTCGCTCTGCAGGGTGACCGGCGAGTCGGCCCCGGCAACCGTCATCGGCGTACCAGCCACACACAACGCGGCCGAAACCCCGATCAAAACCGCGCGCAGCCGCCCCCGCCCCCCGTCCGAACGCGTTGCGCCACAGCCCGATACGACCCGATCCATCATCCGGAATTACCTCCCCTGCCGGGACCGCCGCCCGCGAATCCCCTGAAGCCAGCAGGCTACCCCGCCCCAATCGGTCATTTGTCCGATTTGGCGAAGAAGATCAATCCGCCCACCCCGGAAACGGGCGAAGCCCCACCCGCCGGAGCGGATGGGGCTTCCCGAGATCGTGTGCTACACAGACGATTTAGACGTCGTAGTAGAGCTCGAACTCGTACGGGTGCGGGCGCAGGTTGACCGGGGCGATCTCCTGGTTCCGCTTGATGTCGATCCAGGTCTCGATCAGGTCCTCGGTGAACACGCCACCCTCGGTGAGGTACTCGTGATCTTCCTCGAGCTTGTCGATGACCGACGCCAGCGAGGTGGGGGCCTGCGGGATGTTCTTGGCCTCCTCGGGGGGAAGCTCGTACAGGTCCTTGTCGACCGGAGCGAGGGGCTCGATCTTCTTCTTGATGCCGTCCAGGCCGGCCATCAGCATGGCGGCGAAGGCCAGGTACGGGTTGCCCGAGGAGTCCGGCGCGCGGAACTCGATGCGCTTGGCCTTCGGGTTCGAGCCGGTGATCGGGATACGCACGGCAGCCGAGCGGTTGCGCTGCGAGTACACCAGGTTGATGGGGGCCTCGTAGCCCGGCACCAGACGGTGGTACGAGTTCACGGTCGGGTTGGTGAACGCCAGCAGCGACGGCGCGTGGTGCAGGATGCCGCCGATGTAGTGACGCGCGATGTCCGACAGACCCGCGTAGCCGGCCTCGTCGTGGAACAGCGGCTTGCCGTCCTTCCACAGCGACATGTGGGCGTGCATGCCCGAGCCGTTGTCACCGAAGAGGGGCTTCGGCATGAAGGTGACGGACTTGCCCTGCTGCCACGCGGTGTTCTTCACGATGTACTTGAACAGCTGCAGGTCATCGGCAGCGCCCAGCAGCGAGTTGAACTTGTAGTTGATCTCGGCCTGACCGGCGGTGCCGACCTCGTGGTGGCCGCGCTCCAGCTCGAAGCCCGCGTTCTGCAGGTTGGTCGAGATGTCGTCGCGCAGATCGACGTAGTGGTCGTACGGGGCGACCGGGAAGTAACCACCCTTGTTGCGGACCTTGTAACCACGGTTACGGGTGCCGTCGAGGTTGAATTCCTTGCCGGTGTTCCAGGAACCGGAAACCGAATCGATCTCGTAGAACGAGCCGTTCATGCCCGAGTCGTAGCGAATCGAGTCGAAGATGTAGAACTCGGCCTCGGCACCGATGTAGCAGGTGTCGGCGATGCCGGTCGACTTCAAGTACTCCTCGGCCTTACGCGCGATGTTGCGCGGGTCGCGGGAGTAGGCCTCGCGGGTGAACGGGTCGTGGACGAAGAAGTTCAGGTTGACAGTCTTCGCGGCACGGAACGGATCCAGCCGGGCGGTGCTGAAGTCGGGGAGCAGCAGCATGTCCGACTCGTCGATCGACTGGAAGCCGCGCACGGACGAGCCGTCGAACGCGAGACCCTCTTCAGCCAGATCGGCCGTGAAGGCCTTCGCCGGGATCGAGAAGTGCTGCTGCACACCGGGGAGGTCGGTGAAACGAATATCGACGTACTCGACCTCCTCCTCCTTGATGTACTTGATGACCTCGTCGGCCGTGCTGAACGCCACTTAGTACTCCTTACGGATCGGTTCCCAGCCAGTTGGACTGCATGGGTTCGTCGCGACCAGACGGTATGGACGCGGTGTTTCCCCGCAATCAAGGCTGTGTTTCGCCAGTGTTACACGTACAGCTGGGCGGGTGTTCGGCGGTCTCCCACGGTGTGGAATTCGCCTCGACCGACCGCCGAGTGGCGTTCGACCAGCACCGATATCCTGCCACCGACCTCGGTCGAAGTGCAGGTAAGGGCCCCAAAAGATAGGGGTCTTATCGTGTCGCGCCCGGTCGCCGTGAGAATCCTCACCGCGCGCGGGCGCTCCGGTTACTTTCCGGTCACGCCGATGTACCCCTGTGTTTCGTAGCCTCGCATCGATCGCCGCGTCCCGCATCTCGGGCGACGCGTCCGTGACGCGTCTCTCTCAGTGGGATACCGCACGCCCGCACGGGTACCGGGGGTGCACGAGCGCCTTCGCGGGCCGAATAAGGTGGGGGCATGTCACGCATCACCGGCTCCTGGCTGTCCGGCCCGAACGGCGAACCCCGCGACGAGGCCCCCGGTGATTACCAGGGCAAGGATCTCGGTCTGCCCAAGTCCGGCGTCGGCGCGCTCGCCCCGATGGTCCGGCGCGTGCCCGCGTTCGTGCTCGACTGGTTCATCGCCCTGGGTCTGACCGCCATCATCGTGCGGCCCAACTCCGACGCGCTGATGGCCAAGTTCATCAGCAACTACCCGGATCAGGAGCTCCCCTCGCGCTTCACGCTCATCGCGGGCGAGCTGGTGAACTACAACATCTTCGTCTGGTTCGGCATCGGCCTGATCGGGGTCACACTATTCGGGTTCACGCCCGGCCAGTACTTCCTACGCATCCGCGTATCCCGCGTCGACGCCGACGCGCCGGTGGGTTTCATCCGCGCGCTCGTGCGTCAGCTCATCCTGATCTTCGTGATTCCGGCCCTGTTCACCGATGCCAACGGCCGCGGCATGCACGACCGCGCCACCGGCACCGGTCTGGTCTACAGTCGCTGAACCAGGCTGAGCCGCAGCTGAATTCCTTCGATGTTTTCCCTGACACCTGCGTGACCTGCGGGTCCATTCGGCGCTCGCGGATTAGAATTGCCGTGTTTGCGCCATAACTCCCGGTCCGGGTCTAAAAGTGGTGTTCAGGGGGACCTCTGTACGTAGCCAAGCGTTCACCGTGTGTTGTTTTGGGTCGGTATGGTGCAGGGCATCTGCCGTGGAGTGCTGCTCGAGCGCGCGCCACGGCAGATAGCTGTTGATGTGCTGATGGAGGATTCGATGGGCTCGACGAGCCATGAGGCTGCCGGCCGCCGTGCCGCGCGCGGATTCAGCCGGCGTTCGTTCCTGGCGACCGCCGGACTACTCGGTGTCGCGACCGCCGCCGCCGCGTGGGGCACCGGCGTACAGGCCGCCCCGGACAACGACGTGGCGCACACGGTCTTCGGCATCGATCCGCTGATCCGCACCGAGCGGCTCTACTCCGCCGCGCGCGGCCGCGACGTGGACATCGTCGCCATCCTGCCGCCCGGCGTCCCGCACGAGGGTCTGCCCATGTCGTTGCTGCTGCACGGGCTGCACGGCAACGCCCGCAACGCCGCCGTCGGCGGGCTCTCCGAGGTGCTCGCGGTCGCGGTCGCCGCCCGGCTCGTCCCGGCCTTCGGTTTCCTCGCCGTGGACGGCGGCGACAGCTACTGGCATCAGCGCAACGTCAACGACGACCCGATGCGCATGCTCACCGACGAGGTCCCGACCTGGCTGAGCGAGCGTCGCCTGGGCGGTCCGGTGGGCGAGCCGTTCGCCTGCACCGGCATCTCCATGGGTGGATTCGGCTCGCTGCTGTACGGTCGCCGGCGCAACGAGCGGGGTCGTCCGGCCAACGCGATCGCCGCGATCTCGCCGGGTCTGATCACCTCCTGGGACGAGATGAGCAAGCGCAACGCCTTCAGTAGCCACGAGGAGTGGACGGCGCTGGACCCGCTGCGCAACATCGATAAACAGGGTCCGGCTCCGACCGGCGTCTGGGTGGGCGACCGCGACAAGTTCGTCGAGGGGTGCCGGCAGTTCATCGGCGCCGCGCCGCTCGAGATCGGCCGCGTCAGCCCCGGCGGGCACACCGAGGAGTACTGGCGGACGATCACGCCCGAGGTGGTCGCGTTCCTCGGCAGGCATGTGCGCTGACCCGTACTGAGCGACCGTTAGGTTCGGTTCATCCGGAATTCCGGACCTTCCGGGCGTAGTCTGTCCGAGTATCAGGCCCAGCGTGCAGTGCCACCGACGGTAGCCCCGGAGGGATCGCATGAGTACCTTCTCGCCAGGTTTTCAGGGACGCCCACGACCGCAGGACGACCGCCTGCCGCCCGGCCAGTATCTGACCGAAGACTTCCCGGTCCTGTCGGCGGGCCCGACCCCGGCCGTCGATCTGGACCGCTGGCAGTTCTCCATCACCAGCGAGACCGGCCGCCAATACAGTTGGAGCTGGCCGCAATTCATGTCGCTGGCCCAGCAGCGCCCGCACGTCGACATCCACTGCGTCACCCGCTGGTCCAAGCTCGACACGGCCTGGCAGGGCGTGAGCCTGGACACGCTGCTCGAAAACGTCGTCACCGACGCCGAATTCGCGCACATCACCAGCTACGGCGGCTACACCACCAACCTGCCGCTCGAGGATCTGACCGGCGGCAAGGCGTGGATCGTGCACACCTTCGACGGCGCGGATCTGGACCCCGAGCACGGCGGCCCGGCCCGGCTGCTGGTCCCGCATCTGTACTTCTGGAAATCCGCGAAGTGGGTCAAGTCCATTCGGCTGCTCGACTACGACGAGCCCGGCTTCTGGGAAACCGCCGGCTATCACAGCTACGGCGACCCCTGGCGCGAACAGCGCTATCAGGACGACTGATGCGCTGGCAGCCCGCCGAACTCATCGCCGACCGCCTCGAAACCGATACCGCGCGCACCCTGACCCTGCGGGTTCCGGGCTGGCCCGGGCATCTTCCGGGCCAGCACCTCGATATTCGGCTCACCGCGCCCGACGGGTACCGGGCCGAGCGCAGCTACTCGCTCGCCGCACCGGCCCGCGGCGACGAGATCGAGGTGACCATTCAGCGCGTGCCCAACGGCGAGGTGTCCGGCTATCTCGTGGACATCTTCCCGATCGGCGCCCTGATCGAGGTCCGGGGACCGGTCGGCGGCTGGTTCGTCTGGGATCCCGAGGCCGGGGGACCGGCGACGCTCGTCGCGGGCGGCTCGGGCATCGTCCCGCTCGCGGCCATGCTGCGCGCCCGTCGAAACTCGCCGAACCCCAGTGCTTTTCGGCTGCTGTACTCCCTGCGCACCCCCGACGACCTGTACTACCGGGACGAGCTGACCCCGCTGCGGGAGCGCGCGCCCTTCTCCTCGGCCGACCAGGATGTCGACGCCCCGGACGAGATCGAGGTGTTCCTGGCCTACACCCGCCTCGCCCCGCCCGGCGACCAGCGCGCCCCGGGGCGGCTGTCCGCCGCGGAGATCGCCCGCCACGCCCTGCCGCCCGGCCCGGGCACCACCTGTTACGTCTGCGGTCCGACGCCGTTCGTCGAATTCGCCGCCATCGCACTGGTTTCCGCCGGGCACGATCCGGCCGCGATCAGAACCGAACGCTTCGGACCGACGGGGAGCTGACCATGTCCGCTGACGCGACCTCCGCACCCGGCCACCTGGACGGCAATGTCCTGGCCGGTCTGCTCGCCGAGATCTTCACCGTCGACCCCGTCGCCCACGGCTGCCGCTGCGGGTGCTGCGGTGCGGTCGAGCCCCTGGCCCGCGCCCTGGTCTACCTGAACTGTCCCGGGACGGTGGCCCGCTGTTCCCACTGCTCGGCGGTGGTCCTGCGCCTGACCGTCACCCCCGCGGGCCGTTGGCTCGACCTCGGCGAGGGCGCGTCGCTGTGCCTGCCCGTCCCGGAAGGGTAGGCGCGCCGGCACATCGAGTTCGGGCAGGCTGTTTCCGTGTTCCGACCGGCCCGATTCTGCTCAGAGGCAATGGATCCGAGGCCCGCTGCGCACCCCGATACCCGGGCCGAACTTGTCCTCAGCCCAGCGGCACCCCCTGCGGTCGAGGGGTCGGCGCGGCCGGCGGCAATTCGCCGCCGCTGCTCGACCCCACCGGGACTCGCGACGACGAACTTGCGCGCCCGGGCGGAAGGTCAACCCACCGTGCGCCCGAGGAAGTCGCGGATCAGCGCCGCGATCTCGGGACCGTGTGACTCCAGGGCGAAGTGGCCCGCGTCGAGCAGGTGCAGTTCGGCGTCGGGGAGATCGCGCAGGTAGGCGCGGGCGCCCTCGGCGCCGAAGATCTCGTCGTTCGCGCCCCAGGTGATCAGGGTCGGCGGGCGGTGCTCGGCGAAGTACTTCTGGAAGGCGGGGTAGCCGTCGAGGTTGAACTGGTAGTCCCAGAACAGTTGGAGCTGAATCTCCTTGTTGCCGGGGCGATCCAGATATGCCTGATCCAGGGTCCAGGTGTCGGGGCTGACCAGCGCCAGGCGATCGGCCGGAACCCCGTGCGTGTACTGCCATTCGGTGGCGGGGAGTTCGAGCAGGTCGCGGACCGCGGGCTCGTGGGTGGCGCGGTCCCGCGCGTGTGCGAAGAGCACATCCCAGAAGGGGGTGAAGCCTTCGAGATAGGCGTTGCCGCTCTGGGAGATGAGCGCGGTGACCCGCTCGGGATGGCGGGCGGCGATGCGCAGCCCGATCGGTGCGCCGTAATCCTGGATGTACAGCGCGAACCGGTCGATGCCGAGGGTGTCCAGCAGTTCCTCGGTGATCGCGGTCAGCGCCTCGAAGCTGTACTCGAACTCGGTCGTCGATGGCATGTCGGACTGCCCGAAACCCAGGTGATCGGGCGCGATGAGGTGGTACGAGTCGCCCAGATCGCGCAGCAGGTTGCGGAACATGGCCGAGCTGCTGGGGAATCCGTGCAGCAGCACGACGGTGGGGTTCGCCGGGTCGCCGGCCTCGCGGTAGAAGATCTTCCGGCCCTGAATCTCGACGGTGTGGTGCTGCACGGTGGTCATGGCGTCGTCCTATGCTTTCGCGCCGATCGGATATCCTAACCGGCTATCAATAGATAGAAGGTTAGTCGGCGCGAAGCCATTCCCGATCTCCGGAACTTTTTTCCGAGAATCGAACCGGGCCAAGCGAATCGGTGTTGACCTCTGGTTTTGCCGCGGACACGGCGAAGCCCGCACCCTGATCGGGCGCGGGCCGGGGTGATCGAGGGGTCGGCCGGACGGCTACCGGGGTGCCTTTTCGGCTACCGGACCCGGGCGGTCGACTCCGTTTCGGAGTGGACGCACGACCCGCGTTCGATCATCGCGGGGCACCGCTCCCGGACAAGCAGAAGGCCCGCGTCCGAATACGGACGCGGGCCTCGTGGACGTGTGTGTCAGCGGCGGCGAATCGAGCGCTGCACGCCCTTCATCTTCGCCCCGCCCGGCAGCGGACCCTTCGGCAGCGCCGGGCCGCCGCGGGTGGCCAGCGCGGACAGCCTGCCCTCGATGACATCCATCCGCTTGGTGTCGATGTTGCGCGGCAGCTTGGTCAGGTAGCGCTGCAGCTCCTTGAGCGGCACCTGATCGCCCTCGGTGCCGATGACCACGTCGTAGATCGGGGTGTCGCCGACCAGCCGCGCGACCTTCTTCTTCTCCTGCGCCAGCAGCGACTTCACGCGCGAGGGCGAGCCCTCGGCGACCAGCACCACGCCGGGTAGGCCGACCACGCGGTGCACCGCGTCCAGCTGGGTGGTGGCCGCGACGCCCGGGGTGACCCGCCACTTACCCTGCAGGTTGTCCAAGACCCACGCGGCCGCGCCCGCTTGGCCCTCGGCCTTGGCGTACACGTTCTTCTGCACCCGCCGCCCGAACAGGATGAACGCCGCGAGCGCGCCGAGCAGGATGCCGATCGGCAGCAGGAACCAGCCCAGGTCGAAGACCAGGCCGATCACCAGGAACAGCACTGTCACGCCGACCAGCGCGCCGATCATGAGCGGCAGCAGCGCCTTGTCTTCCTTGCGCTGCATTTGGAACGCCTGCCACAGCTGCTGGCGACGCTCCTTCGACGCCTGCTTGCGCGCCGCCTTAGCCGCGGCCTTCGCTTCCTTCGACGGAGCTGTGCCGCCCTTACCTGCTGCCATGCCCCCAGGATAGTGGCCCGGTATGCGCTGGTTCGCGACGGGATCCAGCGCGCCCCGCCCCATTCATCCGATTCCCGCTCCACCCGCCCGAAAGCCCCACCCGATCCAGCACTCCGTTCGGCGCACGCGGCGGCTTTCCTGCCCCGCAGCCGGCAGCCGCACCCACCGAACGACCGTGCCAATTTCTCCCGCCACCGCTGTGCGTCGGGAGTTCGCGCGGCCCTGCGGTGGAGGCTCGTCACCCACAGAGCGGTTGGTCGAGACCGATGTCCGCTCATGCTCGCGACTCGGCCCCGCCCGGCAGTCGGGAATGTCTGACGCTCACGGCGTGTCCCGGTGGGCTCGCCGGTCCCGTAACGGCCGGTGCACGCGGCCTGATTTCTCCACTGCGAGAGTCGGATTCGAGGCGGAGGGCATTCCGATCACACAGCACACAACTTGCGAATCACCGGCTGGATTCGGTTCGTTCACGCTCGTGGACGTGGAGACCTCGGGTTTGCACCGAGCCCGGGACCGGGTGCTGTCGGTGGCGGCGCTGACCCTCGCCGACGACGGCGAGATCGTGGAGGAGTTCCACACCCTGCTCGATCCGGGCTGTGATCCGGGCCCGGTCCGGATTCACGGTCTGACGCGCGAGAAGCTCCGGGGCGCGCCCCGATTCGAGGCCGTGCGCACCCGGCTGGCCGAGCTGCTGCACGGCCGCGTCATGGTCGCGCACAACGCCTCCTTCGACCACGGCTTCCTCGCGGAGGAGTTCACTCGCGCGGGCGCGGTGCTCCCGGTCGACCGGCAGTTGTGCACCCTCGCCTTCGCCCGCCGCGTCGCCCCGCCGACGGAGAACTTCAAACTCGGCACCCTCGCGGCCCACTACGGCGTGCGCCAGCGGAAAGCACACGACGCCCTCGACGACACGCGCGTTCTGGCCGGGGTCCTGCACGGCCTGATGGCCGACGCCGGCCGCCTGGGCGTAGCCGTGCCCCTGCTCCGCACCCGCGCCGGGACTCCCGACCGCCCGAGCCGCTTCCCGATCGAGCGGTCCGCCCGCAAGATCCCGTGCTCGTTCATCTACCCGGGCCGTTTCGAATCCCACCTGATCCAGGGCATGAAAATCGCGTTCACCGGCGACACCACCCTCGCCCGCGCGGAGTTGCTCGCCCGAGCCGAAGCCGCAGGCCTGGACGTGACCACCACGGTCAGCCGCCGTACCAGCCTCCTGGTGACGAACGACCCGACCTCCCCGACGGGCAAAGCCCGGGCCGCCCGGGAACACGGCACCCCCACGGCCACCGAGTCCAGGTTCCTCGCCCTCCTGCCCCACATCACCCCGGGCTCCCCGAAGGGCGCTCCCGGCACCCCGGCCTCGCTTCCGCCTCGAGCCCCCGCGTCCGCGCCGGCGGTGCCGGAGTCCGCGCAGGCGCGCATCGCCGGCCAAACCTCGGTGAATTCCGCGGCCGAAGTGCCCGGCGCAGCAGCGCAATTCACGTCGGCATCGAGGGCGGCTCCGACTCCGGCCTCGCCACTCGGCCCGGGAGATGCTCCGGCTGCCGGAGCGGCTGCAGGATCTGAGCCGGCCGCGGCCTGGGATGCGGCTTCGGATTCGTCGCAGGTTCCGCCGCCGAATGTATTGCCGCCCGGCACGAAAGTCCCAGACCCAGCGTCGATGTCGGAGCAAGCGGTAGATGCCGCGCGGCCTCTGACGCCTGATTCGACGCCGCCCGGGCCGAAAACCCCGGTCTCAGCGTCGATGTCGGCGGAGCCCTCTGATGCGGCCGCGGGCTCGGCTCCCACGCCCGCGGGCGTGCTGGCGGGGCAGAGGTTCCTCATCCTGGGTGGAACCCATACCCGGCGGGCGGAGTTGTGCGCCCGCGTGGTCGAATGCGGTGGTTCGGTCGCGGTGGATATCTCCGCGAGCGTCACCGATGTGCTCGTGCTGCCCGGGGCGGAGTCCGATCCGCGATACGGGCGGGTCCGGGCGTTGGGGCTGCCCGTCTACGGGCCGGAGATGCTGGGTGCGAGGCGAATGGACGAGACGCGGGAACCCGCTGTGCCACAGTTGAATATGGGCGCACAGCTGACGCGGGGGCAGGTGATGGACCTGCCCGCCGCCCGGTACGGGACGACGTGGACGGTGCGTGCGTCCTGGAAGCAGGACGGTCGCTGGGAAGTGGACCTGGTCGCCTTCCTGCTGGATCAAGGCGAGAAGGTCACGGAGGACGCGGATTTCGTCTTCTACAACCAGCCGGAGACCGCGGGTGCGGTGCTGAGCGTCGACGCCCCCGGCGAGCAGTCGATCACCCTGACCCCCGACGATCTGCCCGACCACTGTCGGCGCGTGGTCTTCGCCGTCGCCCTCGACGATCCCGAGGTCCGGTTCGGGTCGGTGGGCGCTATCGAGATCGAGGTGACGGCGGGCCTGGAATCGGGTGTGCTGGCCCGCGCCACCCTCGACGCCGCCACCGAGGAGCGCACCCTGCTGCTGGCCGAGGTCTATCAGCGCGCGGACACCTGGCGATTGCGCGCGGTGGGTCAGGGCTATCCCGCGGGATTGGGTGAATTGGCTTCGGGATTCGGTGTCGTGGTCGACGGGTAAGGTGCCTCGGCGGGGGTGGTTCCACTACTCCTCGATATTCGAATCGACTGTGGAAGAAGAAGAGTGAAGAAGTTTCTGACCTGGTTCGGCGTTATCGCCATCGTTTTCGCCGCGGTGCTGCTCGGCACGAAGTCGGCCCAGGCCGACGAGGTCTACTACAAGAACTGCGCCGCCGCCCGTGCCGCGGGCGCCGCGCCGATCCTGCGCGATGAGCCGGGCTACCGTCCCGCCCTCGACCGCGACAACGACGGCGTCGCCTGCGAGCGCTAGTCACCCCGCCGAATTCGTGAATTCCCGCGCTATCCGGTGTTTTTCGCGCGAATGGCATCGGCCAGCGGCGCGGGCATGGATTCGTGGCGACTGTAGGCGCGCGTGAACGTCGCCGCGCCGTGGGCCAGCGAACGCAGGTCCACGGCGTAGCGGCGCAATTCCAGCTCCGGCACCTCGCCCCGGATGGCGGTGCGCCCCGATCCCACCGGCTCGGTCCCCAGCACCCGCCCGCGCCGACTCGACAGATCGCCCAGCACCTGCCCGACGTAGTCGTCCGAAACCACCACGCGCACTTCGGCTACCGGTTCGAGCAGATTGATCCGCGCCGCGGCCGCCGCCTCGCGCAACGCCAATCCACCGGCCAGCTGGAAAGCGGCATCGGAGGAATCCACCGAATGCGCTTTCCCCTCGAACAGCGTCACCCGCACATCGACCAGCGGATACCCGGCGCTGACTCCGCGCGCGGCCTGCGCACGCACACCCTTCTCCACCGACGGAATGAATTGCCGCGGAACGACTCCGCCCACCACCTTGTCCACGAATTCGATTCCGGACCCGGTGGGCAGCGGCTCGACCTCGATCTCGCAGATCGCGTACTGCCCGTGCCCGCCGGACTGTTTCACGTGCCGCCCGCGCCCCACGGCGGTGGTGGCGAACGTCTCGCGCAGCGCCACCCGATGATCGGTGACATCGACCTGCACCCCGAACCGCGCGCGCAGCCGCTCCAGCGCCACATCCCGATGCGCCTCGCCCAGACACCACAGCACGAGCTGACGCGTGTCGGGATTCTGCTCCAGCCGCACGGTCGGATCCTCGGCGACGAGCCGCGCCAGCCCGAGTGACAGCTTGTCCTCGTCGGCCTTGCTGTGCGCGCGGATGGCGATCGGCAGCAGCGGATCCGGCATCGACCACGGCTCGATGAGCAGCGGAGAATCCTTGGCGGACAGCGTATCCCCGGTCTCGGCCCGGGAGAGCTTGGTGACGCACACGATGTCGCCCGCGATCGCGTGCCCGAGCGGTCGCTGCTGTTTCCCGAACGGCGCCGACACCGCCCCGATCCGTTCGTCCGAATCGTGGTCGAGGGTCCCCGCCCCGCCCCCGCGATGCCCGCACACGTGCACGGTGTCGTCGGCCCGCAGCGTCCCGGCGAACACCCGAACCACCGACATGCGCCCCACGTACGGGTCCGAGGCCGTGCGGATGATCTCGGCGGCCAGCGGCGCGCCGGGATCGCACACCAGCGGCGCGGAGCGCCCGTTCACCCCGATCGCCGACACCGGATGCTCTGCGGGCGTGGGGAATCCCCGCGTGACCAGGTCGAGGATCTCGACCGTTCCCAGCCCCTGCCGGGCGCCCTCGGGCGGCGGCGCGGCGATCAGTACCGGATGAAAACTGCCCCGCGCGACCGCCCGCTCGAGATCGGTCACCAGCGTCTCGAGATCGATCTCCTCGCCGCCGATGTACCGGTCCATGAGGGTCTCGTCCTCGCTCCCGGCGATGATCCCCTCGATGAGCCTGTCCCGCGCCTGCGCCATGAGCGCCAGCTGCTCCCGCGAAGCCGGTGTCTCGGTGTGCGATCCGGCCGAGTAGTCGTAGACGTGCTGGGTGAGCAGATCGATCAGGCCGATCACCGGCCGATGCCCGTCCGCGCCCTTGTCCCCGTACACGGGAAGATGCAGCGGCAGTATGCTTTCCGATTGTCCGCCGCCGAGAATGTCGCGGCAGGTCTCGGTCATCTCCTCGAAATCGGCTCGCGCGGTGTCCAAGTGGGTGAGCACTATGGCGCGCGGCATGCCCACGCTCGCGCATTCCTCCCACAGCGCCAGTGTCGGTCCGCTCACGCCCTCCACCCCGGCGGCGGCCGAGAGCACGAAAAGGGCCGCGTCCGCTCCGCGCAGACCGGCCCTGAGTTCGCCCACGAAATCCGCGTAGCCGGGGGTGTCCAGGAGATTGATCTTTCTCCCGTTCCACGCCATGGGGACCACCGACAATTGGACGGAGCGATGTTGTCGCTGCTCGATGTCGTCGTAGTCCGAGACCGAGGTGCCGTCTTCGACCCGCCCGGCCCGCACCACCGCCCCCGTGGCCACCGCCAGGGCTTCGACCAGCGTGGTCTTACCCGAGCCACTGTGCCCGACGAGTGCGACATTGCGTATCTCGTCCGGTCGTTGCGCCGTCACCGTTTTTCCATTGGCGCCTGCCGACGCCGTTGTTCGCTCGACCATATGGCTCGCTCCGGGGTCGAAGTGCGGTACTTCGAGCTTCCCACCGCCGGCGCGGTCCCGTCCACGAATCGGACGATTCCCCCCAGCCGCCGCCACACGGCAGCATGTCGGACCACCTCGAAGGCCGACCGACAAGGAACCCTTGTTGCCTGCTCGACAACAGAATTCGTGCCGGTCGGGTAACTCGTGAGGGATGGGCGAACTGCCCGATCAACTCACCGCCGCTCGCACAGGGAACGGCGGTGCGCCCGAGTCCGGCCCGGATTCGCGCGGAGGCGGCTATGAGCCGTAGCGCGCGAGCACGCTGGTGGCTTCCTGCGAAGCGGTCCCTTCCTCGGCGAGATGCGCCATCTCCGGCGCGATCTCGCGCCCGTGATGGCGCATGGCCTGCGCGTACAGTCGCCCGGCGCGGTACGAGGAGCGCACCAGCGGCCCGGCCATCACGCCGGCGAATCCCATGGCGTTGGCCGCGTCGGAGTGCTCGACGAACTCCTCCGGCTTGACCCACCGGTCCACCGGATGATGCCGCGGCGAGGGCCGCAGGTACTGGGTGATGGTCAGGATGTCGCAGCCGGCCTCGTGCAGATCGCGCATGGCCTGGGTGACCTCTTCGGGGGTCTCGCCCATGCCGAGAATCAGATTCGACTTGGTGACCAGTCCGGCCTCGCGGGCCGCGGTCAGCACCGCGAGCGAGCGCTCGTACCGGAAGGCCGGGCGGATGCGCTTGAAGATGCGCGGCACCGTCTCGAGGTTGTGCGCGAGCACCTCGGGCCGGGTGGCGAACACCTCGGCGAGCTGGTCCGGATCGGCGTTGAAGTCGGGAATGAGCAGTTCGACGCCGGTGCTCGGGTTGAGCTGCTTGATCGCGCGCACGGTTTCCGCGTACAGCCACGCCCCGCCGTCGTCGAGATCGTCGCGCGCGACGCCGGTGATGGTGGAGTAGCGCAGTCCCATGGCCTGCACGCTCTCGGCCACCCGGCGCGGTTCGTCGCGGTCCAGGGCGGCGGGCTTACCGGTGTCGATCTGGCAGAAGTCGCAGCGCCGCGTGCACTGCTCGCCGCCGATCAGGAAGGTGGCCTCGCGGTCCTCCCAGCATTCGAAGATGTTGGGGCAGCCCGCTTCCTCGCAGACCGTGTGCAGCCCTTCGCGTTTGACCAGACCCTTGAGCTCGGTGTACTCCGGGCCCATGGTGGCCTTGGTGCGAATCCACTTCGGTTTGCGCTCGATCGGGGTCTCGGCGTTGCGCGCTTCGATGCGGAGCAGCTTGCGCCCGCCCGCGGTGGGGGAGGTCGCGGCGGCGGATCCCGGACGCGGCGCAGACGGTTCCGGCGCGGACGGGGTGTTCGATGTCGGGGTGTCGACGGAGGTCACCCCTGTCACCCTACGCTCGCGATCATTTCGCTTCGGCAGCCCCCGGGGCGGCCGGGCGGTCCACGGTGTGCTCGGTAACGGGCAAATCGCCGTCCAGCGCCCGGGCGATGGCGTCGGCGACCAGCGGTCGCACCTCGGCCACGGTGACCTCGCGGCCCAGTTCCCGGCTCAGGGTGGTGACCCCGGCGTCGCGAATCCCGCACGGCACGATGGCCTGGAATCCGTCCAGCGACGAATTGCAGTTCAGCGAGATCCCGTGCAGGGTGACCCCGCGCTGCACCCGCACGCCGATGGCGGCGACCTTGCGCTCGGGCAGGAAGTCCGAGGCGGGCAGCCAGACGCCCGAACGTCCTTCCACCCGACCGGTTTTCAGCCCGAGCCCCGCGCACACGGTGATCAACGCCTCTTCGAGCCTGCGGACGTACTTGACCACGTCCACCGGTTCGGCGAGCCGAATGATGGGGTAGCCCACCAATTGCCCGGGCCCGTGCCAGGTGATCTTCCCGCCGCGATCCACCTCGATGACCGGGCTGCCGTCCATGGGCAGGTCGGCGGCCTCGGTGCGCCGCCCGGCGGTGAAGACGAAGGGATGCTCGAGCAGTAGCAGCCGATCCTGACCGCGGCCCTCGGCGCGCTCGCCGGCGATGGCGCGCTGTATGTCCCAGGCTCGCGTGTACTCGATCAGGCCCAGATCCTCGACCAGCAGGGGTGTGCTGTCGAAGCGGGCCGAGGCGCCGCGTACGGGCGCGGTGGCCGTCGTGCTGTCGCTCACGAGAGCGACGTTACGCCATCGTCGAGCAGCAATTGCATCAGCGTCAGGTCCATCCACCGGCCGAACTTGTGGCCCACCTCGGGCAGCCGGCCGACGATCTCGAACCCGAACTTCTCGTGCAGCGCGACCGAGGTCAGATTGGAGGCTTCGATGACCGCGATCATCGCGTGCACCCCGCCCTGCTCGGCGCGGACCAGCAGTTCGGTCATCAGCGCCTTGGCGACGCCGCGCCGGTGGAATCGATCGGCCACGTAGACCGAGTTCTCCACCGAGTACCGGTATCCCGATTTCGGCCGGAACTGGCCGTAGCTGGCATATCCGGCGATCGAGCCGTCGATCTCGGCGACCAGAATCGGGCATCGGGCCGCCGTGCGGGCCGCGAACCAGGCTTCCCGCTCCGCCAGATCGGCGAGTTCGGTGTCCCAGATGGCGGTGGTCTCGGCGATCGCGGTGTTGTGGATGGCCAGGATCTGCGGCAGATCGCTCACGCGGGCGTCGCGCACCAGCAGTTCGGCGGGCGCGAGCACGTTCGGTTCGGGGCTCACCGTGCCAACGGTAGCGACGCGTCCGCTGTGAGCTGCGCCTCGGTGCCGGTCATTTGTCCATGCACGCCATGAGACCGCCCGGATCGATGACGTGCAGGGTGCAGCGAACGGGATCTTCGACCTGGTCCACCATGTTTCCGGCGACCACGAGTCCCAGTGCGACGATGAATTCGGCAATGATTGTCTTGATCATGGTGTGACCCCAGCGTTCCTTCGCTGGCCCGCATCCGGTACGAGCCAGACAGGGGGTTAATCGGCAATCGGGATTGCCGATTTGCTCTGCTGCCCCACCGTTGTCAGTGGTCAGGGCCGATCACTACAAGATCAAGCATGACATATCGGGGCCGCGCCGGACACCCTTTCGGGAATTGCGTTCGCGCGATGATTTATTCAGTCCCGATCGCCGACGGCGGCCTGCAATGCGGCGCCGATGGTCGGATGCCGGAACTGATAACCCGCGGCTTCGAGCACGGTGGGAATTGCCCTGGGACCATGCAGGATTCCCTCGTCGGCGAATTCGCCGACGGCCAGGCGCAACGCGAACGCGGGCACCGGCAGGGGAGTGGGACGATGCAGCGCGCGCCCCACCGCCCGGGTGAATTCGGCATTGGTGACCGGGGCGGGACCCACCATATTCACCGGGCCGGATACCGATTCATCGCCGAGTGCGAAAACGATCGCGCCGATTTCGTCGTCGAGCGAAATCCACGGAATGTATTGCCGCCCATTGCCGAGACGGCCGCCGAGCCCCAAAAAGTAGAGCGGATAGAGCATTCCGAGCATGCCGCCGTGCCGAGCCAGGACCACCGCGCTGCGCAGCAGCACCACCCGGGTTCCGGCATTCGCGGCCGGTGCGGTGGCGGCTTCCCAGTCGCGGCACAGGCCCGCCAGGAATCCGGTTCCCGCGGGCGAGGTCTCGGTCATCACCCGGTCGCCCGAACCGCCGCCGTAGTAGTGCACTCCGCTGGCGTTGATCAGCGTGGGCACCCCCGCGGCGGCGACCGCGGCCGAGAGTACGTCGGTGGGCACGACGCGGCTGTCGCGCAGCTCCTGTTTGTAGCCGCCGTTCCAGCGTCGTGCCCCGATGCCGGCGCCGCAGAGGTTCACCGCGGCGTCGGCCCCGCGTAGCGCCTTGATATCGAGCTCGCCGCGGGCCGGGTCCCAGCGAAATTCATCGCGGGCATCGGCGGGACGGCGCACGAGGCGAACCACCTCGTGCCCGTCGCGGCGCAGTGCCGCGACGAGCGCCGTCCCGATCAATCCGGAGGACCCGGCGACCACGACCTTCATGCCGATAGCGCCTTACAGTCCGAGGTCGCCCTCGAAGGCCGCCTCTTCCAGCCGGTGCCGGATGGTGGTGAGGAAGCGGCCCGCGTCGGCGCCGTCGATCAGCCGGTGATCGTAGGTCAGGGGCAGGTAGGCCATCGAGCGGATGCCGATGAACTCGCTGCCGCTGTCGGTGATCACCATGGGGCGCTTGACGATTGCGCCCGTGCCGAGCATGGCCGCCTGCTGCGGCATCAGGATCGGCGTATCGAACAGCGCGCCCTGGGACCCGATGTTCGTGATGGTGAAGGTGCCGCCGGACAGCTCGTCGGGCTTGAGCCCGCCGTTGCGCGCACGGTTGGCGATATCCGCGATCGCCCGCGCCAGCCCCGCGAGGGACAGGTCGTTGGCGTTGTGGATGACCGGGGAGAGCAGACCCTGCTCGGTGTCGACCGCGATGCCGAGGTTGACCTTCGAGTGGTAGGTGATCTCTTTGGTCTCGTCGTTGTAGGACGCGTTGACGTTCGGGTGCACCCCGAGCGCCTCGATCGCCGCCTTGGCGAAGAACGGCAGGAAGGTGATGTTCACGCCTTCGCGCGCCTTGAACGCGTCCTTCGCCTTGGCCCGGAGTGCGGCGACCTTCGTGAGGTCTGCCTCGTGCACCTGGGTGAGCTGCGCCGTGGTCCGCAGGGATTCGAGCGTCTTGGTCGCGGTGATCTGCCGGATGCGGTTGGCCTTCTGCACGGTGCCCGGCAGGTGGGCCAGGTTCCGATCGGCGGACGCGGCGGCGGGTGCTGCTGCGGCCGGGGCCGGAGCGGCCGGTGCGGCGGCAGCCGGAGCCGGGGCCTTCTTGGCTTCCGCGGCCGCGAGCACATCCTGCTTGCGGATGCGGCCGCCGACGCCGGAGCCCTTGAGGGTGGCCAGGTCGACGCCGTTCTCGGTGGCGAGCTTGCGCACCAGCGGGGTCACGTACGGACCGCCGTTGGAGGAGGGCTCGTCGGCCGGGGTGGCGGCGGCGGGGACCGGTGCGGGCTTGGCGGCCGGTGCGGGCGCGGGAGCCGGTGCGGGCGCGGGAGCCGGTGCGGCGGCTGCGGGAGCAGGCGCGGGCTTGGGCTCCGGGGCGGGCTCGGGCTTGGGTTCCGGCTTCGGCGCGGGAGCCGGGGCCGACGCGGGAGCCGGTGCGCCGCTTCCGATTACGCCGAGCTGACCGCCGACGGCGATGACATCGTCCTCCTGCGCCGAGATCTCGAGCAGCGTGCCCGCGACCGGCGAGGGAATCTCGGTGTCGACCTTGTCGGTGGAGACCTCGAGCAGCGGCTCGTCGATCGCCACGGTGTCGCCGACCTGCTTGAGCCAGCGGGTGACGGTGCCCTCGGTGACCGATTCGCCGAGTTCCGGCATCTTCACGGGGGTGCCGGATCCGGCGTCGGCGGCGGCCGTGGCGGGCTCGGCGGCGGGCTCCGGTGCGGCGGCCTCGGGCTGCGGGGCGGGTGCGGGGGCTTCCGGCTCGGGGGCCGGTGCAGGAGCCTGCGCCGGGGCAGCGGCCGGAGCCGGAGCCTCTCCGGCTTCACCGATCAGGCCGAGTTCGCCGCCGACCTCGACCACGTCGTCTTCCTGGGCGGAGATCTTGACCAGCACGCCCGCGGTGGGAGACGGGATTTCGGTGTCGACCTTGTCGGTGGAGACTTCGAGCAACGGCTCGTCGACCTCGACCGTGTCCCCTTCCTGCTTCAGCCACCTGGTCACAGTGCCCTCGGTGACGCTCTCACCAAGAGCTGGCATCTGGACGGAGAAGGCCATGTCCGTTGACTCCTCTGACTGCTCGTCGGGTTAAACAGTTATCGCCGGCGGGCCGTCCGGACGCGGGTCGCGGCGGAAGCCCGTACGGCAGCCGACCATTCGGCTGCCCCGGAGATCATTAGGTTGTTGTTCCGGTTCCCCATCCTTGCACTCGTTCGGGTGCGGCGTGTCACAGGGCGGCCGTTCAGCGGACCTGTCAGTGTCCGAAAACCGGCTGTGAGCACCGATGGGGTGGGTTGATCGAAGGGGTCACACCCCGCGCCCGAACCGTGTTTCGGTTCGCTCGGGGTTTGCCCTGGGGGTGCACCCGGCGGCCGGGAAATTCGCGTGCCGAGTCCTCGAATTGAGGTCCCACATGGGGTAAATGTCCGAATCATCGGGGCCGCGTGCGGCGGCCCCGATGATCGTCAGCTACTCCGCGGCGATGCTTTCCAGGGTCGCGATGAGGGTGCGAACCGGTACGCCCGTACCACCCTTTCCGATGTACCCGAACGGCCCGCCGGTGTTGTACGCCGGACCCGCGACATCGAGATGCGCCCACTGCACGCCCTCGGGCACGAACTCCTTGAGGAACAGCGCGGCCGAGAGCATGCCGCCCCAGCGATGCGGCGCCACATTGGCGAGATCGGCCACGCGGGAGTTGAGGTCGCCGCGCAGCTCCGCGGGAAGGGGCATGGCCCAGCCGTTTTCGCCGACGCCCCGGGAGATCTCGGCGACCCGGTCGCGGAAGTCGTCGGTGCCCATGACGCCCGGGGTGCGGGTGCCCAGGGCCACCATCTGCGCGCCGGTCAGCGTCGCGACGTCGATGATGTAGTCCGGCTCGTCCTCGCTCGCGCGCACGATGGCGTCGGCCAGGATCAAGCGGCCCTCGGCGTCGGTGTTGATGACCTCGACGGTGGTCCCGCCGTACTGCACCAGCACGTCCCCCGGTCGCTGTGCGGTAGCCGAGGGCATGTTCTCGGCCATCGGCACGGTCGCGGTGACGGTCAGCGGCAGGCTCAGGCGCGCCGCGAGCAGCACGGTCGCGATGACCGCCGCCGCGCCGCCCATGTCGGAGGTCATGTTCTCCATGCCCTGGGCGGGCTTGATGGAGATGCCGCCGGTGTCGAAGGTGATGCCCTTGCCGATCAGCGCGACCTTCGGGTCACCGCCGGCGTAGGTGATGCGCACCAGGCGCGGCGGGCGCGAGGAGCCCTTGCCGACGCCGATGATGCCGCCGTAGCCCTTGTCCGCGAGTTCCTTCTCGTCCAGGACCTCGACCTGCAAGCCGGCGGCCTTGGCCAATTCTGCTGCGCGGTTGGCGAATTCGGCGGGGAACAGATCACTCGGCGGGGTGTTCACGAAATCGCGCGCGGTGGCCACGGCTTCGGCCACCGACCGGGCGCGGAACAGCGCCTCCTCGCCGAAACCGGCGTCCGGGACCAGGAATTCGACGCGCTGGACCGGCTGGTCGCCGGCCTTGGGCGCGGACTTGCCGGATTTGAAGGCCGAGAACTGGTAGGCGCCCAGGTAGATGCCCTCGGCCGCGGCGCCGATGTCGATCCCGGACAGCGTGGTGATGGCGGTGCCGACGCCGGTCAGCGCCCGCCCGGCCGCACCCGCGGACTTGCGGATCTGTTCGGCGTCGACCTTGTCGGCCGCGCCGAGCCCGACCGCGAGCACACTGTCCACCGTGAGGCCGGCGGGGGCCGGAACGCGGGTGAGCTCCTCCGCCTTGCCCTTCGCGCCGACCGCCCGCAGCGCGGTCAGCAGCGCCGCCCGCGTGTCCGCATCCAGCACGTCACCGAACGCGTCCGCCGGGGCGATCGCGGGTCCGTCATCGGAGGAGGTGAGTCCGATGACGAGCACATCGGCTTGGCCGATGCTCTCGGTACGTGCCAGTTCCGGTCCGAGCGAACGATCTGCAACAGCTGTCATGGGAGCCAGGCTAGCGCGCGGGCCCGGCGCCCACCTGTCCGGCGCGCCTCGCTCCCGCGCCGGTAAACCGCTTGCGCGTCGCGCGCGCGTACGTCACGGTTGGCTCGAATGAACGAGAAAGAGATAACGCGACTGTCCAAGCGGATGTCGAACTGGCTGCGCCACAATCCCGAGGCCATCGGCCTGACACCGGATTCGGCGGGCTGGGTGCCGGTGGCGGCGCTGCTGAAACAGGCCGCCGCGCACGGTAAAGGGCTCTCCCGCGACCAACTCGGCGCGGTGGTGGACCAGAACAACAAGAAGCGCTTCGAGTTCGACGAATCCGGTCTGAGAATTCGTGCCCGGCAGGGACATTCGATACCGGTCGAGTTGGGGTACGAGCCCGCCGAGCCGCCCCCGGTGCTCTATCACGGTACCGGTGAGCGCAGTGTCGGGCTGATCCTGGCGCAGGGGCTGCGGCCGATGAACCGGCACGATGTGCATCTGTCCCTGGATCTGGACACCGCGCGCCAGGTCGGCGGCAGGCACGGCAAACCCGCGATCCTGTGCGTGGACACCGTGGCCATGCGGCGCGACGGCCACGAATTCTTCGTGACCGGAAACGGTGTCTGGCTGGTGGACTCGGTGCCGCCGCACTACCTCACGCTCCGGTGAGGGCCGGCGCCCCGCCGCCCGTGGGCAGACGGAGGGCGGAGCGCCGGCCGGAATCCCGGGGCTTCGGCAGGTTTCGGCCCCGAGGTCAGGTATCAACGGTTGTGCGTGGCGATGATTCCCGCTACCAGAACACCCCCTCGCACCAATGACCCGCTAACCGGATTCCAATGACGGCCCGGTCGGGTGCCCGCGTGGTCGGAAAACACCACGTCAACAGGGATCGACACCCGATTGACGGTGTTCCCGGTTCCCGTGCGGGTTCGGGCAAATACCCTGGAAAAGACACCGCCGTCGGGCATTCCACGCGGTCTCCGCCGCCACGCCCGCCCCGGATCGCACAGGAGGACTCCAGTGGCGAAGGCGAAATTCCAGCGCACCAAGCCCCATGTCAACGTCGGGACCATCGGCCATATCGATCATGGCAAGACCACCCTGACCGCCGCCATCACCCAGGTCCTCCACCATCAGAATCCGGCGCTGAATCCCTTCACACCCTTCGACGCCATCGACAAGGCCCCGGAGGAACGCCAGCGCGGCATCACCATCTCCATCGCGCACGTCGAATATCAGACCGACGCACGGCATTACGCGCACGTCGACTGTCCGGGCCACGCGGACTACGTGAAGAACATGATCACCGGCGCGGCCCAGATGGACGGCGCGATCCTGGTGGTCGCTGCCACCGACGGCCCGATGCCCCAGACCAAGGAGCACGTCATTCTGGCCCGCCAGGTCGGCGTTCCGAAAATGGTTGTGGCGCTGAACAAGTGCGACATGGTCGAGGACGACGAGATCCTGGAGCTGGTCGAGCTGGAGGTCGCGGAGCTGCTGAGCGAGTACAACTTCGACGGCGACAACACCCCGGTCGTGCGCGTCTCGGCCTACCAGGCGCTGATGGAGCCCTCCGGCCCCTGGGGCGCGGCCATCGTGAATCTGCTCGAAGCCGTGGACGACTGGATCGAGACGCCCGAGCGCGAAGTGGACAAGTCCTTCCTCATGCCCATCGAGGACGTCTTCACCATCACCGGCCGCGGCACCGTGGTCACCGGTCGCATCGAACGCGGCATTCTCAAGGTCAACGCCGAGGTGGAGATCGTCGGAATCCGGGCCAAGACAACGCGAACCACGGTCACCGGCATCGAGATGTTCCGCAAACTCCTGGACGAGGGGCAGGCGGGGGAGAACGTGGGTCTGCTGCTGCGCGGCATCCGCCGCGAGGACGTCGAGCGCGGCCAATGTGTCATCAAACCCGGTTCGGTCACCCCGCACACCGAATTCGAGGGCTCGGCCTACATCCTGTCCAAGGAGGAGGGCGGGCGGCACACCCCGTTCTTCGACAACTACCGCCCGCAATTCTATTTCCGCACAACCGATGTCACGGGCGTGGTGACCCTGCCCACGGATGTGGAGATGGTACTGCCCGGCGACAACGTCACCATGTCGGTGGTGCTGATCCAGCCGATCGCCATGGAGGTCGGGCTCAAGTTCGCCATCCGCGAGGGCGGGCGCACCGTGGGCGCGGGGCAGATCACCAAGATCCTCAAGTAGCGGACTCGCCGACGACCGCACCCGAAACGCGCGGGGTGTGCGGAGCCACCCGCATCGAATCCGTGTCGTACGCCCCCGGAGACGGCTCGGCTGTCTAGGCTGAGCCGACCGTCGCGACGGTCGCGGGTGATGAAGGGTGTCGAGTTGGTGGAGTTGCGTGGCGATGTGGTGCCCGGTGACCGGGCGCAACCTGCGGCGATCGCCGCGAGCCGCGAGCCGGCCGCCTGGGACTGGCAGGGCAAATCCACCCGCGCGCTGCGCTTCGACCGGACCCAGCGCGTGTGGGAGACCAGCGTGGTCCCGGGCCGTGTCCGCCCCTACGTGGTCGCCATGTTCAATCTCAAGGGCGGGGTGGGCAAGACCACCACGACCGCGGCCCTGGCCGAGATCCTGTCCGCCGAGTTCGGCAAGCGCGTCCTGCTGATCGATCTGGACCCGCAGCGCAATCTGACCACGATGATGATGGGCGAAGCGGCGGCGGCGGAACTGGATTCGAGCGACCGCACACTGGCCGCGATCTTCACCGACGCCTGTAACCGGGCGCGTCCGCGCGGCGCCGCCGCGCTCATTCAGCGCGGCGTCTCACCGCTGGAGGTGGTCGCCTCGGTGGACCTGCTGGCCTCGTCGCCGAAGCTGATCGGGTTGCAGGGGTACATGGCCCGGCTCGCGGGCATGGATCCGACCCGGGTGCTGGCCGAATCACTGCGCGGGGTGCTGACCGACTACGACTTCGTACTCGTGGACTGCCCGCCGAATCTCGGCGTCATCACCCAGAACGGCCTGCGCATCGCCGACGGCTACGTGATCCCCACGATCCCGGATTTCATGTCCACGTACGGCATTCCGCCGGTGCAGGCCCATATCCGGCAGCTGGCCGGGCAGTGGTCGGCGCCCATCGAGGAATTGGGTGTGGTGATCACCAAGTACCGCGCGTCCTCCGCGGTGCACCGCCGGGTGCTCGATCAGCTGCGCGAGAACCGCACGCTGCCACGGTTGTTCCCGACCCGCATTCCCGAATCGAATCAGATCGCGGCGGCCGCGGAGTTCGCCGATTTCGGGAGCCTGCGCCAGAAGTACGGCGCGGGCGGGCAATTCCTGGCATTGCGCGAATTGACCGCGGATTTCCAGGCCACCACGCGAATCAAACTCGCGTGGGGTAGATAGCCGGAGGCGTTGCGGCTCAGCGCCGGAACGCCTCCCGCAGCTTGTAGAAAGCCGTGGTCAGATCCGAACGGACCTGACCACGGCGTCCCCGGGCCTCCAGTCTGCGATCACCGGAGACCCGGCCCTGATACTTCTGCAGCGCACCGCGCACGCCGCGCATCCGGCGTGCCATGTTGTTCTCGAAAGTCATACCCCGGACATTCCCGCGGTGCAGGCGGGCAAACGACTCTCGTGCGGATTCGCCGCCCGGGGAACGATGTTCGCCGCGACGATTACGCCGTCGGCACGGCGATGAGCGGGTACACCCCGTTCTCGTCGTGTACTTCCTTGCCGGTGACCGGCGGATTGAACACGCACATCATGCGCATCCGGGTGCGGGTGCGCAGCCGGTGCGGTTCGTGGCCGTCGAGCAGGTACATCGAACCGGGCCCGAGTTCGTAGTCGATTCCGGTCGCCAGATCGGTGAGCGTGCCCTCGCCCTCGACGAGCCACACCGCCTCGACGTGATTGGCGTAGTGGAACTCGTGCACCGTCTCGGCTTCGATGGTGGTCTCGTGGAAGGAGAACCCCACCCCGTCCCCGCCGAGCACGATGCGCTTGCTGCGCCAGCCCGCGTCCGCGACATCGCGGTCGGTGCCGGTGATTTCGGCTGTACTGCGCACGATCATGTCAGTTCACCCGCTCGGTGCAGATCACATCCACGGCGGCGGCCAGGATGTCGAGCCCGTGATCGAGCTCGGCGCCGGTGATGGTCAGCGCCGGAAGCAGTTTGACCACTTCGTCCTCCGCGCCCGAGGTCTCCACCAGCAGCCCGCGATCGAAGGCCAGCTGGGTCACCTTGCCCGCCTGCGACGCGTCGTCGAAGACCAGGCCCTGCACCAAACCCTTACCGCGCGTGGACAAGCCCTGGTAACCCACCGTCAGCTCGCTCAGGCGGCGGTGCGTGTGCTCGCCCTTGATCAGCGTCGACTTCTGCAGCGCGTCGTCGGCCCAGTACTTCTCGAGCGCGGCGGCCGCGGTGATGAAGGCCGGGTTGTTGCCGCGGAAGGTGCCGTTGTGCTCACCCGGCGACCACTGATCGTGCTCGCGCTTCATGAGCACCAGCGCCATCGGCAGGCCGTAACCGCTGATCGACTTCGAGAGCGTGACGATGTCCGGGGTGATGCCGGCGGCCTCGAAGGAGAAGAACGGCCCGGTGCGCCCGCAGCCCATCTGCACGTCGTCGACGATGAGCAGAATGCCGCGCTTGGCGCACAAGTCGGCCAGTCGGCGCAGCCAGTGCATGCGGGCCACGTTCACCCCGCCCTCGCCCTGCACCGTCTCCACGATGACCGCGGCCGGGGTGTCCTGGCCCGAGGAGGAGTCGTCCAGGACCCGTTCCATCCACTCGATGCCGTCGGTGTCGCTGAGGTAGCCGTCGTAGGGCATGGCGGTGGTGTGCACCAGCGGGACGCCGGCGCCTGCGCGCTTGCCGGCGTTGCCGGTCACCGAGAGCGCGCCCAGGGTCATGCCGTGGAAGGCGTTGGTGAAGTTGATGATCTCGGTGCGCCCGGTCACCTTGCGGGCCAGCTTGAGCGCGGCCTCGACCGCGTTGGCGCCGGTCGGCCCGGGGAACTGCACCTTGTAGTCGAGTCCGCGCGGCTCGAGGATCACCCGCTGGAAGGTCTCGAGCAGGTTCCGCTTGGCGATGGTCGACATGTCGAGCCCGTGCGTGATGCCGTCGCGGGCGATGTAGTCGATCAGCGCCGCCTTGAGCTCCGGGTTGTTGTGCCCGTAGTTCAGCGAGCCCGCGCCGGCGAAGAAGTCCAGGTAGTCCCGGCCGCCCTCGTCGTGCAGCCAGGAGCCGCTCGCGGTGTCGAACACGGTGGGCCAGGACCGGCAGTAGCCGCGCACATTCGACTCGAGATCGTCGAAGATCGTCATCTCGGTGGTGGTCATCGGATTTCCTCCAGGGTCCTGGGCTGAGTGATGCGGTACAAGCGCTCGGCCTCGTGTTGGTCGGGAAAGTCGTTGCTGTCGAACAGCGGCTGGTGCACCAGTACGGAGTCGCGTCGCTTGGCGAGCGAGCCGAACATGGCGATGGAAGCCGGGTTGTCGTGGGAGATCGTGGTCTCCAGGGTGGACATGTTGTCCGCGGCGCAGATGTTCAGCAGCCGGTCGAGCATGGCTACGCCCAGCCCGCGACCGCGGTGTGCGGGATCGACGGCGACCTGCCAGACGAACAGCACATCGGGGTCGTGCGGGCGTCGGTAGCCGATCACGAATCCGGCTATTTCACCGTCGATTTCGGCCACGATCGATGTGGCGGCGAAGTCCCGGCACCACATCAGATAGGCGTAGCTCGAATTCGCGTCCAGCACCTGGGAATCAACGGCGATTTTCCAGATACTGCCCCCGTCGTCCACATGTGGGTTTCGAAGAACGTAGTGCGAACCACCTTCTGGTTCATCGAATAGAGCAGTGGTCTTTGGGTTTACTGGGAATTGACTGAATCGGGTCTGCATGACCGTTTCAGCTTTACGGACCAATTTGAAGATAGACCGGTCGGAATCATTACCGTCATGTTACGACCGCCTTACCGCTCGGAGTCTTTGCAGATGGGCAGCCGAATCGCGAATCGCGCACCGCCGCCGGGACGTTCGCCACACTCGACCTTGCCGCCGTGTGCGGCCAGGGTCTCGCTGACCAGCGCCAGGCCGATCCCGGTGCCGGTCGCGGTGCGCCGGCTCGCGCGCGCGGTGGCGAACCGCTCGAAGATGCGTTCGCGATCGCCGACGGGCACGCCCGGACCTGCGTCGTCGATCAGAATCACCGCCGTGTCGCCGATGCGCCGCACGGTCACCGCGGTGATGCCGCCACCGTGCCGCACGGCGTTGTCGAGCAGGTTGGCGAAGGCGCGCTCGAGTTCGAGTTTGCGCCCCCGCACGGTCATATCCTGGTGCACGGTAAGCAATTCGGGTGCATGTCTGCGCCCGGCGAGGGTATGGCTGAGGAGTTCACCCACCCGCAGCGTCTCGGCGTCGGCGGCGTGCACCCCGGCCTCCACCCGTGCGAGCGCCAGCATGTCGTCCAGCACCCGGCGCAGGTGCTCGACCTCGTCGCTGATCAGCCCCAGGGCCAGCCGGGAGCGCTCGGGCAGATCCTGCTCGTACCGCTCGAGCACACCGACGCTGGTGACCAATGTCGTGAGAGGAGTGCGCAATTCATGCGCGACATCGCCGACGAGCCGCCGTTCGCGCTCGGCGCTGAGCCGCAGCGGCGCGAGCCTGCGCCGGCAGGCCCACACGCCGGCAGCGGCGCCGACGCCCAGCGAAAGGACAATGGCGAGAACGAAACCGGCAGCGATCACCGCTGCACGTCAAGTCGGTACCCCAGCCCGCGCACGGTCACGATGAGCTGCGGATCGGACGGATCGAGCTCGACCTTGGTGCGCAGCCGCCGGATGTGGACGTCCACGATGCGCTCGTCGCCGAAGAAGCCGCGATCCCAGACCCGTTCCAGCAGTGTGGATCTGCTCAATACCCGCCCGGGCGTCTCGGCGAGTTCGCACAGCAGCCGGTACTCGGTGAGCGTCAGATGCAACTCTTCCTCGCCGCGGCGCACGATCCCGCTCTCGGTGGCCAGCACCAGCGGCGCACCCGACTCCTCGTCGAGCACAACGGTTCCCAGCCCGGAGTCGGTCTCCTCCTCGGCGGCCGCCTGTTCGGCGAAGCGCGCGCGCCGCGCCACCGCGCGCATACGCGCGGTGATCTCCTTGACCTCGTACGGTTTGGTGACGAAGTCATCGGCGCCGGCCTCGAGCGCGGCCACCACATCGTGGGTGTCGTCACGGGCGCTGACCACGATGATCGGCACATCGTGGTCGCGGCGAATTTCCCGGATACAGGTGAATCCGTCCATTCCGCCGAGCATGAGATCGACGATCATGAAATCGGGAGCGCCATTGTCGGCCAAATAGCGCAGCGCGTCCTCGGCGGCGTCGGTGTCGGCGACGTCGTAGCCCTCGTCTTCCATTGCCAACCGCAGCGCGGCCCTAATTCGGTCGTCATCTTCGACGATCATCAAGTTCGCGCTCATAAATCACTCCCCACGGACACGAATAAACGTGCCCTGCCTCACACAGGTACCTATTCGATTTCACACAACAGTCCCGACTACCCCGGCTCGATCTCGGCCAAACGCTCGGCCGCCGCCGCCCGATCACGCTCGGACCGCGTGATCCCATGGTCACGGCCACGATTGGCCGGGTGTTCGCCGGCGGCGACAGTGAGGTAGATCTCCCGCGCGGTTCGCGAAACGTCGCGACGCGCCCGTCCGTGTGTCGTGTGCCCGACCTGCGTGTCCTCCCCGATAGCCTCACCGGTATGCGCGGGCGATCAGCGCCGACGCCATCGAACGGCGGTATGCCGCACGGTGGCGGGGCCGATCACGAGCGCATCGGCGAGCGCATCCATCCGGGGCGAACCGTGCTCCGGCGGTGTGCGGCCGCGCACGGCGGACCAACACGGGATGGGATGGTGACGAACACATGGAGATCGACTGGCCGAGCCCGGTGACGGCACAGGCTGTCGCGGAGTCGGGATGGACACCGGAACGCCGGATAGACATCGCCGAATGGCTCGAGGAATTGCGCGCCGAGGGCTACTACATGTCGCCCGCAGCGGCGGGGATCCTGGAGAGCTTCGGCAAACTGGCCCTGCGCCCGGCCGACACCACCGACGCCCTGTGGGGCGCGGACCCGTACTTCTTCGATCCGATCGAGGTCGGGTCGGGCATGTACGAACGCTACGCGGATCTACAGGAACAGGTCGGCCACCGCATGTCGCCCCTGGCCGCCAACGCCAGCGGCACCGGCTTCCTGCTCATTCTCGACGACGGCCGCGTGGTTTCCGACGACGCGCAGGGGCTGTGGCTGCTGGGCGAGACGTTCCCCGAGGCCATCGACCTCGCCCTGCGCAGGCACCGAACACCGGATGTGCTCACCGCGGCACAGTGACCGGCTGTGGCGTCGCGGCGACCGGCTCCGGTGATACCGCGCCGCCGCCGATGACTCGGTGACTGCCCGCCGGTGATTCAGACGCGTTGCGCGGCAGCGGATACGCGATGATTCGCCAGGTGCGCCAGGATCGACTGGTTGGCCTCCCACCCGTCGGGGAACTTCACCGCCACATCGAGATACACCGGCTCGGTCGACGGGTGGGCGTCCAGCAGTTCCGGAATTCCGGCACGCCCCACCACGATGCAGGCGTGCCGGTGCCGGGAGGTGAGCACGCACAGCCGCCCGGCCTCGAGATGGAACTCGGTGGCGTCGCGGCGCCCGGACAGCGGATGCAGCACCAGGGTGACGTCGTATTCGCGGCCCTGCAGGCGATTGGCGGTGTCGACGGTGATGGCGTGCGCGGGTGTGTCCGCTAGCGCCGCGCGCACGGCGGCGGCCTGATCACGATGGGCGGTGCCGATGGCGATGCGATCGGCGGTGAGCGGTTGCGGCTCGGAGTTGCTCTCCGAGCGCGTGATTCCGCCGCGCTGTAGCAGGCGGGCCGCGAGCGCGGCGAGGGTCTCGATGGCCTCGCTGTCGGTGCGCAGGGTGTGCCGCGCGGGCAGTTCGTACCAGGCCCAGCCCGAGCGCGCGGCCTCCTCGAGCGCCTCGTCCATCGGCCCGCCGCCGAAGCCGCGCGCGGTGAACTCCAGGCTGCGCTGGTCCGCGGTGGTCCCCGCGGCGAATTCTGTGAACGGGTAGAACGCCCGGGAGATGATCGGCGCGGCCGACGCGGGCAGTCGCCACGACACCGGCAGCCGGTGCACCGGCACCGTCGGATTGTGCGCCAGCAGCACGCTCACCGCGCTCAGCGTCGGATCCCACGACAGGCCCGCCCAGCGGTCCCGGTCGATGATGGCGAACGGGTCGAGCTGGCCGGGATCGCCCACGAACAGCGCGCGTTCACCCGGGCGGGCGATGCGCAGCAGCATGTCCGACCGCATCTGATACGCCTCGTCGACGATCGTCCACGCCCACGACCCCTCGGTCTTGGTCGCCCATTTCGCCGCCGTGCCCAGCAGCACCGCGCGATCCTCGAGATCCTCGATCGAACTGCCGACCAGCACGTTGGCGTGCGCCGAAACCCGTTCGCTGGGTGCGTAATCCTTGGCCGAGAAGCGCCCGATCAGCAGCGCCGAGTCGGCCCGGGCGAGCCGGTCGATGAGGTCGTCGACCTGTTCGTTGGTCTGGGCGACGATGCGCACCGGTTGCCCGGTGGCGGCCAGATGCCGGGCGGCGCGCACCACCAGGGTCGACTTGCCCGCGCCCGGCGGGGAGTCCACCACGACCGCGCGTTCGGTGCCGGCGGTGAGGTCGGCCAGGACCGCCTCGATGACCTGATCGGGGGTCTTCACGACCATTCTTCCTGTGCGTCGGCGGGATTCGGGGTCCACTCCGGCGGCGGGCCGCCGTGGGTCCAGGGTGTGTCCTCGGGCTTGGGGAGTTCGTGCGGGCGCTGGAATCCGCTGGGGGACAGGCCGGTGAAGGTGAGCCGATGGCCGGGCGACGGCACCGAACCGGGTTTGGCGGTGTGCCCGTTGCCCATTCCGCCGGACAGTTCCAGGGTCACGATCTCCCCGTCGATGCCCAGGACCCGGCCCTTCTGCCCGCGCGATTCCACCGCGTGCAGCTCGGTCCCGATCGCCATGGCGACGGGATCGGTGGTGTGCACCCGAATCTCCGGCCGCAGCAGCTTCTTTCCCGAGGCGTTCACGATGAGCCGGGTCGGGTCGCACTCCACGACCAGGCCGCGGAAGGCGTCACCGCTGAGCCGGTACTCGGCCATCACCAGCGGATCGTCGTACGCCCGTTGCACATCCAGCGCCTGCTGCGCCTGTTCGCGTGCGAGCAGTCGTCGGACCGCCGGGACCGGGCTGTCTCGGCGCGGCTGCGGATGACTCTCGGGGATGTTCCGGTGGAACCGGCTGAACTGACTGCGGTCCCCGTCCCAGCGCGCGGCCACGCTCGCGCCCGCGGGCATGGCGCGCAGCAGGTCGATCGCCCGCCACATCAGCCGCCAGGTCGGGGCCAGCTGCTGTTCGAGCGCGTGCCGGATGCGCTCGCCGGCCAGCACCCGCAGGTCGTCGTCGATCGCGGTGTCGTAGGCGGTGAGCAGCGGGGCGAGTTCCTCGTTGTCGAAACCCGGATCGGTGGCCGGGCCGGCGGGCGGCGACTCGATGGGATCCTCGGCGAGTGCGGCGGCCTGCGCCCCGGTCGACCCCGCGGGCGGATCGATCCAGCCGAGCTGCGCGGCCAGATTCCCGTCCTCCATGCCGGATTGCCCGGTGGCCCAGTGCCCGCCGAGCACCGAGGTCATGGCCAGTAGCGCGCTCGATCCCGGATGTTCGGCCCGATCCCCGAACCAGGTCAGCCAGCGGCCCAGCAGCGGCACGCTCTCCGGCACCGGGTTCGGCCCGTCGGCCCGGCGGAATCGCACCGACCGGCCCATGAGTTTGAGGAAGGTGGTGCCGCCCTGATTGGGCACCCACAGCTGCGGCGAATCCAGGCAACGTTCCCACGCGTCACCGGATTTCGGCGTCACCGTCTCGGTGTCGGCCAGGAACGAGGACAGGTAGGGCAGCACGATGTCGGCCAGCTCGGCGGTGAAATGAAACCGCAGCTGCCGGTCGCGCGGCTGCGGCACGATCAGCACCGTCGCGTCCTCGGGGCCGCTGCCCACCATGACCGCCAGCGGCGCGGCGGCCTCCCCGGCCATGCGCAGCGGAATGACCACCAGCGGCCGGCGCGCCACATGGCAGTGCCGGACCGTCGCGATCGGTTGTGCCCGGCCACTTCTGGTGGCCTCGATACGAGCGAGTGCGGTGAGCACACTCACGCTGTGCCCCTCCTCGCACCGGGACGCCGCACGGTGACGCGCTGCCCCCGCACCGGATCGCTCACGCGAACGCCTCCTGCCGCAGCAGCTGGGCGAAGCGCAATTGCGCGGCGATGTCGGCCTGCTCCGGGGCGGGGGTGACCGCGCCGTCGGCCAGGGCCAATGCCACTGCGATGGAGTCGATTCCGCCGACCTCGTCGCAGATGCTGCGGCCGAGCACATCGACCGAGCCGTGCGCGCGCGCCTCCTCACGGCAGAAGAAGGCCAGCTCGCAGCTGGACATGCATTCGGGCGCGTACCGCCCGTCCACCGCCGACACCGCCGCCAGCAGCTGATCGCCCGAGGCGAAGGTCAGCTCCGGCGGAAAGACCTCGACCAGTTCCTGGATGCGGGTCAGGCGCGAGAGCTGCCGGGTGATGACCGCCAACTGCTTGCGGATGTCGACCTTGGCCGCGGTGGGCTGATTGGAGAAGTCCTTGGGGCACACCAGGATCACCTCGTGCGACACCTGTTCGGGCCGGCCGCCGACCTGCGTCAGCAGCTGCCGCAGCGCGAGCACGTAGACCGCGGACTGGCGGGCCGCGGCGGCGACCTGCTCCGGTGCGGCCTGGCCGTCGATGACGGCGATGGATTTGATCTCCACGACGTGGAAGCGGCCGTCGATCTGCACCGCGATCACGTCGGGCTCCAAATACGCGGTCACCCCGGCGATATCGAGCGCGAGCATCGGATGGTCGAAAAGCGTGCCCGCGCCGGTGCGCACCACCTCGGCCAGCAATTGCCGAGTTCTCCGGTGCCGCACAGCGTTACCGGCGTTGTCTCCCACGGTGTTCAGATCATCGTAGGAGACCTCCGGCAGGGTGAGCCCGAACCGCTCGCGCAGCAGCGCCAGCAACTGCGCGCACCCGTTGGCCTTCACATACGCCTCGAAGGAATTCCCGCGCGTAATCGCGAACTGTGACTGGCCGAATCGCGCCGGATATCCCAGTTCGCGTGCCACCACCGTCTTGTCGACGGCCGCCGCGTCCATGAGCGCGCGCCGGGAACAGCCCGGATTGGTGGTGAGCGCGGCAATGGTGCGTGCGTTGTGCCGACAGGCGGGTGCGGCGCCACGCACTTCATCGAGCCGCGCCGTCAATTCCGTCATCCCGCAGAACTCCCGTATCTATTGTTCGTCGTGCCGAATCGTGTACCGAACAGCTGTGCAGCAGGATCTTCCACCTGGGCTACGACACGTTCGGCCGCTGCCCGCCGCGCGCGCTCGTCCGAATCCCGGTGCACGGCCAATTCATTGCGTGCCGCGTCGGCGATCACATCGAAGCCGGCGTCCATTCGCACCCCGCGTATTCCGGGAATGGTGGAGGCCAGTTGGCGGACCACGCGGCGGCCGCCGGAGCCGACCTCCTCGAGGCTGGAACCGTGCTCTGCCAGGCGAATCACCGCGGTCAGCAGATCGACCCGGGCGCTGAGGGGGCCGACCATGCGCTGTGCGAGCGGCCAGGTGCTCAGCGCCATGAGCCCGCGTGCGGGGGCGAGGAGATCGACCGTCAGGGCCGCGCACACGTAGTAGGGCCGTGCGAAAGGCGCTGTGCGAAAAGACCTGTCCTCGTCCCGCCGCAGACTCGTCAATCGGGCGGCGACGAGTTCACCGGAGAAGAATCCCTCGTGCACCGCCATGATGAGCCGCGGTGCGGCCGGCACCGACAGCAGCGTGAGCGCCTGATGCACGTGCTCGCGCACCGGCACGCCGGACGGCACGGCCTCGATCTCCTCGTCCGCTCCCGAACCCTCGCCGAGAACGGCTGTCTCCCATTCGGTTTCCACCCCGCGCAACTCGGCCCGCAGCTTTCGCGCCGCCGTGCGATCCCCACCCGCGATGGCCCGCCGCACCGAAGCTCGTAATTCGGAAATCCTGGCTTCCAGGGCATCAGGCGACACGGTCATACCGCACACGGTAGCCACCACTTCCAGTATGCACCAGTATTTTCCAGTAATTGCCCGAATTGCCGGAACTTCATCCCCGGGCCTGTGAGGCCGCGGCCCGAAGAAAACCCGAGCGGTGTCGGTACACCCACCGCAACTCCGCCGCACTCAGCGCGGTAATGGCCAGGACCCCGAACACCGACACCGGTGTGCGAAGCCCGTCGGGTGCGGCGCTCACGCCGCCCGTGAAGGTTTCGGCCACCACCCCGGCGATCACCATGAACGGGGCCGCGACCGCGGGCATCGCCGGATTCGTGTGGCCGGCGTTGAACACCGTCCCCGACACGCTCACCGGAATCAGCACGAAGAACGCGACCGCCGGAAGAATCATGAGAATCATGCCGATCGCGACCGTCAGCGACGACGCGTACCGATCGTCGAAGGTCGTCAGCACCCAGGCGATGATGCTCGCGATGAGCCCCAGCCCGATCGCCGTGCTCAGGGGCCCCAGTCGCTCCACGCCATCGCGCCCGCGCACCACGAACAGTCGCTCCACGCGATCCGCGTGCACACCGTCCGGCGCGGTGGCGACGAAGACCACCGACAGCGCCGCCACCAGCACCAGCCCGGTGAAGGTCAGCGCGTAGTACTTGGTGCCCACCACGTCGAACCAGTCACCGTTTCCGCCGTCCCCGTATCGCAGCGCCAGCCAGCCGAGCAGTACCGCGGTGATCCCCGCGCGCGCGGCGGCGAACGGCGTCCACGCCACCCCCGCGCGCCGCAACACCAGAACCGCACCCAGCACCGCGAGCACCCACACCCCGGCCACCTGCAACACCCACCACGCCAGCGCACCGACCGGCCGCGCGACATCCCACACCACGCTCATACCCGCACCCCGCCCGCCGCCACCGATTCGCTAGCCTTGCGAAACATCAAGCCCCCCTGTTGGTTACGGTGAGATAGCCCCCGACGCTACCGACTCTCCGGAACCGTGTCCTGCCAAAGCCTGAAGCAATCATCAAGCCCCCGTTGACATCCGGCAGGCGCTATCGAGGACGGACCCCCTCGGCGCGTTCGTCGCCGGTTCTTCGAGCGCCTGGAAATCCGATCGGCACCGCCCGGCGCGGGCTGTTAGGCTCGCGCCCTTCGGAGAGGATGCGGGTCATTGGCGGGGGCGGAGTTGATGTCGGCTGTTGTCGGCGCGGGCGGGGTTGCGGCGCTGCGGGAAGTGCCGGTGCCGGTACGGCGGCCGGGGTGGGTGCGGTTGCGGGTGCTGGCGGCGGCGATCTGCCGGACCGATGTGTACGCGGCGACCGGGCGGTTGCCGCTGGGCGGCCCGCGGGTGCTGGGGCACGAGATGGTCGGGGAGGTCGTCGAAGCCGATCCCGAGGGGGACTACCGTCCGGGTGCGCGGGTCGCGGTCGCTACTCCGCTGATCGCCTGTGCCGACTGCGAATCGGCCGCGCGGCGGTGCGGTGAGTCGCGCATGCTCGGGGTCGATCTCGACGGTGCCTTCGCCGAACAGACGGTGGTGCCGGAGGCGAATCTGTGGCCGGTGCCGGAGTCGCTGCCCCTGCGGCGGGCGGCCTGCGTCGAACCGATCGCCGCTACGACCGCGGTGTTGCGCGCCCCGATTCGACCGGACCAGCGCGGCGTCGTCCTGGGTGCGGGACGCATCGCCGAACTCAGCGGCCGGGTGTTGCGCGCGCACGGGTTCGGGTGCGTCGATGACGAGGTGGATGCCAAGGGCGACTACGACTTCGTGATCGAGTCCGCCGGAACCGGAGACGCACTGGCCCGGGCGGTCGCGCTGGCTCGCCCGGGCGGCGTCGTGGTGCTCAAGAGCCGGCCCGCCGCCCCGATCGCCCTGGACGTGGCGGCCGCAGTCCGCAAAGACCTTGTGCTGGCGGCGGTCTCGTACGGTCCGGCCGCCGAGGCTGTCCGACTGGCGGGGGAGTTGGCGATCGACGATCTCCTCGGCGAGACCTATCCGCTGCGCCGATTCGCCGACGCGCTGGCCGCCGCCGAGCGGGATCCGCTGGGACCCAAGGTGTTCCTCGACCCGGCGGGGGCTCGCTGATGTGCGGGGTGGTCGCGGTCGTCCGCGACAACGGCATCGACGCCCAGGCCTTGGAATCGGCGCTGCGGGCCCTCGCGCATCGCGGGCCCGACGGCAGCGGTCGCTGGATCGCGCCGGACCGCCGGGTGGCGCTCGGCCACACCCGGCTCGCGGTGCGCGATGTGGCCGGGGGAGCGCAGCCGATCCGGAGCGCTGATGATCGGTGCGTCGCGGTCGTGAACGGCGAGCTGTACCACTCCGCGGAGCTGCGATCGGAGTTGCGCTCTCGCGGATATGAATTCACCACGCGCGGTGACAGCGAGCTGGTTCTGCACGCCTGGCGGGAGTGGGGCCCGGCGATGCTGCCACGCCTGCACGGCGAATTCGCTCTCATCGTGTGGGATGCCCGGCGGCGGACGCTGTTCGCGGCCCGCGACCGCTTCGGCATCAAGCCGCTGGTGTGGGCCCGGCACGCGGACGCCGTGTTCCTGGCCTCCAGGATCGCGGGACTGTCGGCGCTGGGTCTGCCCACCGCCTGGAATCACGACTCCCTCTGGCAGAGCACCGGATTGCAGTATGCCCCGCCCGGCGAGACCCTCGTCGCGGGCGCGCACGTGCTCCCCGCAGGGCACTGGCTGACGGTGCGCGACGGTGAGATCGACATCCGCCAGTACTGGGACCTGGACTACCCGGTCGACCCCGCGCCGATCGCCGACCCCGCCACGGCCACCCGGGAATTCCGCTCCCACCTCACCACCGCCGTCACCGAACGCCTCGATGCCGATGTTCCCGTGGCCTTCCAACTCTCCGGCGGCCTGGACTCCAGCGCGGTGCTCGCCGCGGCGACCCGCCACCGCGGCCCGCAGGACGCGTTCACCCTTTCGTTCGCCGACGCCGCCGGTTACGACGAGCACCCGCTCGCCGCCGCCACGGCGAACCACCTCGGCGCGCGCCTGCACACGGTCGCCGTCACCGATCGCGAGCTGGCGGAATCCTTCCCCGCCGCCGTCCTGCACGCCGAGTCGACCTGCGTGAACACCCATGCGGCAGCGAAACTCCGGCTGCACGCCGCCGTCCGTGACGCCGGCTTCAAGGTCGCCTTCACCGGCGAGGGCGCGGACGAGATCCTCTTCGGCTACCCGCATCTGCGCGCCGACCTGCGCGGTTCGCTCGGCGGTCTGACCGCCACGAACACCGCCTCGGCCGGACTGATGCTGCCCGACGGCGACGGTCTGCCGCTCGACCACGTCCGGCGGGAACTCGGTTTCGTCCCCACCTGGCTCGCCGCCAAAGCCTCCTTCGGCCGACGGGTTCGAGACCTGCTGCACCCGGAATGGTCCGCGCGCTTCGCCGATCACGACATCGGCCGAACCGTCCTCGCGGACTTCGACATCCGGGCCCGCCTCACCGGTCGCGGCCCCGTCGAACAGTCCTCGTACCTGTGGACGAAGCTCGCGCTGGAGGGTTACATCCTGCGCGCTCTCGGCGACGGCCTCGAAATGGCCAACGGCGTCGAAGGCCGTCTCCCTTTCCTGGACACCGCGCTCGTCGAACACGCTCTCGCCCTGCCCACTTCGTTCAAGATCCGCGACGGCGTCGAGAAGTGGATCCTGCGCGAAGCCGTGCGCGACCTGCTCCCCGCCGACGTCGTGACCCGCGAGAAACACCCCTTCCTCGGCCCGCCGATCGGCCCGCACATGCGCGAGCTTGCCCGCGCGGTCCTCACCGATCCGAGCGTGCGTGCACTCGGCTTCTTCGACGCCGCCCGCATCGATGACCTGCTGAAGCGCTGGGAAGTAACGGATATCGCCTACCGCAAGCTGCTCGACCCCGTGATCCTGTTCCTCACCTCGGTCGGCATCCTGCACACCGGATTGGGGATGACCGCATGACCTGGTGGGCCGACCTCTACGACGACCTGCTGGCCGACCAGCTCCTCGAGCGCGAGGCGGGCACGGTCGAACCGACCCTCGACTTTCTACTCGACCGGCTGGATCTCCGCCCGGGCGACAGCGTCTACGACCAGTGCTGCGGCATCGGCAGTCTCACCATTCCGCTGGCCGCCCGCGGCCTGCGGGCGCTCGGCGTCGACCAGGCCGCCGGGTACATCGAGCGCGCCCGGTGGGACGCGGAGAACGCCGGTGTGACAGCCGAATTCGCCGCCGCCAACGCCTGCGATTTCGTCCCGCCCGAACCGGTAGACGCGGTCTTCAACTGGTGGACCAGCTTCGGCTACGGCACCGACGCCGACAACCAGCGCATGCTCGACCGCGCCTTCGAATCCCTGTGCCCCGGCGGCCGATTCGCCCTGGACACCATGAACCTCTCCGGCGTCCTGCGCGGTTTCCAGCGCGACAACGTCCTGCACCGCGAGACCCCGCGCGGCCGCGTGCTGCTGCTCCGCGAAACCACCATCGACCTCCCGTCCGGCCGAATGCTCAAGGACTGGACGTATTTCGTCGACGGCCACCTCGAAACCCGCCACCGCAGCTCGGTGCGCCTCTACCTGCCCGACGCCGTCGCCGCGATGCTCGCCACCGCCGGCTTCACCGACATCGACCTGCTCGGCGACCTCACCGGCGCCGCCCTCACCCTCGATAGCCCGCGTCTGATCGCACTCGCCAGGAGACCGTGATGACCCTGCCCCAGCGCACCCGCCCCGACAGCGACGCCGACCTGCGCCGAGCGCTGTACTCCGGCACCGTATTTCTGCTTCCGGCCACCGAAAGCTCGCTGCGACTGGTCGATTACGCCCGCACGAGTCTGGAATCCGAACTCGGTCCCGATCCGCGTACCGCTCACGAGCGCTACGACGACGCCGAGCTCTTCGACCGCATCGGCCGCGTGCGCAAACACGTCTACACCGAACCCGCCGCCCAGCGCCTGCTGCGCGACACCGCGGCGGCCGTCGGCTTCGCCCCCGACCGGACGGCCTTCGACCCGGCCCGCCTGCGCGCGATCCTGCATGGCGCCCAGCACAATCCGCGCGCCGCACCGGTGTACTACCCGCACCGCGACACCTGGTACGGCCACCCCGGCTCGGTAGTCACCATCTGGACGGCCCTGGACGACCTGACCCCGTCCGAGACCTTCGTCTTCTACCCCGAGCGCTTCGCCCGGCCCGTCCCGAACGATTCGGAGATCTTCGACTACGACGACTGGGTTTCCCGGGGCTGGAGCCTCAAGATCGGCTGGCAGGACCGCGACGCGTCCCTGAAGGCCCGCTACCCGCAGGTGACCGGTGCCCCCGACTTCGGCCCCGAGACCGGCTTCTCCTGCCGCGCCGGGGAGGTACTCCTGTTCTCCGGCAGCCACTTCCACCGAACCCTGCCCCAACAGGGCCTGTCCCGCTTCAGCCTGGACGCCCGCCTGGTCCACCTCGCCGACCATGCCGCCGGCCACTCCGCCCCCGACGTGGACAACCGCTCCCGCGGCTCGGCCGTCCCGGACTACATCCAGCCCGGTGAGCTGGACGCTGTTGCGGCGGTCGAATGAATACGCGCACCGTCGGCGTCCGGGCACGCCGTCACCCCCTCGGGGTCTCGACCTGGTTCGCGGTGAGCAGGTGATGACCTCTGACGACCCCTGCCTCGAATACCGCGTCGGGTCGATGGCCAATGCCCACAATCCCGATGGGCTGCCGGCCGTGAATTTCCTCGACCGTTTGGCCGAAGTCACGCGGCGCAACCCGGCGGCGGTAGCGATAGACGCCCACGAGGAGGTCTGGACGTACGCCGACCTCGTCGGCAACGCCGAACAACTGGCGGCCCGTCTCACCGAAGCCGGTGTCCGTGCGGGCGATGTGGTCGCCCTCCGAATCGGCCGCAGCGCATGGCATATCGCGGCGATGCTCGCCGCATGGAAGGTCCGCGCCGCGTTCCTCCCCATCGAGCCGGGCATACCCCGGACCCGCGAAGCGGCGATACTCACCGAATCTTGTGCACGGGTACTCGTGTCGTCCGAGGGGGACCGCCTCCGCGGCACCGGATCCAGCGTCGATCGGCGACCGTCCCGGTCACGCGATGCAGCCTCGTTGTCCGCTGAATCGGATGGTGAGCGGCTGCACGGGGAGGAGGCCGGCGGCCGGTGGTTCGCGGCGGCACACGGTGACTCGCAGCCGCCGGCGGAGGCTGAAGGCGGCGGGCAGCGGTTCGGGGCCGGTGGCCGGCGGTTCACCGGGGTAGGCGGTGACGAGTCACTGTGCGCCGAGGCGGGTGGCGCCGGGCTCGGGTCGGCTGCGGCGCGCGGGGTGAAACCGCAGGTCGAACCGCATATCCCGCTGCGGATCTCGCGTTCGACGGCCGACCTCCCGCCCTTGGCGGCCGCCGGCGACAACCTGGCCTACGTCATCTACACCTCCGGCTCGACCGGTCGCCCCAAAGGCGTCCGCGTCTCCCACACCGGTCTGGTCCCCATGCTCACCGCCCAAATCGACCTGTTCGCACTGGTTCCGGGCATGCGCGCACTGTTCACCCTCTCCACCGCGTTCGACGCGTCGATCTCCGACATCGGCACCGCCCTGCTCGCCGGAGCCACCCTGGTCATCCCGAGCGAACCCGCCACCTCGACGACTCTCGCGGAACTCGTGCGCGCCCACGGCATCACCCACGCCGACCTGCCCCCATCTCTGCTCGCGCACGCCGACCCCGACTCTGTCCCGAACACTCTGCGCACCATCGTGATCGGCGGCGAGGTCTGCGCCCCCGGAGTCGTCCGGGCTTGGGCCGCCCGGGTCCGCCTCATCAACGTCTACGGCCCGACCGAAGCCACCATCTGCACGAGCATGAGCCGGTGCGGCCCGGACTGGTCCCGCCCCCTCATCGGATCCCCGCTCCCGCATGTCGAATACGCCCTCCACGACGGCGAACTCCTCATCGGCGGCCCCGCCCTGGCCCTGGGCTACATCGACCGCCCCGAACTCGACCGCGAGCGCTTCATCACCCGCGCGGGCCGACGCTGGTACCGCACGGGCGATCTCGTCCGCCACCACCCGAACGGCGACTGGGAGTTCCTCGGCCGCAAGGACCGCCAGGTCAAGATCAACGGCCGGCTCGTGTGCCCGGAGGAGATAGAGGCCCGCCTCCGCGATGTTCCCGGCATCACCGAAGCGGCGGTGACGGTGACGGATTCGCCGACGACCCTCATCGCGCACGTCCGGGCCGACGACGACGCCCTGACTCCGGGGGTGATCCACGACCACCTCGCTCGATCGCTGCCCACGTGGATGCTGCCCCGCATCACCCTCGTCGAGGCACTGTCGCGAAACCGCACCGGCAAGGTCGATCACCACGCACTGGCCGCCGGCTTCCACACGATCGCACCTCCCGATCGCCCGGACGCCGGCGAACGCCCGCCCTCGAGCAGACCCGAATCTCAGCGGGCTCGAACGAGTCCGGACCCGCGACGTGTCCTGCTCAACCGCCGCACCGAGCTGATCTGCCGGGCCTTCGAAGCGGCACTGGGCCTTGCGGATGTCGCCCCGGACGACGATTTCCGCGAACTCGGCGGCGATTCCCTCGCGGCGCTGATCGTGGTCACCGAGGCCCGCCTGCGCGGCGTCGCGCTCCTGCCCGCCGCGGTACTGACCGATCGCACCCCCGCCCGCATCGCGGCCGCACCCCGTCTCGCACATCGCACGGTCGCCGACATGAATCAGGTTGTCACCCGGTCGGTTACCGGGTCGATGGGGTCGGCGCTCCGGCCTGCCCACACGCCGAAAGCACGCTCCGAAGCAGCGTCCGCCGTGCCCGCGGGGGACTGGCTGATCACCGGCGCCACCGGATTCCTCGGCCGCCATCTCGTCCCGGAACTGCTGCGCCGCACCACCGGAACGGTCCACTGCCTCGTCCGTGCGCGAGACCCCGAGCACGCGCGACATCGCCTGGGCCCACTCGCCGGGCATCCCCGAGTTGCGGTGCACGCGGGCGACGTCGCATCACCCGATCTCGGCCTGTCGCCCGACCTCTGGCGCTCCCTGAGCTCCGATATCGGCGGAATCATCCACGGCGCGGCCGCTTTGAGCCTGAGCCTGCCCTTCACCGACATGGCGGCCGTGAACATCCGCGGCGCCGCCGAAATCGCTCGCTTCGCAGGGGCGTCCGGGGCGAAGGTCTTCCACCTCTCGTCGCTGGCGGTTCTGGCCGCGACGGACCTGGACGCCGAAACCCTGGACGAGCGAACCCGCCTCACGCCGTCGACGCGGCTCTTCGGCTCCTACCCGCAGACGAAGTGGGCCGCCGAAACCATGCTGCGCGCCTCGGTCCCGCGGCTCTCCGTCATCCGTCCCGGCCTGCTCACCGGTGATTCCGCCACGGGGGAGGGGCCGGCCAACTGCCCGCTCACGACCTTCCTGCGCGCGGTGTCCACCCTCGGCTGCCTGCCCGAGGTGGACCGGGACCTGCTGCGGGTGAACATCACTCCCGTCGATCACGCAGCCACCGCCATCGCCGAACTCGCGACGAGCCCCTGCCCGCCGACCGTCCATGTGGCGAGCGAGACGGGCGCATCCCTGCGTGATCTACGCGACGCACTCGGCACGCGAGCGACGATCCGCACGGTCTCCCAGGCGGAGTTCGCCGCACGAACCCGGCGGCACCTCACCCGCGCCGACGCACTGGCCATGGTCACCGCCTCCTACCGCCTGACCGGCACCGACGAACACCGCGACGCCGACCTGTTCCTCAACACCGCTCGCCGCTTCCCCGGCGACCTGCTGCACGCCACCCTCGGCAGGACCATCGCGCCCCCGACCCCCGAATTACTGGCCCGCTACGTCGAATTCGCCCTGCGCTCCACCGGCACGGCACAGTGGTCCGCATGACACGGGGCATGGTGCTCGGCAAATTCATGCCACCGCACGCGGGACATCTCTACCTCTGCGAGTTCGCGAAGAACTGGGTGGACGACCTCACCATCGTCGTCGGCACCCTCGCCGCCGAACCCATCCCGGGCGAGCTGCGCCACCGCTGGATGCGCGAGCTGTTCCCCGCCGACACCGTCGTGCACCTGACCGACGAGAACCCGCAGGACCCCTCCGAACACCCGGACTTCTGGAGTATCTGGCAGACCAGCCTCGAGCGCATCCTGCCCGAACGGCCCGATCTGGTCTTCGCCTCCGAGCCCTACGGCGCGAAGCTCGCCGAGGTGCTCGGCGCGGAGTTCGTGCCCGTCGACCTGCCCCGCGCGACGATCCCGGTCAGCGGCACCGCCATTCGCACCGATCCGATCCGGCACTGGGAGTTCATCCCCCGCTGCGTCCGGCCGCATTTCGTGCGCCGGGTCAGCATCATCGGCCCCGAGTCCACCGGCAAGACCACCCTGGCTCGCACCCTCGCGGATACCTTCGGCACCGTGTGGGTCCCCGAATGGGCGCGCACCGTGCTGGAACACCGGAACGGCAGTCTCGACGACCTGAACTGGCCGAACCTCGTCCACGGTCAGATCGCGTCGGAGGAGGCCCTGGCCCGCAACGCCGATCGCGTGCTGTTCTGTGACACCGAACCCCTGTTGACCACGGTGTGGGCGGAATCGCTGCTCGGCGCCTGCCCGCCCGAGGTCACCGCCGCGGCCGCCGGCCGCACCTATGACCTGACCCTGCTCACCGAACCGGATGTGCCGTGGGTCGCCGACCAGGTTCGCTATCTCCCCGGGGAGAGCGAGGTCTTTCTGGACCGCTGCCGGACGGCGCTGACCCGCGCCGGCCGCACCGCCGTTCCCCTGCGCGGGGACTGGACCGCGCGCACCGAACAGGCCGTCGGCCACGTGCGCGCACTGCTACAGCAAACCAACTGCCCAGTGCCATAATCGATTTCCGCCGCGAACCCGCTTCGCGCCCGTCCGAACTCGGGTATCAATAGCGCCGTGACCACCCGGGAAGAGCAGCGGTTCGCCGAGCTCGAACAGCACGACGCGTACCCCGCCATCCGCAGCCTGGTCGCCGCCTACATCGGCGACACCATCGTCAATCCGGCCACCACGCAGCCCGAGTTCTGGAACGTCACCGCGCTACCCGCCACCGCGCGAGCGCAGGGTCGCCGACGTTTGCTCACGCTGAACGTCGGTGGCCTGGAAACGCTCTACGTCACCGAGTTCCGGGAAGCAGCCGGCATCGCGGTCGAACTCACCGTGAACCTCGACGTCCCCGCCGGCTGGACCGACGAACAGCTGAATCTGGAGTCAGAGGGGGTGCAGACCTCGCGTCCGGACTATCGCAGCGCCCGCGTCTGGTGCTGGCGGATCGACCTGGCCACCCTGCTCGACGACGACGTCGACTTCCAGACCCTGCTGGCGGGAAACGACTTCGAGGATCTCGCCGCCAGTCTGAACGCCGGACTCATGAGTAGGGGGCAGTCTCCCTATGCGCGCAACAACAATCCGGCGCTCGTCCGGGACCTGCTCGCGGAGCTCGACGCGATCCGCGCGGCGGAAGCCGGCGGGCATGCTCCGCAAAACCCCTGATGGGAGAGCCGATTTGACTTTGCACCGCGACCCCGCGTAACTTTCTTCAAGTCAGAGCGACACGGACACCGACCCGGAGCCGAGACGCTGAGCCGAGAGGCTGAGCGTGGTTCGAGGGAAAACGAGGTTGTACGAGGAGCGCCTGGCCAACCCTTTAGCTCACAAGATCAGCAGATTTGGTTCGCTGGAATCGCTGAGCTAAGCTTTGAAGGCAGCCGCGGAGACCGACCGGGACAAAGAGCCCGCGAAGTTCCGTGTGCGTGTGTTCTTTGAGAACTCAATAGTGTGTCGATGAATGTCAGTGCCAATAATT
>NZ_JBHVIC010000008.1:193451-461239 GCF_042799795.1 Nocardia sp. NPDC057668 | reverse complement strand
TCCCATTCCGAACCCGGAAGCTAAGGCCACCTGCGCCGATGGTACTGCACTCGACAGGGTGTGGGAGAGTAGGTCACCGCCGGAACATCATTCACGAAACCCCCTGACTTCGGTCAGGGGGTTTCGTCGTTTCCGGACACTGTTCGCTACAGCAGTGTCAGCTGATCCGGACTGACATTCGCCGGCAACCGCGGATGCCAGGTTCCCAGCACTTCGAACTGCCTGCGCCGGCCGGCGTGATTTCCGATGAAGAAGTAGAGATCGCTTCCCGGGTCACACATCTCGCGTTCCCACTTCTCGCGCAGTCGACGCCCGGCCTCCTCGGGACCGTACTCCTGTATCCAGGCCCGGCCGTCCTGCCCGAGATCCCAGTCCAGGCACTGCTGTTCATGCCCGCGGCACGCGGCGTCGGTACATCGATACCGATAGCTGAGCCGAAAGGGCATCGGCTCCATCAATGCGATCTCATCCCCGAAAAGGCTTGGGGTACTGACCGCCTCGATCTTGGCCAGGTGCTGGGAAGCCCACGGAGACCCGTGCTCGACCACCACGCCCTCGACGAACGGCTTGACGAGCCCGAACGACGGCGCGTGCTCACCACTCGATCGCCCGAGGGAGTTCGGCCGAAGCAACTGACACGCACTGGTCGCCCCGATCAGCGGCCCCAGAACTTCCCGCCGCCTGACCCACTGCCGCCCATCCGCTTTCACGTGCCCGACGACCGTCAGCGACTGAGCGTCCGGCCGATACGACTCCGGCCGCGGGTCCCGCTCGCTGTCCCTTCGAACATCCACTTCCACGATGTCGTACTTCTGAAACCGCGAATACGCCTCGGCGGTCCGAAACCGCATGGGATACAGCCGGATCCATGAAGGCGCTCCCGCGTCCAGTCGCACTCCCGCGACCGCGGTGACTTCACCGTCCGCCTCCGAAGCGGCCGGATATGTCTTGACGGTAATCAGTACCCGCGCCCGCTCCACCCCTGACGCCATAACCTTCACCTCCCCACGGTCGCGCCCCACAACCGTGGTCCGAGTCCCGACCCATACGCGATGGACATTGCCCAAGTAGTACCCCACCGGTACGACATCACCCGTAGCTCACCTGCGAATGACGATTGCCCCACCAACCTGCCACCGCCCCCTCGCAACCCCCGATCTCTTGACATGATGTTGGGGTGCGCATCCTCCTCGCAGTCCTCATAGTCTTCGCCGGCCTAGCGGTAGCAGCCGATTTCGGCGCCGCCTCCTACGCCGAGAAGGCCGCGTCCGAGACGATGCGCAACACCGCGAACCTCGGCTCCGACCCCCACGTGGACATCCAGGGCTTCCCCGTCCTCCTGCAAGCGGCCACCGGCAAATACAGCAAAATCGTCGTGAAGGCAGACCAGGTAGGCAACGAGAAGTTCGGCCTGGTAGACGTGGAAGCCACCCTGGAAGGCGTGGAGATCCCCCTGACCGACCTCTCCGACCGCGTCCTCCACAAGCTCCCCGTGGACCACCTCGAAACGACGGCCCGCTTCAGCGCCCTCCGCCCCCTGGCCCTGGTGGACGTGGCCGGCCTCCTCCCCTTCGGCGTCACCCCGACCAGCGTCCGGATGGATGGCACCACGATCGTGGTCACCGGCAGCGGCGACAACATCCTGATCGACATCGACGAGCTGAAGGGCAAGAAGTAGGGCTGCTGAAAGTAGCGGCTGAGCCCGCGGATCAGCAGTTGAACGGATAGCAGTTCCTCGTCGGAGATGGCGCCGGCGGAGCAGCGGGTGGTTGCTCCGCGCCGGCGGTGGGAGTCGGCGCCGGCGCATCGGTGATCGATTGCGTGATTTCGCCCGTGGTTGTCGTCTCACGCGGGTCTGCGCGATCGGCGCCCTGCCCGAATACCCACCAACCGCCGGTGAGAAGCGCGAGTGCGACGGCAGCGCCGAAGACTTTGGGCGCGACGCGTCGAGCGGGTTTTCGTGCGGGCGCGGTGCTTCTCGGCGGTACCACGGGTGGAGTGGGCCGTGAGGCGCGTGCGGTCCTCCGCACGGCCGAGGTAGTGGCGGCCCGAGTGGTGTAGGCGGGCAACGTGGTTCGACCGAGTGGGACCGGGCGAGGCTCGGCCGCTTCAGTCCGCGCGCTGTCGGGTTGCGATGCCGAGCCGGATGGGACGGCGAACGGCTCATGTGATTCGAAGCCTTCGGCGACGAGATCGGCGAGGGTGATCTCGCTGTCGAAGTGCAGTTCACGAATCAGCGCGAGCGCCTGCTGCGCGGTCCACGGAGATTTCCGCCGTTCGTTGGCGCGGAACCACGCCCGGAATTCCTTCATGGATCCGATGCGTACATCCATACCTCGAGGAAGGCTCTTCGGACCCAGGTTGACGTTCTGACGGTGCTGTGGCAGTACCAGGACCAAGCCGGGAACAAAGGTATCGGTGATGCCGGACTTCACCGCCAGGTTTTTGAGGTTCAGGGTGCAGGCGCGGGCCTGCTCGAGCGGGTTGAGATCCCCGCCGCGCACGTGCACCGGTTCGTCGCACACGCCCGGCATGGTCCAGCGCCCATTGGCCGGGCACAAGAGTGTGCCGCTGACCGCCTGGCGAATTCCTTTGACCTCGATGGCAGCACACAGCCGCGGGGTAATCAGCACCAGATCGGCCTCGGCCTGGTTGCCACGTTGATCGGGGACGAAGCATCCGGATATCGCGATTCCGTCGAGCCGATATGGTCCGGTGGCTTTGCGCAGCCACCCCAGCACGGTCTGTTCGCTACCCGGAATCCCGGCTCGCTCCCCATTGACGATCTTCATTTCTCTCACCCCTGCTTGCGCGACGGCGGTCGAAATCGACTCCGTCCCACAACGATATCGATGAGCACTGACAGAATCTGTTGAAAAAGGTTGTGGCGCAGTCGAAAACGATCATCGAACGCAAGGTTGGGGTCGGTCCCGCAGTCGTGCATCCTGTGAAGAGCAACGTGCTCGATGGCCGTCCGGCAAGGGTGGTCACGGCATCGTCCAAAGCGGCTCGCTACGCGGTCGGCGCGGCGACTATGCCGGGAATGGCCCCACCGACTGCGCGGCGACGCCGCACGGGAACCCGTGTCGGATGGGGGCCATTCCCGGCGATCCGCCGGGTGGCGAACGGGTCGCGGGCGGGGTCTGAGGGCGCGCCCCGCCGACGATCGAAAGCGTTTTCGGCGAACGGGTCTGCCGGCCGTAGCGGCGGTCCCGGCCGGCTCGGTCCGCAAGCGTGCATCCAGTCGTGTGTCGATCTTCCTGGCCGGACTCTCCCGGCGGTTGACCTGACGGTGATGCATTGAGAAGCTTCAGGTTCCATTTGCTCAACGCGAGGGAGATGAACCATGACCATCCACGACGGCCACACGGGTGATCCGGCCGGCTACTCGACGATCACCTACGCCGTCACGGACGCGATCGCGACGATCACCCTGAACCGCCCGCACGCGCGCAACGGCTTCACCCTCGCAATGGCGGACGAACTCGGCGCCGCCCTGACCGCCGCCGACCTCGACGACGAGGTCCGGGTCATCCTGCTCGCAGCGGCGGGCGACTACTTCTGTGTGGGAATGGATTTCGCGGAGCCATCGCTCGGCGACTTCACCGACCCGGACTGGGACGAGCCCTCGACCCGGGTCGTGCGCCCGATGGTGAACTCGAACAAGCCGGTGATCGTGGCGATCCAGGGCGCGGCGGTCGGCGTCGGCATCTCCATGACTCTCGCGGCCGACTTCCGCCTCGCGGCCGAGGACACGCGCTTCGGCTTCGTGTTCGCCCGCCGCGGCCTGTACCCCGAAGGCGGCTCGACGTGGTTCCTGCCCCAGTTGGTCGGCCTGGCGAAGGCGAAGGAGTGGATGCTCACCGGCCGCCTCTTCGATGCGCGGGAGGCGCTCTCGGCGGGCCTGATCACCAGCACCCACGCATCGGCGGACCTGCTCCCCGCCGCCTACGCCCTGGCTCGGGACCTGGCGGTGAACGTCGCGCCGACCTCGGCCGCGCTGATCCGCCGCGCGCTGGTCACCATGACGGCGCACGGCGATCCGGAGGCGGCGTTCGCCCTCGACAGGAAGTCCATTCCGCACGCGTCCGCGAGTCCCGATCTGGTCGAAGGCATCTCGTCGTTCTTGGAGAAGCGTCTGCCGCGGTTCACGGGTGTTGCGCGGCGCGACGTACCCGATTTGGCCGACTGGCTCGGGTGAGGGCGGCCGTGTGCGCGGGTGTACCTGCGCTGGCGAGGGGGGCACTGTGCGCCCTCGCCGCGGGCGGGTACTGCGCGCACTAGGCGACGCAAGTCTCCCGACCGTGCGGCCTGTCGCGACTGCGCTCGATGACGTGAGCTGATCTGCCATGTCGGGTGCCGCGGACCAGTTGCGGCGAGGTGTTGGGGGAACATCGGTCTACGCCGACGCTCGTGCGTGTTGGCCCGGCCGCCAAGTGCTGTTATGCGCGTTCGGCATTGTATTGTCGGTCCTTGCTCGGTGGTCTCGGAACCACGCCTCGAGGTGGTGCTGTGAATTCCATCCGGTCCGGGTTGCACGGCAGGGCAGCGCGGAATCGTTCTGCTCGCACGTGACGAAAGGTTCGATCGATGACCCTGGCTTTCGCAACAGCTGTTTTCAACGCACCCGTCGATGTGGTGTGGAAACGCGTGCGGGATTTCGGCGATCTGTCCTGGCATCCCGCGATCGCGAGCTGCGGCCTGGAGGTGGGACCGGTGGGCGAGGATGGGGTGGCGGAAACCCGGCGCCGGATAGTCACTCGCGGCGGAGAGGTCATTGTCGAGCGGCTGGAGGCATTCGATGATGTGCGGCACCGATACAGTTACTCGTTCACCCAGAACCCTTTTGGTGTGCAGGCCTACCGTGCCACGCTGGAGTTCATCCCGGTTACTGCCGACGATACGACATTCGCGCACTGGCGGACCGAGTTCACCGCCGCCGAGGATCGACTGTCGGAGTTGTCGAATCTGTTCAGCCACAATATTTTTCAAGCCGGACTGCATTCGTTGGACGCGCTGATTTCCGAGATCGACGCGTCACCCGGGCTCCGAGCCGCCCGCGGAATCGGATGACATTCCGGTCGGATCGGTCGGGTTCTCGGTAGTCGTGAACACCCACGCGGATGTCGGCGACCAGCGCCGTGCCGCGCGACTTCCGAACGCGAGTGGTCCCGTCTCCGAGACTTCGGGATCTCGGGCAGACGGTCTCGGAGCTGCTCGGCGAACAGCTGGGCCGGGTGCGATGACGGCAATGCCGTGTTGTCGGGGCTGAGGAGGTTCGGACCGGAATTGCTGTCATAGCCTCGATATATTGTGCGTTGCATGGTGTTCAACGCGCGAGACCATATTGCCGTAGACACGCTTGCCGGGCGCGACGCCCAGGACGGGATCGCCATCCGATCCGACCTGCTACCGCCCACCACCCACGACTCGAACATCCGGGGAATTGTCGACCGCGAGATTTGGGACGCGTTACGGATTCCGGTGTGTGCCGCCGCAGGAAATCGGTGTGAGATCTGCGGGGAGCGGTCCACGCGCAACGGCCGCTCGAGCCGTCCGGATTGCCATGAGAAGTGGGTTTTCGAGTTTCGGGACGATCGGCCGGTTCAGCGCCTGCAGCGGCTGATCGCGGTGTGCCAGGGCTGCCGTCAGGTGCAGCATTCCGGGCTGGCCCGGGTCAAAGGGCTCGAACACGAGGTGATCGCTCGGTTGTGCCGGATCAACCGGTGGAGTCGGGAGCAGGCCGACGCGGATCTCGACCGGTCCAGCGCGCGATGTTCGTATCTCGACCAGTTCGATTGGGATCTGGATCTTTCGGTGCTGCGCGGGCAGATCGTGCTGCGGGATTACCCGGATATGTATGTCCCCGCCCAAGATTGAGCGCGGCTCGGAAACTCCTTCTTCGACATACCGCCGCGTGACGAAGGTACGCCCCGGTAACCCGTTCCAGCGGTCCGGGATCCCGGTAATGTTCCGGATCGATAGCGGCAGGTGAGGGTGAGGGTGGAATGAAGGCGTCGGAGACCACGCTGGCGGCATTGGTGCAGGGGGAGAAGCAGTTTCAGATCCCGCTGTATCAGCGGACGTATTCGTGGACCGACAAGCAGTTGGCGCAGCTGTGGAGTGACATCTGTGAGCAGGCCGATTTGCTCGCGGCGGGGGAAGAGGGGCCCACGCATTTCTGCGGGTCGGTCGTGTTGGCTCCTTCGCCGTTGAACGATGCGGCTTTCTCCCGGTGGCTGGTCGTCGACGGCCAGCAGCGGCTGACGACGTTGAGTTTGGCGCTCGCGGCGATCCGGGATCACCACACCGACCCGCGGCAGCGGGAGCGGATCAACGAGCAGTATCTGATCAACAAGTTCCAGGAGGACGACGGCTACTTCCGGATCCTGCCCACCCAGGCCGACCGGATCGCGTACGGCGAGCATGTGCGAGGCACCCACGCCGGCCCGGGCGGTGACCGAATCACCTCCGCGTACCGGTACTTCCGGCAGGCGCTGGTGGACCTGGACGACGCCGCCGAAGCGCGCGACATCACACACATCGAGAAGGCCATCACCACGCGGCTGACCCTGGTCCAGATCGTCGCGGAACGGGACGACAACGTCCACCGAATCTTCGAGTCGCTCAACAACACCGGGCTGAAGCTCTCGCAGGCGGACCTGGTGCGCAACTACCTGTTCATGCGACTGCCCAAGCGTGGCGAGCAGGTGTATCAGACCTATTGGCTGCCCATGCAACGCAGCCTGAGCAACGAGCAGCTCGAACAGCTGATGTGGCTGCGGCTGGTGCTCGACGGCGGGGTGCGGGTCCGCCGGCAAGACATGTACGCCGCTCAGCAGCGCAAATTCCTGCGCGACGGCGAATCCGAAGCGGACATCGAGGCGTACGTCCACGAATTGCACCGCATGGCACAGCATTTCCGGCGCGTCGTCGACCCCGATCATGAGCCGAATCTCGAGGTGCGCCGGTACCTGCGCCGGATCGACCAGTGGCAGGCAGCGACCACCTATCCCGTGCTGATGATGCTGCTCGACAAGCGGGAGACCGGCGTCATCACCTCGGACGAGGTCGTGCTCGCCCTGTCCTACATCGAATCCTTCCTGGTTCGCCGCATGATCTGCCAGCGCCCGACCCAGAACCTGAACAGGATCTTCCAGGAGCTACCCGGTCAGCTGCCGGACGGGATGACGGTGGTCGAGGGCATCCGCAGCGTCCTGTCCGCGCCACGGCGCTACTGGGCCACCGACGACGAGCTGCGCGAGGCCATCGCCACGAAACCTTTTTACTGGTACGGGAAGTGGGAACAGCGCCGCCTGGTTCTGCAACGCCTCGAAGAGAGCTACGAGCATCCCGAACCGGTCGACTTCGTCAATGCCAAGCTGACCATCGAGCATGTGCTGCCCCAGGAACCCGGACCCGAATGGCTGGCGGCCCTGGAAGTCGGTGCCGCGGAAGGCGAATCCCCCCGAGATCTGCACGAGCGCCTCGTCCACACCCTGGGCAATCTGACCCTCACCGCCGAGAACTCACGCCTGTCGAATCACCCGTTCGAGCGTAAACAGGACCTGTTGGCGAACAGTCACCTGGAGATGAATCGCCACATCGCCGCCACCGCGACCTGGGGAGCCGCCGAAATCGTCGCGCGGGCAAATGAACTCGCCGATCGTGCGATCACGCTGTGGCCGAGTCCGATCGGCGGCGTCGAGCGGGTGGAGAAGACCCGCGACTGGAGCCTGCTCCGCCGAGCGCTCTCGGTGTTGCCACCGGGCACCTGGACCTCCTACGGCGATCTGGCCGCACTCGTCGGCTCGAGCGCGATCGCGGTCGGACAGCAGATGTCGCGCGCCTACCCGAACGCGCACCGCGTCCTCGACCACACGGGCCGCGTCGCGGAGGGGTTCAACTGGGGCGACGGCCCGGACCGCGGCGACGTGGTGGATGTGCTTCGGAAGGAAGGCATTACGGTCAGCGACCGCAGCGTAGCCGCCCCCGGCCAGCGCCTGTCCGTCCGCGACCTGGCGGACCTGCTCGGCATGACCGAGGCCGACGCGAACGCGGCCGTGCGCCCCGGCACCGCGAGCGAGGTGGACCGCCGCGCCCGCTTCTTCGCCCAGCTCGCCGACAAGAATCCGGCACCGGTTGCCCAGGCGGTCACGAACGTGCTGGCGTTCTGGGAATCCCACGGCGGCCACCTCGAATACGGCACGGGCGCGAAGTCCACCAGCTGCATCCTCATGCTCAACCGCGGCTCCGCCGGCCCCATCTGGCCCGGAGCCTTCTATCCCGGAGACGGCGGGCCCGGGAAACTTGAGATCGTCTTTCAACATCTGGTCGTACGAGAACCGTTCGCCGACAACCATCTTCGGAACGAGTTCCGCCTGCGCCTCAACGAGATATCTGGCGTGAGTATCCCGGAGGGCAAGCTCACTCTGCGCCCGAGCTTCTCGATCAAGTCGCTCAAGGACGGGCTCGACTACAAGCGGTTATGTGACGCGCTGCTCTGGTTCCGGAACACGGCGCTGGGCGGCGAGAATGCCGGAGGCTGGGATGCCGAGACCCAGCCCGTCTCGCCCGCGGTCCGCGCGCTGCTGGCCGCGCTGAGCGAACACGGCGTGCCCGAACCGGAGATGTGCGTCGAACTCGGCAGGCACAACTGGCCGGTCGAGGCCGTGTGGCCGGAATGGCGGCTGGCGCTGGTCGAGGGTGAGGACGACGACCGGGACAGCGGGTTGGCCGAGGGTGGATACCGGGTTGTCGGGGTCGAGAACACGAAGCCGGACGACTTGGCGGCCTTGCTGATCGGACCCCGAAGCGCCTGATTCGGACGTCGAACTCCGCCGGCGACATTGCCGCGGTTCCGCGCCGCGGGGTCGGATGGCGGGGTATCTGCCGGTAGCAAGGGACCGGCGCCGGCGATTGGTCCTCGGTCAGACCGGCCGTCAGACCGTGAGCCGGTAGAACCGCCAGAAGCCGAAGTCCTCGATCGGCAGCACGTCCACGGCGCTGAAGCCGGCCTTCTCGGCATACTCGCGCAGCTTCGCGGCCCGCATGACCGTGCCGGTGCCGACCGAGTCCGGGTGCGCCATGCCGTCGGGCAGGCAGACCAGCAGGCTGAACCCGTACATCAGGCGGTCGACCTCGCCGCCGGGTCCGGTGAACTCCGGCTCGACCGCCTCGTCCATCACGATCACCGCGCCGCCTGGGAGCAGGGCCTTGCGCATGCCGGTGAGGACGTCGACGGGGTGCGGCATGTCGTGGACGCATTCGACCGCGAACAGCGCGTCGTACGTGGCTGCGGGCAGGTCGACGGCCGCGTCCGCGTGCCGGAAGCGGACGCGGCCGGCCAGGTCCGCGGCGTTCTCGGCGGCCATCGCGACCGAGGGCTCGTCGATGTCGTAGCCGTCGACCGTCAGCTCCGGGTATGCCCGTGCGAGCGCGATCGACGACCAGCCGCCGCCGGACCCGATATCGGCGACCTTGGCGCCGGGCCGTGCCAGGAGAGCGTGCAGATCGTCGACGCCCGCGAGGTCGGCGGCCAGGCGCCGCTCGAACCAGGGCCGGTTCATATCGGACTGTGATTCGCGCATGTCGACGCCGAATTCGGACCAGCCGACCCCGCCGCCTTCGCTGTACGCGCGTACCAGTCCGGGCATCTGAACGCCGGCTCCCGCGATCATCCGGGCAAGGGGTGCAAGGTAATTGAGGCTGGTGCGATCGGTGAGCACCTCGGCCGCACCGCTCGGCAAGGCGAACAGCCCGTCCGAATCGACCGTCAGGACCCCGGTGCACGCCTGCTGCTCGAGCCACTCCCGCGCGTACCGGCGATCACCGCCGGCCCGCGCGGTCAACTCCGCCGCGTCCGCGGGCCCGCCCTCGGCCAGCGCCCGGTACCAGCCGAGCCGATCGCCGAGGTGCGCCGCCAGGATGTCGATGGCCCCGAGCGCGGCCCCGAACATGCGCCCGGCGAACTGCTCGGCCGTCTGCTCCACGTGGCTCACTGCGCCCTCCGATGTGATCGTTTCCGCGGTCGTTCGCGACCCTCTCGGAAGGAGATACGGGACGTCGTGCGCGGGGGTTTTCGCTGCCAACGATTCGGTCTCTGTTTGCTCCGTTGCTGTCCGATAGCTGGAGAATGATCTAGATCAGTTTCGAATGATCGGATGTAATCATGAAGGCACTGTCATACCTCGGCTCGGCCGCCGGTGCGGTCGCCGCCATCGCAATCATCTGGCCGGCGCAAGCCGGCGCTGCTCCGCTCGGCGCGGTGGAAAGCTCGACGTCCGAGGCGGTATTCGCCCAGCCCAGTAACAACTGCCACCCTTCCTACGATCCGTGCGTGCCGAACACCGGCGACGTCGACTGCGCGGACCTCCGTGGCCCGGTGCGCGTGCACGGATCGGATGTGTATCGCCTGGACAGGGATGGAAACGGAATCGGATGTGAAGAATCCTGACCTGTCCGCGAAATAGCCGGAATTGATCGAGCGGATTTCGAAGATCGGAAGCAGCGATGAGCTCGGCTTCATTCCTCGGATCAGCGGCGTGCGCGGCGGTGGCGTTCGCCATCGTCTGGCCGATCCAGGCCGCCGCTGATCCGCTCACCGACTTTCTGTGCAACAGCGGGTCGACCCAGTTCTGCCCGCCACCGCCACCTCCGCCGCAGCCCGGCGGCACCTGTCACCAGTCCTACGACCCGTGTTTGCCGATCGTGAGCGACGTGGATTGTGCGGGCGGCTCCGGCAACGGGCCGGTCTACACCGGACCGGTTCGAGTGATCGGGCCTGACGACTACGACCTCGACCGGGATGGCGACGGGCGTGGATGTGAGAACAGCTGACCGGGTCGACGTGGGCGAGTGGCCTATTTCGGGTCGCTCCCGTAGCCGAACTGCCTGGCCAGTCCATAGTTGATCTCTTCGATGACGAACGGGATGGGCTCCGAGTCCTCGGATTGTGTCGTGATGTCTTCCGGCGTCAGGTAGTCGAAGGCAGCGAAGGCGTCGTCGTCGAAGGGATCTGCCCGGCGGGACCAGTATTCGTACCGGGGTATGCCGCCCGCGACATCCGCGGGACAGTCGCGCGTTCCGTCCGCGCAGTAGGCGCGAGGGGTTGTGGCGGTGCGGGATTCGAAGCCGTCGAGAACCAGGTGGTGGGGCCAGAGGTCGGTGAGGTCGTAGAGGTAGAACAGGGCGTCGCCGGGGGCGCGCAGGATTTCGTCCAGCCGGACCTGTGTTTCAGGGAGGGCGGTATCACCGCGGGCGACAGCCGCCGCGGCGGGGTAGCGCACGGCGTCGTCCGCATCGAACGCTGTGCCGCAACGGAATTCGTGCTCGGCGCGACCGACCCAGCCGAAGCACCACCCCAGAACCTCGTGTAGGTCGTTGAGGAATAGTTCGGAGGAGACCTCCAGCAGGCGGGTCAGCGGCGGAGTGGTGCCGATGACCGTTGCCTGAACGCGGAGGGTGGTGGCCCGCTTACGGCGCGGTCCACGTCGGGTAGGGGTGGGCGGCTGTTTCTCGGCCACGAGTGGACATTAACCGAGGTGGAGGTGAGATCCGCAGCGGTTTAGGGGATTTGCGCCCGGAAGTCATGTGGTTTGTACGGTATGACCGGCTGGCGCGCGGTGTTTGCGTCACGCGATGGGTGGCGGGGCTGCACCGAGCGATCATCAGTTCGGTCGTCCCAAGGTTCGATGCTCGGCGTCGGTCGCCGACTGCCGGGTGAGACTCCAACTTCCGGTGGTGCAATCGACCGGGTTCTCGTCGCCGCGGGCGCGAGATGGACTAGATTCGCGCCGATGACCGTGTCATGGACCGAAAGCCCGCTTGCCGGAATAGATCTCGAGACGACCTCGCCGGATCCGATGACGGCTCGCATCGTCACCGCCGCTCTCGTGTTCCCGGAGTCGACGCTGGACCGCGGCTGGCTACTCGATCCCGGGGTTCCGATTCCCTGCGAGGCGACCGCGGTGCATCACATCACGACCGAGCAGGCCCGAACGGATGGCGTGGACTACGCGCTCGGCTATGCCGAGATACGCGAGCAGCTCGAAAGAGTCTGGGCGCTCGGCTATGTCGTGGTGGCGTTCAATGCCAGCTACGACTTCACTGTCCTCGACAGGCAGGGCCAGCGGCTCGGCTACCCGCCGCTGATCCACGGCCCGATAGCGGATCCGTTCGTGATGGATCGAGAACTCGATCGCTACCGCCCGGGAAAGCGGACGCTGTCCGCGCTGTGCGAACACTACGGCGCTGTGCTCGGTTCCGCTCACGACGCCGGCCATGACGCGAAAGCCGCTGTGGCGCTGGTGAAGATTCTCGCCGCCCGCTACACCGTCGATCTCGGGACACTGACGCCGGCGGAGTTGACGGCCGCGCAGACCGGCTGGCATCACGACCGTCAGGAGGATTTCGCCGCGTGGCTGCGCCGGAAGGGGCGGGACGCCGAGGATATCGACGGGCAGTGGCCGATTCGGACGGCGTGACGGCTTCGGCGTCCGCGGCCGCTGTGGGTGCGGACGCCGATCCGCCGGCGCTGACGTGCACTGCCCCCTGAGATGAGGCGCTGCTGGACTGGGCCGAATTCCGTCCGACCTCGCGGTGCTGCGATGGAGCAGCATGCCCGGCCTCCGACTGTTCTGCACGAAACGCCAGTCTCCGACGATGTAGAGGTGGCGCTTGGTGTGGGTGATGGCGACGTTGAGGAGTTTGGCGGCGGAGACCTCTCGGTCAGTACCGCGGTGGCTTTGTCGAGCATCAGCCACGGGTGCGCGGTGACGTCGGGGTCGATCATGCCCGCGTCGCCGATCCGGTTGATCCGCTCCGGCTCGGCGTCGATGAGGTAGAACGGCATGCTGCCCATCGTCCGTTCGGCGGCTTTATCGTGTTGATGTACAGCAGTTTCCGGGTCGGGGGTGGCAGCTCGACCGGCTGCGTCGTGGCTCTCGCGGGTCGCTGTGCCCCTGCCCGAAGCCTGTACACCTCGTTCGACAACTGTCCACCCCGCATGGTCACAGGATAGTTGTGGGCGTTCACGGTATTGCGGTTGTGGATCCACCGCTTCTGAGATCGTCGAGAAGGGTTGTGAGCACGGCTTCCTCGTGTACCGCCCGGCCCGCGCGCATCATCGCTCGCCCCAGTTGTGGATCCCACGGCGTCTCGACCGCGGCTCCGAGCAGCGGAATGTGGTGAATCCCCGAATCCACGGCGGTGAGGTAGTCCGCGGTGCTCATCCGCCACGGTTCGGCTCCGCCGGCGAACAACCGTGCCGCTATCGCCACCCCCGGCCAGTCGAAGTCACCGTGGTAGCGGATCGGAACACGTTCGGCGAGTGCCATTCCCGCCGAAGCGGGATTGCCGCTGAAGCACACCAGCGGGCTGTCGACGCCGATGTCGGCGGCACGCTGCAATACCTGAGGGTTTTCGCAGGCCGAGATGATGACTCCGGGTTCGGCCAGCGCCGCGGTGGTGCGGGTGAGCTCGGCGAGGGTCAGGTGAGTGATCAGTTCGAGGTCGGCTCGGGCCCGCATCATGGCGGACCAGGAGTCGCCGCCGGGAGGGCGGAGGTTCCAGGTGATCACGGTGCCCGAGATGGTATCCGCGGACACCGAGACTCGTTCCCACAGAGCGATTCTGGCGCGTGGGGTGTTGGGGTCCGGGAGGTCGAACGCGAAACCGAGGGCGCGTAGGACGAGCCGCCCGGCGAGCCGGTCGTTATCGAGGGCGTGCGCGTCGCCGGTGAGTGCGGCGGCGAGTTCGCCGAGCATTCTGGGCGGCGGGGTGGAATCCAGGAGTGTCGCGAGTGCGCGGGCGGCTACATCGAACTCGTGCGCGGCGCGCTCGCCCGCGCGCACCAGCAGGCCGGAGGTGTGCAGCCACCGAACGTAGGGCCGCGCCCATGTCGCGTTCGCGAGACCGTTGGCCACCAGGGCGGCGTCCACGACGGACCAGAGTTCGGCGACCCGGGTATCTCGGGCAAGGCGTTCGGACGGGCGGTCACGCAGCGGCCCGCCGGTGAGCTCGGCGACGATCGCGACGAGTCCGCGCGCCGCGACGCTGCGCAACAGCGCGGTATCGAGCTCGGGCAGCGCGATCGCGCGGCTTCCCGTCGCGACTCGACGACCCAGCAACCCGGACAGCTGCGCCGCCCCGGACTCGTCCAGCTCGACCCGGACCGATCCTTCGATCGAATGCCCGTTGCGCTCCAGTCGTTTTCGAATATCGGTCCACAGCTCGGTCAGCGCCGGGTCCGCCAGATACGTTCGAAAGGCCGGTGGGAGAGTCATCCCGGACGCACCGCCTGCATGTAGGTGCGGTTCTTGCCGTCCCAGTGGATCCAGGTCGGGATCACCGCGCTGCCGCCGATTCGGCGTATCTCGTAGATGTCCAGGGCCGGCACCTCGGGAACCGTGCCCCACAGGGCATGCCCGGTCATCACGAAGTCGATGTCCAGGCGTACCAGCAGGCCCATGAGTTCGCCGATGGCCTTGTCGTCGACCTTGGCGAAGGCGTCATCGAGCAGGACCAGGCGGAGCGCGGTGGCGGCTTCCGGCAGTCCGGACAGGTATCCGTCGGCTGCCGCGAACAGCGCGATGTACGAGACGAATCGGGTTTCGCCCTGAGAGATCTTGGCGCGTCGGGAGATTCGTTGCCGCTGCTGTGGCCCGGGGCCCAGAATGTCCACATCGACGCGGTGCCAGGATCGGTAGTCGAGTGCTCCGCGCAGGTGGGTGGTGTAGCCGCTGCTGGGGTCGGCGGCGCGCAAGGCTTCCACCCGGTCGCGGACCAGCGTGATGAGCTCCTCGCTGTCGGCTTCGGACCGCACTTGATCGGCGATCTCGACCAGCGCGAGCAGCCGATTCAACTCCGGATCTGGATTATCGAGGTTCCAGGAGATGGCCACCCCGATGCCGTGGCTGGTGCGGGTGCCCGCCAAGCTGTCGTTCATGGCGGTGATCAGCACCCGGGCCTGATGGATTCGACGGCGCAGTTCATCGGTGACAGCTCCGAGCACGAAGTGGGTGAACACCTCTCGCTCCCGCTGGGTCAGCGCCTGCCGTCCCTGCTCCACCCGGTGTTCGAGATGGGAGAGCAGTGCCGTGCAGTCGTGGTGGTCGTCGATGCCGTCCACATGGACCAGATGCACGCCCTGTTCGACATGCTGTGCGACGTCGAGTTGCCCGGTGGTGTCGGCACCGAATCGGCTGAGCGCGCTGAGCAACTGGTTGACACTGAACGGCTTACGCGCGTTCAGCGCGGTGTGGGCCGAGCGTGCGGTGTGGCGGGCGTGGTCTGGGTCGGTGGTGTGGGCGATGGTGTCGATGTCCAGCCCGGTGGCCGCCACCACGCCCGGCAAACGGAGTCGGGCGTTGAAGAGTTCGGCGGCGGTGCGCAGCCCTTCGGAACGCTGATCGACGTTCCGGGCGGCGAAGCCGAGATCGTTTTCGGTCGTGGCGTGTTCGATCCCCAGCGCTGTGAGGTTCGCGCGCAACCGGCCGAGTTCGTCTTTCGTGCGCTTGGCCTCACCGGTTGTCAGCTCGAGTTCCGCGGTGAGTTCTTCCAGCGGCAGGTTCAGGGTTTCCCGCAGAGTGGCCAGACCCACCGCGTCGGTGTGCCATTCGAGGCGGGAGGCTTCGGCTTCGCTTTCGAGTCGGCGTCGTTCATTGCGCGCGAGCTCGAAATCCGACGCCGAACGCCGGGCCCGTTCGGTCGCCTCGGTCACGAATTCCCAGGCCGTGGCGAGCTCGGTGCACGCGGATGCCGCTGTGGCACAGTTTTTCTCAGCGGTCAGCAGTTCGTCCGCGTCGATCGGCAGTCCCATTCCGGCGCAGAGCGTGCGATGGTTGTCGGATTCCGCACTCCAGGCGGTGCGCGCGTCCGATGCCGTGCCCTGTGCGGTGCGCTGCTTCGCGGCCGACCGAGCGGCACGTTCGGCGGCCCGGAGGGCGGAGCTGCGGGCGGTGATCAGTTCCCGCGCCCGCGGAGCGCGGCGCATCTGATCGTCGAGCTCATGTCGGCGGGTTCGCAATCGGGTACGTTCGGCGTCGCGATCGGCTGCCGCCCGGTCGAGTTCACCGAGCAGCTCGGCGATCTCAGCCAGCCGTGCCGCTCGCGTGCTCGCCCGTGCGGTGGCGCCGATATGCCGGGCTTCGGGTTGGTGGTGGCGGCCGGCCAGTGCGCCGTTTCGCCAGCTGCCGTCGGTGCTCACGGTCGTGACCGCAGTCGGGTCGGCCAAGCCGATGCGCTCCAGCACGCCGTCGATGAATGCGGTGGGTAGGTCGGTGGCGGAGTCGGCCCGCAGTGCCCGTGACAGCGGGGAACGGGCGGGGTCGCCGGTCGGCTGGATCATCACCGCGCCGTCGACCGTGCGCACCGACCCGTCCGCGCGCACGGTCGCGGTCAACAGGCCCGATGCCAGCAGCGCGGCTTCCAATCCCGCACGGTCGCTCGCGGACAGCTCCGGATGAAAGTCGACCACGCGCCACAGCGGCAGACCCGCGTGCGTGGTGTGCCACGGCGCGTTCGGCGGCAGCGGGTCGTGGGCCGCGCGTAGCCTTTCGGCTTCGGTGTCAAGGCTGTGCCGGGTTGCAGTATCCGCGTGATCGAGTTGGCGCAGCATGCCCAACTGTGCGGCCAGCTCGTCACGGAACGGTGCGGCAGCCGATTCCGCGAGTTCGTCGAGCGATGCCAGTACGCCATCGATGGCGGGATTCGCACCGCACAGGGCTTCGGAATCGTCGAGTACCGCCGTGATCGACGGCTGGGTCCATTCGATATTCGGCAGCAGCCGCGCGGTCTCCGGCGCTGAAAGCCACTGCCGCCAGGCGCTGTTCAGCGCGACGGCGAGATCATCCCGCTCCTCGGCCGCGCTCGCCGCGTCCTGATGGTCGTGCTCGGCGTTCTCTCGGGCGTGTTCGGCCGCGGATTCCAGTTCCCGCACCCGAACGTATTCCCGGTCCAGCCGGACGGCCTCCTGTCGGCGGCGGCCCGCCTGGTCGCCGCGGTGGGTGGCGATCGCTCCGCATCGTCGGGCGGACTCGGCCACCGGTGTGTTGTCGCCGGGCCGCAACTCGGTGCCGAGGATAACCGGACGCTCGTTGGTGACAGGCCCCTGATCCAAGGAGTCCATGATCGTGTCCACCGCAACGGGTGAGCTCGTGTCCCGGCAGGTGATACCGGAGGGCAGATCAGAGTGCGCGAGCCCCACGGTGACGAGTCCGTCCACGGCCGCGTGCAACCGCTTCGCGCTCGTGTGTGCGGCGCGCCGTACCTCGTTGTACAGCTCCGTCGCGGTGGTCGCTGCCTGGCTCTCGCTACCGCGCGCCGTCCGCGCCGCACGCAGGGCACGTTCGGCGGTGGCCCGCAAGGTGGATACGACCTTTTCCCGTTGCTTCAGATCGTCCGCTTGTTTGAACAGCGGGTTGATTCGCATATTCTCGATCGCGACGTCCAGTTCGCGGGCTGTTTCCTCCAGTTCGCCTTCGCGAGTTCGCGAGTGCGCGAGCGTCTCGGCCAGCCCGCGCAGCCGGATCTCGAGTTGCCCGTGTTTCACCTGGGCGTCGAGCAGTCCGCTGACGGCCTCATCGACCGTGGTGGCCGAATCGGCCAGCACCGTGGTGGCATAGGAGCGGTAGGCGGTATGGAACTGGCGCACGTGGCCCAGCGTGGTGGCCAGCCGTTCCTGTGCCAGCCGGGTTTCGGTGAGATCGTCCAGCTGTTCCCCGGCTTTGTCCAGAGTCTGTTCGCTCAGCGGCGGTAGTGCCTCGGACAGGATCTGCGGGAGCCGTCCCTCATCGATGCGGTTACCGACATCGGGGGCCCGCAGGGTGTGCAGCAACTGCATCAGGCCGGCGAATCGGTCCCGTCCCAGCTCCCCGTGCAGCCCGAATACCTTGCTGCGCACCACTTCCTGGTGCTGGTCGGCGGTACCGAGATGCTGTGCGCCGACCAGTTCGGTCAATGCCTCACGCGCGAGTGGTTCGCGATCGGAGCCCATGAGCTGTAGTTCGTGCCCGACTCGCAACGCGGTGGTGAAGTACCTGACCTCGCAGCGCTTCGCCGAGGCGCTGTACTTGATGTGAGCTCCGAGAGTGAGGAACTCCCCGGACCGCGCCAGTTCCAGCCAGAGATAACCGACCCGATTGACCTGTCCGCGCGCACCGGTGCGCATCAGGTCCTCCAGGTTGACCCTGTTCGACCCGGTCGCGTCCATCCGTCGCCGGTTGGCGTCCAGCAGGAACGGCAGCAGCATCTCGAGCGCGCGGGACTTTCCGGAACCGTTGGTTCCGCGCAGAATCAGCCTGCCGCCGGAGATGGCGAACTCGGTGTCGAGATAGTGCCAGACATTGACCACACCAGCGCGCGAGAGCCGCCAGCGCCGATCGAAATGCTTTCGCTGGTTGACCGACATGCGGCTGCTCCTAGGTCTCGAGGGTCAGCTGGACGCCGCTGGACACCGTCCGCGGCCGATAGCGAGCGACGGGTGCGTGCAGGCGCAGCCCGTGCTCGCTCGGTGTCGCGAGCCGTAGCGCGCCCAGCAGTGCGACGACGTCGGAGCGTAGGACGCTGATCGAATCCGCGTACTCGGCTCGCCAGGCGCGGCTGTGCTGTTCGACCAACGTGGTCAGCGCCGAATCCACGGTTGCCCAGCTGAATTCACGGTCTTCGGCGGGGTTGTCCGCCGACTGGTCGAGCAGTGCGCCGATCAGCAGCAGCGCCGCCTGCTTGAGACTGCCACTGCCGGGGAACTCGATATCGCTCAGCGAATCCGCGGGGTCGTAAGCCAATGCGCCTTCGGCACGCACCTCCAGGGTCAGCCCGAAGTTCTCCGCCAGCAGTCGAGTCAGCTGCGATCGTTCCCGTGAGAGGACGTCAACCTCCTCCGGGGACAGGTCCGCGCGCAGCACGACCGGGTCTTCGGTGAGCCGACGGCGCAGCCGACGCCGAGGCGCGCTGGACTCGGGTTCGAGGATGTCGGACGGTGTGGCGTTCGGGCCGATCGGGCGAACGAGCAGGAACGGCAGCACCGGCCGGCACACCGTGAGCAACGCCTCTTCGCCGTCACGATCGCTCCACTGCGCCACCGTGCCATCGGTTTCGGTGAGCACACCCCAGTCGATGAGCGCCGTCAGCGCCGCGACGAGCTGTCGCCGATCGGAGATGCTGTCGGAGAACGAGATTCCTTGCTCGGCGGCATCGGAACGAATCTGCGCGACCAGCTGGGAGACCAGGATCTGCGTACCCACGCCCGGGGCCAGCAGTGCCGAGCAGGCCATGGCCACCAGCGTGTAGGTTCGCGCCCCGAACGGCGTGCCCGCCCGCCGGGCAATGACCCGGTTCGGGGCCTGGTGTTCCGGAGGGAGTTTGGCGAGGCGGGCGAAGGACGCTTCGACGGTGAGCTGATATCCGAGCTGTGCATTGAACATCGTGCGCAGAGGCGTCGCGTGCCGGCGGATCAGCGCGAGCGTGTCGGGGGTACGGGCGGCGGTGACGATGGGGGTGCGCAGGAGGGCGCGTGCCGCCTCACGCAGGGCCGCCGCGTCGTGGCTTCGAGTGTTCAGCGATCGGTCGGTGTCGGTCACTGTGCCAACCCCAGGCTCGGTGCCGCGCCGGAGGCGATCGCCCGGACCGAGAGTGTGTACCCGGCGACGGTCAAAGTGCCGTCGGGACAGTGCACCACCGTGCCCGCGCCCGGCGCGGCGCGCAGCACCACACCGAGGTCGTAGTTGGTGGTTTCGGCGGTTGTCGCCGGATCCGGGTTGGTGGCCAGCAGCCGGGCCAGCTCATCGAGCAGCAGGGTACGGGCATCGGGGGACAGGGACGCGCCGTCGAGCCGACCCGCTGCGGCCAGCTCTGCTGCGGCGGCCTGACCACGCTCGCGTTCGGCGCGTGCCGCCGCTTCCACCAGCGCGCGATCGGTGGTCGTATCGGGTACCCGCGCGGTCCGTCCCCGCGCCACCCGATTCCCCCGATCCCGCAGCGACACCGGGACATCGATCGGGTCGGCGGTAGCCCACGACGTCATGGGCCCCACCCGCGGATCGGGCTCGTCGGGCCCCAACATCAAGTGCCGCGCGGACCAGGTACCGAAGGCGGCGGCGAACAACCGCTCAGCCTCCGCATCGGCGGACCGGTCCAACCAGACCGCGAGCCGCAGCAGGTCCGCGCGCCGCGAATACCCCGTCGCCGACGCATCGAGCATGCGCTTCGCATTGGCGAGCAACTGCCCCAGCGCCTGGCTCGCCGCGGCGCGCAGCTGCGCCGGACCCGATTCGCTGCCGGTCCCGTCGTACCACTGCCGCAACTGTTCCCATTCGACCCGGGTCCGGCCGCTCGACCGCTCGACGGTGGTCACGTCCCCCAGTGTCAGGCCCGGCACGGCATCGAGTACCGCGAGCAGCTCATCGATACGTTCGATGAGCTGGTCGAGGCGCTCCGCGATGAGTGGGGCGTGCCGATTGACATCGGCGGTGATCAGGTCGATGTAGTCCAGCAGCAGGGTTTTGAAGTGCTTGTATTCCTGCCCCTGGAGATCGAACCGGGTCAGCACCCCCGAGAGATAGGCGTAGAAGTCGGTGACGCTCGCGGTGAACAGCCGCTGATTGTTGAAGATGGTCGTCACGAGTCCCGCCAACCGTTCGGCGCGCTCGGGGGTGACGGGCGCGTCCAGTAGAGTGCGAATCTCGCCCAATGCCTGCGCGATCTGGCCCAGCAGTTCCCGGGCCACCTCGCGTGCGCCGTCACTGGCCTCCATGATTTCCATGGCGGTGCGGTGCACCCGCCCACCGAGACCTGACACCTGGTACCGCGATCTGGCGCGTAGATAGTCCGCCACCGTGCTCACTCGCGAATCCCGCAGCGAGGGAACCAGATTTCCCCACTTGACGAGTTGCCGGCAGCGTACTTCGGCGGTGTCTGCGTCGAGTTGGGATCCGTCCTCGGCCAGTTGCTCGGCGACCGTACTGGCCGACATGTCGGCCAGTAGTGAGGCCGTGAACCGGGTCATGATGGCGATGTAGTCCACGCGTTCCTCTGCGGTGAGGTAGCGGAACAGGTCCAAATGTGTTGGTTCTCTTCGGGATTCCGGCAACTTCACACCCCCTCGGTGCCGTGCTGAGTCACTGGGGAACACGATAGACGGGGTACCCGACAGACTTGTGGTACTCGAGTGAAGGTCGTAACCCGGCTGGTGGCTGAGTCGCCCGATATGACTTCTTCGAGGTGCTTTCGCCGGCCCGGACTCGAAATCGGGATGGGTCCCCATTGACGAATTGCCGGCCGGACACGCACGAGCTTGTCCGATCGAGGTTCATGAGTTCGCAAATATGTTCGAATTTGTTGTTCCGGTTGGAAATTTGTCGGTGGGATGTGTCACAGTCGCCGCAGGATTCGAGGGGGAAGGGCCGGTGTCATGGGGCAGTCGTTCGTGGCTGATTTGGCGGGGGATGAGGAGTTCCGGCTCAGTCGTGAATTGGCACGGGTGCGAATGGTTTTCGAACTCGATCTCGACGACGATGAGATCTGCCGGGTGCGGGAACTCTTCGGCGCGATGGCGGTTCGGTTCGGTTCGCGGCTGGGGGCGCGCCCATTGATCCGGAAGTACCCGGCGCTGTGCCTGATCACTCTGGTCGGCCACGCGGGCTTGGCCTACGACCAAGGACGCTACTGGGAGAGCTTCTTCGCGGAATTGGGGATGGACCGCGATCAAGACTTCGAGAACGCGCTACGCGCTGAGCTCGGCCCGCTTCTGAAGCGGTTCGGGCTGCGTGAATTTCCCGAACTCCAGGGACACTACGTGCAACTGATGGCAATGCACGCCGGTATCCCGGTGCACTGCCTCGGAGATCTGATCCAGGTGATCGAGCATCATCTGGCAGTGGGTCGGGAGCGCAGTGGCGCGGCGGTATTCGAGTGGCTCACCGAACCAGGAATGGCGTACCGGCTCAATCAGCTCGATGTCCCGGTGCGAAATTTCCTCCAGCTCGGCGGGGAGATGGCGGTCGACATCGTCGATCGGATACTGGACTTCCTGGAGTACGTCGCGGCGCACCCTGAGGTGGGTAGTGATCTCGAGGTGGATTCCGCGACCACCGGGCTGCCCACGGTATTGCTCAACGGGTTGATAGACCACATCGGTGAGCATTCGCTGGGGCGGAAGCAGCTGATTCGCCGGAACGTGCCCGTCATCGGATATTCCACGCAGGACGACCAGGTCGTCGTGCGCCTGCCCTACCCGGAGACCGCATCCGAACTGCCGTGGCGGGTCGCGGTCAACGGAGAGGTTCGTGAGGTGTATTCCGAACGGGGCTGGGGGATTGCCGAGGACGGTGACCATCCATTGACTCCGTTCCCGGTCGTACGTCCGGCGCGGGATCTGGTGCTGCGTCACGACGGTTCGGGTGTCGAGCATCGAATAATGCTGGTGGACAAGGGAGATCCGCTGCTGCTCTTCGATCTCGATGGCGTACTTCTGCCTCGCCGTAGCGCACTGCCGCGCGACAGCGTGCTCGCGATGCATCCGAACGACGTCGATCTCGTCGATGTGGCGACCGGCGCCACGGTGCGATCGGATGAAGATTTCCGAACCCCGACCGGCTGGCGTGGGTGGCGGGCGCACACGGTGGATCTGTCCGTTCACAACGCGATCCAGTTGCGTGGCCGGGCCGGGAACCGGCTCGGGGTGCCGCGTGAGATTCGTGCGGTAGGCGCTCCCCGGCTCGAGCTGGCGGATGGATTGGAAGGGGTGACGAGCGGGAGCGGGTTGACGGTGTATGCGGCGCGGCCGCTCATCGAGTTGCCCCCGTGCACGGACCCGGATCCGCATGTGTGGCGGGTCCGCGTACGTCGTTCGGGCGCGGCGGATTTGCTGAGCGACCAGGAGTGGGAGTCGGGCCCGGAGCAGAGCATGCTGGATCCCTTCGACGGCCTCGATCCGGGTCTGCTCGGGCTCTACGACATCGTGGTCACCGGCCCGCTCGGCTCGGACCTGCGGTGCGGCGTCTTCATGGCGGAGGGGCTGTCCGTCGAGCACAGCCACACCTTCCGGGTTCCGGTGCCCGGTGGTCTGTCCGCCTGTGAAACGCTGCTCGACTGCGCGATGCCACTGTGGTCGGATCGCGACCTGCTGACGTTCGGGACCGAGAGCCGGGAGGCTCGCGTCGAGATCGGCAGCGGCGACACGGTTCACACCCTGGTGATCACTCCGCCCTACTTCGAATCCCGTACGGACGAGCTGGGCGCGCCCGCACAATGGCGAACCGCGCCCCAGGTGCTCACCCCATCGGATTTCGAAACCGCGGCCCTGGTCGCGGCCAGGGTGCCTGGGTTTGTCACCGCCGACTTCGCGATCATGAACGCCGCCGGTCGGATCGTCCAGGTCGAGACCCCGGATGTGCCGCTGGAGAACGTCTTTCAGATCTCCACCCGGGTGTTCGCCGACACGATGCGGCAACTCGGCTCGGCTGAGTTGGTCGCGCGAATCGACGACCCCGCCGGTACCTCTCACACGGTCGTCATGGCCCGCGTGCAGCCCACCCAGCTGTGCGGTGCGATTCGTGTGGACGAGCGCGATCTGGTGTTCCAGGACTGTGTCTCGGCGGAGTTGGGTGTGTTCGCCTGGGCGGGCACCGCACCGTGGCTCGCGCCCTGGCAACTGACCATCACCGACGGTCGGGCTCCGCTGCCGGACGAATTGTGTTCCGCCGGTGACTTGCTCATCCAGGTGTTCGTGGATGACCCGTGGCTGAGTGTGGCGCCGCCTCCACGCCCCGAGGACACCGCGGTGCGTGTCCCACAGCCGGGGTGGATGCGCGATGAGAACTCCCCGCGTGAGGGACTGTCTCGCTTCCTGGCCGGGGTTGGCCCTCCGCCCCGTAGCGGTGGTGCGATGGCCGAGGCGTGGGCCGCGCTCGCGGCATTGCCGTCGGTGCGATCGAGTACGGCAGTCGAGATAGTGCGCGGCGGGCTGATCGGTGTGCTCGCCTCCGATGCTCGCGAAGCACTGGACATGCTGGGCGGCAGCATGATTCCCGCGGCGGAGATGGTCTCGCTGCTGATACGTACCGGTCTCGCCGAGCGCCCGTACGCCTCGGCGGTGGTCACCGAGCATCTGCACGTGAACCCATGGATCGGCTGTCTCATCGAAATCGCGGGCCTGCCCTACCAGGCATCCTGGCGCACCGACGCACCGGAGAAATGGGAGCAGCTGATCGGGTATCTGCGCAGCCAGGGCGGTGCGTGGCTGCCCGAACTCATCGAGGGGCGGGTGGGTAACGCCCGAGCCGGTGTCTTCGACGCCACGGTCGAGCAGTTGCATCAGCTGCCCACCGCGCAGCTGGAAGAGTTGTACCTGGCCTCGCAACTGGTCCCGGGCGCGCTGTTGGACGAGGACACCCGGACCGACGCGACCATGGCCGCGTTCCGGGTCCGGCGCGAATGGGCCATCGACCCGGCGAGTCAGATCCTGGCCGCCGGAACAGCCGCGGCGCTACGGCAGATCAGGCGGGTCGCACCGCTGGTGTACGACCTGATCGACGGGCGCAACGCGGCACTGGACGGCGTCGACGTCGCGGCACATCCGTGGATGCTGTTGTCGGTGCAGTCGCTGACCATGGCGGCCCTCGCGCGGCTCGATGCCCGAGGCCGATTCGGTAGCAGCCCGCCGATCGGCCGCGATATGCGGGAGGCGTGGGCGCGGATGGCCCAGCTGTGCCCGGACCTGGTCGTGACCGACCTCCTGATCGCCGAGGCCCTGGCGACCGCCCAGACTCATCCCGAATTGATCGGAGCAGCACGATGATCGAACGACTCGATCCGCTGGCGGCCGGCGCCGATATCGAAGCCGCCTACAAGCGCTACTTGAAAACCCTGCTCGCACCCCGTGACCCGGGTCTGGCCGCTGCTTTCGATCATGCGGTGGACAGCACGTCGATGCTGACGAAGGGCCCGCTGCTGGAGCTGACGCCGCCGTACGCGCCGGGCGGCTCGCTGCGGGAGTTGATGGCCGAAGGTGTCCTGCATCCGGGTTTCGCGCGTATGTCGGCCACGATCGACCTGGACCGGCCGCTCTACCGGCATCAGGAAACCGCGGTGCGCAAGGCGGTGGCGGGGCGAAATCTGGTGGTCAGCACCGGAACCGGTTCGGGCAAGACCGAGAGCTTCCTGCTGCCGATCTTCAACGCGCTGCTCGCCGAACACGCGGCGGGCAGGCTGGGACCGGGTGTGCGGGCGCTGCTGCTCTACCCGATGAACGCGCTGGCGAACGATCAGCTGAAGCGATTGCGCGGTCTGCTCGCCGCGTGCCCGGAGATCACCTTCGGTCGCTACACCGGGGAGACGAAGCAGGACTCGCGGGAGGCTGAGCGGCTCTTCCAGACCCTGCATCCGGGGCAGCCCAGACTGCCGAACGAACTGCTCAGTCGTGCCGAGATGCAGGCGAACCCGCCGCACATCCTGCTGACCAACTACGCCATGCTCGAGTACCTGCTGCTGCGACCGGCGGATCTGGATCTGTTCGACGGCGAGTACGCCGGCACCTGGCGGTTCATCGCCCTGGATGAGGCGCACGTGTACGACGGCGCGCAGGGGTCCGAGGTGGCACTGCTGCTGCGGCGGCTGCGCGAACGTGTCGCGCGGGGTACGCGATTGCAGTGCATCGCGACATCGGCGTCGCTGACCGGCAAGACCGAACAGACACAGGGCCCGGAGGCGACCGATTTCGCCACCCGCCTGTTCGACGCACCGTTCGAATTCGTCGAGGACGACCCCGCTCGGCAGGATTTGGTGATCGCCACCCGAGCGCCACGCCACGACATCCCTGCCTGGACGATTCCCGATGCCGAACTGCTGAGTCTCGCCGATCCGGCCGCCGATCTGAGTGTACTGGGAAATCGTTCTCGAACTGGCGATTACGCGGACGCGCTGCACTCGGAACAGCGAATCACCGATGTGAAGGCGGTGGTGTCCCGCGGCCCCGTCGATGTGCGCACTTTGGCCGCGAAGCTGTGGCCGGGCGACGAGACCGACGTCGCCGCCACGAAGATCGAGGCGCTGGTCGCGCTGGGCTCGAAAGTGCATGACACCGACGGTAATCCGGTGCTGTCGGCGCGCTACCACATGTTCGTCCGGGCGACCGAGGGTGCATTCGTTAGTTTCACCGACGGACCGCCGCGGGTTTTCCTGGGCCGCCACGAGATCGACCCCGAGACCGGGCGAGCGGTCTTCGAGTTCGGTACCTGTCAGCGTTGCGGCGCGGTGCATCTCGCCGGTCAGGTCGATGCCGTGCAGGGACGAGAGTTCTTCCGCCCGGCCAAGAGCGAGGATTCGGAATCGGTGCGGTGGCTGGTGCTGACCGAGGGCACCGTGGAGAGTCTGCTCGATGAGGACGAGCAAACTCTCTCCGATGATCCGGTGTCCGAGACCGGCAAGGTGCGCCAGCTGTGCACCGGATGCGGTGCGCTGGGAGCCGGAGTCGGCCGGTGTTCCGGGCCGGGGTGTCCGGGAGGCCCGGTGCTGCGGGTGCGCGAACACCCGGTGAAGACGCGGGTGATGAGCACGTGCACGGAATGCGGTGCGCGGTCGCGGCAGGTGATCCGCAGGCTGCGCACCGATGCCAACGCCGCGCCCGCCGTGATCACCACGGCTCTGTACCAGCACATCCCGGTCGCGGCCGATGAGACCGCCGACCAGGTGGGCGAGGGTCGCAAACTGCTGATGTTCTCCGATTCGCGGCAGGCGGCCGCGTTCGCCGCGCCCTATTTGGCGCGCACCTACGGTCGAATGCTCGAAAGGCACTATCTGACCCGGGCGCTGCTGGACCCACGCAATGGCGGTGAGCTGCTCTCGGTCGCGGATCTGGCGGCCGCGACGCGCGAGATCGCGATCGACGCCGGACATTTCGATGAACGAGTGACCCCTCGCACGGTGCTGCGGGTGGTGAATCCGTGGGTCATGGCCGAGTTGATGACCATGGAACAACGTCAGTCCCTCGAAGGGCTGGGCCTGATGCGGGTCTCGTTGTTCCGGCCGAAAAGCCTCGCGGTGCCCAAACCCCTGCTGCAACTGGGGTTGTCCGAATCCGAATGCTGGAGTTTGTTCGAAGAACTCGTCCGGACCGTTCGGCACCAGGGCGCGTTGTCGCTGCTGCCGGATGTCGATATCAAGGACGCGATCTTCGAGCCGCGCAATACCCTCATTCACCTTCGGTCCATGGATTCGGACTCCGCGCGCCGCATTATCAGTTGGCTCCCCGGTGGTGGGCCGTCGACGACCAACAGCCGAATTCTGCTCGTGCGCAAGCTTCTCCAGTCGATCGGGTCTCCGCTGGATGCCCGGCTCGTGCTGGAGGGCTGTTGGAAGTTCCTCAGCGCGAACAAGTATTTCGAGGAGAGCCGGCACAAGACCGCCGGGGTGCTCTATCGGGTCGACCAGGAGCAATTGCGCATCACCCGCGGCATGGACTGCCGCTGGTATCAGTGCTCGTCGTGTCGTCGACTGACGCCCAACGACATTCGCGGGCTCTGCCCGTACGGATCGTGCGATGGCCTACTCGTCGAGTTCATACTGCCCGCCGCGGACAGCGACCCCAACCACTACCGGACCATGTACCGCACCCTTAGTCCGGCTCCGCTGACCGCGCAGGAGCACACCGCCCAGTGGGAGGCGACCGAGGCGGCGGATATTCAGCGTCGCTTCATTTCCGGTGAGGTGAACGTGCTGTCCTGCTCGACGACGTTCGAACTGGGTGTGGACGTGGGCGACTTGCAGTCGGTGGTGCTGCGGAACATGCCGCCCAAGACCGCGAACTACGTGCAGCGGGCCGGGCGCGCCGGACGCCGGGCCGCGTCCGCGGCCCTGGTGCTTACCTTCGCAAAGCGTGGCTCGCACGATCTGTCGAAGTTCCAGAATCCCGAGTCGATGATCGCCGGTGAGATGCGGATTCCGTGGATTCCGGTCGATAACGAGCGCATCGCCCGGCGGCACGCGCATTCGGTGGCTCTGTCGGCGTACTTCCGGTTCCGCTTCGAGCGGGACAAGGTGAGTTGGCGGCACGCCGGAGAGTTCTTCATGCCCGGACCGGATGGTCAGGATTCGGCCGCCGCGCAGGTCCGGCTGTTCCTGACCCCGGTTTCGCCCGCGGTGCGCGCCGCGCTGAGTACGGTGCTGCCCGCATCGGTCGCGGCCGCGATCGGGGTCGCGGACGATTCCTGGGTACACCGGCTGTGTGAGCTGCTGGATCTGGCGGAGCGCGATATCCGCGACGATATGGACACCTTCCGCACGCTGATCGCCGAGGCGGCGCAGGCGGAGAAATTCGCACTCGCGGGCCGACTGCGCAATACGCTGCGCACCATCGAGGAACGCCAGCTCTTGGGCTACCTGGCGAACAAGAACATCCTGCCCAAGTACGGTTTTCCGGTCGATACGGTGGATCTGCGCACCTCACACTGCGATTCGGAGGTCGGCCGCAAACTCGAACTCAGTCGCGACCTGAGCCAGGCCATCTTCGACTACGCGCCGGGCAATCAGATCGTCGCGGGCGGCAAGGTCTTCACCTCCCGTGGTCTGCGCAAACTGCCCAAGCGCGAACTCGAGGAGCTGCACTACCGGGTGTGCCGCGAATGCGGCCGGTTCGAATGCGGGCACGCGCTGGATTCGTCGGCCGGATGCCCCAGCTGCGGTGAGGACTTCGGGCAGATCCGCACCTGCGTGGTGCCCGAATTCGGCTTCGTCGCGGACAGTCAGGTCGATGATGTGAAAGCCGAACCGCCGCAACGGCTCTGGGGTGGGGCGAGCTATGTCGAGACGATCGGTGAGGTGACCCGGACCTATCAGTGCGCGACCGAAGGCACGCAGATCCAAGCGCGGGCGGGGATTCGCGCCCGGATGGCGGTGATCGCCGAGGGGCACGGTGGCGGATTCAGCCTGTGTGAGTGGTGTGGCTGGGCCGAGGCGGTGACCGATCGCAAGACCCGCCGCGCCACGCACAACCGACCCGATACCGGGAAATCGTGTGCCGGCAGGCTGCACCGTGTTTCGCTGGCGCACCGCTACGAGACCGACGTCGCCGAATTCACCTTCGAGGACATGTCCTACGACAAGGACTCCGAGTCCAATTGGCTTTCGGTGCTCTACGCGCTGCTGGAGGGCGCGTCCGAGGCGCTGGAGATCAGCCGGGACGATATCGACGGCACGCTGTCGTGGAGTGTGGATGGGCGACGCAGCATCGTGCTGTTCGATACCGTGCCCGCTGGAGCCGGTGCGTCGAAGAAGATCGCCGAGAACCTGGAATTGGTCATCTCACACGCGGTACGCCGGGTCACCTCGTGCGACTGCGGGGTCGAGACCTCCTGCTACGGATGCCTGCGCTCGTTCCGCAACGACCGACTGCACGAAAGGCTCTCGCGCGCCGGAGCGTTGACCGTGTTCGCGAAACTGGGAGTGGCGGCCTGGGCGGCCGAACCCGACCGGCCCTGGGGCGAGTCGATGGTCGGAATATCGGCTCCGGTCGTGGCACTGCTGGCCGAACTCGAAGCTCTCGGGGTGACCCGGCCCGATATCGGGATCGAGACCGGCAAGCATTACTGGCCGGTCGAAGCGGTATGGCCGCAGTGGCGCGTGGTGCTGGTCGAGCACACCGATCCCGAGCGCGACGAGGGATTGTCGGCCGACGGGTATCGCGTGTTCAATGCCGCCGACGCGGATGCCGGCCGACTGGCCGCGTCATTGCGGTAGTGGCCGGCTCGCGAGCATCGATCAGGGCTGATGGGCTCAGCCCAGGAGTCCGGACCGCTTACCGCTCCAGGTGACCACGAGTTCGTCCCGGGCCCGGCTGGCCGCGACGTAGAGCAGTGAGCGCTCGCGCAGTTCGGCCTCGAGCTTCTCCTCCTCGGGGATCGCGTTCATCGCGGCCTTCGATGGCACATGGGCGTCGTCGATGCCCGCCAGGATCACGCGGGAGAACTCCATACCCTTCGAGCGGTGCATGGTGAGTACCTGGACGTGTCCGGTGACAGCCAGGTTGTCGTCCAGGGAGCGGGCCTCGATACCGCGCTCGCCCAGCGCGCGCACGAACTGGGAGCGGTCGTGCTTGGCGCGGGTGAGCACCGCGATGGTGGACGGCTCGATGGGCTGCTCGCGGGTCGGGTCGAGCCAATCGCGGATGGTGGCCGCAACCTTGTCGAGTTCCTGTGCGGACGAATCGCACTGGAGCAGCTGTGGCACCGGGCCGCGCCGTGCCGAACGGTAACCGGCGGTGGATTCCGCTTCGTTCTCGAGATCGCTGAAGTCACCGGCGGACAGGATGCTCATCGCGAAGTGCAGGTTCTGCGCGGTGGTGCGGTAGTTCAGGGTGAGGCGGCGGGACCGGCCAACGATCTTGATGCCCAGTCGGCCGAGTACCACCGGTTGACCGTAGATGCGCTGGTGTGAGTCCTCGGCGATGAACAGATCGTCCTGGCCGACGGGTACCAGGGCGCGCAGCATCGACCAGTGCGTGGCGTGCAGGTCCTGCGCTTCGTCCACCAGGACGTGATCGGCAAGGATGCCGGCCGGTCCGCGCAGGGTCAGGTATTCCGCGGCCAGGGCCAGCACCTCGGGAAAGCTGAGGCTCGAGTCCATGCGGCTGCGCCGGCGGAAACCCTCCACCAGTTTCCACACCGCGATGCGCTGCGGCCGGGTCAGCCGCACACCGCGTCCGGCCCGCGCGACCTTCGCGTACTCCGCCAGATTGGTCACCTTCTGCGCCAACACCACCGACACGTACTCGTTTTCGAGGAACGACGGTGTGGTGAGCCGCGGGTCGAGCTCGCTCTTCGCGGTCGTCACCACATCGCGCCACACCTTGTCGGAGTTGGTGCGGGTGAAGGTCGCGTCGATCGGTTCGCCGAACAGCGCCTCGGCGGCGGGACCGAGGTCATCGGCCCGGTGCAGGACATCGCTGGCGAGTTTGTCCACGCCCGCCACGTAGACGCCCGGATCACCGGGCTTCTTGGCGATGGTGATGCCGGGCTCGAGGACCTTCAGGTCGGCTTCCAGGCCCATGGCCAAGGTTTTGTTGAAGGTGGTCAACACGATTCGCGCGTCCGGGTTGCGGCGCCACAGGTTGCGGGCGCGATGGATTGCCACCACGGTCTTGCCGGTGCCCGCGCCGCCGGAGAGTCGGAACGCGCCACCGAAGCTCTTCTCCGCGTAGACCTGCTGTTCGGGATGCAGGAAGGTCCGCCAGGCGGCGAAGTCGCCGCCTTCGATCACCCGGCGCAGCTCGTCGCTGCCGTCGACATAGGTGAACACCATCTTGGAGGCCGGCCGTTCCAGCGCCTCCATGATCAGGGTGTCCTCGTCCACGACCGGATCGACCGCCGGCACCTCGGTGAACTGGTACTTCTTCTTGATATCGGAAATCGCGGTGCCGCAGGCCAGGTCCAGCAGCGCGTCCGCCTGCCAGCCCGCCATCTTGGTTTCGGCCACCGCGGCGAGTTCGTGAATGGCGTCCTGGTCGGGCGCGGCCAGCGCCTGTTCGGCCAGGACCGGATCGAGGCCGAGTTCCTCGGTGAGTTCGGCCAGGGTGAATCCGCTGCCCGCCAGATACCCGATGGTGTCCTGGTCCGTGACGTGCTTGCCGAGGTCGCCGGTGTAGTCCGGGACGACGGTGCGCTTCTTGCGATCGGCTTCGCCGTTGAGCTCGCCGATGATGCCCTCGAGGGTGCCGTTGATGGGGTTCACCCGCAGCGTGGATTTCACCGCGAGGGCGTTGGCGTCATCGTGCGTCCAGGTCCCCATGTAGATGTAGGTGGTGTCACCACCTTTGGGGTCGATGCGGAACATGATGGCGCGGTGATTGAGATCCACGCGCCCGGTGCGCACCCGCTTGTCCACCGCGCCCTTGAGCGGTTCGATGTGCAGCCCGGGGGCGGTGTGGTCGTTCTGAACCTTCTCCAGGAAGTCGAGCACCCGGCTCTTGACCGAGCCGTCGAGTTTGCCCATCGCCTTGGTATTGGTGGCCATCACGATGTTCGCCATTACATTCCCCCGTTCGCGGTCAAGCTTTCGACAATTTGTAGCGCATCGGGCGGGCACAGGGTCCAGCCGAGTTCGACCAGGGCCGGCGCGATGTCGGGCTCATCGCCAAGGAGCACGCCGAGCCGAGCATCCGGCCACGCGAGGTCGATGACTTCGCCGTCCTCGGTTTCCGCGCCCAGCACCGGTACCGGCGCTCCCGCCGCGATCAGTCCCAGTACGAGTTCCTTCTCCTGGTCGGAGATCGTCGCCTCGTAGACCTCCCGCCACGCGGGGCTCATGTGGACGCCGCTGGAATCGGGCTTGGCCCCGAGCGTGGTTGCGCCCGGTGATCCGGTATCGGCGGAGAGCAGTGTACGAGTGGTGATCAGGTGGTTGTGGCACAGCCCGAACCAGTTCGACAGTCGCAGCCAGTCTTTCCATGCTTTGCCGCTGTTGGCCTCGAGGCGCTCGTCTCGATCGTCGAGAGCCAGCACCGCGGTCATCTGTTTGGTGTCGGGGCGCAGTGCGGCGGTAATGGCCAGTGGCCCGTCGGAATAGAACCAGCACGCGTAGGTTCCGGCCGGAATGTCAGGTTGTTTGCCGTTGAGCAGGTCCAGCGCCCACGGCGCGATCGCGGTGAGGTCACTCTTGTGTCCTCGCTCCTTGTTCATGAACATCATCGGCAGCCAGTGCCCGACCGCGGTCCACGCTTCCTGATCCGGGTCTGCGACGAATTCCAGCAACTGGGTGATGGGGTCGGCGGTCACCAGATTGAACAGGGCGGGGCGCAGGTTGCCGTTCTTCCGGGTGGTTCCGGCGAGCTGGGGGGTGTACCAGTCCGGCGTAGCCGACTGCTTGTTCTTGAACCGCTCGAGATCCTCGTGCCCGAAGGACCACACCAGATAGCCGTCCGCGCGCAGGATCTCGCGCTTGCGGGCGTCGTCGGCGACCCGATTGGCGCCGGCCACGGCATGGAAGCGGCGGCCGTCGGCGAAGATCGCGATAACCGGGATGTCGGGGTCCATGGTGCTCAGCTGGAAGTCCGGCCGGCTGTTGCGCGTGGACACCTGGGGCTCCAGCTTCCAGGTGCGAATCTTGTTGCCGGGCATGACGATCGTCGCCGACGGCCCATGAGTCCCCGGCTTCTCCTTGACGGTCGCGCCCAGGACCCGAAGGCGTTTGGTGAATTCGGCGTAGAACTCGTGCTCGAGCGGCGATTCTTCGCTGGTGACAAGCTTGAGTGGCTCTTCCGAGGTGATGTGCTCTGTCCACGACTCCCACGACGGCTCGGTTTCGTCCTTACCGACGAGCACCGTGGTGAGGGCCTTCAGCGCCGATTTGCGCGAGACCTTGTCGAGTTCGTAGGGCGAGGCGAAGGGAAGCAGACAGCGGTGACAGGCGAGGCGATCCTGTTCCGCGCACTCGCAGTGCGTCAGCACCTCGCGCGCGGCCATGAGCACCGCCCACACTTTGGCGGGATCGGCGAATTCGGCGAGATATCCGGTCCCGCCCGGCACGGTGTCGTGGATGAGCAGCGCTCGCTGATGCGGAGCGTGCAGAGCGTCGGTGATGGTGACGACGTCGAGGTGTTCGGGCGAGCCGCCGATCACCTGCCGCAGCCCCAGCAGGATCGCCGCACTCAGGCTCGGGTGCGCGAAGGGGTCGTATTCGAGCAGGCCGGGCAGATGCAGTAGCACGGCCTGGGTGCGCAGGGTCCGGGCGAGCGCGATCTCCCGGACGTGCTGCTCGTTGGTCGCCCGCCGGTATCGGCACCAGCTTCGGTGTTCACGCGGTTGATTCTGCCCGGGCGTGCGTGCGAGTTGACCGCAGCTCGAACACACCCGGAACAGGCCGGTGGTGGTCTCCTGCCCGGCGATGGTGCGCTTGGCCCCCTGCGAGGTGCGCCGTCCCATATTGAGCCAGCGAATGTCTATGCGCCGCAGATACTCCGCGCCGAAATCCCGATCGGTGACGAACCAGCGCCGGACGACCTGGTCCGGGTCGATGTCCGCGGCGGTGGCGACGGTGTAGGTCTCGCGTTTGCGATCGTCACGCCCATCGGAGATGGCGGCCTCGTCGCGGCGGACCTCCGCGGAGACCTTGGCCATCTCCACCACCTGCAATTGCTGGCTCACATCGGAGATGGCACCGCTGTGGCAGCGCGGACACTGGAGAGGCGGCGCGGTTCCCTCTGCGGCGTGGGTGATTTCGGCCCAGCCGCACTGCGGGCACAGTCGCCAGGTGTGGATGCTCGCCCCGCCCGCGCCGAGGTCGATGGCGTCGATGTCCACCGCGAGGCCCTGGGCGTAGAACGTCGAGCCGGGCGCGAGTTCGGTGAGCGCGATGCGTGATCCGCGCTGGTAACTGGCCGAGTCGCCGGCGTAGTCGTTGGTATCGGGGTCGATCCAGGTGATGCCGACATCCAGGGTCACCGAATCGTCGAGCAGGGTGTAGTTGGGCAGGATGCCGTACCGCTCCAGCACTCCGACCCAGTGTTCGTCGGTGAGGTCGCTGATGTTCTTGCGCAGAATCTTCAGTGTGCCCTGTGCGGTACGCAGATCGCGACGGTCGTCATCGGTGGCCGCCGGTGAGCCGGCGCGTTTCTCGAACTCCGGCAGGGCCTCGTTGACCGCGATGCGGCGGTTGTTGAGTTCGTCGACGTCGTGATTCCAGCGGTGCACCGCTTCCCGCAAGTGCGTGACCAATCCGCTCGGGGTGCCGTCCTCCGGCGGAGTTGCCCAGCGGCGCAGCGAATCCCGTGCCCGATCGTCGAGGAGTTCGCCGAACGGGGTCAGGAAGTCGTGGAGCAGTTCCGGTGCGCTGGAATCGGCGGTGTCGAGCAGCGTCGCCATCCAGCTACCCGGGTCGAAGGAGCCGAGTACGGCGCGGGCAGACACGGGGTCCTCGATATCGGGCCGGCGCGCGATCCTGTCGACGATGTGGGCCACGTACTGGCGTTGCAGGATCTCCTCGGCGGTGAGGTAGGTGGCGGGCGGGCGTACCTCACCCTCGATCACCGATTTCGGATCGTAGAGCTTGGGCAGGTGCTCGCCGCGGCCGCGAACGAACGCCAGCACCAGGGAGTTTCCGGTGAGTCGTCCGGCACGGCCGACACGCTGGAGGTAGGACGCCACCGTGCGCGGCATGGAGCCGAGCATGACGGTGGACAGGTCGCCGATATCGATACCCATCTCCAGGGTGGGCGTCGCCACCAGCACATTGGGTGCGGTCGGATCGGCGCCGCCGGATTTGAACTTGGTCTCGTAGTCGAGGCGGGTCTCGGTGGGCAGCAGGGAGGTGTGCTCGCGGGCCACGACCCGCTTCATCTCCGATTCGTTGTAGAGCCTGCGATAGAAGTTGTTCTTGCGCGGGGCTCGGTGCAGGACGCCGGGGCAGCGGTCGAGCAGGCAGGGCGCGCCGTCGAGCTGGTCGACCACCGCCGCACTGCCCGGATTCGGGGTCTGGCACACATCGCACACCACCAGGTGCAGAGCGCTTTCCAGATCTTCCTCGTCGGGTGCGCCGACCAGAATGGCATCGGGGCTCAACCGGTAGACGGTGTGGCCCTGCTCGGTGGGCGCGGTGCCGACGATCCGTTGCTCGGCCAGCACCGCGAACAGCGATCGCGCCAAGAAGCCGCCGTCGAAAGCGGAGACGTCGAGGCATTTCGAGGCCCAGCGCGCATACCAGGACGCGGACGCGGTGACGGCGTCGAAGCCTTCGGGGATCCGGTGCGAGCCGATCGCCGGAAAAGCCGGTGCGGGACGGCCTTTGGGGAAGGCGGGCATGCCCTCCCCTTTGGGGCGCGCGCCCCAGATCCAGCGCCGATTGGCATCTTTGGTGATGTAGGTATCCAGCCAGGGATGCGTGATCGCGCCTTGCGTACGCATCCGCTCCACGGTGCCGCGGACCCAGCGCGTGACAGCGACGGAATCCGGTGCGGTGAAACTCAACTGGTGTTGCGCACCCTCCAGCGCCGCGGCCCCGAGTTCGGCGATCCGGTCGTCGGAGCCGAGATCCACCTCCGCGACCACGCTGCCGGTGAGCTCGAGAGTCCGGCCCAGTCGCGATTGCAGGCCGAACTCCAGGTCGATATCGAACTGGAGACGTTTACGGACCAGCCGGGCCGCCCGGTCCCGTTCGGATTTGGCCCTGTCGGACTGCCAGAACGCGATGAACTCGTCGTGTTCGACGATGTCGGGTGCGAGCAGGTGGTAGCGGCGCAACGAGTCCGTGCCGGCCCGGGACATGACGGCCTCGCACAGCTCGGCCAGCGTCATCATGCCGGAATCGGAGTCGACGTCGTGCAGGGCATTGCGCAGCGTGGAGCGCAGACTCAGGGTGTGCGACCGCGCCTGCACGAACCCGGCGCGATGCGCCGCGTCCTGCACGCTGTCGGTGAACATCAACGCCTTCTTCTCGTCGGCGTCGAGATCGGCGTCCCCGAACATGCTCGACAGCGCCACCGACAGCTGGGTGGCGACCGCGCTACCGAGGAATCGAATACCGTCGGCGGTGCGGCAGGCCGGGCACATGTCCTTCTGCGAATTGTCTTCCGCCTCCGGGCCGTACAGCGCCAGCACGGGCAGCACCCGGCCTTCGAGCACCTCTTCGCTCTCCGGATCCGGTGCCTCGGCGGTGAGTTCGCGCTCGTCGACCCGCAGCCAGCGCAGTCCCTCGACGTCCTTGCCCAATTGCGCTTCCACGGGCGCGGAGATCAGCGCCCGGAACCGCTGGCCACCGGAGGCGTGGTGCGCGCGAATGGATTCGTCGGTGGCGTCCAGGGTGTCACCGGTCGGTGCCATTCGCGCACCCCAGCCCGAGCGCCCGCAATGGCGGCAGAACAGCGCCGGCAGATACATGGTGGTGGGGTCTTCGGCGGCGCCGTCGTCGGCCCAGTGGAATCCGGTCGCGACGGCGACCGTGCGGTCGATGCGGGAGAGCTCCCGAATCCACAGGTGCACATCGACATTGAGGGCGTCGCGGCCGATCTGCGCGCGCAGGTGCGAGAGCGCGGCGAACAGATATTCGACATAGCGCCGGCGCTGCGCGCGGCCGCGCGGGCCGCGCTCGGTGGCGGGGGCGGGCAGGATGGCCTCGGTCAGTTCGTCGAGGGAAACCGCGTCCAGCACGTGCCCGAGCAGTTCGACGAAGAGTGGGTGCCCCCTGAGCAGGTCCAATTGTTCGGCGTCGTCGAGCATTCGGATGTCGCCGACGACGCGTTTGAACGTGGAACTCACATCGCCCGGGCGACGGAAGAGGGTGGCCAGGACCGCGGCGGTCAGGGTGGCGTTGCTGGTGGAGCTGCCGGCGAGCCTGTCCAACTCGCCCACCGCGACGTCCACGACCGGGCTCATCGCCTCGTACAGTCGATCGAGTTCGCCGGAACGGCCGGACAGCCACTCCTGCTCGGTGAGCCGGGTCTCGCCGACAAGGGTTGTCTCGGTGAAGATTTCGCCGAAAACAGTGTGCGCGAACTCGAGCATCGCGTCCGGCCCGGCGTTCTTGGAACCGAGTGTCGCGGAGGTCGCCACGGGTGTGATCCGGCCCAGCGGTCGTGCTCGATCCTCCGGGGTGACCGGACTGTCCTCGGTCCAGTGCGATTTCACCGTGAGCCCGAGTCGCCGCAGCAACATGGCCACGTCGGTGCCCTGCGCGCCGTCGTAGGTGTGGAATTCGTCCAGCACCACGTACTGAAGGGAGTGCGCGGACTGCCGCCACATCGCGGCTCGATCCGCGCGCAGCAGCATGTGGTCGAGCATCTTGTAGTTGGTGAGCAGGATGTCGGGCGGTGAGTCGTGCATGAGGCGGCGATCGGTGATCAGTCCGTCGGAGGACACCAGTGTGCGCCCGCCCGAAGACTGTTCACCGGTGTAGAGCCCCGCGGTCACCCCGGCCAGCGCCGAGTTCGAGGTGATCATCCGCGCCAGGCGCTGCTCCTGATCATTGGCCAGCGCGTTCATCGGGTAGATGATCAGCGCCTTCATCCCGGCGACGCCGGCCTTCTTGGCGCGCAGCACGTGGTCGAGAATCGGGATGAGGAACGACTCGGTCTTACCGGAACCGGTACCCGTGGTCACCAGCGTCGGTTGCGGCCGGTCCTGAAACTTGGTCGACAGTCGCTCGAAGGCCTGCGCCTGATGGCCGTAGGGCACGAATCCCGTGGGCCACCAATCCAAATGCATCCCCCAGTTGCCGCGCGCGGCGGCGAACGGCAGCCGCAGCCGCACGAACGGTCCCTTGAACATGCCGTCCCGCGGGTGCCCGATGAAGTCGGCCAGCGCGCCCTGCGCGTCCGGGTCGGTCAGCGCGAAGGTGGTGGCGAGGTAGTCGGTCAACCCCTCCCGCAGGCGATCTGCCTGCAGGGTGGGCAGTAGGGCCCCCATGATCGACTCGGTTCCTGTCTGTTCGTTGGAGGCGAGCGCGGTGTGGAACGCGGGCTCAGAAGAGCGCGCGCACGCTCGCATCCGTGTACATCACGACGCTCGAAAACTATCGCATTTGTGCTGCTCTGCGATCGTCTGAGGCGTGGTGTGGCAGAACTAGGCACGGAATGTCCGTGTTCGGCGGCATCATACGCCCGAGCGGTATCTTCTCGGGCCCGTTGTGACACTGCGCGACGGCCTGCCTCCGCCGAGCAGGATCAACTGAGATCGGTGAACGTTCCGATCGATCGGTTTCGATGCTCACACCGCGACCGGGGTGTCTGCGCATGACCCCGTACCTGTTCTATTCGCGCGGTGCGGGCGTACCGGGTTCGCATCCGTTGATTCCTGCAGTGAAATCCAGGGGTGTTAACATACTGACCAGTTCATCGAATGGTATACGGGGGTTTCATCGCAATGGTGATCAGCTACACCAACTTCGGGAACTTCGACGATGACTGGGACGAGCATCCAACGAACGTTGCCAGGCGGCAACCGCCACCGGTGAGGCACACACAGCCCAGTGCGCACGTAGAGATACCCGCGCCGACGGATCCTTCGAGCGCGCGGTCTATGCAGAACGTCCTTGTGCGAGGCCCGGTGACGATGCACTTGGACCGCGGTCTACTGCCTGTGCGGCTCGAGTTCAGCACGGCATGGAATCAACAGGTCGGCCCGAACGAGGTCGGTCGTACCCTGCTCCAGGCATTCCATACAGCGCGGTACGAGTTGATCAAGCGGGCCGTCGAAGCTAACAACGGCTGGCCCGAAGAAGGATTGCTGTACAGCTGCGCAACTCCGTGGAGAAAACAACTGTGCCTCATGATCGAGACCGAAACCTGGGCCTGCTACCAGGACTTGCTGACCTCTATACGGCAAATCGGAAACTATCGTGTCAACGGACAAGTCTACGAATACGACGAACCGGTAATGACCATGGCGGCGGACAAATTCATGGTCAACTCGATTCAAGTCTGGCCTCAGTGGCAAGGTAGTTCGGATCCACTGGCAATCGAGGGCGAAGTTCTCGAATGTGCCCGGAAAATTAGAGAAATTCGACCGAAATATGTGGTACGAGGTGACTATTCGCAGTACAGCGAAGCTCAACTCGAAGAAATGCATCAACAGCACCGCCGACGACTGGTCGGCCAACTGAGGGGGATGTGACATGGCACCGAGGCCGTCAGGTGTGGCAATCAAGGACGCGAAGGAGTCGCTCTACGGAGCCGCTGACAGCTGGGACGACGTGAAAGACGTCCTCACCGAGGGCAAGAAGATGATCGCGTCCGTTCAGCTGCCCGAAGCGCAGATGCGATGGTTCTCCACTCTGCGCGACAACTACATCAACGTCCCTCCCCATGTTGAAGAGCTGCTCAAAGACGGGGTGGACAGTGCGGAAGGAATGTCGATTGCGCTGAGGAACGCATACAATAGCTATCAGCGCGAGGAAGAGTCGGGGCGGCACGCTTTCGAGGGATTGTACTAGGGGGAATCAATGACTAGCGATACAGGTAGTGAGCTTCAAAAGCAGGTAGACAAGATTTTCTCGAAGGAGCCCGAATTCGATTCGCTTGATAGCAAGGTGGACGATAAATTCAATGGTCTCATCCTTGCCATCAAAATCGGTGAAGTTGACCCATTCGGGTGGAGAACGGCTGGACTTCTCGAAGATAATCGAGATGAGATCAAAAAATGGGTAAAGCACGCGCTGTATGGTGACGGTGAAAAGCCTGGCATCGTCGACTTCTTGGAAGGCATCGATCTGCCCAAAACACTCGTTGATGTAGCCAATTCGTGGAGATCGATCCAGGGAAAGATCGATAATGGAACCTTTCATCATAACGAGGCGAATCTAACGGCTCAGTGGCAGAGCCCCGGTCACGACTCTTACGAGGTAACAAGGCAGGCCCAGGGACGTGCACTGGCCGGGGCCAGCGCAGTCTGTCTAACGATTGCGCAGTCACTCGAAGACATGGCGAAGCAAATCCTCGTCTACTATGGGGAGCTGGCATCAGCTGTTGTCGACCTTGTGGTTGCGATCGTGACTGACCTCGCGGGATTGGCCAGTATGAAACTGTTCGACGGCTGCGACAACATCAAAGATTCTGTGAAGAACGCAGCAAACACAATCGTGACCGCCATCAACTCCACCAGGGAAGTTACCCAAAATATTCAGATCAATGTAAATATCATCAATCAAAACTTCACTCAGCCTGGTCTGAATGCCACCAATGATTGGCCCGTGCCTGCGTGCGCAAAATTCGACGATGCATCCATAGTCACCGATGAGAACGGCCTCGCCGGCCTGCCTTGGTCGGTTAAGACAGACAGGGCCTCCCAACCATCATGAAGCTGAGACATATCCTCGTACTAACTCTTGCTGTTTCCGGCATAGCTGCGTGTGGAACGGTATCGAATAGCGCAGATACGGGCGCGGACTCTGAACCTTCGAGCTATCCGCGGCGAGAATTTTGCGAGCGCTTCAAGAATTTCGTCAGCAATGACTTAGGGGTGCTCGACGCAAAATTCGACGACCCTTCGGAGCCTGGTAGGCAAATCGAATGGAATACCACGTGTCAGGTGACCCGCACTCCGGACAGTAGAGGTATAGGAATACTTTCCATCCATAACCCGCGCATGGATGGAACGGTAGAGCCTACCCTGTCCAGCTACCAACCCCACGAAGGGTTCGGGGAAAAGGTTTGGATGACGAATGATGATCAGTTTCGAACTCAGGTAGGCCCATGGATCGCGGAGCTGTCTTTCCGGAAGAGTAATATTCGTACGTCGAACGGTGATCTGACGTTCGGAAACGAGGAGATTCGAAAAACAGTCGAATTCCTCATACAGGTAACGCGCGCAGTCCAAGAGTGAGCGAGTAGTCATTGTGCCTTCCCGGCTGAATTCAGTGCCGGGAAGGGCCCGGTCTCAACGGTGCGTACCGGGCATCGGCTGGCTTCGTGTGCCCATCGCTGGTACGCCGGCCACGAGGGTCGTCGCCCGTGCGGAGTTGTTCGGTCGGCAATGTGCTGTGCCGCACATTCGCCTGAACCCGAATGTGGGTCACCTGTTTCATCGTACGGGCCGGGGTGATGTGGTCTGGGCTCGATCCGGGAACTGCAGGATGTTCGCGGGTTTGGGGCCGAAGTCGTCGTGGAGGCGGGCCGCGGCCGCGCGGGAGCGGGGGCAGGGGGGATCGCAGTCGCGGTGGTGGACGCGGGCCTCGATCGCTTCGGTTTGGGTCATTTCGGGTTCGGAGTCGGGGACGGCGTGTTGTTCGAGGCGTGGGATCGGCGAATCGGTGGGGCTCGGGATGGCGGGATCGGTGGGGTTGGAGTTCAGGATTCGTTTTGCCCAGTGCCAGTTGTTGCGGTCGGCGATCTCGAGGAGTTGGCGTAGGCGGGCGCAGCTGGTGGCGTGGTGGCCGGGGCCGGGGAGGCAGTTGCGGTGGGGGTGGAGGAGGGCGCGGAGGCCTTCGGGGTAGCGCAGGTCCGTGCGGTAGGACGAGACCGGGCGGTGGTCGAGGCGGGAGGAGGTGGCGGTCATCGCCGGCGCCGGGGTGCGGGGGTGGTGGCGCGGTGGCGGCCGGGGGCGGGCCTGGTCAGCATGGGATAGCTGCTGCCGGTGGACAATTCGAAGCGGAGGGTGGCCGGGCGGGGTGGGTAGGCGCCGGTGCCGCGCAGGTCCGCGGCGAGTGCGGTGATCACGGTGATGAAGCCGGGGAGGAAGAGGATGAGTAGAACCCAGGATTCCCAAAGCATTTGAGTGTCCTTTTTGTCGGGGGTGCTCTGGAGGGTGGGTGGCGGCGGCTTGGCCTTGGTCGTCGCCGGAACGTATGAGTCAAGTAGACAACGGAATTGACTTCCGTAATACGACCACGGCGAAAGTGTTGCGAACTACGATGGAAGTCCGCGACGATAGCTCCCCGGATTGTGAGGCTAACGAAATGGCCGGAGTGACAGTTTCCAGCAGGGCATTTGGCGGATTCTTGCGGCGGCTCCGCGACGACGCGCGAGTCACCAGGCTTACCGCGGGACTGGAAATCGAAGTCTCACCGCAGGTTCTGCTACGGCTGGAGCGTGGCCAGCCTACGAAGGTGACGACACTTCAACTCAAGCAGCTACTGGACACCTACGGCACATCCGAAGATCAGCGAGCTGAAGCGTTGAGGCTCTGGCAGGGAGTTCGGGAGCAGGAGAAGAGTGCTCGGCTGCAAGGGAATTCGAAAGCGTTCTGGCAGTCGTACGCAGACCAGGTAGCTCCGCACTTCCCGCACTACCTTCGCCTGGAAGGGACGGCGAATCGCCTTACCGCGCACCAACTCGTACTGGTCCCCGGGCTACTGCAAACGGCTGACTACCGGCGGGCGCTCGCTCGCCTGGATGTTCCCGGACTGTCGGCCGTCAATGTCGAGCGGCGGATCGAGCTGGCCGAACGACGGCAAGCCAGGCTGAATGACAGCGGGTTCCGAACCGACGCTCTCTTGTCGGAAGCGGTGCTGCGGCACCGCCCCGGTACGCCTGCGGTTATGGCGGACCAAATGCGCTGGCTGGCGGAGGTCGGCAAGCGTGACAACGTCAGCGTGCGGGTGGTGCCCTTCGGGGTCGGACCGCACCAGGGGCTGTCGATCCAGTCGTTCCACATGCTCGAATTCCCGCGCCTGGAGGGCGGTTTGGTGGAGCCGACTGTCGTCTACCTCGAAGGAGCGGTCGGCGCGCTGTATCACGAGCAAGCTGACATCGTGGCCCGGTATCAGGAAGCGATCTCGGCGTTGCGAGCGGTAGCGTTGTCAGAAGATGACACCCGGGATCTGGTGTTGCAAGTTGCGAAGGAGTACGAGGCGTGAAGACTCAACCGCCTGTTCGGCAGTGGTACAAGTCCAGCCGATCTTCGAATGCCGCCGATTGTGTTGAGGTGTACCAGGGGCACGAGCGGGTCGGAGTTCGCGACTCGAAGGATCCCGGTGGTCCGGAGCTGTGGTTCTCGGGTGAGGCGTGGGATGTGTTCCTGACCAGTGGGGTCTGGGAATCCTGATGGTTGTCTCTCGGTGCCCCTGACAGCGAAAGGTCAGGGGCACCGGGCCGGTCGCATCATGGCGGCGGTGTTTGGCGAGGGGAGGGTATCTGTCGTCAGGCCGATGAGCCCGTGCGCTGTTTCTCGGCCAGCAGGGCGGAGAAGTGCTCGTGGGCGAGCTTCATGTCGCGCTCGCGATCGACGCCGACGAACGGCTCCTGGTAGGTCACGCCGTCGACGGTGAGTTCGGTCGGTGGGATGGAGCCCTCCTTTCGGAACTCGGAAGCGAGTCTTGTTGGAAGCTGGCGGCCGTTGGCATCGTAGAGCGCTTCGCGTTCGTGCTTTTGGAGTACCGGGAACTGGGTCTGGTATACGGCCGCCAGCTCCTCGGAAGTGATATTCAACATGACGGCAATCAATGCATCGATTTCAACAAGTGCGCAGCGGCGTTCAAGAGCGCGGCGAAGCGGGGTGTTCCGGTCCCACTTGAATTGTACTTCACCGAGCGGAGTGGCATCGGGACTGCCTATTTTGACGGGCAGCGCCCATGAGTCATGTCGCCATGCAGGCACATACAGTTCTTCCCACAGCGGCGAGTATGCTTTGGTCAGACAATTCAAGCGCAGGGTGCGTAAGATTAGATGCTCGCTCAATGGGTGTTTCTTCGGAAAGGGTAGCCGCTGCCACGTCGAGGCTTTGATGTGTAGACTGCCGATCACCTTGATCATGAAATCGGCGATCAGTGAGTGACTTACTCCGGCAAGTAGCGTGAGGTCTCGGTTGCCAGCGCCTAGGGTCAGCGAATGCACGGCGTGGATGTGCGTTGCCCCTGGCGGAATTATCGCAGAGTGAAGTGTTCGAAGATTTGTTGAAACACACATCTCGCGCCATGCCAGGCGAAAAAATGATGAGCTCGGCTCTCCGTTCCATTTCGAATACGATGCCCGATACTCGGGGAGTGGTTTGGCGATTTGATAGCTGGTTCGCGGTATGAAGCTGTCCGATATCAACTCATGATTGATTGCAGTATTATCTTTATTGCTTCGCATTGTGGGGTTAAGTTGCTGATACAGCGGGCAAGCGACCGAGATGTGTGGGCCTTGAAGGATTACCTCCTCCCAGCTGTCGGGAACAGCAGAGCGAGACTCAAAATAGCCGAGCTTTCGATCTCCGGACTCGTGCCAACCACCTGTCCATTCGAACCCAACATCCCCCAGTCGCGGCGACGCCGCGATCTTCTCCAGCACTTCGGCACTTGCTCGATTGACCGGATACAGCATTCGAGCCTCGGCAGCGGGTGTACCGGGTTCATCGATGAGCGCTGCCCAGCCAGCCAGTTCTGCTTCGGTTACCGTGATGATGCGTTCGGGATGGGGACGAACGTCCCAGTTGCCGTCCGGGTCTTTGATGCCGGGGGCCGAACCGGCACCTGATGAGCGTTTCAACGAACGTGTGGGCACGTCGGGGTGGTACAGCGACGAAGCCTGAAGGAATTGGACTTCACTGTCGCTCCCGTACACGTGCACGCCGTATACGACGCCATTGTCGACTTCGAAGAGTTTGAAGGCGTTTCGGAACTGCCAGTGTCGACGGAGCCTAAGGTATGTTGCACGCCGCAGTCCGCTCGCTCGTGCCTCGGTGAAATGGCTTTCCGGATGGATGAGCGACACAATTCCTCGGGGCGCCGCAGACCGCCAGGTTCGCTCCATGAAGCAGCGATACAGGTCCGGCTGGAGCCCAGTCAAGACCGGCCGATCGATAGCGGACCCGAGGTGTGTATTCTGCCCAGCCTGGTCGGCTCGTTCGTCGAGAAGGGCCGAACGGACTTCAGCTGTCGCAAGCAGTTCAGTCGCCTTCGCACGCTTGATTGTCTCGGCCGGTTTGTTCGTCAGCTGCCACCAGGGATCGAACTCCGCGAGCACCCCCGCCTCATCCCAATCCGGCCGTACCCATGGCGGATTACCCACCTGAAGGTCGAAACCGCCTCGTGCGAACTCCGGTGCGAAATCCAACTCCCAGTGGAAGAATCCGGCTCGATCAGAGATCTGCCGTGCGGTCACCAGCCACGGGAAAGATTGCTCGGCGCGATCGACCGGGGCGGACTGGGACAGCACCCGGTCGGTCTCCTCCGCGTAATCGAGTTCCTGCCAGCTGGTGTCGCGACCGATGCTCAATTGCCCCCGTCGTTCGGCTGCGGTCTCCTTCGGTGCGATACCGAGTACTGCCTCAAGCCCGTCGACCCACATATCCCAGTCCGGAGGCACCTGGTCCGTTGTCAGAGGCCACGACCACAGCGCACACCACGCGTCCATCACCCGCCGCAAACGCTGGTACGCGCCATTGGGATTGGTGAGAACCGCCTCGATCTCCTCCCGGGTCACCGCCGGGGTGTGCTCGACTGGCTCGGACCCCCACAGGTGGATATCGCGGCGAATCTCTGATTCGGCGATGGTGAGCCGACGCAGAGTGAAGTCCCAGAGCGTTTCCACGCGCGAAGCCAGTGCCGCGAGACGCTTCACAATCGTCTTACTCGGTGACTTGCGAATCTCGTTGCGCCACAGCCGGATTTCCTCACGCTTGTTCGGCGCGTAGGTCTTGGCCTCGGCGGTATCCACCACCGCGCCCCAGCCCTGCGCGGGCAGCAGGAAGTGGTGGATGCCCGTACCGACCTCCGTCCCAAGCGGCACATCCTTCGGAACCGTGGTCAACCACGCCTTCTTAGCCAGCTCACCCGGCATATACACCGCCCGCCGAGCCCCGATCAGCGAATTCCCCCGCCGCAGATGCAACCCGAACCAAGGCGCCTGCAACCCCGCCACCATCGTGTCCAACCACAGCGAGATTTCCGCCAGCTCCACCGCGGTGGCGTTGAGGTCCACCCCGTACACCTGGTGCAGCGCGATGTGCGCCTTCACCTTCTGCAACTCGACCGGGTACTTGTCCGCGTCGATGAGCTCGCCGAGATCCTCCTGCTTGCGCTTGAGGTATTCGGCGGCGAGCTGGCGCACCGCCTCCACGGCGAACGCGCCCGAGCCGAGGGCGGGCTCGCAGATGGTGAGCTGGAGGATGTCTTCGGGGCTGGTGCGGACGCCGTTCTGGTCGAGGAGTTCTTCCAGGGCCTGGGAGACAACGAATTTCGTCAGTACCTCGGGGGTGTAGTACGAGGCCGACTGCTGGCGTTCGCGGCCGGCGAGGCGGAAGACGAACGTGCCCTTCCGGTGGATGACCGGTTCGTTCTCGTGGGTGTCGGGGTTCTCGGAGCGGACGAAATCGGTCTTGGCGAGGTGGTCGGCGCGGGTCACCGGGACCACCCAGGATCCCTTGTCGGGGTTGCCATCCTTGGCCACCTCGTACAGGTCCTCCTCGGCGAAGAACCCGGTGTACGACATCAGGCCCTCGTACACCGCGCCCAGCTGGTTGATGCCGAGTTCGGCGTAGCTGATGAAGCCGCGGTCGGCTCCCTTGTGGCCTTTGCTCTCCTTGGTGAGCAGCAGGTGTTCCAGGACCCGCTGGACGGCCCGATTGCCCAGGCCGACATCATCGATGAGTTTCGTTGCGGCGCTGGAGAACAGGTCCGCGCGCAGCGGGTTGAACTCCAGGCCGGGGGCCGGATCGGCGGCGTTCTCGCGTGGTCGCGGGGTGTGGCCGGTGTCGACAAGGTCGAAGAGCTTCTTGAGCGACTCGTACAGGTGGGTGCCGTTCATGGCGCGCTCGGTCGCCAGTTCGGTGAGTGTCAGCTCGCGCAGGCGGTCCAGGCCGTAGCCCTCGGTGTATTCGGGTACGCCGGTGGGCAGCACCTGCATCTCGGGGGAGGCTTCGGCGAAGAGCAGGAACAGGATTCGGTACAGGAAGCGCAGGGAGTGCTTCGCGAGTTCGTTGCCGTCGATGCCCTCGATCGGCAGCTCGGCGGCGGTGCGGCGGCGCACCACCTCGTTCGCGATGATCTCGATGGACAGGCGGATGCCTTCGCGCAGATCCTTGGAGACGCCGACCGTGTGCTTGACCGAATCCTCCAGGACGCCGGTCCACCAGATATTGCCGTCGGCATCTTGTTTCAGCGCCTGCGCGCCGAATATCGCCGCGGCACGGTCGATTTCGCCGCCGCGCGCCTCATGTTTGCGTTCGGCGACGACCAGCAGGTCCAGCGCCAGGTAGCGGCCCTCCGCCCAGCGTTCGGCCTCGGCCAGCAGCAGCCACCGGCCGGCCTGCACCACGATGAAGGCGGGTGCGCTGTCGCTGTCGGTGCGGAACGCCTCCGATACCGCCTTGCGGAGCGAGGGGATCGGCCTACCGTCCTCGGTGGCGGGGGCGATGAGCCTGCCGATATCGGGGTTGAGCAGATCCTCGAGGGTGCCGGTGGGTTCGGCCTGCAGGAACAGGACTTTCGCGAACTTCGGCAACTCGGCGTCGGGGATCTCGAGGGTCGCGCCGGCGCGTTCGCCGGTGAAGATGCTCAGCTCGCCCTCGAAGCCGAGGGCGGCGCGCACCACGGCGTGCGCCTTGGGGGCCGTCTCGGGGTTCTCGGCCAGGCCCGCCAGCAGGGACTGGAGGTCACGGCAGGCCGCGAGCAGCGAGGCGCGTACCGTGCCGCGGCCTTCCTTCGCCTCGGCGTCCCAGGTCTTGCGCAGTTCCATGACCTTGCCGTGGAAGGACTCCTTCACCGAATCGGTGGTGAAGTAGTGCTCGCTGATCCAATCCTCGCCTACGACGATGGAATCGAAAGAGGCCATGGTTACTGATCCTTCTCGGGAACGATCACGAGCAACGGGCGCACCAGCTGCTGGGTGGGGGCGAGGGATTCGGCCAGGCGCTGCTCCTCGGCGATGCGCCGGGAGAGCTTGTCCACCTTGGACTTCTGGCTGCCGAACAGTTCGAGCTGTTCCGCGCCCGAGTGCCAGCGGTCGGCGCGCGCTCGCCAGCGGTCCAGGCGCTCGTTCGCCGAGACCTTCTGCTGATCCAGCACCAGGTTCATCGCCTCGCTGGCCTGGTGGACCGCGGTGGGGATCAATGCCTGGAACCGTTCCGGGTCCGGCACCGCGCCGGGATTGGCCGTGCCAGGCTTCAAACCTGTTTCGGTGGTGAGGAATTCGAGATCCTCGTGCGTTTCCACCAGGCAGAAGGAGGGGTTCGCCGAGTTCGGGAAGGTCGCGGTCGAGAACACCCGCGAGACCAGTTGCCCGCGGCGGTTCATCAGGGTGCCCATGAGCAGCACCGTCGGCGCGTCGACCGCGCCGCGAATGAGGAAGATCTGATTGCGGCCCAGCGCGCTCAACGCCCGGTCGCTCGCCCAGTCCAGGACGGGATGCTGCGGGCCGAGGAAGTGGGCCTCGGGCCAGGTCGTCTCGTTGACGCCCCGGCCCTGGCGGGCCGCCTGGAGCTGCGCGTCACCTACCGCCTTGGTAGTGGCCAGCATGAGCCGCTTGTCCACGCCCTGTTGCACATAGGACTGCGGCAGCTGGGCGAGCCGCTGGCGCAGATCGCGGGGCGGAATCAGTTCGGCGATACCGTGATTGGGGTGGATCTGCCAGCCGATGCCGCCCTTCCCGTGCTGGCCCGGGGGTGCGTGCGGGGCGTCGTGGAAGGCCGCGCGCAGGGCTTCGTCGAGAAAGCTGATGTCGTCCGGGTAGAGGCTGTGGCGCGGCTCCTCCGGCAGCTCGGCCACCGGGTCCTGGTCGTCGGTGTCGAACTGGGCGAAGAAGGCGTCCAGGTCGTCGCCGCCCAGGACGTCGTCGATGGCGCGCACTTCTTCCTCGAGCTGCGACTTACCGCTGAGGACCTTCAGGATCGCCGACTCCTCCTCGGTCACACTGTGTTTGCCCATGAGCGAGGCGACATCGCCGAGCGTGCCGTGTGCCTGGTTCTCGCGCTCGAGCAGGCGGGACAGCACCCGCAGATCGCCGGAGAACCGCGCATCGGACGGTTGCAGGATCAGCGAGGAGATGACGGGCGGGAACTTCTGCCCGTAGCGGTCGACGCGGCCGTTGCGCTGTTCGATGCGGATGAGCGACCAGGGGATGTCGTAGTGAATCAGGTTGTGGCACTGCGAGTGCAGGTTCACGCCCTCGGAGGCGACGTCGCCGGTGACCAGAACGCGAATCGGCGAGGTCGCCAGCTTGAAACTGTCGACGATCGTCTGCTGGTCCTGGTCGGAGAGTCCGCCGTGCAGCATGACGACGTTCTCGGGCTTCAGTCCGAGCGCGCCCGGCAGCAGTTCAACGAGCCATTTGAGGGTGGCGATGCGCTCGCCGAACACCACCGCGCGGGTGGCCGACTTCGGGCCGACGCCGATCTCGCGCAACCGGTGTACGAGCGCGGCCTGCTTGCCGGCCGATTCGCTGAATGCCTTGTCGTTCAACTCTTCCAGGGCCTCGAGCGCGGACAGTTCGGTGTGCTGCTCGGGGGTGTGTGGTCCGCCGTTCTCCCGCAGCCTGCCGCGGCGCTGGGAGATCGACTCCGCGAGGGCGGCGGGGGAGGACAGGAACGCCTTGGCCAGGGTCCATGGGAACAGCGCCTTGGTCTCGCCCGAATAGGGGGAGCGCCCGGACTCCGGATGCAGCCAGACCTGCGAGAGTTCGCGCGCCACAGCGTCTTCGGCCGGCGACGGGGTCACGAGGGTGTGGACCGGCTCGGCTCGCTCGGCCCAGTCGCTGCCCACCTCCGCGGCCACCTCGGAGTGGTGGCGATGCCGCCTGATCAGCAGCGTGGACACGTCCTCTTTCGTGAACGAGCCATCGGCGGCGACGGCGGTGGGGTCCAGCAACCGCAGCAGCTCGGCGAAGGACTCCTCCTTGCCGTTGTGCGGGGTCGCGGACGCAAGGATCAGCGCCTCGGTGTTCGGGGCGAGCACGCGCGCCAATTCGTTGTTCTGCGTACCGACATTGGTGAGGTTGTGCGATTCGTCGATCACCACCGCGTCCCAGGTGTGGCGCTCGAGATGCGCCTTGTAGCGCGGGCTCTTCAGGGTGTCGATCGAGATGATCGCGCGCTTGTAGTAGGTGAACGGGTTGCGCGTGGCGGGCAGCTTCTGGCGCACCTTCTGGATGCCCGCCGAGTCCAGGCGCACGAACGGCAGCGCGAACCGGCACCAGAGCTCGTGCTGCATCTGTTCGAGCACGTGCTTGGGGGTGACGATGAGGATGCGCTCGCCGCGCCCGCGCCGCACGAGCTCGGACAGGATCATCCCGATTTCCAGGGTCTTGCCGAGCCCGACGGCGTCCGCCAGCAAGATGCGCGGCCGAATGTGCTGCGGGTCAAGTGCTTTCGCGACCGCGGCGCGCTGGTAGCCGAGCGGGTCGGCCAGGATGCGGGTCGATACCGTCAGCGTCTGATCGCCGTACGGGAAAGGCGTCTTGCGCAGCAGGGATTCCAGCCACAGCCGCGACAGCCGGTAGCCCGAGGAGCCGTCGGCGACTACCTCGGCCCGCGCCGGATCGAGTACCACGATGTCGTCGAGGCTCGAATAGAACTTCGCGGTGGTGTCCGCGACCAACTCCGACAGTCCGCGTACGTGGAGCAACCAGCCGTCCGAGCCGTACTCGGCCGAAGTGACCAGCCACTCCTCGTCGCGAACCACGACTATCGAGCCGGGTGCGACATTGAGGTCGCGCTCATCGACAACGGTCATGTGCTGGTGCTCCCTGTACGTGGACGTTTTCCGGTCCAAACTTAGTACCGGCGTCGCTCGGGTTCGTGTTTCCGCTGGTGTTGGCACGATCTGTCAGCGGTGGTCACCGGGCTGACGCGGGCGGTCGGTCAGTCGCTGTGTCGGGGGCAGTAGGCGTCGATGGCGGCGTCCAGGGAGATGTACGGGTACTGCACCGTGCCGCGCGAACGCTCGGCCAGGGTGATGTGGTTACGGGCGGTGTTGCCGTTCGCGTCGAGGTAGCGGCACTGGGCCTGGGCGAGCTGAATCACGGTGTCCTGCTTGGCACAGCTCTTGTCGTCCTGGTGGGACTCGCGCAGGTACTGGCGGTCGGCGGAGGTGCGCGGCCCGCAGCCGCCGCTGCCGGACGAGCCGCTGCCGGAATCGGACGAGCCGCCGGAACCGGTGTTCGGGGCGGCGAAGGCGGCCGGTGCGGCGGCGGTGAGAGCGGCGGCGGTGGCTGCGGTGGCGATGATGGTGGAGAGGGTGCGCATGGGTGGTCCTTGGTGGTTGGGCGTGTTTGTGAACCGCGGGCCGATGTGGTCGGGCGCGGTGAAATGCGTTGAGTGATAGAACTTTCCCGGAGGCGGTCGTCAGCGATCAGCGAGCCCCGGAGGCAATGTCAAAAGTAGAACATGTTGAAAACATTGGCAATACGTTTTAGGGAATCTCTTGATTGCCGCCCGGGCCGCACGCGACACCGGCTGATGGCGGGGACCGCACGGCCTCGATCGGGCGCACTCGAACGTGATCGGTGGCGAGACGACCGTCTATCGGCAAGGTGGAGTCAGTAGTGTTGCAGGAGAACTGAATTCGTACGACACTGCAGAGCGCTTGCCAATCATTCCGCTCCGGAGGTACACATGATCGAACTCGCCGACTTCATCCAGGACCTCCGGAAGGAGCTCAGTCAGGCGATCGCGACCGGCTCGGGTCAGGATTTGAGGTTCGAGCTCGGGCCCATCGAGCTGGAGACGTCGGTGGCGGTCACCCGGGAAGCCGGAGGAGGCGGCAAGATTCGATTCTTGGTTGTCGACGCGGATGCGCAAGGCAAACTCGGTGATGCCAAGACGCAGACGGTGCGCCTGACTCTGAACCCGGTGTTGAACTCGACCGGGGCCAGTCCCTACGTGTCGGGTGGCGAGGCCCCCGGCGAGCGCTGACGGTAGATGTTCTCGGTGCGGACGGGAGGACTCGATGCCGACCGGGTAGCCCAGATCGTCAACAAGGCACGGGGGTCGGGGTATCGGATCACGACCGACCATGTCCTGACCGCGGATCACGTCGTTGCCGAACTGGAGCGAACGCTGGTCCGGTTCTGTCCCGATCAGCCGGGGGAGTGGGAAGCGGAGGGGGTGGTGATCTGGCGTAATCGTCGAATCGACGTCGCCATCCTCCGGCTGGACCTGACGGGACGGGAATCGGAGATATTGCCACCGGTCCGGTTCGGTCGGCTGCCTGAGCTGGATGTTCATCTGGAATGCAGTCTCATGGGTTATCCCCGGTTCAAGCTGCGGGAGTATCCGCGGGTCCCGGGCGCGGACAACGCCGCCTACCGGGACTCCGCACATGTACGCGGGCGCACGACCCCGTGGTCCAATCGGCGAGAGGGCACCCTCGCCGTGGTCGGGCTTCCCGAGCCGGCCGAGTCCCCGACTCGTCCCGATGGCTCACGCCCCTCCCCATGGGAAGGGATCTCCGGATCTGCGCTCTGGTCGGATGGTCTGCTGATCGGTGTAGTTCAATCACACCATCGCACTGACGGTTTGGGGCAACTGGCCGCCAGCCGTGTGGATCAGTGGCATGTGAGACTGGCCACGGACGACGCGACCGAACTGTGCAAGATCCTGGATTTGCGGTGCTTGGACGAGTTGCCGACGGTCGCCGCGCCGCGCCCCGATCACAGCCGCCTACCCGCCGAGCCAGGTCGATTGGGGGAGATGATCCTGGAATACAGGTTGGACGCCTCGATCACCAGCCTGTGCTTCGGGCCGGACCGAAGCCTGTTCGCGGCGACAAACAAGGGGCCGATTCGGCAATGGCACAGCGACACCGGTGTCGAGCTGGGTTCGGCGCTCCCGCGAACCTGGATCGGTACGCACGACGGTGTCCGTGTGGCGGCCACGGAGGAGGTCGGTTTACCGGTGCTCTACCGCTCCGGGAATTCGGTAGTGGTGGAGGAGGGGAACGGATTCCGCGAGATCGTCCGATTATTGCCTCTCGGGTTCCTCGATCGCCAGAGCAATGGCCGTTACATAATCACCAACTTGATGTGGCATTACGAGGTGCACACCGCAACGGGGCAATTCGTCGCCGGCTTCGACAACGCGGTGGCGATCGCGCTGTCCGGAGATGGCACTACACTGGCGGTGGCCAGCGGTATCTTGCGCGGCGGCAAAACGATTCGGGTGTATCAGCTGCCGGATTTGTCCGTGCGCGCGGTGGTCGAACCTGACCAGGCGGTGTGGCGCTCGATACAAATCGCGCTGTCGTACGACGGCAGCCGTCTGGGCTATGTCACCGCGCGCGCAGCGGGAGTCATCGACGTAGAGAGTGGAAATCCGATCATGCCGCGCGCCGGCGGCGGCGATCTTCTGACCCAAACCTTCCCCGCCGCCATGGGTTTGATTTGTACTCCTGGCAGCCGTCTATTGTGGCTGGGCAACGGAAAAGTGTGGCAACTGCGCGGCAATCGTAGAGACGATCGGCCCGTCCTGCCCCGCAGCTCCGGGTACGTTCGGATCGCCATCAATCGGGACGGCACCCGGATCGCGGCGAGCGATCGTGATGGCTGGGTCCGAGTGTGGGAATGGATCGACTAGCGCCGGCGGCCTCGGCCGCTACATCTCCTCGCATCACGATGTCGGGTGGCAGTTCGGTCGCCACAGCGGAGGCTGCGTGAGAAGCTTTCTCTCGCAGCGCATGTGATGCGGTGCGGATGATCAGGATGGGGAGTCACGTGGTAGCGGAGACAGGGCCCGCCGCGGCCGAGGGCGAGGAACAGGCCGGTCGTGACAGTGCGGGGTTGATGAAGCTCTTCGACAAGTCGCTTCTCGCTGCCGACAACCTCGTCGCCGTCCGGGTCGACAGGATTCGGGAGCGGCATCCCAAGGCCACCAACGAACAGCTCGTGAAGAAGCTGGAGACGAGCTTTCTCTCCGGCGTCGTCGCCTCGGGAGCCGCGACCGGTGGCGTCGCCGCCGTACCCGGCGCCGGGACCGTCGCCGCCCTCGCGACGGTGGGTGCGGACACCTCGTGGTTCCTGACCGCTTCGATCGCCCACGTGCTGTCGGTGCTGCGGGTGCACGGAATTCACCTGACCGATCTCGAACATCAGAAGGCGGTGGTGCTGACCGTTCTCGCGGGCGGCAGCGGATCCACCTTCGTCGGCAAGGCGGCGGGCAGGACGGGTGCGCATCTGGGAAGTCTGCTCACCAAGTCGGTTCCCAACTCGACCATTCAAGCCGTCAACAAGGTCCTGGGCAGGCACTTCGTCACCAAGATGGGAACCAAGTCCGGGGTTCTGGTGATCGGTAAGGCCGCCCCGTTCGGGATCGGGATGGCGATCGGCGCGGGTGGCAATCTGGTGATGGCCAAGGGGGTCATCAAGACCACGCGTATCGCCGTCGAGACGGCGATAGCGGAACTCGGTCCCGACTGTTCATTCATCACCGTCGTCACGGAGTGACGACGAGAAGATTGCCGCGGCACCGAGGCGGTAGCCGTACCGCACATGACCTTCCGCATGGCCTGCGCCGGGTGGAGCGCCGTGTCGTGTGCCGTTGGGTAGGGCCCCTTCTCTGGCCTTCATGCGCTGAATTGCTCTGAACCGCAATATTATTGCGTACAATGGTGTGTTCTCGCACTGGGGAGAGGATGCGGTGATGGGGGACTCCGACGACCGGGCCCGGATTCTGCGGTACTGGCGTGCGGTCGAGTACTTCAGCCCGGCGCGGGTGGATTCGGTGGATCACACCAAGGGGGTGCGCAGGGTTGAACGAGGGCGGCCGCTGCCGTGGGACATCCGGGCGAAACCACACGAGAAGCTGAAGAAGAACCATGTGTGGCGGCACACGGTGTACCTGGGCGTCTATGAGCTGCGCAGGATGCGGGAGGTGCTCGACGCTGTCCTGCGCTCCCCGGAAGAAGAGACGGACTTCGACGCTCGCGCCGGCGGCCAGTCGGCGATCTTGAGTTTGACGGTCAGCGAGTCCGGGCTCCTGGTTCGGGACTCGGTCAGCCTGTCCTCCTGCGCGTGGGCGATCGGGCGGACGGTGGATCCGGGGCCGGGCAGCGATCAATGGCTGGTGGGGCTCGACACGGCGCAGCGGGCGATCATGGCGGTGGCGGTCGGTATCGGTGACGGAGTTGTGCGGGTCGTCGAACCGGCGAACGAGTCGCCGTCGGCACTGGACCGGATCGTGGGCGCCGCGGCCCGGATCGGATCCGAAATTTCGCTGGGAGCGCTGGAATCCGCGCTCGAGGGCGCGCTGACACCGGTGGTAGGTTCGCTGGTCGCTCAACTGCTGGCGGGGATCGGTGTGAAGGCGACACGTGATGCCGCGCCGGGTGCGGCCGACGCCGATCTCGATGCCGAGACGCGAGACGAACCCCCGGTGCTGGGTACCAAACCCCTGGGAGCCGAGGATCTGGTGGCTCTGACGGAGTGGCTAATCGATGCCCTCGGGGTGCGAGAAGCACTGTGCCCAGCGGTGATTCGAGTGAAGAGCCGCCAGGTTCATCGTGACCACGCCGATGACGCCAGTGGTGACGAGTTCCTCAACAGCTTCTACGCCGATGATCTGTCGGCCATCGCGACGGCAGCCGAGGCCGGTGACATCGGATCGGCGCTGGCTGGATACCTGAAGGCGGACGCGGCGATCGACGTCGGCGACCGGGTCGACGTTCGCGCCGCTCCGCGTGCAGTACTGCGCGCGCTCGGCCCGACGGCGATGCCGCCGGGCCGCTGGCCCGCGGATCCTGGCAAGCCGCTGACGCTCAGCCAGCAGTTCGCGGTCAACGAGATCCATCGCACGCTGGGCGATTCAGGTGCGCGCGGACTCTTCGCGGTGAACGGGCCGCCCGGAACCGGTAAGACGACGCTGCTGCGGGACCTGATCGCCGGCATCGTGGTCGAAAGGGCGACCCGGCTGGCCGAGCTGGAGCACCCGCGAAAGGCTTTCGAAGACAAGGCTCGAACGTGGCGGACCGGGGATACCGGTGGCTATTCACGAACCCTCACGCCGCTGATCGCTGATCTGTGCGGCTTCGAGATGGTTGTGGCGTCGTCGAACAACGGTGCGGTGGAGAACATCACGCTCGAAGTTCCCTCGATCGACGCGATCGACGCCGAGGCCTTTCCCGAGGCCGAATACCTGTCCGCGCAGGCGAGTTTGCTGACCGGTGCGCCCGCCTGGGCGGGGATCGCGGCCCGTTTGGGACGGCGGAGTTTCCGGTCCGATTTCGTCAGCCGACTGTGGTGGGGCGATACCGATTCCGGCGAACCCAGTGAGGACGGTCTCAAGGACCTCCTCCAGGGATTCGCCGAATACGCGGCTGCCGGTGAGCAGCTCGAGGGCCTCCTCACCTGGGAGGAGGCAGTTGCCGAATTCGACGCGGCGCGTGCCGAGGTGGGACGGCTCGCACAAGAACGCCAGCGAATCGCCGATCTACTCGCCCGTCGTGAACAACCGGATCCGGACCTTGTGCGGCTGCGGCGGCAGATCAGCGATCGGCATGAACTCGGACAGCAGATGGCACGGCACCGTGCGAGTGTGCTAGCCCTGGCCGAGGCGGGCGCCCGGGAACACGCGCGGACACTGCGGGATCTGGCAGCGGCGCAGGATCGGCTCGGCGAGGCCGTCACCCACATCGAAAGGGCAGGGCGATGGGTGACCGCCGCGGAGCACGACCTTCGCGTATACGACCGGACCAGGCCGGGTTTCTTCAAGCGGCTGTTCAGCCGGGGATCGGACACCGAGTGGGAAGCGGAGCGGTCGCCACTGCTGGCAAAGCGTCGGGAAGCAGATGAGGCACTGCTGGCCGCCGACCGGTTCTGGTCCGGCTGCCGTGCCGCCGTGCACGAGTGTCAGCGGGCGGTCGACGAGGCTGTTCAAGCACTGCGTACCGCGCATGCGAAGTTGGCGGCGGTCGACCGTGATCTCCGGGAGGCGACCCTCGCGCTCAGCCGAGACGACAACGCCGTTCGTGCTCGCGAAGCGGTTCTGCGCCGGGAGGACGAGGAGCTGGCCGCCGCACGAGAACGGTGGACTCGCATGGTGCCCGGGCCGGAGTGGGACGCCGATCCCGGGGAACGGGCCGCCATGGAGCTCCGGGAGAAGTCTTCGCCGTGGATGGACGAGGAATTCGCCGCTGCCCGCAGCAGACTCTTTCTCGCTGCCTTGGAGCTGCACTACGCGGTGCTGACATCCGAGCCGAAACTGTTGCGCAATAGTCTTTTCGGTGTCATGGATGTAGTTCGGGGTGACGCTCCGTCCGGGCTGCCCGCCGAGACCGTGCGCGCGGCATGGCAACTGCTGTTCTTCGTCGTGCCGGTGATATCGACGACCTTCGCGTCGTTGGCGCGCATGTTCGGCAATCTGGGCCGGGAATCGCTCGGGTGGCTCTTCATCGATGAAGCCGGGCAGGCCGCTCCCCAGGAAGCGGTCGGCGCGTTGTGGCGAACCCAGCGGGCGGTCGTGGTCGGCGACCCGCGCCAGCTCGAACCCGTGGTGGCGCTGCCGTGGTCGGGTCAGCAACGATTGTGCCGGCAATTCGGGGTCGACCCGCGATGGGCGCCCACCGGTTCCTCGGTGCAGTCGATCGCCGACCGGCTCAACACCTTCGGTACCTGGCTGCCTGATCCACAGGGCCTCGGTCAGCTGTGGGTCGGTTCACCGTTGCGTGTGCATCGGCGGTGCGACCGGCTGATGTTCGAGGTCAGCAATGACATCGCTTACGACGGGCTTATGGTGTACGGCGTATCGCCACGTCATGACTTCGCCCTGCTGAACACGAACACGTGGTTGGATGTGCCCGCGCAAATGTCGGGCGAGAAGTGGAACCCCGCCGAAGGACAGTACGTCCTGGCGACGCTCAACCTCGTGCGCGGGCGGATCCGGGAGATCATGGACCAGGAACTCGCCGACTCGTTCTCGGAGGAGCCGGACTGGGCCGAATCGGACCAGAGTCGAGCCGCCGAACTGAGTAGGCGAGTGGCGGAGGCGGTGTTCATCGTCAGCCCGTTCCGGGACGTGGTCTACGGCCTGCAGAGCGCGCTCGGTTCGCGTCTCCCGCCGAAACCGAAGCGGGTCGGCACCGTGCACACCACCCAGGGAAAAGAGGCCGACATCGTCATCCTGGTGCTGGGCACCGCCACCGCCCAGGGCGGATCCAGGGATTGGGCGGCCCAGACTCCGAATCTGCTCAACGTGGCGGTCACCAGGGCCAAACAACGTCTGGTTGTTGTCGGCGACTATCGAAACTGGTCGGGGCGCAGGCATTTTCGGTCGCTCGCCCAACGCGGTGTCAAAACCGGCGACGGTCTGCTCAAGATTGTCGATGCGGCCGAGTGGTCCGTGCGCAATGCGAGCGGGGTCGATTGGAAGAGATACGACGGTTGAGAGTGCAGTTCCGTGATGGTCGAGCCTCTGGAGACGCTTGTCGGTTCCCTCCAAAGTCTGGTTTCGGGCAACGGCGATCCTGATGATGCTAGCCGGTCAGGCCAAATTCGTCCGCGAGCCCAGGCCATTTCCGCAGTAAGGCTTCTAATTCGCTGCCGGAAAAGAGGTCGATCATGGGGCGTTTTCCCGATCGGTTGTGATCATCGACCCATCTGACCGCATCCTGGGTGAAGGTACCGCTAGTTGCGAAGATCAGGCGGCGTACGGGTTCACCTTCCCAGAGGGGGAGCTTCGCATGCACCAGATCGGCTATTTCGGACGCGTTCACGCCGCGTTTGGTCCAATGTTTGGCTTGAACTATCGTTCGCTCGTACTGCTCTGGGAGGATGGCGTCTTCGATTCGACGGTATGCTTGAATGTCTCGTCCCGAGTCAGCTGCGTTCAATCGCATCGGGCGCGAGATGTTCACGTATGACGTTGATGATTCCAGTAGGCGCATTAGCAGGCGCTCGAATCCCTCTGCGTCGAGTCGGTCCCAGTGAACTATCGAATCCCTCGCTGATCCCACTTCAGCTGAAGGTGCAGCAGGAGCGCAAGCGTAGGACGGATTCATCCACGAATCTGGCATCCTAGCCGGTGGATCGAGACCGGGGGTTGCAAGAAACCCAACCGACTCCCAGGGAGAGCTCACGTGCTGGTTTTTCTGTCGCTGGCGGTGACGGCGAATGATCAAGCGAACCCAGGCGGGAACAATTCCGAATGCTGTAGAGAAAAACATGGCTGCAAGTAGGCCGTCTAGCCAAGGCGGAATCTCTCTATTCGGGCTGTCTGAGGTGGAAATCGCGAAATAGGCCAACATGGCTTGAGCAAGCGTCCACCAAAACAGCCAGTCGGCGTATATCGGCCCGTCGAACAGTCTGAGAACCCGGTTCCGGCGCCTCGGAATCGGAGGTGGCACTTCAGGTGGCACGCCGTGGACAACATTGCCCATGAAGCAACGGTAGCTGGCCGCCACGGCTTTGTGAATATCTGGGATGTCGCAGTTGTGATGTCGTCGTTGTCGCGTTCTCGGGTGAGTTGTCAGGAAGTCTTGTGTGCATCATTGCGGAGATGGTCTTTGCGTGTGCGTAACGCGATGAGAGCCTCGCCCGAGCCGACCGCTGTCCATGAACTGACAACGAGACTGTGTTCTGTAACAATAACTTTCGAGCGATTGGCGTGAGAGACGAGAGCGGGCAACAGGATTGGGATCTGTAAGCGGTGGGGGAGCGGCCCTTGACCGGGACGCGCTGGCGGGGGTTCTCGAGAAATGGCGGGAACTGCTGATCGACCTCAGTGCCCGGAACAAGTTGCTGAACTTCAAGCACACCGCCGCAGCCACGTTGGAGCTCGAGCACCCGTCGATCGATGAGCTGCTGGGCGGGCTCGGGCGGGGGATGGGGTTCGTGGCACTGCCCGAGGGCGAGCCCGGTGCGGACGCCGGCGCGCGACGGGCCCTCGCGGCCCGGAATCCGCGGGCGATTCTCACCCAGAAGACGACGGGACCGGCGTTGAACCGTGCCTTGAAGATGTTGCGTACCAAGGCGACCCAGGCGTTCAACGACTACGGCATGTGGACGTTGCAGATCGGTGTGGGAATGCTGACCTGGCGGGACGAACAGAGCGCCGGTGACCTGCACGCACCACTCGTCCTCGTGCCCGCGCTGATCGAAGTGACAGACAAGGGCGAGTACCGGCTGCGGATCAACTCCGATGACGAGCCCAGGCACAATCCCGCGTTGAGCGTGAAGCTCGAGCGGCTGCAGGTGAATTGGGCCGAGGTCGTGGCGACGGACCCGATGGACGTGTCCGCCGTCCTGGCCGCCGCCAGGAGAGCGGTCGGCCGCCGTCCGGGGTGGTCGGTCTCGGAACGAAAGGTGCTGGCGCAGTTCGCATCGCACAAGGAAGCGATGTATCAGGACCTGCTGGACAATCGGGACGCGATGGTGCGGAGCGATCTGGTGCGTGCCGTCGCGCTGGGGCCGTACGCGAACCTGGCCCCGGATCACTTCGACTTCGACGCCCTGGACCTGGACCGTATCGACGAGCTCAGCCCGCCCGAGCAGACGCCGCTGGTGCTCGACGCCGACGCGTCCCAGCACCAAGCGGTCGCGGCGGCCGTGGCGGGGCGATCCTTCGTGCTGGACGGGCCGCCGGGAACCGGTAAGAGCCAGACGATCACGAACATGATCGCGGGACTGCTGCATGCCGGGCGGACGGTGCTGTTCGTATCCGAGAAGGCCGCGGCGTTGGATGTGGTGCTGGATCGGTTGCGCGCCACCGGGCTCGATTCGTACGCGCTCGCGCTGCACAGTCACAACACCAGCCGTAAGGCGGTGGCGTACGAGCTCGGCGAGGCGCTTGTCAAAGAACCTTCCGCGCCCGAGCTCGCGGCCGAGGAGCTGTCGCAGTCGCGTGCGCGGCGCACGGCACTCAACGAGTACAGCGCCGCCATGAACGAGGTGCGCGCACCGCTGGGTGCGAGTCTGCACGATGTGATCGGCATGGTCGGGCGGTTGTCGTCACTGCCCTTCACCGGCGATCTGCTGTCCGCCGCTGGGGTGTCGAAGTCGAGCGCCGCCAACAGCTTCCGGCCGGATGAGCTGACCTCGGCGCAGGTGCGTTCGATCGTGGACGCGGCCGAGACGACAGCCACCGTATGGCCGGCCATGGTCGATCCGACGTATGTGTGGCGGGAACTGCGTCCCGACGTGCGCAATCCGCGACTCGTCGTCGAACGCGCACGGGGCGTACTCGGCGACTTGCTCGGCACGGCAGCCGAGTATCGAGAACTCACGGGCGGCAGACCCGCCGCGGACGACACCGCGCTGGAGCGGCTGGCGCAGCTGCTCGCGTTGGTGCGAACGCGTCCGATGACGCCCGAATCATGGTTGACCAGCACGGATTTCGCCGACATCGGCAAGCGCGTCGCGGGGTTCGAGCGGCGTTTGCGGGAGGTTGGCCGCCTACGGGACGTCGCACGTACCGCCGGCGGAAAGCGTTTCGACGAGATGCCCGGCCATGTGTCGGCAACGGTACCGCTCACCGAACGGTCACTGGCGAAGCTGGTTCCGGCCGGTGCGAATCCCGCGGGGCGCACCGAGCCCGGGCTGCGCAAGCTGAGCGCGGAATTCGCCGAGGCCGCCGATCGGCTCGATGACCTGCACACTGCCGTCCTCGACGCCGGACGCGCGGTCGGGAAGCAGGCGCCGGCTACCGCGGACGACGTCCGTAATCTGTGTTCACTTCTGCGGCTGACGCTGGAGCCGCACCGGCCCCTCGGCACGTGGCTGGACCCCAAGGGAATCGACGCGGTGACGACGGCGGCGAGTCGATTGCTGGCGGACCGACTAGACGAATTCTGCGCCCGGCGTGACGAAGTGCGACTCGCCCGAGATCTGGCCGTGGAACTCACGGGGACCGGCTGGTCGGCGCTGTCGCCAGAACTGAGCGGCGAGGTTCCACCCTCGGAAACGGAACTCTGCAGCTTGTCACCCGCGGGACTCGACATCTCGGGGTGGAGCCGGGACCGGATCGGCGAGATCGGGGTTCGCCTGGATGTCCTGCACCGCACCGTGAGCGGAGCCGCCGATGCGGCCGCCGAGATCGCGACCGCGCTGGGGTGCGATGAGCCGAGTACCACCGAGCAAGCCGAGGACCTGATCACACTGGTCCGTTCGGCCGCGGTGGAACATCGCGCGCTCGCCGAGTGGTTCGAACCCGGGACGTTGCTCGTGGTTCGCGACCTCATCGACGAAATCGCCGACGCGACAGCCGCATTGGATGCGGCCGAGCGAGCGGCGGAAGCGGTGTTCCGTGCCGAATCGGTGACCGGTCCCGAGATACCGGCAGCGATCGCCACGCTGGAGGCGGGGCCGCGCGGACTCGGTGGCCTTTTCACGCAGCGGGTGCGGGCGGCGCGCCGGGCCGTCGGCTCCAGCACGGTATCGGGAACCTGGCGGCGTGATCTCTACGAGCAGCTGCCGCTGGCATCGACCTGGCATGCCGCACACGACCGTTTGCAGACATTGCTGGCTGCCAACGCCGATCTGCTCGGCCATTACGTACGCGACGGACGGCCGGATATCGGCGCGCTGTACGGGGCGCGTGCACAGGGCGAGTTGATCGGACGGCTTGCCCCGCGAACGCTCGCGGACCCACTGCGCAGAGCCCGGATCGCGGGAGTGCTCGCGGCGGGGCGCGAGGTACCGGCGGAGCTGCGGCGGCGCACGGTCGAATTGGCTGACGGCGTGGCCATTTGGCGCACCGAGGCGGGCAACCCGCCGTTGGCGGACCACGCCGGCGCACTGTTGAAGCAACCGCTCACCGACGTTGCTCTGTGGCTGTGGGCCCACCTGGAACCACTGCGCCTGGCACGTGACGTGCTGGACAGGGTCGGCCTCGAACGCGGGCTGTCAGGCTCCGCCGCAGCCGCGCAAACCCCGGCACAGGCGCGCACCGCGATCCACGCGGCGCATTCGGCGCAACGGCTCGATCGCGAGTTCGATGCCCAACGTGGCGACGACCGGCGCCTGCTCGGGCCTTGGTATCGCGGTGTCGACACCGAACTGGACGAATTGACGCGGACCAAGCAACCGATCGACCCGAGCTATCGCGCGACGGAATTGCTGCGCGGCGGCATGATCGCGCGGCGCAGACCTCGTCCGTACACCGAGTACGCCGCAGTGCTCGGCCGCTACGCCACCGATCTCGATACCGACGCGCTCTGGCGCGCGGTGGACACCGCGCGGACGGCGATCCGGCTCGCTCCCGAAGCAGCGCGCGCGAATTCCGCGCAGCACGAGCATCTCGCGGCCGTCGTGGCCGACGGCGGGCAGCCGCGCACCGACCTCGTCCGGGTCGCCACCGAGATCGAGGACGGTCTGCAGTACTGGGAACGGCGGGCGTCCGCCAAGGATTTCGCGGATTTCGGCGGTGACAACCTCGCGCGGCTGGCTCCGGGAGCGGCTGCCCGCTGGCTCCGCGCGCACCTCGAACCCTTCGAGGACGCCGCCGATATGGTGCGCGATTGCGCCGGAGTTCTCGGCGCCGACCGTACCGTGGGCAAGGTACGCAAGGCGATCGTCGCGGTGACGGCCGCCCGGCACGCACGATCGGCGTTCGAGGAGCAGGAGGCCGAATGGCGAGATCTGCTCGGTCCGCTCTACGCGGGGATCGACACCGATGCCGCCGCGCTGAAAACCGCGCTGGAGTGGGTGGACAGGGTCCGTCGCACGGTGCGGGGCGGAGGCGACCGGCCGCTCTCGGAGGCCGCGGCCACGCTGATGTGCACGAGCTCGCCGGATCAGCGAATCGCAGGGCTGCACCGGGATTGGAAGCGGTGTCGTGCTGAGCTGACCGACTGCTTCGAGCCCACCCGAGCCGTGGCCGTCCGGACCGAGCTGGAGGTCTCACTGACTCGTGCCGACGCATTGCTGACCGCGCTGTGCCAGGACGAACTCGGCCCGGACGCGGCGCAGATCTACGCGCGATCTCGGGCACTGATGGGCGAATTCGGGCTGGAAACACTGGCCTTCACGCTGGCGAAGCAGGGGGTCACCCCGGGCGATCTGCCCGCGACGGTCGAACGCATGGTGTGCAACGCCTGGGTGGAACACCACCTCGCCGCCGATCCCCGGCTGCGCCCGCATCGGGCAGCGGATCGAGATCGACTGGTGGCCGGCTTCCGGACCGGCGACGAGCAACTGGTGCGGTCGGCCCATGCCACGGTCATCGCCGCGTGCAACGAGCGGCGGCCGCGGCGCATCGGGACCGGCCCGGCCGGGATCCTGCGGCAGGAAGCGCAGAAGCGCGCCAAGCACATGCCGGTCCGGGTGCTGCTCGGGCAGACGCGGGAAGTGGTCCAGCGCATCAAGCCGTGTTTCATGATGAGTCCGCTCACCGTGAGCCAGTTCCTGCCCGCGGACTTCCGCTTCGATGTCGTCATCTTCGACGAAGCCTCGCAGGTGCTGCCGCAGGACGCGGTCAACTCGATCTACCGTGGTGACGCGCTGATCGTCGCGGGCGATCAGAAGCAGCTGCCGCCGACGTCGTTCTTCACCAGTATCGGCGGGGACGAGGACACCGAGTGGAGCGAGGACGACACCACCGTCGCCTACGGATCGGTCCTCGACATGTGCAAGGGGAGCGGTGTGCTCCCCAGTCTGGGACTGCGCTGGCATTACCGAAGCCGGCACGAACACCTCATCGCCTTCAGTAATCACGAGTTCTACGACGAGTCGATGACGACGTTCCCCGGCGTGCTCGAACGCGGACCCGATATCGGGGTCGAGTTCTTCCACGCGAAAGGCGTGTACGGGCGTGGGCGCCGTCGTGACAATCCGATCGAGGCGGACGTTGTCGCGCAACGGGTCATGCATCACGCGCAGACCCGTCCGCACCTCACACTCGGTGTCGTCGCACTGTCCAAACCGCAGGCCGACGCCATCGACGACGCGGTACAGCGGGCCCGCGCCGACCGCCCCGATCTCGATCACTTCTTCACCGAGGATCGGCTCGACGGCTTCTTCGTCAAGAACCTCGAGACGGTTCAGGGTGACGAACGCGACGTCATCGTGCTCTCGGTCGGCTACGGCCGCGACGAACAGGGCACGCTGCGATCGGTGTTCGGTCCGATCAATACTGCGGGTGGGTGGCGTCGGCTCAATGTCGCGGTGACCCGGGCCCGGCGGAGGATGGAGGTGGTCGCCTCCTTCCACGGAGCAGAGCTGCCGGACAGCGCGAATGTCAGTGTGCAGCACCTCAAGCGGTACCTGATGTTCGCCGAAACCGGACCGGCGCTGTTCGACCGCGCGGACACCCATTCCGACCAGGATGACGGCGGTCCGTTCGAGAAGGACGTCATCGACGTGCTGCGGGGGTGGGGATATTCGGTGCAGCCGCGGGTCGGGGTCGCGGCCTATCGCGTCGATCTGGCCGTACGGCATCCCCGCGCGTCCGGTGTCTTCGCGCTGGGGATCGAGTGCGACGGACGGATGTACCACTCGTCGCGCGCCGCACGGGATCGAGATCGACTGCGGCAGAATATACTTCGAGATCTCGGTTGGCGGCTACACCGGATCTGGGGTACCGACTGGCACAGCAATCGTGGTGAGGCTCTGACGCGGCTGCGCAGTGCGGTCGAGGCCGCCTGTGCGATCGATCCCAACCGTCGATCGGAGATTCGGCCGCCGGCGCCCGAGTCGCGGGCTGCGCCGCCGACACTCGAATCCGCGCCGGCCACGGTGGAGTACGTGCCGGTGCAGGCGGGCCCGCCCGAATGGGTGATCCCGTACCCGGCGGTGGACACGGCACTGCTGGCCGATCTCCGTCATCGCCGTGCCAAGGAACTGCGCATACTCGGTGTTGCGCTGCAGGAGCCCGCTGCCGCACCCCTCGTCGCGGAGATCGCGATGCGGGTTGTCACCGAAGAAGGACCCGTCGAGGAAGCGGTGATCATCGCGCGATTGCGTACATCCTGGGGTGTGCAGCGCGCCAGTCGGGTCGTTCAGGACGCCATACACAACGTCCTCGACTCGATGGTCCGGGAACGTCGGATCATTCGGCTGGCGACAAGTTACAACCTGCCGGGCCGCACGGTGACGGTGGTACGTGAGCCCGCGGGCGACTATGCGCGCAGGGTCGGTGAGGTGCCACCGCTCGAGCGATGGCTCGCGCTGCGGCACATCATCGCTGACGTGCCGGGCGCGTATACCGAGGAGGTGTTGCGCGAGGTTGCCGCGGTTTTCGGCTGGACCCGGCTGGGGGCCGACATTCGGTCCACATTGACCGATGACATAGCTCATCTGGTTCGGCACGATCACGTCGAGAAGAAGCCGGACGGGAGGTTGTTCACCACCGGCCGCTGAGCCGAATACTGTCGGCGCCGGGGCTGCTGAATCGAGGTCACTCCGGGCGTGGTCCGCAATGCGGGTGCCCGAGGGTCTCCAGTCTGACTCTGGCCACACCGGACCGGGAGATCAGTCGAACGGGCTGACACGAAACTCCGTTTCCGGCTGACACATCCGGCCACTCACCGGACATCGAAGGGCGTCATATCCGAGATCCAGTGAATCGATCAATGTCCGGTGATCCGGCCAGTTCCATCGCAGCCAGCGGTCGATACATAGAACCGTAACCGTTTGGGCGCCTGCCTGTTTGAAATACTCAACGGGAACCAGCCACAGAACGCTCTGCAGAAGTTCCTGCTCGAGCCGGGAGCCGGCAGCGGAGTAAAGCACCGGCTGGTCGACGATCGGTTCGTCGTGCCTGATCGCTGGTGTTCCGCAGTCGATGGCAAGAACGTACTGATCGTGGAGGACACCTGGACTACCGGCGCCAGCGCACAGGGTGCCGCGTTCGCGGAGGACACTACCGACGACTTCGAGCTCGGGGGGAATCACGACAATGTACGCAATAACCTCGAGACCGTCAGCCGGTGATCGAGAATGCTCATGGCGCAACCGACTGCTTCTTGCGGAGAGGAGGCCACATAGACGCCGGGTTCGTTCATGAGTTTTCGTCCCCACGTGGTTGCCTGAATCACTGTCTCGTTCAGGATGACCGGTCGCCCGTGAGCTACCGCCTCGCGGGCTTGAATGCGGGTCCCGCTCTTCTCCCCGGCTTCCACGATGATCGTGGCAAACCCGTACGCGCTCATCGTCACGTTCCGTGCGGGGAAGGACCATCGAGTGGGCGCGTACTCCGGCAGGAAATGCGTCAGTAGCATCCCGCGGTCTGCTATCTCGGCCTGGAGGTCCCGATTCTCCTGCGGATAGGCACGGCTCAGACCGTTGCCGAGTACCGCGACGGTACGACCACCGGCGTCGAGCGTCGCCCGATGCGCGGCCGTATCGATCCCTTTCGCCAGCCCCGCGATCACGGTCAGGCCCTCGGAGACGAGACTTCGTGACACCGTTTGCGCGAAGGACAGACCGCGCGCAGATACCTCGCGGGACCCGACCACGCATACGCCGACGTCGTCAGTGGGCAGCGTTCCCTGTGTGAAGACCACCGGTGGCATGCGCCGGACCGAACGCAATCGTTCCGGATAGCTCGAATCCATGAAGGTGTGACAGCGGAACGACGCGGTCTTCCACGCCTGGACGTCTGCGGTCGACCTGGTGAGTAGTGCTTCATCCGCATCGTCGCCGAACAGATCCCGAGGGTGCTCGTCCTCCCATAACAGGCGTGCGCTACCTCGCTCAACCACCCGTTCGGCGATCTCGGACCATTCGCCGGCCTTCGGCTTCAGCCGCATCATCGTTATCAGCGCGGCGGAATCTCGATCGTCCCAGGGTAGGGAACCACTCGTCGTCGCGTCGTCGCTCCGGTCGATCGAACCAGTCATTCACCCTCCCCTGTTCGATATCGAACATATATTCGAATCATGTCATTGATGGGTGACAAGTTCGCGTGAATCGTATGAACCCTACGGCCTGGATGTAGTCCCGCGCGGGCGACATCGGAGACGGTGTCATGTTTGGCCGATTTGCCCAGTGTTGATCACGGCGTCGCGCTGTACGCGGTAGCTGCTGGTTGTGCTGGGCCGGTGTGAACGCGCCTCGGCTGCGGGGGTGTGGGAACCGGGGGGCAGTCGATGTCGCCATCACTCGAAGTGCACCGGATCCGTACGAATCCAACACCGTCAGCGTCGCAGGCGTGTATCGGTTGCTCACCTACGTCGCTGGATACGCACCTGATGGTGAGCAACCAGCGGCAGTGTCTACCGGACCCGGGGTGCGATCCAGCTGGAACTTTGCGGATCTCGGATCCCGTGGATTCGGTCGCGGAGGCTGTGATCGCGTGGGAGGCTTTAGTTTTGGAGATTCAGGCGGTGCTGCCGCGTATCGGGATGGGGAACTTGGTGGTTGCGGAATCCGACCCCGGATTTGTCGGGAATGAAGATCGGGCCGGGTTGGACAGCACGGGGTTGTTGAAGCTCTTCGACAGGTCGCTGTTGGCTGCGGACAACATGGTTGCCGGTCGGGTCGGGCGACTTCGGGAACGGCATCCCAACGCCACGAACGCGCAGCTGATCAAGAAGCTGGAGACGACCTACGTTTCGAGTGTGGTTGCTTCGGGCGCGGCCACCGGTGGGGCCGCCGCGGTTCCCGGTGCGGGCACGGTCGCGGCCATCGCGACTGTCGGCGCGGACACCTCATGGTTTCTGACGGCTTCGATAGCTCATGTGCTCTCGGTGGTTAGGGTGCATGGCATTCACCTCACCGATCTCGAACATCAGAAGGCCGTGGTGCTCATGGTTCTCGCGGGCGGAGGCGGTGCGAGATTCGTGGGAAAAACGGCGGGTCGAGCCGGTCCACACCTGGGAAAGTTACTCGCCAACGCGGTTCCCGCGGAGACGATCAAGACGATCAACAAGGTGCTCGGGCGGCACTTCGTCACCAGGATGGGGACCAGGTCCGGGGTCCTGGTGATCGGAAAAGCGGCTCCGTTCGGGATCGGTGTGGCGATCGGGGCGGGCGGCAACATGGTGATGGCCAAGGGAATCGTAAAGGCCACGCGAATTGCCGTCGACACCGCCATTACGGACCTGGATTCGGATGGGCCGTATATTCACGTCGTCCCTGATTGATAAGAGTTCCCGCCTAGGTCGCAACGGCCGTTCGGTGTTGTCGGCCGATCAGTCTTCGGGAGATGGTTCCGGCCATCTGTGGATTCGGGCCGGCACTGCGCCGCCGTGTTCGGCCGCCGGCTCGAGGATGGTGACGGCCACCAAGCGTTCAGCGGGAGAGCACGTCGCAACGGGCTGTGTCAGGAACCGACTGCCGAGTACGAGAACCCCTCCTGCGGGGGCGTCCAGGGCCATGCCGGTGAGAGTGAAGCGGCCGTAAGGGTTCTGGTCGAACACGGCCTCGACGAGGTCGCCGTGGTGTACCTCGGACAGGGGAGTCGTGCTCGGTATCGGCTCGACGTCGGCGTGGTCGGGCACCGGAGTGAGCGCGAACAGCTCCGGGACCGGCCGCCGTGTCCCGGTGCCGGTCTCGATTGCCTGGCCGGCAATGCCGAGGCTGCCGTGGGCGAGCGTGGTGAGGGTGCCGGTGATCACGAACGGACCGTAGACGGCATTGCGGAAGTAGGCGTTCATCCGGGTGCCGTGTTCGCAGGTACTGAGGATGTCGTTGAGCTGCTTAAGGTTTCGGCGAGCTCGTTGGACGCTGAGTACTTCGTGTGGGTGCACTGTGCTCCTCTCGATGCGTGATTGATTCGTACGGGTGGTCCGGGGGCGTGAACTCACCTGTTGGCGAGTGTCGTCCAGCGGAGAGGTGCGCCGTGGTGGACCGCCAGATCGGCGAGCGTCGTCATCCCGGTTCGGTGGGCCATCGCGATGGTTATGTCCGCGGCGGCGGCCGCGTCGCTGCCGGCATCGTGGTGTGCGCCCGAGAGCTGGACGCCCAGGGCCTGGGCAACGGTGGGGAGCCGGTACCTGTCCAGGACGAGCTGGTTTTGAGCCCAGCGCAGGGCGCAGCCGTATTGCCATGCGGGAGTGGGCACTTCGCTGTGCTCGCAGGCCTGTCGGATGGCGTTCATGTCGAACTTGCTGTTGTAGGCGACGACCGGGAGACCATCGATCAGGGTCAGGGCGTCGGTCAGGCGCCGTGCGAACCGGGGTTGTCCGGACACCATCGCGGGGGTGATGCCGTGGATGCCGACCTGGAACGGGCCGAAGGTGTCGAGGCCCACCGGTGGGCGGCACAGCAGAGTGCGAGTGGTTTCGCGGATGCCGTTGCGGACCACCGCGAGACCGATCGAGCAGATGCTGCCGTACTTCGGATTGGCGATCTCCACGTCGAGTGCGGCGAAGGACAAACCTTTGATCATCAATGCTCCTGGACGGGGTGTGGCAGGCGCGGATGGATGGGCGCGGGCACCGATTCGCAGCTCGACTATGGGTGATCCGGCCGCAGAGAGGCTGTTGATCGGGCGAGCCTGGCACGCGATGGCATATCGCGCACGCAGGAGGTCATCTGAACGTCGTCAGCTCTGATCCCCCGGGCGGTAGCCGTCGATGACCGCGTTCAGTGAGATGTACGGGTACTGCGCCGTGCTGCGAGAGCGTTCGGCCACCGAGTCGAATACTGTCGCCGGCGCGGCTCAGCGCCGGTCGTACTGCGTCCAGAACTGATGTCGCAGCCGATTTCGGATCCCCTCGTCCAGATCGAAAATCCCCAGCGCCTGTGAGGCGTCCAGCAGCAACGCGCGATCGATGTCGCGGGGAATCGACGGCCTTCCGCGGCGCAGCGCCAATCTCTCGATGGTGGAAGCGCTTTCGTGGAGTGCGGACACGACCCGGTCGACCACCTCATCGATTGTCGCGTCCATGGTGGCGTCGTAGTCGGTGTCGAAGTCGAAGTCCGGGAACACCTGCGGGGGAGAACCGGTCGACGAGCTGTAGACGGGCACGCTGCCCACGCGGGGTGCGTGGAGGCCAGGTGCGGACGTGGCGAGATCGAGCGGAGTTCGAGCAGTCGGACGTCCCGGCACGGCCGCGGCGGGACGCGGCGGGGCTGGGACCGGTGCGGCCGGCTCCGGGGCGGGTGGGCGTTCGACCTTCATGACCGCACTGTCGACCGCCGCACCATCGAGACTGGCGAGTTCGTCAGCGGCCCTGATCAGGTGCTTGCTCACGCTGTGTGGTTTGCCGTCGATCGCCGGCACCGCGAGAACTATGACCTGGACGCCGTGAACCTGTGCTTCCTCGACCGCTTCGGTGAGGTCGTCATCACCCGAGACCAGGAAGAACACATCGGACGCGCCGTTTCGGGCGTGCGCGACGAGGTCCAGCCCGATGCGGATATCGACGCCCTTCTGTTCGCCGTTGAAACCGAAGCGGCCCAGCCGGAGTTTGACCTTGGCGAGCTCACCGATTCGTTCCTGCTGTTTGTCCGGCACGCCTTTGTCCGCCGAGTCGTACCAGTGCACGCGCAGCAGCGGCAGGCCCGACCGGGCTTCCGCGGTATCGATGAGGCTGGTGATCAACGGGGCGTACTCGACGTGAATTCCCTTGCGCAGCGAGGTGCCGGTGACGCGCGTGGCGGCGGAGGCGAGTAGATAGCCCGCATCGATGTAGACGGAGCATGTCGAGCGCATGTGGTCGCTCCTAGCGTGGGTAGCCGGTATCACGGGGCGGGATGATGCCGGGGCGGGCGTGTTCCCGCCCCGGCCGGTCGTTCGGTCGTCGGGTCACAGTCCCTGCGGCGGTTTGCGGTACCAGCCGGTGATCACACCCACGAGATGAACGATGTTCTGGGTGCGCATGATCGGCGCGGACGCGTTGGGCTCGAAATCGTCGTTCGCGTTGCTGGTGCGCCACAAGCTGGTTTCGGTGACCGGAGCGGCCATGTGGCGGTCGAGGGACCGGAAGAACTCGGTGATGTCGTCGAGTTCGGCCGGGTTGTCGCCACCGCGGAGTTCGCGGAATACCCCACCGAGGACGCGGAGCATTCCCACCGAGCCGAGAAGCGAAGTGCGGCGCAGATTCTGGGAGAGCGTCGAGGCTCCGGCAGGGTGGGGCACGGACGTGTCTTCCTCGGTGATCGCGGCCAGATCGCCGAAAGCGGTGGAGATCACGTCGAGGAAGTCCTTGACCTGTTCGATGACTTCGCCGTCGGTGAGGCTCTGTTCGGCCTTCTTCGTGATGCGGCCACCGGCTCCGGCGATGACGGCTCGCGTGATGTCGGCAACGTGCTTGGCGCCCAGCAGGTTCGGGTTCTTGATGGTCATCCGGTCTTGTTCGGCGTCGACGCGACCCTTGAGCAGGGGGTGGTCGATGACGTCGGACAGGGTGCGGTTGGCGACCTTGTAGTTGTCGAAACGGGCGCGCACGGCGCTGCTGATGCCCTTGGCGTTGTCGGCCACATCGACGAACATCTGCTGTGCGCGGATCGGATCGGGTTCCACGTAGATGTCGAGGCCGACATACTCCCGCTTGAGACGGTTCATCTGCTCGACCAGCCTGTCGCGATCGGCTTGCAGGCGAGCCGCCTTGTCCACCGTGACCTTTCGTGCCAATTCGCGATCGATTCCCGAGATGGCATCGGTGATGCGCTGCTTCTCGATGGCAACGCCCAGCACCCGGTGCTGGCCGTCGATCGTCCGCAGGGTGGCGATGCCGCCGATCGCCCAGGGAACCGTGAGGTAGCCGACGCGGCCTTCGTCGTCGGCCTGCTGAAAGTCGCACCCGCCACCGTCGCGGGCCAGGAGCGCGGGGGCCACCCAATCCTGCTTGGCATCGAGGTATTCGCCGAACTGCTTGGCGTGCAGGCGATCCACCTTGCGATTGTCCTTGTCGACGTTGTTCGGGTCGGGGACCGGAAGGATGGTCGGCAGGTCGAGCAGCGGGACACGGGTCGAATACACCGAGCGCCCACCCTGGATGGTCTTGAGGGCGAGGTAGGTACTGGAATCCTGTGGCTTGGAGAGGATTCGGGGGTCGATGGCGATGGTCATGTGAACTCCTGAATGGATTGAGAAGATCTCGAGACGAGCGCTGCCCGGTTGCCGATACCTATCTGTGCTGGTCAGATCGGTGTTATCGCAGGGGCGTGGCAACCGGCGTGTTGTGCGTGTCGGAGCCGATGCGGCCGGAACCCAGGTGATTCCGGCCGGGGCGAACTACTTGATCGAGACGCGGACGCCGCCGGAGAAGGCCGAGTCGTGGAATTCGACGGCGGCGGGAGCGGTGCCCACGGGAAGGTCGAAGACCAGGACGGCGGAGATCCGGTTGCCCGGGTTGATCTCGGCGATCAGATCCTCGTTCACATTGATCGACGCGGCGGTGTCGTGGGAGTACTCGCGGCCCTGGTCGTCCACCAGCTTCTGGTTCTCGCCGAAGTAGGTCTGGGCCTGATCGCCGGTGTTGGTGACATCGACGTACACCAGCACGTATTCGCCCTGCGCCTGCTTCTCGAGGTACTCGTTGGTGCCGACCTTGGCGACCGGGGGATCGACGCGGGTCACCTGGAAAGCGAACTTGCCATCACGCACCTCGGTACCGAGCGGCTCCGCGATCGAGCGCTTCTCCTCCTGCTTGGCGACTTCGTTTGCGGCGCTGCCGATCAGGAGCGTGCAGCCGCCGAACAGCACCAGGATGCAGAGGAAGAAGCCACCGAGAACCCAGGGCCAGACGCGGCGCTTCTTCGGCGGCTGGGGGTGGGGGTGAACCGGAGGCTGGGTTGGCCAGGGCTGCTGCGGAAACTGGGGATTGGTCATTTTCTGGCTCCAGAGGGCGTGTTTCGGAAGGCCACCGGCGGTACGCCGATGGCCTAATGCGTGGGTATGGAAGGGGCCCGGTTGTAACGGCTTTCGTGAGCCGGACGCCGTTGGGCCCGAGGAACGCCGTTCGCGGACCGCGTGTCGTGGTGGAAACCTCGCTGTGGCCCGTCATCCGGTGTCGATGTAAAACGTAGCTCAGCGTGAAAACATTCGCAACAGCATTTCAATGATTGATTTTTGGTTATGCATCAAGCAAGGTGGGGGAACGTACACGAGAGGAGAGGCATGTCGAAGCCGACATCGAGGGTCAACGCCGCGGAGATCTCCCGGCTCACCGGCCGCACACGCGCCACGGTCAGCAACTGGCGCCGACGGCACGCCGACTTCCCGAAGCCGACTCCCGGAAGTAGCGAGACGCGTCCCACCTTCGATCTGAACGAAGTGCAGGAATGGCTGGTCGCGCACGGTGTCGAGGCCACGGAATCGCCTGCGACCGAACTGCGGACCCTGGTGCGTTCGCAGGCGACGCCGGATGTGGCCGCACAGCTCATGGCGTCCCTGCGCCGGGCTGACGATGGCTGGTCATCGGTCGGCCTGGGCGCGGATCAGGTGGGGCTGGCCGTCGCGGCAGCCGACGCATTCCGGCGCGCGGTCGCCGCGGGGGATACGCGCGCGGCGGTAGACGCGCTGGCAGAGCGGGCCCTCGAAGGTGCACAGGCGACGGGTGTGTACATCACGCCCGAACCGGTAGCCGCGCTGATCGTCGCCCTGATGGCATCCCCGGGCAGTTCGGATGTACACGGCGTTCTCGATCCTGCCTGCGGCAGCGGTTCCCTGCTGCTGGCTGCGGAGCGTGCAGGTGCGACCGAGATCTACGGTCAGGACGTGCTGCCGGTCCAGGTGCATCGAACCAGGCTCCTGTTGGAAGCGGACGGTGAACTCGAGCCGGTAGTGCAACTCGGCGACAGCATCGCCGCCGACGCCTTCCCTGATCTGCGTGTGGACGCGGTGCTGTGCAATCCGCCTTACGGCCAGCGTGATTGGGGATCGGAGAATCTAGGTTTCGACGCACGCTGGGACTACGGCCTGCCCCCTCGAAACGAATCGGAACTGGCCTGGGTGCAGCACGCGGTGGCTCATCTGAGTCCGGGTGGAACAGCTGTGCTCCTCTTACCGCCGGCCGTCGCATCCCGTCCGTCCGGGCGGAAGATCCGCGCGAATCTGGTGCGGTCCGGAGTCTTACGCGCGGTCATCGGCCTGGCCCCGGGCGCGGCGCAGCCCTGGCACGTGGGTCTGCAAATTTGGATGCTACGACGGCAACAGTCCGCGGTCGACTCCATGCTCTTCGTGGATACGACAGGTTTGACGGTCAAAGTGGACGGCGAAGACCGTATCGATTGGGAAGCGGTTTCCGATGCGGCCGTGCGGTCGTGGCGTGTGTTCGATGGTTCGACACCTGATGACGCATCCGTCTCCGGGCGTACGGCGGTCGTCCGACTGGTCGATGTCCTCGACGAGGAAGTAGACCTCACACCGGCTCGGTACGTTCGATCCTCGCTGGACGCCGGCACCGTCGCGGACGAGGTGGACGCTTCGATTCGTCAGCTCACCACCGCGACGACCGAGTTGAACTCGGTTACCGCTCAGCTTGCGGGCTGGTCGGAGTCGGCAGGTAGGAATTGGCGGTTCGCCACGATCGCCGACCTGTGGAAAAGCGGACAGCTGGAATGGATTCGAAGTGATCCGCCCTCGTCGGAACGACCGGAACCGGGTGACGATCGCCCGGTGCTCACCGCCCCGGATGTGGCGACAGGCAACCCCGCCTCGGGAACATGGGCGACAGCTTCGTCCGTCGAGCAGCGCTTCATAGAGTCGGGTGACGTGCTGATCCCGGCCGTGCGTAGCGACCGGTCCGGCGGGCGCAGCGCCCGCGTCGCCGATGCGGATGACGCGGGTGCGATTCGCGGACCGCACGTGCACACGCTCCGGGCCGATCGTGCGCGCTTCGATCCCTGGTTCCTCGCGGGTTTTCTCACCGGAGCCGAGAACATCTCCGCCACCAGGACTTCCACCATTCGGTTCGATCCGAGTCGGCTGCGGATACCTGTACTCCCGCTCGACGAGCAGCAACGCTACGGGACGCTCTTTCGTCGGTTGTTCCAGTTGCGCACCGCTGCCCGCCGGGCGGGCTACGCGGCCGAGCAGGTAGCGGAACTGGTGACCACCGGTCTCACCGCCGGAGCGTTGATTCCCGGTGATGCGCCGGACGGCGCCGGACACAGCCGATGAACCCTTCCCTCCGGAAGTGTTCGTGCGCGCCGAATACCATGGCACTGCTACCGTTAGCGCAATCCGCAGTATCATTGCGTGCGGTAATGCTCGGGGGAGGGATACCGCGATGACTGCTGACATCGCAGACAATCCTGCCTATCGGTCGCTCGCAGAGCGTGAGTTCGACGCTGTTGTTTGCGATCCAGGTCATTTCGGTCGCGCCGGTGAACGGCGCTGGTCGACCGCCGAGAGCGCCGCGAAATGGATTCGGCACTGCCTCGGGCACGCCGAATCCGGGAGCCTCGTCGCGGTTTCCATGCCCGCGAATGCCGCCGCGGCACCCGATGCCCGCATCCTGCGAGACACGTTGCTTCGTAGCGGTGTGTTGCGAGCAATCATCACCGGGATCCCGGCTTCGCCGGATTTGTGGCTGTTGCGTGAGAGCGACACCCGATCGACCCATGTTCTTCTCATTGACGCGACCGGCGAACCGTCCTACGCCCTGCGGGCGTGGCGGGCATTCGAAGAGGACCCGATGCAACCCGATGCCGAGCCCCACGCCGTACCCATTGTCGAATTGCTCGACGGTGAAGTCGATCTGACTCCGCGTGGACACCATACGGATCCGCAGGAGTTGTATCTCGCGCTGCATGCCGAGATCGCCACGAACCCGACCGCAGCTCCTCCGGTCCTCGAGCTCGGGACCGCCACTCCCGGAAGCGTTTCGGTAGAGGAACTGGTGGAGGCGGGGACGATGACGGTGTATCAGGCTCCACCGACGGTCGCTTCCGCTGCCGGCCTGCCCATGCTGTCGGCAAAGGACATTCGACTTGGACGCTCGCCCTCGAGCGTCGGGAACGCCGACGTCCCCGGTGCGGTGACGATTCAGCGGGGTGACGTGGCGGTCGTGATCGGCCCCGAGTCGGCTGTTCGGGTTTGCGCCGATGAAGGGGTGTTGCTCGGCCCCGACATACATTTGGTGCGTGCCAACGCGAAGGCCGTCGACCCGCGATTTCTCGCCGGTGTGCTGCGCGCGGCCGTCGACGCGGGGGAGAACGGTCCCATCGACCTGTATCAGGTGTCGGTGCCGCGTATCTCGCCGGTGGAACAGCATCGGTACGGGCAGGCATTCGAGCAGCTCCTCGGATTCGAGGCTGAAGCGAATCAGCGTCAGGCGCAGATTGAGAACCTCGTGCGAGCGGGATTTCGAGGCCTGGCACACGTACGGCTGCGTCCTGCCGACACCGACAAGTAATTCGGCGGGTCGGTTCTCATGAATTCACGGAGGTAGGGCGGTGGGACCGCAGATCATCGATGGCCGGTACGAGCTGACCGAGAAGATCGGCGAGGGCGGAATGGGGCAGGTCTTCAGCGGCTACGACCGCAATCTGAAGCGCCGAATCGCGGTGAAGCTCACCCACTCCAACCTTGATCAGGATCCGGACTGGACGAACCGGTTCCTGCGGGAAGCCCAGTTGATGGCCTCGCTGCGGCATCCGGGGCTGCCGACGATCCACGACGTCGGTACTGCACCCGGCTCGCCCGCTAGGCCGTACCTGGTCATGGAATTCGTCAAGGGCATCACGTTCGAGAAGCTGCTGAAGAGGCACACCATCCTGCCCATCGGCGTGGTCGCCGCACTCGGTGCGCAGGCGGCCGCGGTGCTCGCGGCCACGCACCGCAGCAAGATCTTTCACCGTGACCTCAAGCCATCGAATCTGATGCTCTGCGACGACGGGACGGTCAAGGTTCTCGATTTCGGCCTCGCGGTGGCGCCGGAGTCCAATCTCACGCGGTACACCCGGACGGGCCATACGCTCGGCACCCCGGCGTATATGGCGCCGGAGCAGATCGAGGGCAAATCGATTGTGCCCCAGACCGACCTGTACTCGATGGGTTTGGTGCTCTACGAACTTCTCACCGGCTCGCAGGTGATGACGGGCAGCAACCAGTACCAGGTGTGGACCAACCAGATTCAGACTGCTCCGCCACACATTCGCGGCGAATTACCCGACATCCCCGCGGAGCTGGCCAACTTGATCATGAGCATGCTCGCCAAAACGCCTGACGAACGGCCAGACAGTGCGGCCACGGTCCATTCGGTGCTGCGGCGCTACGCCACCGGGCTGGGGCATCTGCCGGAGATTCACGATACGCACAGTCCGGCACAGATGTACGCGCTCGCGGTAGCCGCGGCGGCCTCCACACGGACCGCGCGTACCGTGGTGGCACCGACGCGGGTACTGATGGGCCGCGCCGACGCCGCAGTGCCGGCGAATCCCATCGACTTCAGCCGTGGCGATCTGCAGCGGGCCATGCGGCACGCGCGCGGAGTGGCCGACGATTCGCGCTACGGCCCCGCCATCCACGAGCTCGAGACCGTAGTGGAAAAGGCTGTCCCACTATTCGGTTCGCGGGATGCGGATGTCGTTGACGCCCGATTGCGTTTGGCCGAAATCAGATTCGAAAGCACCGACTACCTCGGGGCGGTGGAACTCTATCGCGCACTCATCGATGATCTGACCGCCGAGCGTGGCCCGTACGACGATCAAGTGATGTACTGCCAGCGCCGATTGGCCAACTGCCACGTGTATCTCGGTGATACCCGGGCCGCTCTGACTCGACTCAAGCGCTTACACAGTCAAATGGCGGTGCGCTACGGCGAACAGGACAGACGGGTCATCGATCTGGCGGAGCAGATCAGCCAGATCAAGTCCGCCTGACAATTTCCGGGCGAACCCGGCATACCGCCTCGAAGGCGGTTCGGTGACGTAGCGGATGTAGTCTGCGGCCCGATAGCATTTTTGTGGCCGCAGGGTTCGAACACATGGAGGAATGGGTGCCGAGTAGCGCCGGTAGCCGGACACCCGGCATCGATGATCTCGCCGATCGCGGCGCTCGGTTGTTCGAATACCTGGAGCGGGTACAGGGACAACGCGTCAAGCGAATTCGTGACATCGCCACGTATCAGCGTGAAGGCGAGGTCATTTGGTTCGGTGGTTTGCCCGACCATTCAGCCGTCACCGTCAAGCGTGCCGAACCGGGCAGCCCATTTCTCATGGTGCAGAAGGTCTCCGTACCCGCCGTGCCCGAGCCGGATCCGCTCGTGCGACCCTGGCTCGAAAAGGGCTGGGAACAACCGGACTCGGAACCCACCCTGCGGACCGACCTGGTGGTCGCGGCGGGTGAGATCGTGCGGTTGACCGAAAGGGCCGACATCACCGCGGCCTTCGGCGAGTGGCTGCCGGTGTGGCGGGAATGGGCGGAACGGGCGGCGCCACAGCTTGCTGTCCAGCGTCTTTATCAAAAGATGTACGACATGTACACCAGATACGAACGAGCGACCGAGGCATTCGAAGTCGTTCTCGCACTGGGCTTTCTGACGTGGAAGGCGCCTGAGATCGGGGCGGTGGGACGGCATGTTCTGACCATGCCGGTGACGCTGGCCTTCGATACCTACGAGGGCGGTATCTCGGTCGCCATCGACCCGGGAGCCACCGGCTACACCCCGGAAATCGAGGAGATTCTCGACTCGGCTCAGCTGTCGGCGGGCAGTGAACTGAGTCGTGCCGAGAGCGAGGCGCGCAACGGTGATATCGATCCGTTCGACCGGGAGAACGTCGGCGCTCTGGTGCGGATGTTCATCAACTGCATCAATTCCGACGCCGAGTACTTCGACGAGATGGCGCCGGGCAATCCGGCTACACACCCGATTGCGCACTATGCCCCGGCCGTCGTGCTGCGCAATCGCACCAACCGCGGCATGATGCGCGCGCTGCGCCGCATCGCAAGCACCATCCGTGAGACCGGCGAATTGCCCGCCGGCATCCACAATCTCGTCGATCCGGATTATCGAGATCGCCCGACTCCGCCCGAGAGTTCCGGTGCGATCGTCGCCGACGGTGCGGACAAGTTCCTGCCGCTGCCACTCAATGATGTCCAGCTGCGGATTCTCGACCATGTCGACCACAATGCGCACACCCTGGTGCAGGGGCCGCCGGGCACCGGAAAGACGCATACCGCGGCCGCGCTCATCTCCCACCTGCTCGCACAGGGCAAGCGGGTGCTGATCACAGCGCATACCGACCGCGCATTGCACGAGGTCCGGAACAAGCTGCCCGAGAGCATCAAACAGCTCTGCGTATCGGTGGTCGGTGATTCGCGGCAGGAGCTCGAGGAGCTGAAGACCTCGGTACATCGGATCTCGACCGAAGCCGCCGACTTCGATGCATGGCGAAGTCGCGCAATCGTCGACAAGGCCGAAGTCGCCGTCGACCGGTTGCGTTCGCGGCGTGCGGAATTGAACCACGAGCTGATGCGGCTGCGGGAACGAGACGTGATCGAGCAGACGGTTGGGGACTACACCGGCACACTGGTGGACATTGCCACCCGGTGGCGTGCGGACCGGATGGCGTACTCCTGGATCGCCGATTTGGTGTCGCCGGCGCCGGGGCAGCCGATCCCCGTTGGAGCAGCGGACATCTCCGAATGGCGGCGGCTGCTGCTCGATGAGCGGCTGGCCGATCCGGAAGCGGCGACCCCCGATCTCGTCACCGTCGGAGAACTTCCCGACACCGAGCGGTTTGCGGAACTGTGCGCCGCCGAGCTTGCGGCACGTCGGCGGCGAGACGACTTCGCCCGGTATCACGGCGATCCGGTAGCCGTACGCATTCCGCACCTGGAGCCACCGGACCGTGCCCAGGTGCGCACCGTGCTGCGCGATATCCACAACATCACCGGTGAACTGCGCCGCCACCCTGAACCCTGGGTCGCGACGGCCCTCAACGACGCGCAGGCCGGGAACGTGTTGCCCTGGCGCACGCGGAGTTCGACCTTGGCCGCGTTGATCGAGCAGACGGATCAAACGCTCGTCGCGCTCGGCTTCGCCGATGTCCGGGTACAGACGCAGGATTCTGGGTCGTTGCTTGCGCTTGCCGAAAACCTGCTGGCGCATATCGATTCGCATGGACCGATCAAGACCAGGCCGGACGGCAGTCCCAAGGTGGGGATGACGTCGGCCCGTGTGATCAAGGACGCCGCGCCGCTGTTCCAGGCGGTGCGGGTCGACGGCCGAATTCCGGTCACCGCTGAGCATCTCACCCTGTTCCTGCGCGCCGAAGAGGCGCGACGCCTGCTCGGCAAGCTCGATTCGGCGTGGGCGGGAAAGCGTTCCGCGCCGTCCGAGGTGCTGCTGTCGGAACATCTCGATCTGCATCGCATGTCGCACGCCCTGCTCGACCGCGTGCTGGAGTTCGCCGGGCGGCTGGAGTACGCGGGCGCACGGCTGCGTGAGCTGGAACTGCCGGTGCCGAACTGGAGTGACACGATCGGCGTTCAGGGGCTGCTCGAAGCGTTCGACGCCGTGGATGCGGAGGAGGCCTGGCAGTGCGCGCAGGCCCCGTTGCTCGAATTGCTCGAGAGTTTGAACCGCTTACCTCTCGATCCGCGAGCAACGGAGAATGCGCACCGGTTGCACCGCGCGGTCGTGGACCGGGACACGCTCGCGTACCAGCGCGCAGTAGCACGGTTGGCGGAATTGCACGGCCTGCGCCGGGCACACGCACGGCGCGAGGAGCTGACCCGGTCGCTGAGCGCACTGCCGCTGGTGCGAGACGCTGTTCGCGCCCAACCCGGCGCGAGTGATTGGGAGGGGCGGCTCGCACAGTTCGATGCGGCGTGGACCTGGGCGGGAGCGGGGCGCTGGCTCGCGGGCCACACCGCGGGCGACGTGAACGAGCTGTGCCGGGAGCTCGACGTGGTCGAAGCCGGTCTGCGCGAGCAGGCGACAATTTTGGCGGCTACCCGAGCATGGGATCAAGCCGTCCAGCGGCTGACGATCGGCGCGCAGGCGGATCTTCGGCAGTACGCCCAGCTGGTCAAGAAGCTGGGCAAGGGCACCGGCCAATACGCGGACGGCAAGCGCGCCGCCATCTCCAGGGCGCTGGCCAAATGCAGGACTTCGGTTCCGGTGTGGATCATGCCGATCTATCGGGTCGTCGAGCAGTTCGACATCACGGCCGACATGTTCGATGTCGTGGTTGTCGACGAGGCGTCCCAGGCCGGTGTCGAGTCGGTTTTTCTGCAGTATCTCGCTCCTCGCATCGTGGTGATCGGTGACAACAAGCAGGTATCGCCCGCCGCGGTCGCGGTGAACAAGGCGGAAATAGAACAGCTTGCGTTGCGGTTCCTGACACGCGACAAGTACCGAGACACGTGGAAGGACCCGCAGCGCAGTCTGTTCGACGAAGCCGAGATGCGGTTCCCGTCGCGCCTGACGCTCGTAGAGCACCGTCGGTGCGTGCCGGAGATCATCGGATTCTCGAATCTGATCGCGTACGCGGACCAGGGCGTGCGACTGATTCCGGTGCGCCGCTTCGGGAGTACGCGACTCGCGCCGATTCGCACGGTGTTCGTCCCGGACGCCGTCAACACGGCGAGGGGCGAGAACCACGCGGAAGCGGAGCGCGTCGTCGATGAGATCGAGCGGTGCCTGTCCGATGTCGACTACGAAGGCAAGACATTCGGGGTCATCTCACTGCAGGGCGCTGCCCAGGCCAAATACATTCAGCGCCAACTCATGCTGCGCATCCCGCCCGAAGAGATCGAACGCCGGCGCCTGCACTGCGGTGATGCGGCCGATTTCCAAGGGGCCGAGCGTGATGTCATCTTTCTGTCCATGGTCGCGACGGGGGGTCCCGCGCAAACTGTCGAAGCCACCATGCAGCGCTACAACGTAGCGGTGTCGCGGGCCCGGGACCAGCTGTGGCTGTTCCATTCGGTGGCGGTCGAGAACCTGCGGAACAGTGAGGACCTGCGTTTCAGGCTGCTGGACTACTGCCTCGGGATCGAGCGGCAGCTCGGAAGCGAAGACGAACCGGTGCAACAAGTTTCGGAGAATCAACGGGTCGAACCGTTCGAGAACCTCTTCGAACAGCAGATCTACAACAGGCTGGTGGAACGTGGCTACCGGGTCACGCCGCAGCACACCGGCACCGGCTATCCCATCGACCTGGTGGTGAGCGGTAGCGGTGGGCAGATTGCCATCGAGTGCCTCGGGGACCGATGGGACGGCAGTGAGCAGTACCGGCTGGAACTCGCCCGCCAGCGCGACCTCGAGCGCTGCGGCTGGCCCTTTCATCGGATTCGGCACGCAGAATATGTTGCGGATGCCGATCGGTGTTTGGGCGAGCTCTGGGAGCTGTTGGAGCGCAACGGAATTCATACCCGCGACGTCGAAGAGCGGCTGCGCGTGGAGCGGTTGTTCGCCGCGGCCGGCGTTCCGGTGCTCGGTGATTCTCATGCCGAGGCGTTGCGCCGTCGGGTAGCGAGAGTCCTGGCGGAATCAACAGCCGTCGAAGAGGATTCAGCGGAATCCAGGCTCTCGGTACGTGCCGGCGAGGTCGAGGATGACCTGATCCTGGACTCTGACGAGGATGACGGGGCGGGCGACGCCGATCACGAGCAACTCGAGACTTCGGACTGGACAACGGACGTTTCGCCGCTGTCGGCTGTCGATGAGCTGCCGGAGCCGGAACCGCCTGTAGCCGTGCCGGTGCACGCGGGCACGGTCGTGGCGAACGGAGCCGAGTCGCCGGCGGCGCCTGTCGAATCGCCCGTGACGCCGGAGCCCGCCGTCGGGGATCGTGACGCGGTCGCGCCCTACGTGAGTTTCACGGGCCACCTCGAGAGTCCGACGACCGCCGAACACCCCACCATCGTGGCGGACTTTCTCCGCATCGTCGCGGTGGAGGGACCGGTGACCGGAGCTCGGCTGCGGGCCGCCTACGTGACCGCCGCGCGCACCCGTGAACGAGACCTGGTGCGCAGGAAGCTCGACATCGCACTGCAAGCTGCGGTCGTCACGGGCAAATTGCTGGCCGAGGATCCCCTCGAAATCGACGATCCAGCGCTGTGGACCTACCGGCTGCCCGACCAACCGCTCAGCAGTCGACGGCAACTGGGGCCGCGCAAGGTCGAGCAGATGCCGCCGCGCGAGCTTGCGGAGATCATGGCATCGCAGGCCGCCGTGCACGGTTGGTCGGACAGGGACGCTCTGTTCAGAGCGGCTATCAATGTGATCGGGCAGATTCGCTTGACCGAGAACACGATCACCGCGTTGGCGCTGGTGCTCCGGCTCGCGCGGGGGCTGGCGGTGCGGGAATGAGATGGCCCGCACCGCAGCCTGCGGACCCGGCTACAGCAGGTCGACCAGTTCGACCCCGCGCAGGTCGGCCGCGAACTTGAGCAGTTCGGTTCGGGTGTTCGCGCCCCGGCGCAATACCTTTGCGACATCGATGAATTCGTCGAGCGGGTCGGACGAGCTCATCGCCCAGTTGTTGACCGCGCGCATGGTGAGCTGCCAGCGAATGACGTCGTCATCGGTGGGGCGAGACAGTTCATAGAGGCATTCGGCGAGCCATTCCATCCGCCAGCCGGCATCGTCCGTACTCATCCACGCTCCGATCCGGGTGCTCGTCGACCACAGGGTAGTGAGATCGCCGAGGTCCAACACGCGGCTCGCCCGTTCCAGATATGTGGTTTCCGATGAGACCGGAACGCCGGCTCGTGCATCCGAGAATTGCGGCGAGAACGCTTGATTCGTCGGAACGGCGGCTTCGAGGCCGGGGGTGATCGACGGTTTCGGGACGTCGTACTCGGGGTGAGGTTCCTCCCGGCGGGGCTCCGAGTGAGTTGTGGTCCCAGGAGAAGACGCGGCAGTGGCCGCGGGTTCGGCGGGCGCGTCGGGTAGCTGTTCGTGCGGAACGGGAACCGGGTGCTCGTGCGTCGGGATTCGAGCCGCCACGTCCGCCGGGGTCGGTAGCGACGGGGATCGGGGAGCCGGAACCGGTGCGATCGGGGAGGGGAAAGCGCCGAGGGGAGGGGCCGGAGTGGTCTGCACGGGAGCGACCGCTCGCGGTGCGGCTTCGAGCCACGATCGCAGGAGCGGAACGAGCTCGGTGGTCACCACCGTTTCGCGTTGATCGGCGATCGCGGTGAGGTCTTCCAGAAACGCCTCGTGTGCGCCGAGCGCCGGGTCCTCGGGGGTGTCGTAGACGTACGCGACGACGAATATGGCGGTGCGCCCGTCGGATTTGGGGCGTACCACCCGGCCCATCCGCTGGACCATCTGCCGCCGGGTGCGACTGGCGGCCAATACGAGCCCCACCTGAGCGTCCGGAACGTCGATGCCCTCGTCGAGCACACGTGGGGCTGCCAGCGCGCGCAGCGTACCGGTACGGAAGCGGTCGAGCACTCCGGCACGATCTTCCGGCTTCAAGGTGGAACCGATGTAGCCGCAAGGCAGGCCGGCCTGTTCGAGGATCGAACTCACCTGTCCCGCGGTCGAGGTTCGCTCGGTGAACAGAATCGACTTGGTCGCGGTCAATTCCGGGATCGGCAGGGTGCGAACCAGGCCCAGCTTTCCCTCGCAATCTGCCAGTACCCGGCGGCGTTCCGCGAAGTTCTTCAGGTAACGCTGCGCTGTTCGGCCACTTTCACCCCTGCCCTCCTTCGCGAGTTGAGCGGTGAAGCTCATGAAGGCGCCGAAAGAATCTTCGGGGGCGCCGTAGCTGTCGATGAGAATGGTCTTGGCCTTGCTGGCCACATCGTTGGCACGGTCGTACAGCGCGCGTTCACGAGCGGTGAAATGAACGCCGACCAAGGCCATTTTCACCGGTGCGAGAATGCCGTCGGCCTGCGCGCGGGCGTAGTCGCAGCCTGGAACCAGTCGGCCGAAATAGGGTAGGAGTACTTCTTCGACGGCGTCGTCCGAGCGCTCCAACGTGGCTGTCAGTCCCAGGCGCCACTCGTAGGAGTCCGTCAGGGCTTTGGCGAATGTGCCCGCACCGTAGCGGTGCACCTCATCCGCGACCAGCAGCGAACCCGCAGCGGCCGGAATCGGTGTGCGGGCGGCCGTGTTCACGACCGCGACCAGAACATCCCACCGCGCGGGTGGACGGGACAGTCCGGTGCCGCCGAGTCGATCGATCCGGTAACTCGGTATCGCTGTGCGAAGGGCCTCGAACCACTGATTCTGCAGGTCTATGCCGGGCACCAGCACCACGGACTGACGGCCTTCGTCGAGTGCCATCGCGACCGCTCGAATGCCGACGGCGGTCTTGCCGGATCCGGTGACGGCCTCGACGAGCCCGTGGTGGCGGTGGGCGGACCAGGTATCGAGTGACTCGATCTGCCAGGCACGCAGTGGCGGGCCGGTGTAGCACGAATCCGGTGTCCGATGGCCCTCGGACGATTGCCGATCCTCGCTGCCGACAGGCGTTTCGGGGCGTTCGGGCACGTCGTCCCGCCACGACGCAACCAATTCCTCGGCTTCCGGACGTATGCCCCAGATCGATGGCTGCTCGGGCCCTAGGACTTCGAAAACCGCGACTTCGCCGTACAGCAGTCGGGCTACAACGGCGGGGGTTACGTCGGGAATCGCCAACCGGGCGCTGAGCTGCTGGGCCGATTGGCAAGGGGTCTCCAACAGGACACCGGCTATCCGGCGGAGCAGCGCAGCCCTGGGACTGGACTCGTTCGCTATTCGTAATTGGAATCCAGCCACGGTCGACCTCTCAGCGCGCTGTGTAACGGGAGAAATCCTAGTGGGTAGGGAAGTTGACCGATACAGCCACAGATTCGGATGATCCTCTGGTCTAGGACTTCACGAATTCGGCGTGGGTACTCGTTTCGTCTTCGTCAACCACGATGCCGGAGTCGGCTCAATGGTGCTGTCCGATCTACGGCTGCGGACGTGATGAGTCCCGACCGCGGACAACGTGGTTCGGTAGCCGTTGAATGCTGGCGGATCGGGCTTGTCCGGTAGAGGGCGATTGCCGACGCGGCTGCGGGCTGGCTCGAGCCCGGCTTCCTTCGAGGTCTATGCACCTCTCTGACAACGATTTCTACCCCGCAGTGGGCCGAAAGTCGTTGACCTGTCGGACCTATGCTCTACGGTGGCCCGTGCAGACCATCCGCGGCGAATTCGGAGCGTCATGAGCATCGCTGACCAGAGTGTGTTGTCCCTCGTGGTTGTGCTTTCCCAAACGAACGACCGGTTGGTTGTCTGGCATGTGAATGTCGGTCGAGGGATGGGGCTTTCGCGGCTATCGGGCGCTTGGGTCGTTGATGCCGGGGATGGGGAGACCGTGGAGCGGCTCACGGGTGGGCATCGGCGGCTGTGGTGTGACGAGGTTGCCGGGGACGCCGCGGACGTCGTTGATCTGGCGGGTACGGTGGCGGCGGTCGAGGCGGAGGTGGAGGCTGTGGACGGGGTGTTCACGCGGCATCAGGAAACGTTGGCGGGGAAGTTGATTCGGCCGGTGTGGCCGGAGATGGTGCATCCCGCCGCGGCCCGGCAGCCGCTGCATGACGTCGATCCGGAGGTTCGGCCCGTGCTGGCCATGGCGTGGGGGCTGGCCGGGCTCGCCGATGCCTGGGCGGAGTTCGAGTCGTTGCGGGTGGCGCGGCCGTTTCTGGTGGAGCACGGTGGGCGGACGCCGCGGGCGCTGCCGGTGCGGGTGCGGTGACGATGGGATTGTCGTTCGCGGCCATCGACGTGGAGACGGCCAACTCGGCGCGGGGAAGCATTTGCGCCGTTGGTGTTTCGGTGGTGCGGGACGGGCGGCGGGTCGATACCCGGTCGTGGTTGTGCCGGCCGCCGCGGGCCGTGGATTTCTTCAATCAGCACAACATTCGGGTGCACGGGATCTCGGCCGCGACGGTCGCGGACGAGCCGGGGTTCGCGCAGCGGTGGCCCGAGGTTGCCGCGCTGGTGGGTGACCTGCCGCTGGTCGCGCACAACGCTAGTTTCGACAGCGGGGCGTTGAGCGAAGCGTGTACGCGCAGCGGGATCACCATGCCCGCATGGGAATTCAGCTGCAGTCTGGCGATGTCGCGACGGCATCTGGATCTGGAGAGTTACCGGCTGCCGGATGTGGCTGCGGCGCTGGATATTCCGGTGTTCGCCCATCACGAGGCCGGGGCCGACGCGATGGCGGCGGCTGACATCGTGCTGGCGCTGGCGGCTCGGACGGGCGTCGGCTCGCTGTTCGAACTCGAAACCACCGGCGTCGACCGGCCCTACCGCAGCAGGCGCGCGGCCCGCCCCGTCGACCTGGATCGGCCCGAGGCCGAGCGCTCGGAGCGGTCCCACCGTCGCTCCTTCTACGATCGCCCCCAACTGGTGATGCCCGAGGTAACCGGCGCCGACCCGACCCACCCGCTACACGGCCGCGTGGTGGTCTTCACCGGCGAGCTGGCGTCCATGACCCGCCAGCAGGCATGGGACGCAATAGCAATCCACGGCGCGACCCCCGCAAAGAACGTCACCCGCCGCACGACGGCGTTGGTCATCGGCGACAGGTTCACCGGCGACGACCCGTCCGCGTTCAGCACCACGAAGGCGGCTCGGGTCGCCGAACTTCGTTCGCGCGGACAGCACATCGAGGTTCTCGACGAGGGGCGGTTGCGTGCCTACCTCGGCGCACACGCCGCTCAACCGGCGGAGCTCTCCGGCCGATGAGTCGGTCCGCGCGATTGAACCGAGGCAGGATCTTCGGCCAGGTACGTGCGCGGCATGGTTGCTGCGCACCAACTCTGGACAGAGCGCCACGATCGGCGACAGCGTTTGCCCATGCGGTGCTCGCGTTCGACGCGGGCGTAGGCCTGGGCGGCGGCTTCACCGGTCCAGCCGCCGTTGGCGATTTCGTCGGCTTCGTGCCGGGCGGATTCGAGGGTGTGCGTGATGTATTCGGCGCCGGCGGCGAGGATCGCGGCGCGTTCGGCCAGGGATTCGGGACGCCAGTGGGTGACAGCCGAGACCGTGTACGTCACTCGCGGGCCATCGTTGCGAGCCGGCTCGCCCAGAACTCGTCGGTGACGACGTACGTGTCCTTCGCGCCGCGAGTCAGGGTTTCGAGGGCATCGAAGTGGTAGGCGACTTCGAGGTAGGACTCGTAGACGTCGGTGCCCAGGTCGCGGAGGGCGGCTTCGGCGCGGGAGCCGGGCAGCTCGCCCTCTAGGTCGGCTATACCCTCGCGGGGGACCGTTTTCATCTCGCGGGAGGTCGTGAGCCACGCCCGGTGCAGGCGGTGCAGCAGGTCGATGTCCACATACATCGGGCGGTTCCTCCTCGGGGCGTGCTCGTGGATGCCGCTGCGCCGTGGGTGCCCGCTAACTTCTGGCAGGCACTACCTCGGGGAGCTGCGGCGATAGGCTGCCGTCATAGGTATCGACGCTGGTGGGGTGGGTTCGGTTCCGGGTGTGGCGGGGGCCGTCGGGTACGTGGCGAATTGCCCGCATCGGCGGGGCTCGCGGTGGGCGATAAGCTTCCTCGGGTGACCGACGAGAAGCTGTTGCAGGGGCCGATCCATGCCGTCCACGTCGAGTTGGGCGCCACCTTCGCGCCTTTCGGGGGGTGGGAGATGCCGGTGTCGTACGCGGGGACGGTGGGGGAGCACACCGCCGTGCGGACCGCCGTGGGCGTGTTCGACGTCAGCCATCTGGGAAAGGCCACGGTCAAGGGGGCGGGGGCCGCGGCGTTCGTGAACTCCGCGCTGACCAACGACCTCGGGCGGATTCGGCCGGGGAAGGCGCAGTACACGCTGTGCTGCACCGCCGAGGGCGGGGTTATCGACGACCTCATCGCGTACTACGTGAGTGACGACGAGATCTTCCTCGTGCCGAACGCCGCCAATACCGCGGCCGTGGTTGCCGAGATGCGGAAGGTCGCGCCCGAGGGGATCACCATCACCGACGAGCATCGGTCGTACGCGGTGTTCGCGGTGCAGGGGCCGAAGTCGGCGGAGGTGCTGACCAAGCTCGGGCTGCCCACCGACATGGAGTACATGGCGTACGAGGACGCCGAATGGGACGGGCGGCCGGTGCGGGTGTGCCGGACCGGGTACACCGGTGAGCACGGGTACGAGCTGCTGCCGAAGTGGGACGACGCGGAAGCGGTGTTCCGGGCGCTCGTGGCCGAGGTCGAGGCCGCGGGCGGGCAGGCCGCCGGGTTGGGTGCGCGGGACACGTTGCGCACCGAGATGGGGTACCCGCTGCACGGACACGAACTGTCGCTGGAGATTTCGCCATTGCAGGCGCGGACCGGGTGGGCCGTCGGGTGGAAGAAGGACGACTTCTGGGGGAAAGAGGCGCTGGTTCGGGAGAAGGCCGACGGGCCGCGGCGACTGCTGCTCGGGCTGAAGGCGATCGACCGGGGCGTGCTGCGGCAGGGGCAGGGCGTGTTCCAGGGGGATGCGCAGGTCGGTGAAACCACCTCGGGGACTTTCTCGCCCACGCTGAAGGTGGGAATCGCGTTGGCGCTCATCGATACCGCGTCGGGGATCGAGCCGGGCGCCCAGGTCGAGGTGGACGTGCGGGGGCGGCGGATCAAGTGCGAGGTCGTCAAGCCGCCGTTCGTGGAGCCGCATACCGCGTGAGGTGAGTGCCGAAAGACATGCACTGTCGGGGCTCAGGGGGCGGGTTCCTGCCTTTTGGGGCGTGATAGTGCACGGAAATTGGCGGTCACGCCCGTACGGACCTCCGGCGGATATGTCCCACCTCCGGGCCACACCGCCGGTGCCCGAGTAGTTTCGGTCCACCGGCGGAACACCGGTCCCGTGAATCAACACCAAGTCCCGACTACGGCGACCGGAATGGTCGTCTGGGGGTAAGCCGCCCAGGGCCGGAGTCGGGCGACGGCGTCGGAAGCCGTAGGCGCTCAGGGGTTCCGGAGTCCTCGGAGCGAGCCCAGGGAGCGGGCGAGCAGCGACCGAAGGTCTTTCAGGCCATCCTCGCCGAGGTCGGCGCTCAGGCGCCGCTCGATCGCGGCGATCCGTTCGCCCGCGAGAGTCACCGCGGCGCGGCCGGACTCGGTGGCGACGACCACGCGGGCGCGGCGGTCGGCGGGGTCGACGGTGCGTTCGACGTAGCCGTGGCGTTCCAGGTGCGTGATCAGCTCACCCATCGACTGCTGGGTCATGCCCGCCGACTCGGCGAGGGCGGTGACGCGGGAACCCTCGGGGGACAGGTGGCGGAACACCGCGTAGTGGGCGGGGCGCAGGGTGTCGTGGAGCTCGGCGCGGAGGTCGTCGTCCAGGGTCTGTTCGAAGACGTGGGTGACCTGAACGAGGAGCTTCAGCAGGGTGGGGTCGGGTGTTGACACGATAGGAAGGTTACCTTTATATATTGGAAATGGACAAAGCGACCCTCACGTTTCGCAGTGGGCACGAAGTGACCTTCGTCGAGGAGGGTGTGGACGAGGGCGGGGCGTTCCTGCGGCTTCGGCACCGACTGCCCATGCCCGGGCGGCAGGCTGGGCCGCATTGGCATCCGGTGCTGGGTGAGCGGTGGACCGTGCGGTCGGGGCGGCTGCGTTTCAAGATCGACGGTGTGGAAAAGGTTGTGGGCGCGGGTGATTCGCTCGCTGCCGGTGCCAACGTCGTGCACGAATTCTGGAGCGAGACCGACGACGTGGTGCTGGATCACGAGATCCGGCCGCCGCTGCGGCACTGGGAGATGTTCCGGCTGTGGCAGGCCCTCGACGCGGCCGGGCGCACCACGAAAGCGGGCGTCCCGCGCAACCCGCTGGCCCTGGCCCTGCTGTGGGAGTACCAGGACGGCTATTTGGCCGGGATTCCGGCGGGCGTGCAGCGGCTGGTACTGGGCGGGCTCGCTCGGACAGCGCGCCGCCTCGGCTACGAGCGTAGGTGGCTGGCGAGCTGAGGTGGCCCGTGTGATTCGGCATTCCGCCCGGTCGGGATCACCGGCCGCGTCCACCGGATCCGGCAAACAGGACACGGCGCGGGTGGACCGGGTCCCCGTTCCGGACGCGGGCGATTTAGACTCCACGTCATGACAGTTGCCGCACCATTCACCCGCATCTCGCATCCCGCCCCGACCCCGGCGGAGCGACGGCAGGAGATTCTCGCGGCCCCCGGATTCGGGCGGTACTTCACCGACCACATGGTCTCCCTCGACTACCGCGACGGCGAATGGACCAACGGCAAGGTCGAGCCCTACGGGCCGCTGTCGATGGACCCGGCGACCATGGTGTTCCACTACGGTCAGGCCATCTTCGAGGGGCTCAAGGCGTACCGGCAGGCCGACGGCAGCATCGCGACGTTCCGCGTCGACGCCAACGCCGCGCGCTTCCAGCGCTCGGCCGCGCGCATGGCCATGGCCGAGCTGCCCCAGGAGCTGTTCATCGAGTCCGTGCGGCAGCTGCTCGAGGTCGACGCCGACTGGGTGCCGCCCGCCGGTGGCGAGGAATCGCTGTACCTGCGGCCGTTCATGTTCGCGACCGAGGCCGGGCTGGGCGTCAAGCCCGCTTCCGCCTACAAGTACCTGCTGCTCGGCTCGCCGGCGGGCGCGTACTTCCCGCGCGGCGTGAAGCCGGTGCGGGTGTGGCTGTCGACCGAATTCGTGCGCGCGGCTCCCGGCGGCACCGGCGAGGCCAAGGTCGCCGGTAACTACGCGTCCTCCCTGCTCGCCCAGAAGCAGGCCACCGAACAGGGCTGCGACCAGGTCGTGTGGCTGGACGCAGTGGAGCGCAAGAACGTCGAGGAGATGGGGACCAACAACCTCTTCTTCGTCTACGGGACCGGCTCGGACGCCCGCCTGGTGACCCCGTCGCTGTCCGGTTCGCTGCTCCCGGGCATCACCCGCGACTCGCTGCTGACCCTGGCCGCCGACTCGGGCTACCCGGTCGAGGAGCGCACCATCTCCATCGACGAATGGCGCAAGGGCGCGGAGTCCGGCGAGATCTCCGAGGTCTTCGCCTGCGGGACCGCCGCGGTCATCACCCCGGTCGGCTGGGTCAAGGATGCCGACGGCGAGTTCACCATCGGCGGCGGCGAGCCGGGCGAGGTGACCATGGCCCTGCGCGACACCCTCACCGGGATCCAGCGCGGCACCTTCGCCGACAACCACTCTTGGATGCGCGCCATGGCTTGATGCCGAAACGCTGAAACGTGCCCGCCCCGACAGTGTTCGGGGCGGGCACGTTTTTCTGCGTCGGCGGACAGGTTTCGGCACCGGACCGTTGCAGGCCGCTGCGGTGACTGTGCGGCCGGCGACCGTCTGGGTGTGATGGGCGCAGCGCGACACCCTTGCCGGGATCCAGCGCGGCACCTTCGCCGACAACCACGGCTGGATGCGCACTTACGCCTGACGGCTTCGAGTACTCGAAAAGTGCCCGCCCCGAACATATTCGGGGCGGGTACGTTCGTTGCGGGGAATCACGGCACGCCGCGTCCACCGTGCACGATGACTCGTGCGCGCGCCGGGTTCGACGCCTACAGCGGGCGGATCTCCGCTATGCGGCCGTAGCTGGTGTCCTCCGTGTCGTCCGGGGTCTCCGCCGGGAGCTCCGAAACCGGAGGCGGCTGGGCTCCGATCTCCCTGTTGGCCAGGGAGTTTCGGATTTCTTCGGCGTAGGCGCCCTGCCACCATGGGAGTGCCCGGGTCAGAGCGGGGCGGGCGTCGGCGGGGATGACCAGGAAGCGGTCGCGAGGGAGTAGGAGCAGGTCGGTGGGGGTGAATTGGTTGCGGCCGGGGCGGGCGGTTCGAAGGCGGGGGTGCAGGAAGTCGATGTCGTCGAGGCCGCTGCCGACCACTCGGATGTCGGCCGCGGACCAGAGGTCGGCCATGCCGTCGGGGCCCCAGCAGTGGGCGCCCTGGGACCAGGACTGGAGCATGGTCATGGCGGTGATGCCGCGCGGGCCGAGGCGGGGGTAGAGGGCGGGGAGGTCGCGGCGGCGGGCGGTGCAGGCGGCGTCGTCGAAGATGGCCAGCAGGGGGACGGCCAGGTGGCCGTGGGGGGAGCGGTCGGCTTCGCGGATCGCCACGTCGATGATGGCGTCGGCCAGCGCGCTCACCAGGGGTGCGGCGCTGCCGCGCTCGTGCGGGGTGAGGGCGTAGAGGGTGCCGTTGTCGCGCAGGAATGCCAGTTCGTCGAAGAGCGGGCGGGAACCGGGCACGATCCAGGGGTGAATTTCGGGGTTGCGGAGGCAGCTGACCATCCGCAGGGCGGTGCCGAACAGGCGTTCCTGGCTGCGGTAATCGAGTTGGTACTGCGAGGCCACGAAGGTTGCGGCCCAGTGCTTTCCACTGCGGCGCAGCAGTTCGATCGGTTCGGCGCTGCGCGGGCTGGCGATCCAGTCCACCACTTCGACAATGGTGCGGCAGGCCACCGCGGCGGCGAGCAGGAGTCCCGCGAGCAGGTCTTCGGCGGTGGTCAGATAGTCCGGATCCGAACCGGCGACGGCGATGTCCGCGCCGCAGGCGAAGTGGGCAGCCAGTTTCGCCGCGCGCGCCTCCGCACCGGGGCGCTCGGGGTCGATCCAGGCCAGCGGATCCCAGCAGAAGGCGGCTTCTGCCTCCGGTTCGGGCTCGGCGACGCCCTGCGGATCGAAGACGAAAACGGGGCTGCCCTTGGCTTCTCGCACGTCACGGGTCGCGTCCACGGCATCGCGTTTGGTGGAGGTGAGCAGCACCGGGCCGATGGCCTCGACCACCGCCGGAATCACCCGGGAGGTGGTCTTGCCGCGGCGCGGACCCCAGATGTCGACGTGCGACTGCAGCAGCGAACCGTAGAGCTTGCCGCCGCGGCGCACCGGCCGGCCGATCGAGATCCCCGGCTGATCCTGGCTGCCCAGCCGGTAGCCGTGCTGCCGCGCCTCGGATCTGACCGATGCCTCACTCAGCCAGGCTATTTCGCGGCGATGCGCCAGTGACCTGGCCTTGGCGTCCACGGGCAGCCGCTGCCCCGGTGTGCGGCCGAATCCAAACATAGTGTTGTGCCCCCCTTGTCCGGAAAGTGCCCGGAAATGGTTGTAGTTCAGCCTAGTTCGATCTTCCCCCGGAAATGAAGTAACGCGCCCGCCCCGAAATCATTCGGCACGAGCGCGTTTCGTGTAAGGGAATCAGCTCGGCATGAACATCTGCCACTGCTCCAGGGTCTGCGGGCGCATGACGTAGTTCTTCTCGCGGATGTGCGAGAGGGTCGCGCTCGGCTCCTCGGAGTACCAGTGGCCGGGGTAGACGACCGGGTTGCCGGGCAGGTCGGCGAGGTTGCGGAGGCTGTGGAACATGGCCTCGGAATCCCCGCCGGGGAAGTCGGTGCGGCCGCAGCCGTCCACGAAGAGGGTGTCGCCGGCGATCAGGCGATTGTCGAACAGGAAGCACTGGCTGCCGGGGGTGTGGCCGGGGGTGTGCAGGAGTTCGATGTCGAACGCGCCGACCGAGACCTTGTCGCCGTGGGCGTGACCGGTCAGGGCGCTGGGCGCGATCCCGGTGACGTTGGCGACCCAGGGCAGTTCCTCGGCGTTGACGTGCACGGGGACGTCGACGTTCTCCAGGAGTTCCTTCACGCCGTTGAGGGTGAAGCCGAGCATGGTGCCGCCGACGTGGTCGGGGTGGTGGTGGGTGGCGAGCACACCGCTCAGGCGCATGCCGTCGTCCTCGGCGATGGCGACCAGGTCGGCCGCGGCGTAGGCCGGGTCGACCACCACGCACTCACCGGTGTCGCGGTCGCCGATCAGGTACGCGAAATTGCGCATCTGGGTGGCGATGGGATCACCGACCGCCCAGTCGCGTCCGGCCAGCAGCTGACGAAAGTACAAACGGTCCGAACCCATGGGGCACAGCCTATTGCCCCCGATCGCGGGAAGCGCAGCCGGACCACCGTCGCGTTTGAGCGGCGGCGGCGACCATGACAGGTGGGCCCGCCCTGCGCCCCGGGCAGTTGCCGCCGTAGTGGCGGAGTCGTCATTACGCCGACAGGAGTTCGCGTTCGGCGCGAGCCTCTTCGACCGAGCGCAGCCAGTTGCCGAAGAACAGGCGGGAGTGGGACGCCCAGTCGGCGGCCACGCCGGCGCCGTCCAGCGGCAGCGGGAAGTTCTCCAGCAGCACCGGATCACGCTGGGCGCGAACGAGTTCGGCGTGGGCGAGCAGCCGGGTGTAGATCTCGTCCGGGAAGTAGCCGAGCGGGACGTCCGGGAACGGCAGGGTCGGGTTCGCCAGCCAGCGGCGAAGGTCCCGGCGGTACTCGCGGGCCATCGTGTCGTGGAAGTACTCGGGGTGCCCCTGCAGGAAGACGTGGCGCAGGCCGTCGGCGGAGCAGGCCAGCTGCCACTGGGCGGCGTCGGAATCGAGCAGGATGGGGACCGCGGCCGCGCGCAGATCCGCGGAGGTCATGACGTTCCAGCGCGAGTGCGGGATGGGGACCGAGCCGGTCAGGCCCGCGGTGAGGCGTTCGATGCCGTTGCCCGCCAAGCCGATCGGGGTGACCTGGTCGGCGTCGGCGCCCAGGTCGGGGTAGACGGTGTGCGCGAAGACGCCGTGCTGTCTGCGGGACAGGCGGTGTCTGTCCACCCCGTGCAGCAGATGCAGCGCGGCATGGGCGGACTGGCAGGAGAACAGCAGCGAGGTCGCCTCCGCGCACTCGGCGAGCAGGCGGGCGACGACGGCGGTGCACGGTTCGGCGGCGATGGGGGCGGCGGTCGGTTCGCTGCCGCTGACGATGAGCGCGTCCATCTCGGCCAGCGCGGACCAGTCCACGAGGTCGGCGGATTCACGCGGGTCTATGCCGAAAACCGTTGTTTCGAAACGGTTCTCGTTCGGCATCCCGGTGAGGTCGAGCTGGGCGGCCGCTCCCGCGACCGCTTCGAGGAACACCCGTCGCGTCATGCTGTCGGGCGACATCGAGAGCAGATCGACGACGCCGATCCGTACCACCATCATCAGGTCCTTCGCTGAGTGCCGAGGGGGGAGGGAAACTACCGTGACCGGGTGCGGGTCCGGCGCAAGAAGAACCGCACGCCGATCACATGATCAGCGTGCGGTATGAAAAAGTCCGGCAGGTGTCAGCGAAGAATCGCTTCGATGTCGGAAGCGGCATCGGGGCCGTACGCCTCACGCAGGCGCTTCAGGGCGACATCCTTGTCCAGGGTCCACTCCTGGGTGCCGACGGTTTCCAGGATCAGCACCGCGATGAGCGAGCCGAGCTGGGCCGAGCGCTCCAGGGACAGGCCCGCGGAGTGGCCGGTGAGGAAGCCCGCGCGGAAGCCGTCGCCGACGCCGGTCGGATCGACCTTGGCGTTGTCCGGGACCACATCCACGTGCAGTTCGGCGCCGTCGCGATCGACGATCTTGGCGCCCTTGGAGCCCAGGGTGGTGACCCGAATGCCCACGCGCTCACCGACTTCGGCCTCGGACAGGCCGGTCTTGGACAGCAGCAGGCCCCACTCGTACTCGTTGGTGAACAGGTACGCGGCGCCGTCGATGAGCGAGAGCGCCTGCTCGCCGTCCAGGCGGGCCAGCTGCTGGGAGGGGTCGGCGGCGAACGGGATTCCGGCCGCGCGGCTCTGCTCGGTGTGCCGGACCATCGCGTCGGGATCGTTCGCGCCGACCAGAACCAGCTCGAGCTCGCGGTCCGCGGCCAGGTCGCCGATGGCGATCTCGCGGGCCTCGCTCATCGCGCCCGGATAGAAGGACGCGATCTGCGCCATGGACTCGTCGGTGGTGCAGACGAAGCGGGCGGTGTGCGCCTCGGTCGAGATGCGCACGGCCGAGCAGTCCACGCCGTTGGACTCGAGCCACTGCCGGTACTCGGCGAAGTCGGGACCGACGGCGCCGACCAGCAGCGGGGTCCGGCCGAGCAGGCCCATGGCGTAGGCGATGTTGCCGGCGACGCCGCCGCGGCGGATCACCAGGTCATCGACGAGGAAGCTGAGCGAAACGTGCTGGAGCTGATCGGCCAGCAGCACATCGGAGAACTTCCCCGGGAAGCGCATGAGGTGATCGGTGGCGATCGAGGCGGACACGGCGATGGTCACGGGCGTCAATCCTTCAGGTGACATGCGCTGCGCACACCTGGTGCGGGACGCGAGCCGGCGGTGGGAGGGTGCGGAACGTGCTGTACGTCACGGCCGCACTTCGAAAATACACTGAGCAGAGCACACGACAGCGCGGAACATCTCCGGGGAGATGTTCCGCGCTGGTTCGTCAGATCAGTTGAAGCTGTCGCCGCAGGCGCAGGAGCCGGTGGCGTTGGGGTTGTCGATGGTGAAACCCTGCTTCTCGATGGTGTCGACGAAGTCGATCGAGGCGCCCTGGATGTAGGGGGCGCTCATGCGGTCGACCGCGAGCTTGACGCCACCGAACTCGACGACCAGGTCGCCATCGAGGCTGCGGTCGTCGAAGAAGAGCTGGTAGCGCAGGCCGGCACAGCCACCGGGCTGCACGGCGATGCGGAGCGCCAGGTCGTCACGGCCCTCCTGGTCGAGCAGCGCCTTCGCCTTGGCGGCAGCGGCGTCCGTCAGAGTCGCACCATGAGCGGTGGTGGTCTCGTTCTGCACAGTCATGAACTCTCCTAAAGGACCTGTTTTCAACCCGTGAGAAGCGCACGGCTCGTCCGCTGTCAACGCACCTTCGCGGGCGGCTATTCCCAATCGTACGCGGCGGCTATTGCAACGGCAGGCCACGGGTTGTGGTCGCTACAGAGTAGCCGGTCGGCGCGATGACACACAGAACGGACCGACCGGAGTTTTCTCCCGGACACGCCATCGAATAGCCTGGTCGGCGTGAAGTTCCTGCGCCGTGGCGAGACCAGCCCCTCCGAGACCAGCGCGGCCGAGGCCGGTGGTACGGCGACGGTCGCGGATCGTCCGACGACCGCCGGTAAGGGCCGTCCCACGCCCAAGCGGCGCGAGGCCGAGGCGCGCAAGCGCGGTCCGGTCGCGCCCGCGCCCAAGACCTCGAAGGAGGCGCGGGCCCGGCGCAAGGAGCTCAAGGGATCCCAGACCAAGGCCGAGCGCAAGGCGTCCTCGGCCGAGCGGCGCGCGCAGGTGCAGGATCGCCGGTCGCGCATGCTCGCCGGTGAGGAGCAGTTCCTGCTGCCGCGCGACAAGGGGCCGGTGAAGGGTTACGTGCGCGACATCGTCGATGCCCGCCGCAATCTGCTCGGGCTGTTCATGCCCCTCGCGCTGGTGTTGATCCTGAGCATGATCCTCTCGCCCGCGCTGCAGGCGATCGTGACGCTCGGCATGCTGATCATGATGCTGTTCATGATCATCGAGGGCGTGGTGCTCGGCAAGATCGTGAACAACCGTGTGCGCGAGCGGTTCCCGGATGCGAGCGAGTCCAGCTTCTCGCTGGGCTGGTACGCGTTCGTGCGGGCCTCGCAGATTCGCCGCATGCGTGCGCCGAAGCCGCGGGTCAGCGCGGGGGACAGCGTCTAGAACGCCGGTACGAAAAGCGCGAGGCCGCCGGGTATCCGGCGGCCTCGCGGCATTTCGGGGTGGTCGGCGGGCGGGTGCGATCGGCGGGTGCGCGACGCCGTGCGATTGCCGCGCCGTGCCGCCGATCGCTCGCGACACCGGGTGTTCGTGCGGCTCACCCGTGTTCGCGCACGGAGGCGATGGCGCGGATCTCCATGGACGTGCGGTCTAAGTCGCGGTCGGTGACGCCGGTGGATCCCCGGTACTCCCGGGCGGATTCGCGGTGGAAGGGGACGGCCCGGCCGGCGGCGGCGAACAGGGCGGTGAGGCGTGTGAACATGGCTGCTGCTCGGGATTCGGTCGTCGCGGGCTGGAATGCGCCGGTCGGGGCGCGGTGTTGCAGGGTGGGGGCGATGGCGGTCATACGTGGTCCTCGCTGTTCCGGAGAGATTCGGTGGCGCCGTACGCCATGGCGGCGTAGGTGAGGTAGCCCAGGGCGCTCATGGCGGTTCCGGCGGTGGTGATTGCGACGAGCGGGTGCATGGCAGTAAGTTTTCTTTAGTTCAGTTCCTGCCAACAGTGGCTGTTCTGACATTGTTCGCAAAGATCCAGCCAGGTAGGGTGGGGCCATGCTTTCCAAGGTCGCCGTCGTGCTCAACGACCGCCTCGCCATGTTCGAATTCGGCGTGGTCTGTGAGGTTTTCGGGCTGGATCGCACGATGGACGGCCTGCCCGCGTTCGACTTCCGGGTGTGCGGGGTGGAGCCCGGAAAGCCGCTGAGCACCTCCAGTCCGGGGATCAAGGTGACGCCGGAGTACGGGCTCGAACAGCTGCTGGACGCGGATCTGGTGGCTATTCCGGCCTTTCCGTTCGCGGCCCTGCAGAACGTGGACGCGCGGGTCGTGGACGCGGTGCGGGCGGCCGCGGACAACGGGGCCACCGTGCTGACCGTGTGTTCGGGCGCGTTCCTGGCGGGGGAGGCCGGGCTGCTGGACGGGCGCAAGTGCACCACGCACTGGCGGTACGTCGAACAACTGGCGCAACGGTTTCCGCAGGCCACCGTCGATCCCGACGTGCTGTTCGTGGACGAGGGCACGCTGATCACCAGCGCGGGGACCGCGGCCGGGATCGACGCGTGCCTGCATCTGGTGCGGCGCGAGCTGGGGAGTTCGGTGGCCAATGCCATCGCCCGGCGCATGGTGGTGCCGCCGCAGCGCGACGGCGGGCAGCGGCAGTTCATCGAGCGGCCCGTGGTGGATTGCAGCTCGGACAGTCTCAGTGACACCCTGCACTGGATGGGCGAGCACCTCGAGTTGCCGCACACGGTGGAATCGCTCGCCGAGCGGACCGCCATGTCGACCCGGACCTTCGCGCGCCGGTTCGCGGCCGAAACCGGGACCACGCCGGTGAAATGGCTGACCGGACAGCGGATTCTGCTCGCCAAGCAATTACTGGAGGACACCGAGCTGGATCTGGAGTCGCTGGCGCATCGGTGCGGGTTCGGATCCGGGGCGCTGCTGCGCCATCATTTCCAGCGGCTGGTGGGGATCGCGCCGGTGGAATATCGGCGCAGGTTCGGGGCCCGGGTGTCCTAGCGTGCGGGGTTCGCGGCGCGATCGTCGCGGGCGGTGGCGGCGGTGTGACCGCGCGGGCGCGCGGCGGGTCGTGCCAGTCGGCCCGCGGGGCGGTGCGGTTGATACCGTGCTGACGTGTCGCACACTGCTCAGACAACCGATCGACCGCTGCGGACGCTGGTGCTCGGTGGAGCCCGGTCCGGGAAGTCGGCCCTCGCGGAACAATTGGCCGAAGCCGCCGCGGGCGCGGCCGGGCGGGACGGGGCGGTGCGCTATATCGCCACCGCGGTGCCGGATCCGGGTGATCGGGATTTCCTCGAACGTATTGCGGCGCATCGGGCCCGGCGGCCCGGGCACTGGACCGTGGTCGAGGGCGATCCGATCGCCGCGCTGGGCACGCCGGCCGCCGCCACGCTGATCGATGATCTCGGGACCTGGCTGACCGCGCGGGTGGACGCGCGGGCGGCGTGGGGTTCGCCGCGCGGGACGCTCGCGCCGGATTTCGACGCGCTGGTCGCCGCCGTCACCGCGTACGAGCACCCGCTGGTGATCGTGAGCCCCGAGGTCGGGCTGAGCGTGGTGCCGTCGTCACCGTCGGGGCGGTTGTTCCGGGACGAGCTGGGGACGCTGAACCAGCTGCTGGCCGCGGTGTGTGACGAGGTGTACCTGGTGGTGGCAGGGCAGCCGCTGCGGCTGAAGCCGGATCTCGCGGGCGCGGCGACCGCCGTTGTGACGGGTGCGGTCGCGGGTGTGCCTGCCGCGCAGGCGTTCTCGGCCTCCGATGCCGAGGTGCAGGGACCGGCCGACTTCGATGTCGCGCAGGTCGAGGGGGTGGAGGCCGCTGGGGCGCAAGGGGTCTCGGCAGCCGAGGCGGTGAGCCCCGAGGTGTTGCTGCGGCCGAATTCTGTGCAGAGTCAGGTGCGGGCCGCCGGGACGGCCGGGGGCGCGGAGTCGAAGGATGAGGCGGATGCGCCCGCCACCGGCGCGGGCTCCGTGCCCGCGGGCGGTGCGGCGGGGAACGGTGCGGCTGCCGCGGCTGCCGTGGCGGTCGGCGCGGGTGTGGGTGTCGCCGGGGATTCGGCCGGCGGACTGGACTTTTCGAAGAAAGAGGTCGCCGAGGTTTCGTTCGGGGCGGTGCCCGGGCCGGACGCGGCGGTGCGGCTCGCGGCCGCGGAGCGGCAGGGGTCGCTGACCAAGCCGGGCGGGGCGCTGGGGCGGCTGGAGCGGCTGGCGAACTGGGTGGCCGCGTGCCAGGGCGTATGCCCGCCACGGCAGTTCGAGCGGGCGCGCGTCGTGGTGTTCGCCGGGGATCACGGGGTGGCCGAGCACGGGGTGTCGGCGTACCCGAGCGCGGTGACCGGGCAGATGGTGGCGAACTTCCTGGCCGGTGGGGCGGCGGTGAACGTGCTCGCGCGGGTGGCCGATGCCACGGTGCGTGTGGAAGACATTGCGGTGCAGGGCGATACCGCGCCGGAGATCTCGCGGCACAAGGTGCGGCGGTCCAGCGGGTCCATCGATCGGGAGGACGCGCTCACCGCCGAACAGGTGCGGGCCGCGCTCACGGCGGGTGTCGCGATCGCCGACGAGGAGATCGACTCCGGGGCGGATCTGCTGATCGCCGGGGATATGGGAATCGGCAACACCACACCGGCGACGGTCCTGATCGCGACGATCACCGATACCGAGCCGGTCATCGCGGTGGGGCGCGGGACCGGGGTCGACGATGCCGGGTGGATTCGCAAGACCGCCGCGATCCGCGATGCCATGTGGCGGGCGCGGCCGTTCGCGAAGGAGCCGATCGACCTGTTGCGCACCGCGTCCGGGGCCGACTTCGCCGCCATGGCGGGGTTCCTGGCGCGCGCCGCCGAGCGCCGCACGCCGGTGATCCTGGACGGGGTGGTGGTGACCGCCGCCGCGCTGGTGGCCAATCAGCTGGCCTCGGGCGCGAGCGAATGGTGGGTCGCCGGGCATCGCTCGAGCGAGCCGTCGCACAAGATCGCCCTCGACCGCCTCGGCATGGAACCGCTGCTGGAGATGGAGATGCGCCTGGGCGAAGGGTCGGGCGCGCTGACCGCGCTGCCGCTTCTGCGCGCGGCCGTCGCGACCCTGGGCGAGATGGCGACCTTCGCCGAGGCGGGCGTGAGCACCGCCGACGCGCCGGAAACCGCCGGTGCCTAGTGCCCCGGCACCGACCGCCGGGCCGAGCGGCTCGGCGGGAAGCAACGTTCGGCGGAACCGTCCGAGGCCGCGAATGCGCATGTGCGCTGAAGTGTGTAGCTGCGAAGGCGACTTCGAGATATGCGCGGCGGGTGGGGTGACAGGCGATTCCGCTCGGACTGCGGGGTGCGGTCGTGACCGTGCCGAGCTGCCTCGCCGCAGCCCTGGTGCGCGGCGGCGACCACGACCCGCACCGCCTCCGGCGCAACGGGGTTGGCGTCCGCGGCGGCACAGCGCCGGCGAGCGGGGTCGTTCTTGTCGCCGACGCGTCGGTCTGTGCGGTGGTGTGGCACGCAGGCCACCTGTGAACAATGCGGAGCTCAGCGGCTGGGCGTTCCGGGGGATCAGCGCCGGCCGGGTGGGGGTGCGGTGAACGCTGTGCGGCTGGTGGTGTCGTGGCTGACCGTCGTTCCGGTGCGAGGGCCGGAGACGGTGGATCGGGTGGGGGCGGGGCGGGCCATCGGGCTCGCGCCGGTGGTGGGGGTGCTGCTCGGGCTGGGGGCGGCCGGGTTGCTGTGGGGCTTCGACGTTGTGGGCGGGGTGGCGCTGCTCGGCGGTTTTCTGGCGGTGGCGGGGCTGGGGTTGATCACACGGGGAATGCATCTCGACGGGCTCGCCGACACCATGGACGGGCTCGGGAGCTACGGGTCGCCGGAGCGGGCCCGGGAGATCATGAAGAGTGGCGGGGCGGGGCCGTTCGGGGTGGCCGCGCTGGTGTTCGTGGTTGCCATGCAGGCGGTTTCGTTCGGGGCGCTGGCCGACGCCGGGCGGTGGGCGGGCGTGGTGCTGGCCGTCGCGGTGGGGCGCGTGGCCGTGGTGGTGGCGTGCAGGCGGGGTATCGAGGCCGCGCCGGGGGCGGGATTCGGTGCTCTGGTCGCGGGGACGCAGGGGCCGGTCATCGCACTCGGGTGGGCCGGAATCGCCTTGGTGGCGGGGGCATTCGTCACCGATCGGTGGTGGGTCGGGCCGGCGGGGGTCGCGCTCGCACTGGGGCTCGCGTGGGTGCTGGTGCGGCATTGCGTGCGGCGGTTCGGCGGGTTGAACGGCGATGTGCTCGGCGCCGCACTGGAACTCGCGGTCACGGTGAGTGCCGTCGCGTTCACGCTCGGCTAGTTCCGCCCCGGCGGTGCGGGGTGGTGCGGGGTCGGCCCGCGCCGGGTAATTCGATTGCGGCGCGGCGGCGGCGTTCCTAGGGTGGGCGCCATGCCATGTCACTACTGCGTGCGTTTCCGTTCCGCCCGGGCTCAGGCCCGCTAGCGGACGCAGGCGTTCTCTCGCGCGTCCGCAGGCGCGGCCCAGGGCCCTTCGAGACCTCCTATCTCTCGAAGCCCCGGAAGGGCACACGCTGTGGCGCAAAAATTCTCATCCCATACCTCCGGCTACCGGAACTACTCCCATACCCAGGGCAAGGTCGGCGCGAGCGGCGGGCACACACCCCGCGACCGCGCCCGGCGTGAACTGTCGCAGAACTTCCTGGTCGATCCGCGAGCCGTGGAATCGATCGTGCGGGCCGCCGAACCGAGCGGTGTCGTGCTCGAACCCGGCGCGGGCGACGGTGCGGTGACCGTGGCGCTGGCCGCGCGCGGAGCCCGGGTCACCGCGTACGAGATCGATCCGCTGCTGGCGGCGAAGCTGTCCGCGCGGACCCGCGCGGACGGTGGAATACGGGTCGTCCGCGGCGATTTCATCAAGGCCCGAGCCCCGCGTGAGGCGTTCGCGGTGGTCGGGAACATCCCGTTCTCCCGAACGGCCGCGATCGTGGACTGGTGCCTGAACGCGCCCGCGCTCACCTCCGCGACCCTGCTCACCCAGCGCGAGTACGCGCGCAAGCGCACGGGCGACTACGGGCGCTGGAGCCTGGTCACCGCGGCGACCTGGCCGTGGTTCGGCTGGGAACTGCGGGCGAGCGTGGGCCGGGACAGTTTCCGGCCGGTGCCCGCCGTGGACGCGGCGATCCTGCGCATCCAGCGCCGGGCCGAACCACTGGTGGGTGATCGCGCGGCCTTCACCGCACTGGTGGAGCTGGGCTTCACCGGGGTCGGCGGGTCGGTGCGGGCGTCACTGCGCACCCGATACCGGGGCGTGGACGCGGCGCTGGCCGCGGCGGGGATCGCACCGGACACGGTGGTCGGGTACGTGCATCCCGAGCAGTGGATCGCTGTGTACGACTCGCTCACTTCGTAAAGTCCCAGGGCCGAGTCGATTCCGGTGAATCGGCTCGGCCCCGGGAATTGATCGGCCCGGCGGAGTAATTCGAATTCGGACCGACCGGACGGTCGTTTGTATGTATTCGACTGCGGCATAACAGTTTAGTTGCTGTACGCAATCCGACCGGCCCGCAGCCCCGAATATGTTGATGAATGAGTTCCCCCGTGGCCTGGGAGGCGGAGTCGATCATGGCGTTGCAAATGGGTGCGCTCGTACTGTTCGCGGCGGTGGCGGTCGCGGTATTCATACTCGGCGATCGGATGCGTCCGGCGCGGTGGCGGCACGACGACGACGAAGCCTCCAGCACCATGGTGCTGGATCTGGTGAATATGTTCTTCGCCGCCATTGTGGCCTTCGTGGTCGTCATTCTGTGGCAGCAGTACGACAATGCGCACGCGCACACCGTGGCCGAGGGCAAAGCCCTGGTGGTCACGTATCAGGCGGCCAATGATCTGCCCGAGGCCGATCGCAAAGAGATTCAGTCGCTGGTGAAGGAGTACACCGAGGGCGTCATCACCGACGAGTGGAAATCCATGGACGAGGATTCCGCGCTGAGCGAGACCACCCAGGCGACCTTCGACGATCTGCGCGCCGCGGTCGGCGGGGTGAGTTCGCCGGATCCGGATGTGAAGGATCTGGTCGAAAAGGCCGACGGGGCACTGGATGTCATCGCCGAGGCCCGGTACGACCGCGCCCTGGACGCCGAATACCGGCTGCCCACCTTCATGTACATCGCGCTGTGGTTCGGCACCGGCATGCTGCTGGTGGGCACCGTGCTGTCGGGGATGGCGGTCACCAAGCGCAGCATCCTGATGACCGCGCTCTTCGGGTTCGTGGTCGGCGCGGTGATTCTGGCCGTGTACCAGCTCGATCGGCCCTTCGGCGGCGGCAACGTCATCTCCAAGGAAGCCTATGAGCTCGCGATCTCGCGGTTCGAGCAGATTCCGGCGCCCGAACCCGCACCGGTCCGGGTCGATCCCGCCGTGAGCGTGACGCCGCGCTGATCGGGCGGGGCCGGACGAGTCATTCGCACAAGGCATTCGGAGACAGACGATGGGGCGAAAACAGCGAGCCGCACGCGGGCTGGCGGTAGCGACGGCGGTTCCCGTGGCCGCGATTCTGCTGGCGGCGCAGCCGGGATCGGCGCTGGCGCAGCCGGATCTGCCGTCGATCGGTGAGATTCTCAGCGGTAGTGCGGGTTCGGCGGGATCCTCGGGCGGCGAGATCGACGCGCCGTCCGGCAGTGCGCTGGGACTGGGCACCGGAAGCGGCGCGGCGGCGAGCGGGTCCGGGGGCGGACTGCCTTCGGGCGGTGCGCTCGGGCTGCCCGATGCCGCCGCGGCCGTGGGCATTCCGCTGGGCAGCGGTAGTGCGGCGGGGATGCTCGAGCCGGTGTTCGACGCGGCCGAGGCCCTCGCGCTCAGCACCGGGCACGCGGCGGCGGCCGCGCCGGGCACGCTCGGGGAGTCCCTGGGTTTCGAGAACGGCAGTGTGCTGACCGCGTGCACGGGCAGTGCCGTGGTCGGCAGCGCCGTGCTGGCGCTGGGAATCTTCACCGGCAGCGGCTTCGGTTCCGGGCTCATCGGGCCCGGATTCGTGCCCGGCTCCAGCGGTTTGGTCGGGCCGGGGTCGAGCGGGCTGGGCAGCGTGGTGGTCGGCAGCGCCGTGCTGGGCAGTGCGGGGCTGACCTGTCTGCTGCTGTTGCCGATGCCGCTGGCGTCGCCGGGTATTCCGCTGGGGTTCCCGGCCGCGCCGGCCGCCGCGCCCGCGCCCGCCCCCGAGGTGATTCCGGCGGTGGTGCCCGAGCTCGTGCCGTTCCTGCCACCGCCGCCGCGGGTGGTTCCCCCGCCGCCGCGGGCGTTTCCGGCGAGTGAACCGCTGCCCGAGCCCGAGCCCTGGTCGGCGTTGCAGATGATGACCGTCATCGTGTTGACGATCATCGCCGCGACGCGCGCCAAGATCGCGCGCAGTCGCGGGGAGTGAGGGTGCATCGCCGCGTCGCGCACGCCGGCCGCTGTTCGGCCGTGCGCGGGCCGACCCGGTAGCCGCTGCGGGCCGGGCCGAGTCGGGCGGCGGCGGCGCGATCGTAGGATGGGCCGATGACCGGATCGGAAGGGGTGCGCGGTGGGCGGTGAGGACGGCGCGAACGCCGGTGTGCCCACCCGGACCCTGGTCGAGAGCATGCTGCGGGCGGATTCGACCATCGATGCCGGTGAGCTGTACGCGGTCGGCAACGCGCTGGGCATGAGTGATCAGCAGGTGCGGCTGTGCGTGCGCCGGTTGATCGGCGACGGGCAGGTGACGCAGGAGGGGCGCGGCCGCAAGGCGGTGCTGCGCGCCACCGAGGCGCTGCGCCGGTCGGTCGCGCCGAACGTGGACTACCTGCGGTACATGTACGCGCAGGATCGCGGCGACGCGCCCTGGGACGGCGTCTGGCACCTCGTGGCGTTCGCCGTGCCGGAGTCGGTGCGCCACGCCCGGGATGCCATGCGGGACAGGATCGTTCACCTCGGCGGGGCCCCGATTCAAGGCGGGCTGTACGTGTGCGCGAATCCGTGGGAGGCGCGGATCGCCGCCGCGGCGGCGGAATTCGCGGTGGGCGAGTTCATCACCACGATGACCTCCACCGACCTGCGGATCGGGGCGGTCGGCACGCCACGTGATCTCGCCGCGCGACTGTGGCCGCTGGAGCGCCTGGCGGCCGGGCAGCGGCGGCTGGCGCTGGCGGCCGAACGCCACCTCGACCGGCTGCACGCCGCCGAACCCCTCACCCCCACCGAACATCTCACCATCGCCGTCGAGCTGGCCGCCGAGTTCGACCGCGCCACCGATCCCGATCCGCTGCTGCCCCCGGAACTGCTGCCGTCGCCGTGGCCCGGTGCGGCGGCGCGTGAGCTGGTGGCGCGCTGCTGGGCCGAGTTGCTGAAAGCCCGTGCGGGCGAGTCGATTCAGCTGTTCGAGGTCTATGCCGAGGTACTCGGCGAGGTCGCCGCCGGGCGCTGACTCGGGCCGGGCGACCACTGCGTCGTCCAGTGCGGGCCGCGGTGCGCGCGGGGGTGCGGGATACGCGCTCGGTTCCGCACCGCCGCGCCCGGTCTCGGCGGGCAGGGAATCGATCTCCCTCTGCTCAGCGCCCTCGACACCGCTGCCGGTCCGGTCGGCGCCGCGCCTGTTCGCCGGCCTCCAGGCCGGCCGGCCTGTTCGCCGGCGGGTGGTTGCGGCCCGCCCTCCGAGCTGTCGATCATGCGATGCCCGGTGGCGATCGCCTCACCTCGCATTGCCGAACGGACTCGCGCAACCATCGAGCTCGTCCGGGTCCGCGCTGTCTGTGACGCCCTGTCCGTAGCGGGTGTGCCGCGTGAACGGCGGGCAGGGAGCAGGAATCGATGAGAGCTTCTGTCCGCGAGTTGATTCCGCCGCCGATGCTGTGGATGGTCCGGAGCAGGCCTCGGCGGTGTGGGCGATTTCCCGTAGCGCAGTATCGTTCGTGATACCGTCGATCGTATTGAATATGAACGATCTTGAAGGTTGGGAGGACCTCATGCGGGTGTTGGCACTGGGTGGAGGCGGGGCGATGGGGGCCGTTGCCGTGCGGACCGCCGCCGGGTTGGCGGGGGTGTCGGAGATCGTGGTCGCTGACCGCGATCTCGCTGCGGCGCAGCTGGTTTCGTCGACGCTTACCGCAGAGACCGTGCCGGTTCGCGCCGAGCGGGTTGACATCACCGATCCGGGTGAACTGCGGGCGGCGCTCGATGCCGCGGACGTCGTGCTCAATACCGTTGGGCCGTACTACGAATTCGGTGTCGGCGTACTGGGCGCGGCCATCGAGACCGGAACCCACTACCTCGACATCTGCGACGACTGGGAACCCACGCTCGAGATGCTCGAGCTCGACGAGCGGGCGCGGGCCGCGGGGGTGTGCGCGGTCATCGGCATGGGGGCCAGCCCCGGGGTCAGCAATCTGCTGGCGCTGGCGGCGGCGCGGGAGTTCGAAGTGCTGCGGGACATCTACACGGCGTGGCCGGTGGACGCCGGCGGGATGAATCCGGACATGGGGGAGCTGGTGGGGCCGCAGGGGCGGCCGTCGGCGGCCGCGGTGCACTGGATGCAGCAGTTGAGCGGCACCGTCGCGCAGGTGGGGGACGGGCGGATCGTGCGCCGGCGGCCGCTGCGGGCGGTGCGGCTGGACCTGCCGGGCGGGCTGGGCGGCACCGCGTACACGTGCGGACATCCCGAGCCGGTGACGCTGCACCGCACCCTGCGGCCGACGGGGGAGTCGGCCAACCTCATGGTCGTGCGGCCATCCACGGCCGCCTACCTGGATTCGCTGCGCCGCGATCTCGACGCGGGCCGGCTCACCAATGCCGAGGCCGCGGCCCTGGTCGCCGCGCCGGGCGTGCTGCGCGGCCTGCGGGCGGCCTTCGCGTCGCTGTGGTTCGCCTCGCCCCGGACGCTGCCGCCCTTCTTCGCGGTGGCGACCGGGACCCGGGAGCGGCGCGCGGAGACGGTGCTCGCGCGCCTGCCCGCGGCCGTGGAAGCCTTCGTCCTGACCGCGGACATGGCCACGGTCACCGGGGTTCCCTTGGCGCTGGGCCTGTCCCAGGTCATCGACGGCGGCGCGCTCGTGCCCGGGGTGCGCCCGCCCGAGGCCGTGATCGAACCGCGGCGCTTCTTCACCGACCTCGCCGCTCACCTCGGGCTCCCCGAATCCGGCGACGTGATCCTGGAAAGAGCCTGATACCCAATGGAAGTCCCTACCTACGGAACTTCTCCTCGAGCTCGGTCGCGGTGGCCTGGAGATCGGCCGGGGTGTTGTATTTGAAGATGCCCCGGTAGCCGGACTCCTCCTTGATGGCCTGCTCGACCGCCGGATCGTGGTAGATCTCGGTCAGTTTCAGGTACGTCGGGTTGTCCTTGTCGGCGGCGCGGGCGGCGAAGACGTTGATGTACTGCTTCAGGTCCGGGCGCTCGGGATCGTCGGTGTAGATGATCTCGTTCGCGGTCAGGCCGGCAGGGCGGGCGAAGGTGTCGTCCACGAAGGCGGCGGCCACGCTGCCCAGGGACTGCGCGGTGAGCGTCGGGTCGATGGGGGTGAGCCGCACCTTGGAGGCCGCCGGGTCCACGTCCTCGAGCTTGGAGTCCCAGCTCGCGCCGTTCTTCAGCACGACCAGGCCGGCCGCGGCCAGGCTCAGCAGCGGCCGCACCTGATTCGCGGGATTGTTGCTCAGGGTGATCTCGCCGCCCCGTGGAATGTCCGTCACCGACCTGTACTTCTTCGAATACAGCGCGAGCGGGAAGACCTCGGTCGCGCCGATGGGTACCAGGGTGTCGTTGTTGCGGGCGTTGTAGTTGGCCAGATAGCGCACGTGCTGGAACTTGTTGAGATCCACCTGTCGCTGCGAGAGTGCGGGATTCGGCTGGTTGTAGTCGCTGAAGCTGACGTACTCGACCGTGATGCCCGCGTCGGCGGCCTTGCTCTTGAAGACCTCCCAGTGCGGCAGCGCGAGATCGTTCACACCGATGCGCACCACGTCCGAGGGGTGGTCCCTGCCACAGGCGGCAGTCAGGGTCAGCGCGAACAGGAGTGGAATCACCAGAAGACGGCGCATTTGTCGCATTTTTGGCAAAGTAGCCGCGCGGAGGCGCCCTGCGGCAGTGTTTGGATCCGGGGGATCGCAACCATTGCCGGTCGGTTGCCGGTGGGCTTGCATGGTCGGGTTCAGTTTCGACGACCATGCGGGAGCGCGAGTGAAATTCCATCGGGTACTGGCGATCCCGGTACTGGTAGCGGCCGTCGCGACGCTGGGGCTCACCGCCTGCGGCAGCGACGAGGAATCCGCCGACGTGGTGCGCATCGGCACCACCGAGTCCGATCCGCAGTGGGACGTGTTCGAGAGCAAGGCGAAGGAGCAGGGGATCACGCTGAAGATCACCCGGTACTCCGACTACTCGCAGCCCAATACGGCGTTGGCGCAGAAGCAGATCGACGTGAATCTGTTCCAGCACCTGCAGTTCCTCGGACAGTTCAACGTTGCCAACAACGAGGATCTGACGCCGATCGGGGCCACGCAGATCGTGCCGCTGGGGCTGTACTCCAAGAAGCACAGGACCCTCGCGGACATCCCGCAGGGCGGTGAGATCGCCATCCCGAACGACCCGACCAATCAGGCGCGGGCGCTGTTCGTGCTGCAGTCCGCCGGGCTGCTGAAGCTGTCCGGGGATGTGCGCCAGCCCTCGCCCGCCGAGGTCGACAAGGGCGCGTCCAAGGTCAAGGTGACCCCGGTCGACGCCGCCCAGACCGCGCTGTCGCTGGCCTCGGTCGACGGCTCGATCATCAACAACACCTTCCTGCAGAAGTCGGGCATCGACCCGAGTTCGGCGCTGTACAAGGATGATCCGAAGAGCCCGGGCGCGGAGCCGTACATCAACACCTTCGTGACGCGGGCCGCGGACAAGAACAACGCCACGTACCTGAAGCTGGTGCAGATCTGGCACGACCCCGAGGTGCAGAAGGCGGTGTCGGAAACCTCCAAGGGCACCTCGGTCGAGGTGACCCGCGCGGGTCCGGAACTGGAGCAGATCCTGGCGCGCGTGCAGCAGACCATCCGCGAGAAGAAGTGAGCGACCCGGTCGCCGACGGCGGGGCGGACGCCCACCCCGCCGTCGAATTCCGTTCGGTCACCAAGGTTTTCCAGGCCGGTAAGCAACGGCACACCGCGCTCGAGGACATCGATCTGCGTATCGAGCGCGGCGAGATCTTCGGCGTGATCGGCTACTCGGGGGCTGGCAAGAGCACGCTGGTGCGGCTCATCAACGCCCTGGAGAAGCCGACCAGCGGGCAGATCCTGATCTCCGGGGACCCGATCACCGGGGTTTCGGAGTCGCGGGTGCGGCGGCTGCGGCGTGACATCGGCATGGTGTTCCAGCAGTTCAACCTGTTCCGATCCCGCACGGCCGCGGGCAATGTCGAGTACCCGCTGAAGGTGGCGGGCTGGCCGCGCGACAAACGCAAGGCCCGGGTCGCCGAACTGCTGGAGTTCGTCGGACTGACGGACAAGGCGCGCAGCTATCCGGATCAGCTGTCGGGCGGGCAGAAGCAGCGCGTGGGCATCGCCCGCGCGCTGGCCACCTCGCCCACCCTGCTGCTGGCCGACGAATCCACCTCGGCGCTGGACCCGGAGACCACGGGGGAGGTGCTGCGGCTGCTGAAGAAGATCAATCGCGAGCTCGGCGTCACCATCGTGGTCATCACCCACGAGATGGATGTGATCCGGGCGGTCGCCGATCGGGTCGCGGTGCTGGCCGAGGGCCGAATCGTGGAGCTGGCCAGGACCTTCGACGTGTTCGCCGATCCGCAGGCCGCGCCGACCCGCTCCTTCGTGGAGACCGTGCTGCACAATCGGCCCACCGCCGAGGAGTTGCGCAGACTCGGCGAGAAGCACGCGGGCCGCCTGGTCACCGTGGATGTCGACGACGAGCGCGGAATCGGCGCGGCGCTGACCGTGGCCGCGCGGGCGGGCGTCGCTTTCGAGGTGGTCTACGGCGGGGTGAGTTCGTTGCAGGACAAGACCTTCGGCAGCATCACCCTGGCGCTGGACGGACCCGAGGATGCCGTCGCGCGGGTCGTGGACGACCTCGAGCGCGGCGCCGAGCATCGGAAGAGCGCGTGAACTACGCCGCCGTCCCCACCGATTGGGACAAGCTGCAGCCGGTGCTGATCGAGGCCATCGGCACCACGATCTACCTCGTGCTGCTGACCTTCGTGGTCGGCGGGCTCATCGGCCTGGCCCTGGGCACCGCGCTCTACACCACCCGCAAGGGCGGACTGCTGGCCAACGCGCCCATCAACCTGGTGCTCAACTTCCTGGTCAATGTGGTGCGCCCGATTCCGTTCATCATTCTGCTCGCGGCCCTGGGACCGGTGACGCTCGAAGTCGTCGGCACCACGATCGGCACCGAGGCCGCCGCGTTCGTCATGATCGTGGCCGCCTCGTTCGGCATCGCCCGCATCGTGGAGCAGAACCTGGTCACGGTCGACCCGGGGGTGATCGAGGCGGCGCGGGCCATGGGCGCGACGCCGCTGCGCATCATCGCGACGCTGCTGATCCCGGAGGCGCTGGGGCCGTTGATCCTCGGCTACACCTTCATCATCATCGCCATCGTGGACATGTCCGCCATGGCCGGCACCGTCGGCGGCGGTGGCCTGGGTGACTTCGCCCTGGTCTACGGCTACCAGCGCTTCGACTGGCAGGTCACCCTGGTGGCCACGCTCATCATCATCGCGGGGGTGCAGGCCATCCAGTTCGTCGGGAACTGGCTGGCCCGCAAGGTGTTACGCCGCTGATCGACTACTGCGACTGCCGCATTCCGGCCTCTCGACCCCACCCGCTGACGCGCAGGTCGAGGGGCCGGAGCCGGTCGTAGTAGATATTGCGGAGCTGTTCGGGCGCCGAGGGGCGTTCGGGATCCACCTCGTCGATGGCGAACGAGATCGCCGCCAGCTCGCCGAGGAAGTCGTCGCGCTGGCCGGGAAGCTTGGCGCGGTCCTGGGCCTCGAGGCGCGGATTCGATTGCAGGTCGCTGTATTTGGCGCGAATGGCGATATCGGTCTCGTCCATGCGCTCGCGCAGCCAGCCGCGCAGCGCCGAGGGGGTCTGCTGCATGATGACGATCTCGCGGATGGCGGGAATCCGCATGCCTTCGCGGATCAGGTCGTCGAGCTTCTCGTTGACGCGCGGCCAGGCCACGAAATCGCCTGCCGCGTAGGCGGCCCGGCCCTGCGCCTCGAGGTCGTCGCGGCGCAGCCGGAAGGCCGGCGCCGAATCCGGTTCGGTGCGCTGCAACAGCAGGATGATCTCGTCGATCTGACGCAGATCGCGCTCGAACTCCGAGAGCGGGGGCTCGAGGTAGTCGTCCGGCCCGTGGCTGTTCAACAAACCCTGCACGATGGTCTCGGCCTCGAGCAGCAGGTGGTGCGCCTTGGCCTGATCCTGGGTGCGCAGGATCAGGGGTTCGAGCGCGGACAGGCGCTGTGCCATTTCGGGTTCGGCCTTGGCGGCCTCGGCCCGGTGCACCTCGCGGCGCACCTGCTGCCAATCCGTGCGCACACTCGCGGCGCGGGTACGCAATTCGGACCAGGGGGCGACCTCGCGCACCGGGATCTCGATCGCCGCGGTGGCCGAGCGATCCAGGTGCGGGATGCGTACCGCGGCGTGAATGGTCCAGCCCGCCGCGAATTCCAGGGTCAGCTCGACCGGGGTGCCGGGCTCGAGGTTGTCGGGCAGGTCGCGAATCTTCACCTCGCCGATGGGAATCCAGCCCTCGTACAGGCGCACCGCCAGGGTGGTGCCGCGATTGGCGGTCTCCAGGCGCTGATAGACCCGGTGCGGAATCTTGGTGCCGGCCTTGACCACTCGGCACAGCTGGCGGTCCAGCATCTCCACCGAGAAATCGTGGGCCAGGATGTCGCCGGCCAGATCCGGTACTGCCGGGCCGGATTCGACCCGCACGCTCAGGCGTTCGGCGGCGATCTCCGTGCCGTCGGCCAGTACCCGGATGGTGCATTCGCCACTCGGGAGCGGGATTTCGATGAACAGGAACGCGCCCTCGTCATCGGTGATGGTCTCGCGCACGGGTTCGCCGCCGTCGGGGTGCACCTCGACCACAACCTCGGCGGCCGCGATGTGCTTGCGCAGCACTCGCCCCGCGATGTCGGCGCAATCCCCCTCCGGCACCAGCGGTTCGAGCTCGAGCACGCTGCCGCGGCTGGTCAGGTTCCCGGCTTTGAGCGCCGCGCCCACCGCGACCACCAGTTCGGGATGGAACAGGCGCGGGGTGACCCCGAAGCGCTCCGCGAGCAGCTCGGCGACCAGCGGGATCCGCGAGGAGCCGCCGACCAGCACGATCTCGTCCAGATCGCCGGGTTTCAGCCGCGCCTTGTCGACCGCGTCGGCGCAGTGCTCGAGGGTGCCGCGCACGAAAGCGTCGATCATGCGCTGGAATTCGTGTCTGCCCAGCGGCAGGTTGATGCTCATGGGCGTGCCAGCACGGTCCTCGAGATCCTGGCTGACGATCTCGGTCTCGGTCTCGCGGGTGAGGTCGTGCTTGGCGGTCTCGGCCAGTGACAGCAGCCGGGCCTGGCGTTCGGCGTCGGCGGCGTCGCCGGGTTCGGTGCGCAGGTCGTAGGCGGGCAGCTGGGCGATCATCCACTCCACGATCGCCTGATCGAAGTCGTAACCGCCGAGGTAGCGGTCGCCGTCGAAGGAGCGGCTGGCGAAGCCCTCCTGCGCGTCCCAGGACACCACCGAGGTGTCGAAGGTGCCGCCGCCCAGGTCGTACACCAGGAAGCGGCGGCGCTCGGCGTGCGTCTCACCGGTCTCGTGCATGTGGGCCAGGGCCGCGGCGACCGGCTCCATGAGGGTTTCGGCCACCTCCAGCCCGGCCTCCGCGCCCGCCCGGGTGGTCTGGGTCTTGGCGCTGGTCTCGAAGTAGGCGGGTACGGTGACCACCGCGCGGTCGATCGGCACGCCCAGGGTCTGCTCGGCCACGGACTTGAGGTGGCGCAGCAGGTGCACCGACGCTTCGAGCGGGGTGAGGATCGCGTGGCCCGCGGTGACCAGGGCGTCGGTGCCCATGTTGCGCTTGAAGAACATGGCCGGCGGCGAACCGGGCAGGCGCGCTTTGCGTTTGGCGAGCGCGCCGACCAGCGGGGCGCCGTCGGCGCCGATCCAGACCGCGGACGGCGTGGTCAGCGACAGATCCGGATTGGCGACGATGAGCGCGCCGCCCAGCGGGCGCAACCGGCGGGAGTCGATGAGCTCCTGCTTGTTCGGGATGTCCGCGTCGGCGGGAATGGCGAGGCAGCAGTTGGTGGTGCCGAGGTCGATGCCGGCGACGATGCTCATGCGAGGGGCTCCTCATGGGTACGCGGGGTGGCGGGTTCGTCGCCGGTGGGGTGCGGCACCAGCGCGGGCAGCACCGAAAGCCGCAGTCGCAGTTCGGCGGAGCCCGGCGGGGGCGGCGGTGCGGCGGACAGGGTGCGGCTGAACTCCAGCAGCTCGGCCAGCTCGGCGAGGTCCTCGCCCGCGGCTTCGGGCCGGTGGGTGAGCAGGTCGGCCCGCAGCCGGGCGAGCGGGGTCGCGAGTTCCTCTTCGGCCGCGTTGATCTGCGCCACCGTCAGGGTCTCGCCGAAGAGCGGGAAGCGCTTGGCGTCGTAGGAGATCCGCTTGCGGCGGGCGGCGATGCGGGCGCGGGTGGTGGCCCGATCGGCGCCGGGATCGAGGTCCAGGATCTGAAAGGCGGTCTCGTAGTAGGGATTGCGATCGCGCCAAGCCCAGGGGTTCACGATGTGGTTGTCCTGTTCACGCTAGAAGAAGCCGATGGCGCTGCCCTGGGAGTAGCGCGCCCACTGACCCGCGCCGACCAGGATCTTGCGGGCCTGGTCGTAGGGGCTGTGGTCGGGAAGTCCCAGGGTCAGTGCGGTATTGAGGTGGTTGGCGGCGATCCGGAAACCGGCGCGATCCTCGAAGGGATTGCTCTGCAGCCGGTCGATGGTGGAGATCACGATGGCCAGGCCCAGCCAGAACTCGTGCCGGGCCAGTTTGGCGGCGAAGGCTTTACGGTCCGCGTCGTCCAGTCGCGGGCGCAGCGCCGAACTCAGCAATTGCCCCGGGGTGAGGCCGAGTTCGGTGCACAGCGGGCGCACCATGGTCTCGACGCGCTCGAGGACGGTGCGCGCCTGCTCGGCCCATTTGTCGCCGCGGCGCTGTGCGGTCTCGGCGGCTTCGATGCCGACGTCCAGGGCCTGTTCGGCGAGCGGGACGTTGTCCGCGTCGATCTCGACCCACATCTGGGCCTCGTCGAGGGCGCGTTCGAGGTGGCCCTCGCGGGTCGAGCGGCGGATCTGCGCGCCCGCTTCGCGGGCCAGCCGGGTCCGGGCGCGGGTCAGCTCGTCCGCGGCGAAGGGCGCGGTGCGAATGAGCTCCAGATGCGCACGGGCCCTGGGGAGTTGGTCGCGGCGCAGTTCCAGGACGCGGGTGACGTGCGGCTCCAGCAGCTGGCCGGGCAGTTCCGCGCGCGCCCGGTCGACGATGAGCGTGGTCTCCTCGGGGGTGCCGTCGGCGGTGACCGCGAGCGTACGGGTGCGCAGCTCGTCCCAGAAGTCGTCGGCGGCGTGCAGCCGGGACCACAGCGCCAGGGCCTCGCGCCAGGCCTCGAAAGCCTCGGCGTCCCCAACGATTTCGAGGGCGTACGCGCGGGCGTGGGCGGCGACGGCGAGGTGGTGCAGGCCGCGGGCGTCGGCGGTCTGCCCGGCGTCGCACTCGCGCCACAGGCGCAGCGCGGACGGCGTCCACGGGTGGATATCGCCGCCGGTGCGCAGTTCGGCGTAGGCCAGGCGCTCCAGGGGGCGTTCGGCGGCGCGGGCGCGGCGGGCGGTGGCGATCTCGGCGATTCTGGCCGCGGCGGCACGCAATCGGCCGGCGTCCTCGCCCTCGAGCCCGGCCAGCAGCCGCGCGGCCCGGGCCAGCGCGCGGTCGGCGTCCCGCGGCGCGTCGAAGAGTTCCGCGCGGGCGGCCTGCGCCAGGTCTGCTCCCGCCACGGTGATACGCAGCTCGCGCAACGCGTCGTCCGCGCCGGTGCTCGCACGGCCTACGTCCGTGCCGGTCGAGTCCGTACCGACGTCCGTACCGCCCACGTCCGTGCCGGTCGCGCCGATGAGTTCGGAGACCAGTTCCGGCGCATGGTGCGCGACCGCGGTCAGCAGGGTCGTGGGATCGAGCAGGGTGCGGGTGGGCCAGGCGCTGCCGTGCCGGGCGAGCAGGGTGCGCGCGCCCCGGGTGACGAGCTCGACGTCCGCGTCCAGCGTGCCCAGCGCCAATTGCCCGTTGGCCAGCAGGGTTTCGTCGGCGGAGGTGGTGCCCAGCAGCCGGCGCAGGTGTTCGCGCGCGCCGTCGCGGTCGTCCGCGCGGAGCCGGTCCAGGGCGGCGAGCAGGAGGGCGGTGGGCAGCAGACGCGGCTCGCCCGCCCGCAGCACCTCGGTCAGCCGGTCGCCGGGCGCGGTTCCGGACATGACGGCGGCCGCGCTCACCACCAGGTTCCGGTAGGGGCTTGGCGTGCCGGGGCCCTTCAGCTTGTCGCCGGCGGTGATGCCGCGCGCCAGACGGTGGTACGCGCCGATGTCGTGCAGCGCGCGAATGCGTTCGGCCGCCTGCTCGCCGCCGCCGAAGCGCTGGGCCAGTTCGTAGCGCCGGGCGGCCTCGTCCTGTTCGCCGCGTTCGGCGGCCAGATCGCCGACCAGCAGGAACCAGTCGGGTCTGCTCGCGGGTCCGAGCGCGTACAGCAGCAGCCATACCGGTGAGGTGGGGCCGGTGAACTGGTAGTGCTCGAATTCCTTGTCCAGCAGGCCGGACAGATGCCCGCGGGCCGCCCGCCGGAACTCGTCCGAGACCGCCGGACCCGGGGTGCGCACCGAATTGGCCAGCCACGCCGCGAGTTCGGCGTCCTCGGCCAGCAGGCCGCTCACCGAGAACCAGGTGCGCGCGAATTCGGCCGGGGCGGGCTCGCGCAGCCAGGCGCCGAACACCTCGTGCGCGGCGCGCGGGTCGACGGCGCAGCGGTCGGCCACCTCGCACAGCAGGCGCACGGCGGCATCCGGTGCGGTGGGGGCCGCCTCGACGAGCCGGGCCAGCACCCCGGCGCGATCGCGGGTGAGTTCGGCGTCGTCGTAGCGGTTCAGCAGCGCCTGGACCGCGGCCAGGACCGCGCGGGTGCGCACGGCGGGGTCGGTCTCCTGTTCGGCGCGCGCCACCTCGGTCTCGAAGACCGAAGGCCCCGTGGGGCGTTCGTCGCGCCGCGCGCCCCGCGCCGGCTCGGGCGTCGTCTCTCGCACCGGTTCGACCGGTCGCTCCTCGCCGCCCCGCGACCATGGCCAGTTCACGCGAAAACTCCTGCTGGAGGGCGGTATCGGGAAAGCGTGCCGGGGATAGCCACCCGAATCCGCCCCCTGCCCAAGTCGAGAATATCCCTCGCCCGGCCCTTTTCGTCAACCCGTTCGTTCCGGTCGGTCGCCGCGCCGGGGCGGCTGGGCCCGCCTTCCTCGGCGGCGACCGGTCGTGATTGTCGTCCGTGGTTGTCGCCTGCGGCCTGTCTGCGGCTATGTCCTGCGCCCGCCCGCCGTGGTTGTCGCCGACGGCCCGCCCGGTAGCGGTTGTCGCCTGCGCCGGCCGGTCGTGATGGCCGCGTACAGCCTGCCCGCCCATGGTCGTCGGGTCCGGTGCGCGTCGTGACCGTTCCGCGGGCGCGGTGCGGTCTAGCCGCGCTTCTGCACCGCGATCGCCGCCTTGCGGGCCGCGACCTGGACCGGGTCCCACACCGGGGAGAACGGGGGCGCGTAGCCCAGATCGAGGGCGATCATCTGTTCCGCGGTCATGCGGGCGGTCAGGGCCACCGCGGCGATGTCGATGCGTTTGGCAGCGCCCTCGCGGCCCACGATCTGCACACCGAGCAGGCGGCCGGTGCGGCGTTCGGCGAGCATCTTCACCGTCATGGGGGCGGTGCCGGGGAAATAGCCGGAGCGGCTGGTGGATTCGATGGTGACGGTCACGAACTGCAGGCCGACCGCGTGGGCGTCCTTCTCGCGCAGGCCGGTTCGGGCCACCTCGAGTTCGCAGACCTTGCTGACCGCGGTGCCGACCACGCCGGGGAAGGTGGCGTACCCGCCGCCGATGTTGGCCCCGATGATCTGGCCGTGCTTGTTGGCGTGGGTGCCCAGCGCGATATGGCGTTCGGTGCCCGAGACCAGATCCAGTACCTCCACGCAGTCGCCGCCCGCCCAGATGTGCTCGTGCCCGCGCACCCGCATGGCCAGGTCGGTGAGCAGGCCGCCGGACGCGCCGAGCGGGAGCCCGGCGGCGCGGGCCAGATCGGTGGCGGGGCGCACGCCGATGCCCAGCACCACCACGTCGGCGGGGAACTCCGCGTCGGCGGTGGCGACGGCCCGGACCCGGCCCGCGTCGTCGGTGTGGACAGCGATGAGCTCGGCGTCGCACAGGACGCGAATGCCCATGCCGTCCATCGCCTTTCGAATGAGCACGCCCATGTCGGGATCGAGCGTCGCCATCGGCTGGGACCCGCGGTTGATCATGGTGACCTGGTAGCCGCGATTGATCAGGGCCTCGGCCATCTCCACGCCGATGTAGCCCGCGCCGACCACCACCGCCCGGCGGCCGTCGGTGGAATCGAGGGTGTCGATCAGCGCCTGTCCGTCGTCCAGGGTCTGCACGCCGTGCACCCCGGGCGAGTCGATGCCGGGGATGGGCGGGCGGATCGGAGTCGCGCCGGTGGCGATGACCAGATCGGTGTAGTCCAGCCAGCTTTCGGCCCCGGTGGTCAGATCCCGGGCCCGCACACGGCGGCCCGGCGGGTCGATCTCCACGACCTCGGTGCGCATGCGCAGGTCGATGTCGCGCGAGCGGTGCTCCTCGGGCGTGCGGGCGATGAGGTGATCGCGGTGCTCCACGTCCCCACCCACCCAGTACGGAATGCCGCAGGCGGAGAAGGAACTGAAGTTTCCGCGCTCGAAGACCACGATCTCCAGCTCCGCCGCCGGCCGCATGCGACGAGCCTGCGAGGCCGCCGACATACCCGTCGCATCCCCACCGATGACCACCAGGCGATCGCTCATGGGTACGACGGTACGGCGCGGGGCGCGCGGGCGGTCGCGCACATGCCGAACCGTCCCCGGTGCGAGGTTCGCGCACCGCCCTTCGGGGCCGCCGCGAACCTGGTAGTACTGGACTTCGTGAGTATCGATGACATGGACGATGACAAAGTCCTGGAGCTGGCCACGCGCATCTTCGATTTCGCGCGCCAGGGCGACGCCGCACAGCTCGCGGCCTATCTCGAAGCCGGGGTGCCGGTGCAGCTGACGAACGCGCGCGGCGACAATCTGCTCATGCTCGCCGCCTACTACGGGCACGCGGCGGCGGTGGACACGCTGCTGGCCCACGGCGCGGACCCCAACGTCCTCAACGACAGCGGTCAGACCCCGCTGTCCGGCGCGGTCTTCAAGGGCGACACCGATGTCATCGGCGCGCTGCTGGCCGCGGGTGCGGACCCCGACGCCGGGGCGCCCTCGGCCCGCGAGACGGCGATCACCTTCGAGCGCACCGATCTGCTGAGGCTCTTCCCCTAGCCGGGGCGCGACGCGAAGGAGCGCCCGCCGCGGCGGACGCTCCCCGTGTTTCGGTACGCGGCTACACGTTGACCGGGTAGACCGGCTCCTGGATCTCCGGCTTGATGCGGTCCTCCACGAAGATGCCGTGCCAGATCATGAAGACCAGCAGCGTCCACAACCGGCGCGAATGATCCACCGGGCCGGTGCGGTGCGCCTCGAGCATGGCCGCGATGGCGGCCTTGTTCAGCAGGTGGTCGGTCTGACTGTCGGCGATCTGCTCCCGAGCCCAGTCGTGCAGCTCGGGGCCGCGCAGCCAATGCCGCAGCGGGACCGGGAAACCGAGCTTGGCGCGGTTGAGCACGTGCGCGGGCACGATGTCGCCCAGCGCCTGGCGCAGCGCGTACTTGGTGGTCTGCTTGGTGATCTTCTGTTCGAACGGAATCTTCTCCGCGACCTTGAAGACCTCGTGATCCAGGAACGGCACCCGCAGTTCCAGGGAGTTCGCCATGGTCATCTTGTCGGCCTTGACCAGGATGTCGCCGCGCAGCCAGGTGAACAGGTCCAGGTGCTGCATGCGCGCCACCGGGTCCATGTCGCGATGCTGGCTGCCGTAGATGGGGCCGGTCACGTCCTGATGCGTCCACTCGGGGCGGAAATCGCGCAGCACCGAACGCAGTTGGGCGTCGTTGAAGCTGCGGGCGTTGCCGTAGTAGCGATCCTCGAGCTTCAGCGAGCCGCGGTGCAGCAGGCTCTTGCCGCGGGTGCCCTCGGGAATGCGATCCGAGAGCTTGCCCGCGAGCTTGCGCAGCCCGCTCGGCAGGTACTCGAAGGGCTTGAGCGAGAGCGGTTCCCGGTAGATGGTGTAACCGCCGAACAGCTCGTCCGCGCCCTCGCCCGAGAGCACGACCTTGACGTGCTTGCGCGCTTCCTTGGCCACGAAGTACAGCGGCACCAGCGCCGGGTCGGCGACGGGTTCGTCCAGGTACCAGACGATCTCGGGGATCGCGCCCGCGAAATCCTCGGGGGTGACCGTGCGGATGAAGTGCTTGGCCCCGATGGCGGCGGCGGTCTCGGCGGCCACGTCGGCCTCGGAGTAGCCCTCGCGCTCGAACGCCGAGGTGAAGGTCAGCAGATTCGGGTTGTGCCGGATCGCCAGCGCCGCAATGGCGGTGGAGTCGATGCCGCCGGACAGGAACGAGCCGACGGTGACATCGGCGCGCATGTGCTTGGCGACCGAGTCCTCGAGCGCCTCGGCGATCTCGCGGTACCGGTTGGCCGGGGTGTTGGGCCGGACGCCGGTCGGGCGGGTGGTGGGGACGTGCGGGTTCACGTCGTCGGGCTTGCCGAAGGGCACCACCCGGAACCGGGGATCGAAGTAGCGCGTGATGCGCGGGGCCGCACCGGGTTCCACCCAGGCGTAGCAGCCCGACTCCAGCCGCCGGATGTCCCGGTGCAGCGTCTCGGGCTCGGGCACGTACTGCAGCACGGTGTAGTGCTCGAGCGCGCGCGGATCCAGGGCATCGGAGAGTTCGAGCTCGGGCAGCAGCTCCAGGACGCTCTTCTTCTCCGAGGCGAAGGCGGTGCCGCCGGGGCCGGTCGCCAGGAACAGCGGCTTGATGCCGAACGGGTCGCGGGCGATGAAGAGCTTGTTCAGCTCGGTATCCCAGATGGCGAAGGCGAACATGCCGCGCAGGCGCTTGGTGGCCTCGGGACCCCAGTAGTGGAAGGCGGCGACGATCGTCTCGGAGTCGCCCTCGGTGGCGAACATGGGGGAGTCGCCGAACTCGGCCCCGTGCGCGGCGGTCAGTTCCTCGCGCAGCTCGAGGTAGTTGTAGATCTCGCCATTGAAGGTGAGGGCGTAGCGTTCCCGGTTCTCCGGCGGGCCCCAGCGCAGCGGCTGGTGCGAGTGCTCGATGTCGATGATGGAGAGGCGATTGAAGCCGAAGATCATGCGATCGTCGTTCCAGGTGCCCTTCTCATCCGGGCCCCGGTGGCGCTGGCAGTGCAGGGCCTCGTACACCTGCGCCGCGGTGGTCTCGACCGTCCGCCCGTCCGGGGTAGTAGCCGTCTGAGCCGTCAGAAATCCGAGCAGTCCACACACTGCGGGCAGAACCTCGTTTCCGGAGTCAAGGGAAATGCGGGGATGTTCGCGCGTCGGCACGCGAAACGTACTGTCCGAGTATGCCGCACGCGTGCCGATCACGCCGCGAGAGGCCGTATCCACGGCTTATGAGCTTTCCGGAGTGTCGAAGCGGACCCCATCACAATGACCGGCCAGGTTTGGTCTACGCTGCGTAGTACTCGGGAACTCCTGGACCGGATCGCGCGTTGTGCGCGAACCTCGCCGGGAGCTCCCAAACGTGCTGTAGTTGTGTCGCCCGGCGGAAGGGAGCCCGGGCGACGCCAGTCGAATAGACGACCAGGAAGGCGTTGAGCGTGGCGCACAAGGCGAGCGAAGCGATAGGGGCACGATCCGCCCAGGGTCGGCAGGGCCGCATCCTTCGGCGGGCCGGGCTGGCGGTGTCCCTCGGGATGACCGCGATGCTCGTCTCCGGCTGCTCGATCGACAACCCGTGGCTGCGATTCGGTTGGCCCTCGGGTGTCACCCCGCAGGCCACGAAGATGCGGGAACTGTGGACCTGGTCCGTGATCGCCGCTCTGGTGATGGGCGTGCTGGTCTGGGGTCTGACCTTCTGGACGATCGCGTTCCACCGCAAGCGGCCGAACTCTCCGGAGTTCCCCCGCCAGACCGGTTACAACGTGCCGCTCGAGCTGAGCTACACGGTGGTGCCGTTCTTCATCATCGCGGTGCTGTTCTACTTCACCGTGGTCGTGCAGAACTACGTCCACGAGAAGGTCGACAACCCGGATGTCGTGGTCGATGTGACCGCGTTCCAGTGGAACTGGAAGTTCGGTTACCAGAAGGTCGACTTCAAGGGCGGCTACCAGTTCGACGGTGTCGACAAGGCCCGCCAGGGCATGAACACCGAGATCCGGGAGAAGTACGAGGAGCAGGTCAACGAGCACGGGCACCCCTCGCCCGGCCCGAACAACGGCCTGCCGGCCAACGACATCTCGTACCTGAACTACGACCGGGTCGAGACCGTCGGCACCTCCAACGAGATCCCGGTGCTGGTGCTGCCGACCGGCAAGAACATCGAGTTCCAGCTGGCCGCCGCCGACGTCATCCACTCCTTCTGGGTGCCTGAGTTCCTGTTCAAGCGGGACGTCATGCCGAACCCGAAGGAGAACAACTCCGACAACATCTTCCAGATCACGAAGATCGAGAAGGAAGGCGCGTTCGTCGGGCGTTGCGCCGAGATGTGCGGCACCTTCCACTCGATGATGAACTTCGAGGTCCGGGCGGTCTCGCCGGAGAAGTTCGAGCAGTACCTGAAGGCGCGTGAGGCGGGCAAGACCAATGCCGCGGCGCTGTCGGAGATCGGCGAGGAGCCGGTGGCCGTCACCACCAAGCCTTTCAACACCGACCGTACGGCCCGCGGCGCGGGCCTCACGGAAGCCAAGTGAGGACTGAACTGACATGAAGGTCGAAGCTCGCATCTTCGAACTGATCACGGTCTTCTTCGTGATCGTGGCCGTGGTGTACGGCTACTTCACCGCCCAGTCGCGCACCGGCGTCGAATGGGCCGGTACCACCGCCATCGTGCTGTCGGCGGGACTGTCCCTGATCGTGGCCACCTACTTCCGCTTCGTCGCGCGCCGCCTGGACCTGCGTCCGGAGGACTTCGAAGAGGCGGAGATCGTCGACGGCGCCGGCGACCTGGGCTTCTTCTCGCCCGGTTCGTTCTGGCCCATCCTGCTCGCGGCCGCCGGTTCCGTGGCCGCCCTGGGCTTCGCGTTCTTCCAGTACTGGCTGATCGCCGTCGGCGTCGTGCTGATCCTGATCGCCTCGGCCGGTCTGGTGTTCGAGTACCACCTCGGACCCGAGAAGCACTGAGTTCGAACCGCTGAACCCGCGAGCGCCCCATCCGAATCCGGATGGGGCGCTGTGCTTTGTCGCGGGGGTGTACCGGCTGCTCGCGCCGCTCAGATCCCCAGGGCGTGCCGGAGCCGGGTGCGCGGCGTCAGTCCCGTCAGGGTGAGCAGGGCGCGCGGGAAGCGCGGCTGCATCGTCGACGGGCGGGTGCGCACCGCGGTCTCGATCCAGCGCGCCGCCTCATCGGGGTCCGCGGTGTACTGCCCGCCGTGGCGGTCCGATGCCGTGGCGTCGATGTGTACCGCCGGATAGTGGACCGTGGTGACGTGGATGCCGCGCGGGGACAGCTCGGCGTCCGCGCACTGCCCGAACGTGGTCCAGGCGGCCTGGGAGCTGGCGTAGGACGCGAAGTTGGGAGCCGGGCCGGTGGCCGGGCTCCACGGGCCCACATTGATCACGTGCCCCGAGCCGCCGGCCAGCATGGCGGGCAGCAGGCCCAGGGTCAGGCGCAGCGGGCCGAAGTAGTTGGTGGCCATCATGCGCTGATAGTCGGCGAAGCGGTCCAGCGACTGCAGCACCGGGCGCCGGGCGGGCCTGCCCGCGTTGTTGATCAGGACGTCGACGCTGTCGAACTCGGCGCGCAGCCAGCGCACCAGCTCGTCCACGTCGCCCAGGGCGGAGATGTCGCAGCGGTGCCAGTGCGCCTGCCCGCCGGATTCGATGATGGCGGCGCAGTCTTCGATGAGCAGGCTCCCGCGGCGCGCGACGAGGAGTACCTCTGCGCCGCGGGAGGCCAGTAATCGCGCGGTCGCGCGACCGACCTCGGAACTCGCGTCGGTGATGACAATGCGTTTGCCCGCAACGGAACCGGCGGGGTGCGTGCGGCGGGCAGCACGAAATTCGATCATGGGACGGCAACCTTCACTCACGTTACGAGAGCTGAATGGTGCACCGGCATCCCGCCGACGTTACCGATGCGGACCGCGCCCAAGGGCTGCTGGAGCGTTGCCAGTGGTGCGGCAGCCCACATCCTAATCGGTGGGGTCGTACCGCCGGGCGCGTTCGGCGACGCAGATCTCGTCGATCGAGGAAACGATGTCGCGCAACAGTTCCGACGGCAGCGCGGCCGGGCGCAGGCGGCAGGTGAAGGTGATGAAGCCGTGCTCCTCGCCGTCCAGTTCCTGCAGGTAGCGCGACCGCACGCCGTAGGTGAGCGCGGAGATGACGGTGAAGCAGCCGGTGGCCTCGCGGTGCCCGGAGAACAGGTCGTGCAGGCGGTGGAAGACCCGCGGATAGGTCGACAGCGGCGCGAAGACCGAGATGCGATAGGCCGCACCGCGTTCGGAGGAGCTGATGACGGTATCGGCCAGATACTCCGCGTCGCGCAGCGTCAGCACCTTCGGAGCGAACATCAGCGCGCCGGCGGCGGCGTTGCGAACCGGCATGCCCGCCCGGCCGCCCGCGGACGCGGCGATGGCGCCCAGCGACTTACGCGCGCGCGAGCCCACCTCGCGTCTGGCGCGCAGTGAGAGGTTGGGCGCGGTGGGATGCAGGCTCGACCACTGGCCGAAGCGCACGGTGCCCAGCTGCACCTTGCCGGTGCCGACCGGGCGCGAGACCTTCAGCGGCGCGGTGTCGACCCAGCGGCCCACCTGCAGCAGCGCTTCGCCGGGGGACTGGATCTCCTTGAACGCCTGCTCGACGAAGGTGTCGAAGTCCAGGAAGCGATGCGCGTCGGAGGTGAGCCAGGTGCGGTCCTTGTCCACATCGGTCACCTCGAGGGTCAGCGCGGTGATGATGCCGGTGCGCCCGCCGCCGCCCAGGATGCGCCGGAAGCGCTCGACGTGGTGATTGCGCCCGCAGGTGCCGAAACGCCCGTCCTGATCGACGTATTCGAGCTCGACCACGTTGTCGCTGAACATGCCGAAGCGGTGCGAGGCGGCGCTGAGCCCGCCGACCGCCGCGAAGCCGCCCGCGGTGATGTCCCGATGGTCGCCCACGATCGGCAGGCCGAGCCCGTGCGCGCCCAGGGTGCGGTCGATGTCGGACAGACGGGCGCCCGCCTGCACCCGCACCGTGCGCGCGTCCGCGTCCACGACCTGAACGCGGTTCATCTTGCGCATGGACAGCACCGAACCCTGATCCGGTGGTGAGAGCTCCTCGTCCGGGCGCTCCCCACCGCGGATGATCAGCGGTTTCGTCGACTTGCGCGAATCCCGAACGGTCCGAACCACATCCGCGGTGTCGCGGGGGAGGAATTCTTCCGGGAGGGTGGAGACGGGCGTGCTCATGGCGCTACAGCTAACCATAGTCACGCGCATTGTGCTCGCGGATGGCGCGTCGTCTCAGTGAGCGGGGTCCAGACGCCGTGTGAACAGTACGTTTCCGGTTGCGTCACACAGGTTTACTGTGAGTTCGCTGGACCGGCCGTCGATGGTGACTTCGCCGAAATGCTGGTAGGCGCCGTCGAGCGGGGACGTGTTCTGGACGGGCGGGGCGTGGACGAAAACGGCCTCGGGGCCGAAGGTGCCGTCCAGCTCGTTGGGACCGAACGCGCCGGCGTTGAGGGGGCCCGAGACGAACTCCCAGAACTCGTCGAAATCGCCGACCGCGGCGCGGGCGGGCGAATAGTGGTGCGCGGCGGTGTAGTGCACGTCGGCGGTGAGCCAGACGACGTTGCGCACCCGATCGGATTTGATGGCGCGCAGCACCGCGGCGATCTCGGTTTCGCGACCCGACGGCGCGCCCGGATCGCCGTTGGCCGGACCTTCGAACGCGGTGTTCCCGTCCTTGACCGCCAGGCCGAGCGGCAGATCATTGGCGATGATCTTCCAGGTGGCGCGGGAATCCCGCAGACCCTCGATGAGCCATCGGGTCTGGGCCGCGCCGAAGATCGTGCCCGCGGGACCGCGGTTCGCGCCGTTGGCGTCCTTGTAGGTGCGCATGTCGAGCACGAAGACATCCAGCAGCGGGCCGTACGAGATCTTGCGGTAGAGGCGGCCGTCGGCGGCCTCCTTCGGCTCCACCGGCATCCATTCGTGGAATGCCTGCCAGGACCGGGTGGCGAGGGTGTCCATGGAGCGTTCGGTGTAGCCCTTGCCCTCGGCGATCTGCCCGCCGGGATACCAGTTGTTGACCGTCTCGTGGTCGTCCCACTGCACGAGCTGGGCGACCGCGGCGTTGAAGCGCAGGTAGTTGGCGTCGGTGAGGTTGTAGGCGTAGTTCCCGCGGAACTGGTCCAGGGTCTGGGCGACCGCGCTCTTGGCCTCGGAGACGGTGTTACGCCAGATCCGGCCGTCCGGGAGGGTCACCGATTCCGCGAGCGGGCCGTCGGCGTAGATGGCGTCACCCGAATGCAGGAACAGGTGCGGATCGCGGGCGGCCATGGCGGAGAAGATCTTCATACCGCCCAGATCCGGATTGCTGCCGTAGCCCTGGCCCGCCACGTCGCCGGACCACAGCAGCGTGATGTCGGCCGGCGCGACGGGGGCGGTGCGGAAGACGCCGGTGACGGGCTCGGAGGTCGCGCCGTCCTCGGCTTCGAGGGTGACGCGGTAGTGCACCTGTTGTCCGGCGGGCAGTCCGTTGACGCGGATCCGGCCGGTGCCGTCGGTGGCCGGGGTCAGCAGAGCGCCCTCGAAACGACGTGCGTCCCTGAAGGATTCGGTCGCGGCGGTTTCGACGATCAGGGTGGCGGGGCGGTCCGCGCGCGCCCAGATCAGCGCGCCGTCGGTGCGCGGGTCGCCGACCGCGACGCCGTGCGTCAGGCGCGGGCGCTCGCGCACCAGGGCCGGGCCGCCGTTGGTCGAACAGGCCGACAGGGCGGGCGCGACCAGCAGCCCGGCGGCGGAGGCGCGCAGCAGGGTGCGGCGGGAGAGACCGAATTCGCGTGCGGGGAAGAGCGAGGCCATGGGCCGACCATGGCGCAGCCAACGCAACATCGGCTGAACTCTGCCGTGCGGTCCGGCGAATCTTCGGCAACGGGGCGACGTGTCGTGCGCGGGTTCGGGTTCGGGCCGCCGGATATCCTTCGGCGCGCGCGGGTTCGGATCGGTAGGGTCCTACGGCGTGGACAGAGCGCAATTGACGGCCGAGATCGCGGCGGGTGCGTCGCCGGAGCTTCTCTTCTTCTGGGGGCACACCCGTACGCCCGGTCACGCCGTGGGCAAGTGGGTGCTGAGCCAGTGGTGGCCGGTCGAGTTCACCGTGGACGGGCAGAGCTACGGCAGCGCCGAGCATTTCATGATGGGGGAGAAGGCACGGCTGTTCGGCGACGAGGAGATGCGTGCGAAGGTCCTCGCGAGCGAGACGCCCGCCGACGCCAAACGGATCGGGCGCGCGGTGCGGGGATTCGATCAGGACGCGTGGGTGGCGCATCGGTACGACATCGTCCTGCGCGGCAGCATCGCCAAGTTCGGGCAGCACACCGAGCTGCGCGACTTTCTGCTCGCCACCGGGGACAAGGTGCTGGTGGAAGCCGCACCGCGGGACACCATCTGGGGGATCGGCCTGGGTGCGGAGAACCCGGCCGCCGCGGATCCGGAGCAGTGGCGCGGGGAGAACCTGCTGGGCTTCGCGCTGATGGACGCGCGGTCCGCGCTCGTCTCGGCGACCTAGGCGAGCAGCGGCCCCGCGTGCGTGCGGGCGGCCAGGTCGGCGAAGACCGCGGCGGTGCGGGAGCCGGGCGCGGGGCAGTAGACGATCATGCGCTGGTCGGTGTCGGCGATGTGCAGGACCTGGCATTCGAAGTCGAGGGGGCCGAGGCCGGGATGGTCGACGCGTTTGGCGTGGCCGCGCCGGACCTCGACGTCGTGGGCGTGCCACATCTGCGCGAAACGCGATGCGGTGCCCAGCAGTTCGGTGACCAGGGCGGCCAGGGCCGGATTGCCCGGATAGCGGGCGGAGGCGGCGCGCAGGTCCGCGACGGTGGAGTGCGCGAAACCGACCATGGACTCGTCCGACCACAGCGGATGATCGAGTGGTACGGCGAACATCCAGCGCACCATGTTGCGCTCGTGGCCGGGCACGGTGTCGAGATCGCCGATGAACGGGACCGCCAGGGCGTTCCAGGCCAGGATCTCGTAGGTGGCGTCCACCACGTAGGCGGGGGTGCCCATGGTGTCGAGGATGACCCGGACCGATTGCGGGATGGTGCGATCGGGCCCCGCCACCGCGGGCGGATTCTCCCCGCCCACGCGGAAGAGGTATTCGCGCTCGTCGGCGGTGAGCATGAGGGCGCGGGCCACCGCGGCCAGCACCTGACGCGAGGGCTTGGCCCCGCGCGCCTGTTCCAGGCGGATGTAGTAGTCCACCGAGATGCCGGCCAGCTGAGCGACCTCTTGCCTGCGCAAACCCGGTGTGCGGCGGTTGATTCCGGTGGGCAGCCCGACATCGGCCGGGGTCAGGCGTCCCCGCCGGGTACGCAGGAACGACGCCAGTTCGCTTCGATCGGCCATGGGTCCAGTGTCGGGCACGTCCGCCCGCGGTGGGTGGTACAACTTGGCCCTCCCGGGCGTGCGCGAGCGGTGTGAGGCTGAAACCCATGACGACAGCACTCATTACCGGGGCCAATCGCAGCATCGGTTTCGAAACCGCCCGTCAGCTCGCCGAGCGGGGGCTGACCGTGTTGGTGGGGGCCCGCGACGCCGAGCGCGGCCGGACCGCCACCGAGAAGTTGAAAGCCGAAGGCGCGCAAGCGCATTTCGTGCAGCTCGACGTGACCGACGCCGAATCCATCGCACGGGCGGCGGCGTGGATCGAGGCCGAGTTCGGATCGCTGGACGTGCTGGTCAACAACGCGGGGATCCTCGGCGGCTTCGACCTGGACGGCAAACCCTCCAACACGCGGGTGCCCACGTTCGCGCAGACCCTCGAGACCAATGTGTTCGGCGTGGTCGCGGTGACCAACGCGCTGCTGCCGCTGCTGCGCCGGGCGCCGGCCGCGCGCATCGTGAACGTCTCCAGCGAGGTCGGCTCGATCGCGGGCATGCTCGATACGCGGGGTCCGATGTGGCCGATGGTGAGCATCTCCTATCCGGTGTCGAAGGCGGCGCTCAATATGGTCACCGCCCAGTACGCCAAGGAACTCTGGGACACCCCGATCAAGGTGAACGCGGCCAATCCGGGCTACTGCGCGACCGATTTCAACGGCAACACCGGTTTTCGCACGGCTGCCCAGGGCGCCGAACCGTCGGTGTATCTGGCGACTCTGCCCGCGGACGGGCCCTCCGGGCAGTTCTGGGGCTACCTCTGGGGTGGTGACACCGAGTACGGTCTGCTGCCCTGGTGACGATTTACGTGACCGTCACCGGCGGGAAACGGACACTGTTGGTCAATTGACCAGTATTGGTGTCCGGTCGGGCATACCCTTGCGACCCGGCTCGACTCGGCGGAAGGATGCCCGTGAACATAGGCCGCAGAACAGTGCTCAGAGGTGCGGCGATGGCCGCGGCGGCGGGACTGGCCGGAGCCGCCGCGGCCCGCGCCACACCCGGTGCGCCCGGGGCGAACCGGGACGCCGAGGTGATCGTGGTCGGGGCCGGGCTGTCCGGCCTGGCCGCGGCCAAGGCCCTGCGCGCGGCCGGGCAGCGGGTGCTGCTGCTCGAGGCGCGTGACCGCGCGGGCGGGCGCGTGTTCAACGCCACCACGCGCGGGGGCATCGCCGTCGACGGCGGGGCCGAGTTCCTCGGGCCCACCCAGGACCGCATCGCGGCGTTCGCCGCGGAGTACGGGGTGCCCACGCTGCCCACCTACAACCGGGGCGAGTCCATCTTCGCGATCAACGGTGCGCTGCACCGGGTTCCGGCGGCGGTGCCGCTGCCCATCCTGCCGGGCACGGCCGAGACGGCGCTGGCCATGGCTCGCATCGACGCCACCGCGCTCGGATTCCCGGTCGGGGAGCCGTGGCGGCATCCCGAGGCCGCGTACCTGGACTCCATCACCTGGCAGGACTGGATCGACGCCAACGCCGGAACCTACGAGGGCAAGCTGTTTCTCGCCCTGGCCCAGAGCGCACCGCTGTCGGTGCGGCCGCACGAACTCTCGGCGCTGTTCATGATGAACTACTTCGCCGCCTCCGGAAACGAGAGCAACCCCGGCACTTTCGCGCGGCTGCTCAGCGTGGAGGGCGGCGCGCAGGAGCGGTTCTTCGACGGCGGCGCGGCGCTGGTGCCGCTGCGGATGGCCGAATCCTTCTCGGACAGTATCGTTTACGGAGCGCCGGCGCGCGCCATCGAACAGCACGAGGCCGGGGCGTCGGTGATCACCGATCGGGGGACCTTCCGCGCGGCGAAGGTGGTGGTCGCCATGTCGCCCGCCATCAGCGGGCGGATCGAGTACCGGCCCGGACTGCCGAGTGAGCGCGTCGAACTGACCCGGGGCTACACCATGGGCCGGATCGCCAAGTTCCTCGCGGTCTACGAGCGGCCCTTCTGGCGCGAGGACGGGCTCTCGGGGCAGGTCGTGGGCGACGGCACGCCCATCGACGTCACCTACGAGAGCTACGGCCAGGGGCACCACATCCTCATGGGCTTCATCTCCGCCGACGCCATGGCCGACCTGGACGCCCGGCCCGACCGGGACCTGGTCGAGACCGGGCTGGAAAGCCTGGTGCGGTACTTCGGCCCCCGGGCCCGGTCCGAGGCCGTCGACTACGGATTCAAGAAGTGGGACAACGATCCCTACTCGTGGGGCGGGCCCACGGCCACCACGCGCCCGGGGATTCTCACCCGGTTCGGTCCCGCGCTGCGCGCCCCCGTCGGTGACATCCACTGGGCGGGCACCGAAACCGCGGACTACTGGCAGGGCTACATGGACGGGGCGATCCGCAGCGGTGAACGGGCCGCACGGGAGATCCTGGCGCTGTGATCGGCTGCGGGACGGGCGGATTCGGCGCCCCGATCGACCCGGAAACGCGAATGCACTCCTGGCGAAGGGATTTCGCCGGGAGTGCATCGTCGCTGGGACGCGTCAGTTGACCACTTCGATGATGTCGCCCGGATTCACATGGTTGTAGAGCCGCTCGGCGCCCTCGGGCACCATGCGGATGCAGCCGTGCGACTGCTCCTCGATCGGGCCGATATGGGTGGCGATGTCACCGTTGAAGAACACGGCCCAGAGCATCTCCGCGTGGTGCATGGTGCTCCAGTGGTACTCCTTCTTGAAGGCCACGTGGAACACCCCGGGCGGGGTCTCGTAGCCGGGCCGGCCGTGGGAGATCGGCGTCGGGCCGTAGGTGACGTTGCCGTCCTCCATGAGCCACGCCTCGTTGCGCGACAGGCTCATGCAGACCCGGGCGCCCTGCGTGGTGCAGGGCGCGACCACCGGGGCCGGTGGGCTGGGAATGATCGACGGGACACCCGGAATATCGGGTCCGCCGGGCCATAGCGGTTCCGCCTGGGCGGGAGCCGCCATCAGCACGGCGGCCGACGCGATTCCGGTTAGCACCGCCGCTCGGGCGATAGGTTTACGGAAGATGGTGCCGCTCATATGTGAACCTCGCTCTTCCCGGGCGCAAGAGTGCGCGGCGGTGACCGGTGATCAGGTCACCTGGTGGTCATGCAAAGGAACTATCACCGCATCTTAAACGGGAATTGTGAGGATTCGGGCGGAATCGGCACCCTGAACAATTGGTGGGTACACCGCTCGGAACCGGCTCTGACCGGGCGGTCGGCAGCTTTGCCGAACTGTGATCGGAAATCACTCGGCGGGGTTATTTCGCTCGTGTAGAAGCAGGAGCAGATACGCCGCGACCGTTTGCGAATCGACGATTACGCCATTCGCGATCATCGTTTCCACTTCGGTCCTGGAGAACCACGCGGCGCGCATGTCCTGTTCGGAGGGCTCGCGTTCGGGTTCGCCCGCGGTCAGTCCGGTGGCCAGCACGACGTGGCCGTAGTGATTGCTGGTGCCGGGCGCCGGCGCGATCTTGCCGAGCAGTGCGAGATGCGCTGCGCGCAAACCGGTTTCCTCGCGCAGCTCCTGCCGGGCGGCGGCGATCGGATCGAAGGGCGTGCCGGGCACCGTGCCGCCGGGGAACTCCCAGCTGCGGCGGCGCAGCGGATACCTGAACTGTTCCACCAGGTGGAATCGATCGCCGTCGCGCGGAATGACGATGGCGAAGTGCGCCTTGTCGATGTAGGCGTACAGCCCGTCGCCGTCGGGTCGGCGAATGATGTCCTCGTGCAGGGTGATCCAGGGATTGGTGTAGATCTCCCGCGATGAGATGGGGTCCATCGCGCAATCCTGCCGCATCGGGTGCGCACGGCGGCGCACCCGCCTCAGGGACGCAGGCTCGCGGTGATCGATTCCGCGGCGGTGACGGTGGCCGCGGCCAGCTCGCGCAGGGCCGCGGCGGGCAGGTGGGCGTCCGGGCAGCTGACCACCGAGGCGATGACCGCGCCGGCGGGCCCGAAGATCGGGGCGGCCACCGAGACCACGGCGTTGTTCTCACCCAGTTCGTCGGGCAGGTAATCGATGGTGATGAGTTCGGTGATCATGGCGCTGAGGCGGTGCCGCAGCGGGTCGGTGACGGGGGAGTGCCGCAGCGCGGACAGCGCCTCGAGCATGGGGGCGGAATCGTCGGCCAGGCGCTCCACCGAATAGCCGCGCGAGGCGATGGCGTCCAGCACCGTGGCCAGGCGGTCCCGATGGGCCGGGTCGGCGGCGGCGAGCCAGGCGCGCCGTTCGGACTCCGGCGCCCAGGCGATGAATTCGCGGCACACCGGGGGTGCGAAGGGTATGCGCCTGGCATGCCGGATCCACGGCACCGAGGGTGTGCCGATGACCTCGGTGACGGCGATCGTGTCGCGTTCGCGTTCGGCGAGGAAGACCGGTACGCCCCGGTCGGCGGCGAGCGCGCGCATGGCGTCGGCGGCCGTGCGGCGCAACGGGAACGCGGCCTCGGCCCGCCGGGCCACCGACATCAGGCCCAGGCCCAGGGCGTAGTTGCCGTCCTCGTCGCGGACCGTCCAGCCCTCGGCGGTGAGCTGGGTGAGCACCGCGTGCGCGGTGGCCCGGGACATGCCGGTGGCCCGGACTATGCGGGCGAGCGAGAGCTGTTCGGCCGCATGCCGGGACAGCAGTTCGACGGTCTGCACGACGCGGCGGGTGGGCGGGGAGGGCGCGCCCGTCTCGCTCGGGCCGGCGGTAGCGGAGGCGTCCCGGGCGCCGTTCGACGCGGCGGCGGTGCGGGCCTCGGTCACGGTGTCCTCGATTGCTGTGCGGCGGAGGGGGTTCGGTCCATTCAACAGCAGTCCCGGCGGTCGCACGCGGGGCCGGGTCCGGGTGTCGCGGTGCGAACGGCGGGCAGCCCGCGCCGGGCAATTCGGCGCGGGGTATTGACCAGTACTGGGCAACCGACCTATCGTCGGTGTCACATTATCGAACAATAGCGTCGAATATTCGACACCGCAAGTCCCGGGCACACGACGCTCCGGGCAACGGCGGGGGCCGGATCGGCGCGGCGAGTGAGTGAAGCGAATGCGCGCGGGATACGAGCTGACGCACCTGGACGCCCTGGAGGCGGAATCGGTGCACATCATTCGGGAGGTGGCCGCCACCTTCGAGCGGCCGGTACTGCTGTTCTCGGGCGGCAAGGACTCGGCGGTCATGCTGGAACTGGCGCGCCGGGCCTTCTGGCCCGCGCCGCTGCCGTTCCCGCTCATGCACATCGACACCGGCCGGAATTTCGACGAGGTGATCGACTTCCGCGATCGCACCGTCGCCCGGCTCGGGGCGCAGCTGCTGGTCGGCAGCGTGCAGGACGACATCGACGCCGGCCGGGTCACCGAGAAGGCCGGGGAGAGCCGCAATCGGCTGCAGACCGCGACCCTGCTGCGCGCCATCCGGGAGAACCGCTTCGACGCGGTCTTCGGCGGGGCGCGCCGCGACGAGGAGAAGGCCCGGGCCAAGGAGCGGGTCTTCAGCTTCCGCGACGAATACGGGGCCTGGGATCCGCGGGCGCAGCGGCCGGAAGTGTGGAACCTCTACAACGGCAGGCACAACAAAGGCGAGCACATCCGGGTGTTCCCGCTCTCGAACTGGACCGAGCTCGACATCTGGGAGTACATCGACCGCGCCGAGGTGGCGCTGCCGTCGCTGTACTACGCGCACCGGCGGCTCGTGCTCGAGCGGGACGGAATGCTGCTGGCGGACAACAGATTCGTCACCCCCGGACCCGGCGAACCGCTGGTCGAACACAGCGTGCGTTTTCGCACCCTCGGTGACGCCGACTGCACCGGCTGCGTGGAATCGACCGCCGCCACCCCCGCCGAGGTGATCGCCGAAACCGCGGTCACCCGGCTCACCGAACGCGGCGCGACCCGCGCCGACGACCGCATCTCCGACTCCGGCATGGAGGATCGCAAGCGAGAGGGCTACTTCTGATGCGCCGCAACCTATTGCGCCTGGCCACCGCCGGCAGCGTCGACGACGGCAAGTCCACGCTCATCGGCCGCCTGCTCTACGACTCCAAGGCGCTGTTCACCGATCAGCTCGACGCCATCGAACGCGTGAGTCTCGGGCGCGGCAGTGCGCAGCCGGATCTGGCGCTGGTCACCGACGGGCTGCGCGCCGAACGCGAGCAGGGCATCACCATCGACGTCGCCTACCGCTACTTCACCACCCCTCGTAGGAAATTCGTCATCGCGGACACCCCCGGGCACGTGCAGTACACCCGCAACATGGTGACCGGCGCGTCCACCGCGGACCTGGCGCTCATCCTGGTCGACGCGCGCAAGGGCGTCTCCGAGCAGACGCGGCGGCACGCGTTCCTGTCCTCGCTGCTGGGCGTGGGGCACCTGGTGCTGTGCGTGAACAAGATGGACCTGGTCGACTGGTCCGAGGAGCGGTTCGAGGAGATCCGTTCCGAGTTCGCCGATTTCGCCACCAAACTCGACGTCGGCGACCTCAGCTTCCTGCCGGTGTCCGCGCTCACCGGCGACAACGTGGTCGAAACCTCCACGCACACACCGTGGTACGCCGGACCGCCGCTGCTGCGGCACCTCGAGGAAGTGCACATCGCCTCGGACCGCAACCTCATCGACGCGCGGCTGCCCGTGCAGTACGTCATCCGCCCGCACGGGCAGAGCGAGCGCTCCTACGCGGGCACCATCGCCGGGGGGATCTTCAAGCCGGGCGATGAGGTCGTGGTGCTGCCCTCGGGGCGCGGCAGTCACGTCAGCGAGATCTGGGGACCGGGCGGCGGCAAGATCGAGGAGGCGTACGCCGGGATGGCGGTCTCGCTCACCCTCGACGACGACATCGATGTCGGTCGCGGCGACATGCTCGCCCGGCCCGGCAATCAGCCGCATCAGGATCGCGAACTCGACGCCATGGTGTGCTGGTTCTCCGACACCACCGTGCTGCGCGCCGGGAACGACTACAGCCTGCGCACCGCCACCCAGGCCACCAAGGTGCGGGTCACCGAACTGGACTACCGGCTCGACGTGAACACCCTGCACCGTGAGACCGAGGCGGAACAGCTGGGGCTCAACGACATCGGGCGACTCACCCTGCACGGCCGCCAGCCGGTCATGTTCGACGCCTACCGGGACAATCGCGCCACCGGCAGCTTCATCCTCGTCGACGACGCCACCAATCAGACCGTGGCCGCGGGCATGATCACCGGGCGCACCCCGGGCAAGCTCGAGACCAGCAGCGACCGCGGGCACCGCACCAGCGGGCGGCGGCCGCGCCCGAACCTGGTGTGGCACAACTCCAAGGTCGATCGCGAGCAGCGGCTGAGCGCGGGGGCGACCATCTGGCTCACCGGGCTGTCCGGGTCCGGAAAGTCCACCATCGCCGTGGAATTGGAGCGCCAGCTCATCGCGTCGGGCCGGCCCGCGTACCTGCTGGACGGGGACAACCTGCGGCACGGACTGACCAGCAACCTCGGATTCACCGACGAGGATCGGCGCGAGAACATCCGGCGCGTGGCCGAGGTCGCGGCGCTGTTCGCCGACGCGGGCACCGTCGCCATCGTCTCGCTCATCAGCCCGTTCCGGGAACAGCGCCGCGACGCGCGAAAGCTGCACGACGACAAGCGATTGCCGTTCTATGAGGTCTTCGTGGACACGCCCCTGGCAGAGTGCGAACTGCGCGATCCCAAGGGCCTGTACAAGCGCGCCCGCGCCGGGGAACTGCGCGAGTTCACCGGCATCGACTCCCCGTACGAGCGGCCCGAATACGCCGAACTCACCATCACCCCGCAGGCCGGGACACCCGTCGACATCGCCCAACTGATCCGCCGCGAACTCGGCGGACTCTCCGAGAGGAATGGCTGAGGCCAGATGGCACAACCCGATATCGAGCAGGCCGAACTACCGCTGACCGAGCCGTTCCTGGCCGCGGTCGCCGAGGCCGAGAAGCTCATCGCCGCCGCGGAATTCATTCGCGACGAGCACGACCTCGCCGAGGGCTACGACTACCTGCAGGGCAGCATCGCCGCCGTGCTGCAGCTCTCGCGCGCGCACGGCACCTCGCACCCGTACTTCGTGTCCTCCACCGGTCCGTACGCCAAGATGGGCCTGGACAACCCGGACACGCTGTACTACCACGCCAATGTCGAACCGGGCGCGGAGTACCTGCTCACCGGCGTGCGCGGCAGCACCGTCGATCTGAGCTTCCAGGTCCTCAAGGGCGACTACACCGCCACCGATGTGCCGGGCGGACAGGACGCCTTCGACGATCGCCGCCTCGACATCGCCGCGGACGGCAGCTACCAGCTGCGTTTCGGGCCGCCCAAGGAGAATCCGGAGCCGAACTATTTCGTGCTCGGCGAGGGCGCGTCCATGCTCGCGGTGCGAGAGGTGTACGGGGACTGGCTGTCCGAGCGCAAGGGCACCATTCGCATCGAACGGGTCGACACCGTGGGCACCGCGCCGGTCGAGCCCGACGTGACCCAGCTGCGCAAGCGCTACCGGGCCGCCGGGCGCATGCTGCTCACCCGCGTGCACACCTGGTTCAACTTCCCCAAGTGGTTCTACCTGGATCTGCCGGTCAACACCCTGACCGAACCCCGGCTCACCCCCGGCGGATTGAGCACCCAGTACTCCTCGGTCGGGCACTACGACCTCGCCGACGACCAGGCGCTGATCATCACGGTGCCGAAATCGCAGGCGCCGTACCTGGGTTTCCAGCTCGGCAGCCGCTGGTACATCTCGCTGGACTACGTGAACCACCAGACCAGCCTCAATCACGCACAGGCGCAGGTGGATCCGGACGGGCTCGTCCGCCTGGTGGTGTCGGCGCGCAACCCCGGCATCGCCAACTGGATAGAGACCACCGGTCGCGGGCGCGGCATCCTGCAATTCCGCTGGCAGCGCGTCGACGCCCCGGTCACCCCGGATCAGGGTCCCGCGTTCGAGCTGGTGCCGTTCGACAAGGTGGCCGAACGGCTGCCGCACTTCGCACACAATCGGATCGACGACGCGGGGTGGCGCGAACGAATCGCCGCCCGTCAGCGTGGTTTCGCGGAAAGGATGCTGGGATGAGCCGGCTCGAAACAGGACTGCTCGCGGGCAAGGTCGTCGTGGTCAGCGGCGTCGGTCCGGGGCTGGGGCGGTCCATCTGCCTCGAGGCCGCCGCGGCCGGGGCCAAGGTCGTGCTCGCCGCTCGGACCGAGGCGCGGCTGAAGGAGGTCGCGGCCGAGGTCGAGGCCGCCGGCGGCGAAACCCTCAGCGTGGTCACCGATATCACCGACGCCGACGCCGTCGCGAACCTGGTGGCGCGCACGCTCGAGGCATTCGGGCGGGTGGATGTGCTGGTGAACAACGCGTTCTCGGTGCCGTCCATGAAACCGCTCGCGCGCACCGACTACGCGCAGATCACCACCAGCCTCGATCTCACCGTGCTCGGGAACCTGCGGATGACACAGGCTTTCACCGAAGCGCTGACCGAGACCGCGGGCAACGTGGTCATGATCAACTCGGCGGTGTTGCGGCACTCCGAGCCGCGCTACGGCAGCTACAAGGTCTCCAAGTCGGCGCTGCTGGCGCTGTCGCAGACCCTGGCCACCGAGCTCGGCGAGAAGGGAATCCGCGTCAACAGCGTTGCCCCCGGCTACATTTGGACCGATCAGCTGAAGTGGTACTTCGGGGAGATCGCCAAGAAGTACGGGATCACCGAGGAACAGGTGTACCAGCAGACCGCGTCCAAGTCCGACCTCAAGCGGCTGCCGCTGCCGGACGAGATCGCGCAGACCGTCGTGTTCCTGGCCTCGCCCTGGGCCAACGCCATCACCGGCCAGACCATCGACGTGAACTGCGGCGAATACCACGTCTGACCAAGCTTTTCCGGGGTCCACGGCAGCTGCGCAAGGCTGTCGCGGACCCCGGTTCGACAAGGAGTTACCTGAATGAGCGCACGCACCACCGTCGGCACCGTCGAGGATCTGCACGCCTCGGCCACCCGGGTCTGCGGCCTCGAGGATTTCGGCGGCGACGACCACCTCGAGGGGCTCGGCGTCCTGCTGGAGTCCTACCAGCGCGACGCCGGGCTCACCGAACTCGGCTCCAAGATGAGCCGATACTTCCTGCGCGGGGCGCTCGTCGCCCGCGCGCTGAGCGAGGCGTCCTGGAAGGCCAATCCGGCCTACGCCGACACCCCGGTCCAGCGGCCGATTTTCGTGACCGGCCTGCCGCGCACCGGCACCACCGCCCTGCACCGCTTGCTCGCGGCCGACCCGCAGCATCAGGCGCTGGAGATGTGGCTCGCCGAACTGCCGCAGCCGCGCCCGCCGCGCGAGACCTGGGCCGACAACCCCATCTATCAGCGCATCGACGCCGGGTTCGCCCAGCACCGGGTCGAGAACCCGGACTTCATGGGGCTGCACTACATGAGCGCCTCCGACGTGGAGGAATGCTGGCAACTGCTGCGCCAGACGGTGAAGTCGATCTCGTACGAGACGCTGGCCTACCTGCCCACGTACTCGCAGTGGCTGCGCAAGCAGGACTGGACCGACGCCTACGCCCGGCACCGGAAGAACCTGCAGCTCATCGGACTCGGCGACAACCGCCGCTGGGTGCTCAAGAACCCCAGCCACCTGTTCGCCCTGGACGCGCTGATGGCGGCGTACCCCGACGCGCTGATCATCCAGACCCACCGCGACCCGGTCACGATCGTCGGCTCCGCGTGCAGCCTGGCCGATCACGCCGCCCGCGGCTGGTCCGACACCTTCGTCGGTGACAAGATCGGCGAGACCCAGCTCGAACTGTGGTCCCGCGGCCTGCGCGAGTTCAACACCGCCCGTGCGCGATACAACCCCGACCAGTTCCTGGACGTCCAGTTCGACGACCTGCGCGCCGACCCCCTGGGCACCGTGGACAACATCTACACCGCCTTCGGCCTGGACTTCGACGACCCGGCCCGCACCGCCATGACCTCCCTCGACGAGGAGAGCAAGAGCGGCGACCGCAAACCCACCCACAACTACTCGCTGGCCGACTACGGGCTGACCGAGGACCGGGTCCGGGCGGCGTTCGCGGAGTCCTGATCGGCCGCACCGGGTCCGGCACGCGTGATGGCCGGTGACGGTCACCGCCGCGCCGGTCTCCGAACACGCGGGCCCCGAGCCGAAATCGGCTCGGGGCCCGCGCGTTCGAGTGGGCCGGACCTGCCGGGCTTGCTGGACTTGCCGGGCTTGCCGGACCTGCCGGGCTTGCCGGACCTGCTGGACCTGCCGGGCTTGCTGGACTTGCCGGGCTTGCTGGACTTGCCGGGCTTGCTGGACCTGCCGGGCTTGCTGGACTTGCCGGGCTTGCTGGACCTGCCGGGCTTGCTGGACCTGCCGGACCTGCCGGACCTGCTGGACCTGCCGGGCTTGCCGGACCTGCCGGACCTGCCGGACCTGCCGGACCTGCCGGACCTGCCGGGCTTGCCAGGCTTGCCTGCCGGGCCTGCCCTGCCGTGCCCTGCCCTGCCCTGCCCTGCCGGGCCTGCCCTGCCGTGCCCTGCCGGGCTCGGTCCCATCCGAGGGCGCGCACAGCTCCGTGCCCGAACCCGCAGGTCCGGACACGTCGAGCGGACGCGGAGACTCGCACCCCGGCGTACCGAAAAGCGCAGGCTCCGAGCCGATCACCGAGCCTGGGGTCAGCATGGCCGGCGCGCCGCGCACGGTTCTCAGTGCATCGTCGCTACGCGTCGCAGCCTTGCCATCGTCGCGGGGTCCGGGTGCTGGCGCAGCAGATAGCGGGGCGGGGACATGTCCGGGACCGGCTTCGCCTGGACTATGCCGACGATCAGATCCAGTGGGACGGCGAAGTGTTCGTCGGCCTCGGCGTCGTGCACGATTACCTGGTTCACGATCGGCATCAGCGTGTTGTCGGCGGCCACCCAGGGGGCCGAGGTGAGGCCGGTGCCGTCGGCCCGCAACGCCGCGATCACGTCGGCAACCAGCCAGTTGTAGCCGCCGTCCGTGCGCAGGGCGCGCAGGCGTTCGGCTTGGGTCCGGTAGCAGTCTGCGGTGAATCGGGCCGAAGCCTCCTCTACCGCACGGAATTCGGGTGATTCGAAGCCGGGCTGATAGGGCGTGAGGCGGCCGCGGTCGCAGACGTACGGCAGCGGTGAGAGCGGGCGTTTGGCGCGCTCGTAGCGCCGCTGGATCTCCTCCCACAACCACGTCCCGCCGCCCATCAGGTTGCGGCCGAGCACCAGTTCGCCCTCGGCGGGCATGAACAACAGGGTGTTCGAGCCGAGCGCGTGGCAGACCTGCTCGTACCAGCCGTCGAGCATGGGGAAGGACCCCGCGAAATCACCCGGCTCGCCGGACAGTTCGATGAGCTCGGGCTTGCCCGTGCCCGCGGGCGTATCGTCCAGCGCTACCGCCGACGCCCCCTCCATGTTGCGGTACGCCGCCGCGAACGCCTGCTCGGCGGTGATGCCCCAGTGTCGCAGCAGCGCCGGGACCACGTAGCTGCCCAGCAGCTCCGGGAAGACGTAGCCGTGCGCGCCGGGCAGATCCATCAGCACGTACTGATCGATGAGCGGCGACACCAGCGGGAGCGAGATGGGGGTGTAGTCACCGATATCCAGACCCAGGTCCGCGATGATGCGCCGGCGCTTGTGCACGGACTCGTCGCCGAAGCCCGAACGCCGGATCACCGGCCGCAGCAGCGGTGCGATGTCGTCGAGGTCCGGCACGGTGGTGTGGGTGAATGCCGGATTCGTATTCTGTTGTCCCGGGGAATGATTCATAGTGCGTTCCGCCAAAGTTCCAAAAGCTCGCCGGTTTCGGCGGTCTGTGCCCGGATCGTGTCTGCCCTGAAGTCGACGTCGAAGCGCAATTCGCGCAAATCCGGGCCCCCGCCGGAGAGTGGTCCGCGGTCGCCGAGTTCCTCGTACGCGCCCGGCCGCCACCAGTACAGGCGCAACAGCAACTGGTGTTCGGACTGCGTCATGTACTGCTTGGCGATCCAGTAGACCAGGGCCGTCGTCGTGGCGATACTGAGCACCGGTCCGATCTCGTACACCACGACCACCTCGGGAGTCGGGAACGAGACCAGCGCGCCGAGCCGCGCGGTGGCCGGATTCACGTAGCGGGACAGCATGTGCGCATGGGCGCCGATGTAGCGGTGACCGGCTTCCAGCGCCAGCACCGTGACCGGCCCGTAGCTGTGCTCGAAAACCCGGAAGTGATCTTCCGCCAGCGAGTTCCGGATGGCCGCGCCGAAGACGGCGTTCGGATCCCGCCCTTTCACCTCCTGACGGTTCAGCGTCCGGATCGAGTCGGGGGTGTCGATCACCACCGTTTCCATCAGGCCCGGCGCCAGTCGTCGGGTCAGCAGGGCGTCGCCGCGCCGGACACGCAGATCACCGAGGGTGGCGACCTGGTTCATGTATTCGTCGGTGTATATCCGGATGCGCAGGTTCGAGTCGGTCGAATCGACGTTCGCGAACAGCGATACTGCCTGATCGGCGTAGCGCGTGGCGGCGGTGGGCAATCCGTGCTCGGCATGCGCGTCGATGAACCGGAACCACGGCTCGATCGGGAGGTCGGCGCGCTCGCCGTTCGGGGCGGTGATGGTGATCGCGGCCGGGTTCTCGAGGACTCCCCGATAGCCCCGAGACTCCAGCGCGTCGAGCAGCGAGTCGATATAGACGTTGTGCGCCAAGGTATTCCTAGCGATTCGGTGACGATGAAGCGAAGGGGGACCGGGTCCCGCTTCATCGGGAACCCTACGTCGGCGCGAATCTCTCTGCCACAAAAAGCAATACAAAACTGACGGGTAGCTTCGGCCGTCGCCGCCGCGGGTGTCGCGCTACGAAAGCCGTTCGGCCGTGGCCGTTTCCGGGGGATAGCGCAGGGACAGGCCGTCGACGAAAGCTGTCAGGGCCAATTCGAAGCTGTCGGCATCTATTTCGTCGGCCTTCGCGCGCAGCAGGTGGGCCTGGTCCAGGTGGGGGTAGCGGTCGCGGTAGAGGTGGGCGTCGTCCACGAAGCCGCGGGAGAACGAGCCCAGGGTCGCGCCCATCACCAGGTAGCGGGTGGCCGCGCCGATCAGGGTGGCCTCGCGCGGGGGCCAGCCGGCGGTGATCAAGCCGCCGTGGACGGCGTCGGCGGCGCGCAGATTCTCCTCGCGGGTGCCGGGGCCCGCCGCCAGGTAGGGGACGAAGTTCGGGTGGGTCGCCAGGGCCGCGCGGTACGAGCGCGCCCAGGAGACGAGGCCGTGCCGCCAGTCGCCCGCGGCGAAGGCCGAGGTGTCCACGCGGGCCATGATGCCGCGGGCGATGTCGTCCAGGAGATCGTCCTTGGTCGGGTAGTGGCCGTAGAGGGAGGCGGCCTGGACGTTGAGCTCGGCGGCCAAGCGGCGCATGGAGAGTTCGGGCAGGCCGTCCCGGTCGATCAGGGCGAGCGCGGCGGTGCGGATCCGGTCGCGGCTCAGCAGCGGGATCTTCGGTCTGGCCATGGTGAACACCTCCCGCTTCGGGCGTCGCGGCGGGTTGCGCCGGGAGTCTTGAAAAACCGAACAGCGTTAGGATAGCTTCGTGGCATTAACCTAACAACGTTCGGTTAGGAGCTTTCGCCGATGGATTTCGAGCTCGACGACGCGCAGCGGCAATTGCGCGACCTGGCCCGCGCCTGGGTGGAGAAAGAGGTCGTGCCCTACGCCGCCGCCTGGGATCGGGCGGAATCGGTGGACACCGCCATCGTCGGAAAGCTCGGTGCGATGGGGTTTCTCGGCATCGAGATCCCCGAGGAGTACGGCGGGTCCGGCGGGACCGCCCTGGACTACTGCCTGCTGCTGGAGGAACTGGGCGTCGGCGACAGCTCGGTGCGCGGGATCGTCTCGGTGTCGCTGGGGCTGGTGGCCAAGACCATCAAGACCTACGGGACCGAGGCGCAGCGGCGGGAGTGGTTGCCGCGCCTGTGTTCCGGCGACGCGCTGGGCTGCTTCGGGCTCACCGAACCCGGCACCGGATCCGACGCGGGCAGTCTGATCACCAAGGCCGAACGCGACGGCGACGACTGGCTGCTGACCGGCACCAAGATCTTCATCACCAACGGCACCTGGGCCGACGTCGCGATCATCTTCGCGCGCACCGGCGGACCCGGGCCCCGCGGGGTGAGCGCCTTCCTGGTGCCCACGGGCGCACCGGGATTCACGCGCACCGAGATCAAGGGGAAGCTCGGCCTGCGCGGGCAGGCCACCGCCGAACTGGTCCTGGACGGGGTCCGTGTGCCGGACTCCGCGCGCCTGGGCGCGGAGGGGCAGGGCTTCAAGATCGCCATGGCGGCGCTGGACAAGGGCCGCATGGGCGTGGCCGCCGGCTGCGTCGGCGTCGCCCGCGGTTGCCTGGAAGCGTCGGTGAAGTACGCGACCGAACGCGAGCAATTCGGTAAGCCAATCGCCTCGTACCAGCTGGTTCAGGAACTGCTGGCCGACATCGCGGTGGAGGTCGAGGCCGCGCGGCTGCTGGCCTGGCGGGTCGCCGATCTCGTGCAGCGCGGCAGGCCGTTCGGCACCGAGGCCTCGGTCGCCAAACTCTTCGCCAGCGAGGCCGCGGTCAAGGCCGCCAACAACGCCATTCAGGTATTCGGCGGATACGGATACATCGACGAGTACCCGGTCGCCAAGTATCTGCGCGACGCCCGCGTGCTGACCCTGTACGAGGGCACCAGCCAGATTCAGAAACTGCTCATCGGCCGCGCGCTGACCGGCGTCAACGCCATCGTCTGAAACCCTTCCGCGACAAGGAGATACCCATGAGTTCCAAGGTAGCGTTCGTCACCGGAGCGGCCCGCGGCATCGGCGCGGCCACCGCCGCGCGCCTGGCCGCGGACGGCTTCACCGTCGCCATCGCCGACCTCGACGAGGCCGCCTGCAAGAGCGCCGTCGACGCCATCGCCGCCGCGGGCGGCACCGCGATCGCGGTGGGCTGCAACGTCACCGACGAGGCCTCGGTCGACGCGGCCTTCGAACGCGTTGCCGCCGAACTGGGTTCGGTCGACGCGCTGGTCAACAACGCGGGCGTGCTGCGCGACAACCTGCTGTTCAAGATGTCGGTCGACGACTGGGACACCGTCATGTCGGTGCACCTGCGCGGCGCGTTCCTGTGCAGCCGGGCCGCACAGCGGTACATGGTGAAACAGAAGTCCGGCAAGATCGTGAACACCTCCAGCGTCTCTGCGCTCGGCAGCCGCGGGCAGGCCAACTACTCCGCCGCCAAGATGGGTATCCAGGGCTTCACCCGCACGCTGGCCATCGAACTCGGGCCGTACGGCATCAATGTCAACGCCGTGGCCCCGGGCTTCATCGTCACCGACATGACCGATGCCACCGCCGCCCGCGTCGGCGTCGACCCCGAGGTCTTCCGGGCCCAGGCCGCCGAGATCACCCCGCTGCGCCGGGTCGGCGAGCCCGCGGACATCGCGAACGTGGTGTCCTTCCTGGTGTCGCCGGACGCCTCCTTCGTCACCGGCCAGACCATCTACGTCGACGGCGGCCGCCGCATCTGAGAAGGGCTCGACCCATGATCGACTTCACCTCCTTCGAACTGCTGCGCGCCGCCGTCGGCACGGACATCGGTGTGAGCGACTGGATCTCCATCGACCAGGAGCGCATCGACCGCTTCGCGCAAGCCACCGGCGACCAGCAGTGGATCCACGTCGACGCCGAGCGCGCGGCCGCCGGGCCGTACGGGCGCACCATCGCGCACGGCTTCCTGACCCTCTCGCTCATCGTGCCCATGACCGCGCAGGTGATGCGGGTCAGCTCCGCGCGGATGGCCATCAACTACGGGCTGGACAAGGTTCGGTTCATCAACCCGGTGCCGGTCGGCAGTCGCATCCGCGGCCGCGTGCATCTGACGGCGGCGCACGACATTCCGGGCGGGGTGCAGATCGAGCGGACCGTCACCGTCGAGATCGAAGGGGAGAGCAAGCCCGCGTGTGTGGCGGCCGCCATCGCGCGTTTCCTGGAATGAGGGCGTGGTCGGCGGAGCGTCGGCGCGCACGCCGCGGCGTAGCCCCGCTCGTGCGGAGACCCGGCCTCCGCCGATCCGGAGGCCGCGTTGCCGCCGGGGCGGGGTAACGGGGGCGCTCTGCAAACAGCTTGCGGGGCAACGTCATCAGCTTCACTGAGCGGTCGAAGGCCCGCTCACCGTTCGGTGAGCGGGCCTTCGATCCGCGGTGACGGCGGTGATTCGAGCCGCTAGCGAAGCGGCTCGCCGGGCCCGAACGGCTGGGCCGAGAGCGGGGTGTGGTCCGGGGTCATGGTGGCGACCACCGCGATCCCCGCGGCGCGGAAGTTGGTGAGCGCCCGGCCGATATGGTCCGCGGAGGTGATCAGGATCGCCGCGTGCGCGCCGATCGCCTCCATGACCCGGGCCGAGAACGCCGCGTTCTGGACCGTCGAATTCGCCTGGGTCTCACTGTGAATGCGCAGGGGGTCGATGCCGCGCCCGATCAGCCAGTCCGCCATGGCCTGGGCCTCGGTGCGCCCGTTCTGCGGATTCCCGCCGGTCACGATCACCGGCGAATGGGGCGACAGCAGGGCCGAGACGTACCCGGCGTACAGCCGGTTGATCAGTTCCGGCCGCATCTCGCCGTCCGGCAGCAGGCCGTAGCCCAGCACGACGATGGCGGTGGTCGGGCTCAGCGCGGTCGGCAGATCCTGGCCCGGTAACTGCAGCGTGGTCACCGAGTCGATCATCTTGATCACATCGGTGCCGATGCTCGCCACCGGATCGGGGACGTGCTCGGGCGCGGCATGCGCCGGTACGGCCGCGGCGATCACCGCGACCGTGGCACCCGCGAGCAAGGTCCGCGCGGCCAGGCGCGCGGTGCGGCGAGTGATGTTTCGAAGGACCGGAACGGCCGGAATCAGATCTAGCATCGAAAACCCCCTGCGTAGCCCCAAGGTGACTACTGGTCGGTTCACATTTCGATCCATGATCACCCAAAACGGTCACACCGGACGCGGATTCGCGGAATCAAGCCCTGGATTTCCCCAGCTTGCACCGGGGGTTACAGATAGCTCCGCGTGTGCGGGAACGAGTTCGGGTGGCCCGCGGGGGAGCTGTGCCGTCCGCGGGCGCGATCCGCGCGGCCCGCCGCGCCGGCACCGGCATCGCCTAGGGTGGTCCCATGATTACCGCGATCGTGCTGATCCACGCAGAATCCGACCGCATCCCCGAGACCGCCCAGGCCCTGGCCGATATCGAGGGCGTCGCCGAGGTCTACTCGTGCGCGGGCGACGTGGACCTGATCGGCATCGTGCGGGTGCGCGACCACCAGCAGATCGCCGAGGTCGTGACCGGGCACATCAACAAGACCCCGGGCGTGGTCCGGACCGCCACCCACATCGCGTTCAAGTCCTACTCGAGCATCGACGTCGAGGCGGGCTTCTCGATCGGGGAGTGATCGCTAGTCGGCGCCGAGCTTGTTGGTCAGTTCCGCCCAGCGCTCGAGCAAATCGCCGGCCCGGCCCGAATCGACCGTCGCCGCAACCCGTTCCAGGGCGGCGCCGAGCCGGTCGTGCAGATCCTCGCCGACCTGATCGGCGGTGAGCTCGAAGGCCACCACCGCCGCGGCCGAGTTCAGCAGCACCGCGTCGCGCACCGGACCGGCCTCGCCGGCCAGGAAATTCCGGGCGATCACCGCGTTCAGGGTGGCGTCCCCGCCCTTGAGCGCCTCGGGGGCGACCCGCCCGATGCCGAGTTTCGTGGGGTCGATGGTCGTTTCGGCCCGGCGGCCGCCCGCGACCACCCAGGCATCGGTGGTGTCGGCGGTCGTGATCTCGTCCAGGCCGTCGTTGCCCCGGACCACCAGCGCCGACGCGCCGCGATCGGCGAACGTGCCGGCGATGACCGGCAGCAGATCCGCGAACGCGCAACCGATGAGGCCCGCGCCCGGCTGGGCCGGATTGGTCAGCGGGCCCAGGATATTGAAGACCGTCGGAATGCCGATCTCCCCGCGGGCCGGCCCCGCGAACCGCAGCGACGGATGGAACACGGGCGCGAAGCAGAAGCCGATCCCGACCTCGCGCACACTCGTGGCGACCGACTCCGGGCCCAGCGCGATCTTCACCCCGAGCGCCTCGAGCACGTCCGCGCCGCCGCTCTTGGAAGAGGCCGCGCGATTACCGTGCTTGACCACGGGAATGCCGGTGGCCGCCACCACGATCGAGGACATGGTCGAGATGTTGACCGTGCCGGACCGATCGCCGCCGGTGCCGACGATGTCCACCGCGGCGCCGTCCACCTCGACCCGGCGGGCGTGCGCGAGCATCCCCGCGGCCAGCCCGCTCAGTTCGACGGCGGTGGGGCCCTTCATCTTCATGGCGACGCCGAAGGCCGCGATCTGCGCGGAGGTGGCGCTATCGGTGAAGATCTCGTTCATCGCCCACGCGGCCTCGTCCGCGGCCAGATCGTTGCCATCGGTGAGGATGCCGAGGATTTCTCGCCAGCTGCGCGCGCTCATTGCTCATCTCTTCCGTCGCCGGTGAAGGTCCGTACACCAGTGTTGTCGCCGTCAGCCTAGTGCGCGGAGGCTATTTCTTTTCTCCCGGACGCCCGGGAGCGGGTTGCAGCGCCTCCCAGCCCAGCAGCACCGCGTCGTGGCGATGGGCCACCGCGGTCAGGCGGGAGCGCTCCTGCGCGCAGTGCACGGCGTCCAGGACCTGTACCCGCTGCACGAGCAGGGCGACGGTGTCCGGGGCGGCCTCGGGCTCGGCGCTCACCGTGTCATAGCCGAGCTGCCCGGTGATGATCTGCACCGCATCGAGGCGATCCGCGGGCACCCGCAGGTGCTGGCGCAGCACCACGGGCTGGTCGGCGGTCCAGCTGCCGGTGCGGCCCAGGGCCGCCGAACACGCCTCCGCGTCATCGAAACTCGACGCCACCGTCACCAGGTCGCCACGCCCGGGATCCAGTTGCGTTGTCCCGCCGCGCCGCAGCAGCCTGCCCACCCATGACATCGCCGTCACCTTCCCTTCGAAAATCAGCCTATGGATAGCTCAGCTTTCTCTTACCGAGCCAATCTATGCTGCTCCGAGACACGCCGAGCGCCCACCGAGAGGCTCGCTCGCGCTGCGGTTTCCGACACGCTGACCGAGTTTTCCAACCCGGCTACGCCTGTCGTACTACGACAGGTCATACTTACCGGCGTGACGACCGCAGTAGGGACCCCAGGATCGGCCATTACTCAGCGTGTGCATTCGCTGAACCGGCCCAACATGGTCAGCGTCGGTACCATCATCTGGCTGTCCAGCGAGCTGATGTTCTTCGCCGGCCTGTTCGCTATGTACTTTGTCGCCCGCGCGCAAGCCGGCGGCGAGAAGTGGCCGATGGAGCCGACCGAGCTGAACCTCGGTCTCGCCGTCCCGGTGACCGCTGTCCTGGTGGCTTCCTCGTTCACCTGCCAGATGGGCGTCTTCGCGGCGGAGCGGGGCGATGTCTTCGGCCTGCGCCGCTGGTACGTCATCACCCTGATCATGGGTGCCTTCTTCGTCGGTGGCCAGGGGTACGAGTACTACCACCTGGTTCAGGAGGGCACGACGATCTCGAGCACCGTGTACGGCTCGGTCTTCTACATCACGACCGGCTTCCACGGCCTGCACGTCATCGGCGGTCTGATCGCGTTCGTGTTCCTGCTGATCCGCACCAAGGTCAGTAAGTTCACCCCCGCGCAGGCCACCGCGGCGATCGTCGTCTCGTACTACTGGCACTTCGTCGACATCGTCTGGATCGGGCTCTTCGCCACGATCTACTTCGTCCGCTGATTTCGGACAGATCCACGGCACAGCCCGCCGTAGGCAAGAAGCTTCTGTACAAGTCGGTTCCGTCTACTCCAAAGGGACACAGATGAGTTCATCTCCCCCGTCAGCGCCAGATCCGCGCCCCGAATCCTCGGGCGCCGCGATCGGCGAGGCCACCAAGACGCGTAAGCAGCGCCGCTTGCGTCGGCGTATCGCCGGCGGTCTGGTTCTCCTGATGGGCCTCGTCGGAGCCGGCTTCGCGGCATCGGCCCTGACGCCCACGGCGCAGGTCGCCACGGCACACGAGGACCAGTCCGCGCTGATCCGCGAGGGCAAGCAGATCTACGACACCTCCTGCATCACCTGTCACGGTGCCAACCTGCAGGGTGTCGCCGATCGCGGCCCGAGCCTGATCGGCGTCGGCGAGGCCGCGGTGTACTTCCAGGTCTCCTCCGGTCGTATGCCCGCGGTGCGCAACGAAGCCCAGATCATGCGCAAGCCCCCCAAGTTCGACGCCCGTCAGACCGACGCCCTCGGCGCCTTCATCCAGGCCAACGGCGGCGGCCCGACCGTGGTGCGCGACGCCAACGGCGAGATCGCCCAGGAATCCCTCATCGAGGGCGCCGACCTGGGCCGCGGTGGCGAGCTGTTCCGCATGAACTGCGCGTCCTGCCACAACTTCACCGGCAAGGGCGGCGCGCTGTCCTCCGGCAAGTTCGCGCCGCCGCTCGCGCCGGCCAGCGAACAGCAGATCTACCTGGCCATGCTCACCGGCCCGCAGAACATGCCCAAGTTCTCCGACCGGCAGCTGACGCCGGAAGAGAAGAAGGACATCGTCGCGTACATCAAGGACCGGATGGAGACCCCGTCCGAGAGCGGCTACGGCCTCGGCGGCTTCGGCCCCGCGACCGAGGGCCTCGCGGCGTGGATCATCGGCATCGTGCTGCTCGTCGGCTCGGCGATGTGGATCGGTTCCCGGTCATGAGTGAACAGGAGCAAAAGAGCATGGGGGACAGCCCCACCGGCGTGGACTACACCGATGAACAGCTCGACGCCATGTCGCGCGACGAGCTCGTCGCCCTCGGCACCAAGCTGGACGGCGTCGACGTCGCCTACCGCGCACCGCGCTGGCCCATTCCCGGCACCAAGGCCGAGAAGCGCGCCGAGCGTCAGGTCGCGATGTGGTTCGGCATCTCGGCGCTGGCCGGACTCGCCCTCATCGGCGTATTCCTGTTCTGGCCCTGGGAGTACAAGGGCCGGGGCGAAGAGGGCAACGCGGCGTACACGCTGACCACCCCGCTCTACGGCATCACCATGGGCATCGCGGTGCTGGCCATCGGCGTCGCCGTCGTCCTGATCCGCAAGAAGTTCATCCCGGCCGAGATCTCGATCCAGGAACGCCACGACGGCATGTCCTCCGAGGTCAACCGCCGCACCCTGGGTGCGCAGCTGTCCGACGCGGTGGAGACCTCCACCCTCGGCCGCCGCAAGATGATCACCCGCAGCGCCTCGGCGGGCGCGGGCATCCTGGGCATCGGCGCGATGCTGGTGTTCCTGGGCGGCTGCGTCAAGAACCCGTGGGCCAAGGGCGACAAGTCGCCGCTGTGGGTCTCGGGCTGGACCCCGGACTACGCGGGCCAGACCATCTTCCTGCGCCGCGACACCGGCCGCCCCGAGGACATCGTCCTGGTGCGCCCGGAGGACCTGGACGCCGGCTCGATGGAGACCGTCTTCCCGTGGAAGGAAGAATGGCGCGGCGACGAGCACGCCACCTTCCAGTCGCTGCGCGGTATCCGCAACGCGGTCATGCTGATTCGCCTGCGGACCGCCGATGCCGAGGCCGCCATCAAGCGCAAGGGCCAGGAGAGCTTCAACTACGGCGACTACTTCGCCTACTCGAAGATCTGCACCCACCTGGGCTGCCCCACCTCGCTCTTCGAGCAGCAGACCAACCGAATCCTGTGCCCCTGCCACCAGTCGCAGTTCCTGGCGACCGAATGGGGTAAGCCGATCTTCGGTCCCGCCGCTCGTGCGCTGCCGCAGCTGCCGATCACCGTCAACTCCGAGGGCTACCTGGTCGCCGTACACGACTTCATCGAGCCCCTCGGACCGGCCTTCTGGGAGCGTCGTTCATGAGTCCTAGCAAAGCGGTCCAAGCGGCCAACAATGCTGACGAGCGGTACCACGCCGCGGCCTTCCTGAAGCGGTCGATCAACAAGGTCTTCCCGACCCACTGGTCCTTCCTGCTCGGTGAGATCGCGCTCTACTGCTTCATCATCCTGCTGCTGTCGGGTGTGTACCTGACGCTGTTCTTCGACCCGTCGATGAGTGAGACCGTCTACAACGGCGCGTACCAGCCGCTGCGCGGTGTCACCATGTCGCGGGCCTACGAGACCTCGCTCAACATCTCCTTCGAGGTGCGCGGCGGTCTGTTCGTGCGCCAGGTGCACCACTGGGCGGCGCTGCTGTTCGCGGCGTCGATCATCATCCACCTGTTCCGCATCTTCTTCACCGGCGCTTTCCGCAAGCCGCGTGAGGCCAACTGGGTGATCGGCTCGCTGCTGCTCATCCTGGCCATGTTCGAGGGCTTCTTCGGCTACTCGCTTCCCGACGACCTGCTCTCGGGAACCGGTCTGCGCGCGGCGTTCTCGGGCATCACCATCGGCGTCCCGGTCATCGGCACCTGGCTGCACTGGCTGCTGTTCGGCGGCGACTTCCCGGGCAACCTGATCATCCCGCGCCTGTACGTCCTGCACGTGCTGCTCATCCCGGGCATCCTGCTGGCGCTGATCGCGGCGCACGTCGCCCTGGTCTGGTACCAGAAGCACACCCAGTTCCCCGGACCGGGCCGCAAGGAGACCAACGTCGTCGGCGCGCGCATCGTGCCGGTGTTCGCCGCGGACCAGGGCGCGTTCTTCGCCTTCACCCTCGGCATCATCGCCCTCATGGGCGGCGTGCTGCAGATCAACCCGATCTGGAACCTGGGTCCCTACAACCCGTCTCAGGTCTCGGCCGGTTCGCAGCCCGACTTCTACATGATGTGGACCGACGGCATGGCCCGCCTCATGCCGCCGTGGGAGCTGTACCTGGGCCGCTACACGGTTCCGGCCGTGTTCTGGGTCGCGCTCGTCATGGGCCTGGTCTTCACCGTCCTGATCCTGTACCCCTGGATCGAGAAGAAGCTGACCGGCGACGACGCCCGGCACAACCTGCTCCAGCGTCCGCGCGACGTGCCGGTTCGCACCGCCATCGGCGCCATGGCCATCGCCTTCTACCTGGTGCTGACCCTGGCCTGCGTCAACGACATCATCGCGCTGAAGTTCAGCATCTCGCTGAACGCGACCACGTGGATCTTCCGCATCGGTCTGCTGGTGCTGCCGCCGCTGGCGTACTTCGTGGCCTACCGCTTCTGCATCGGCCTGCAGCGCAGCGACCGCGCGGTGCTCGAGCACGGCATCGAGACCGGTGTCATCAAGCGCCTGCCGCACGGTGAGTACATCGAGATCCACCAGCCGCTGGGCCCGGTGGACTCGCACGGCCACCCGATCCCGCTGGAATACCAGGGCGCCCCGGTGCCCAAGAAGATGTCCAAGCTGGGTTCGGCCGGCAAGCCCGGCTCCGGTTCGTTCATGAAGGCCGATCCGCACGCCGAGATCGAGCAGAACGCCGCGCTGGCGCACAAGGAAGAGCACGACATGCTCGCCGCGCTGGCGAGCCAGCAGGACAACGTGGACGGCGACAAGCACGGCCACTGAGTTCGGTGAGAAAGGGAAGGCCCCGAGTCGATTACGACTCGGGGCCTTCCCCGTTTCGACATCACTGCACTTCGGACATAACGCCGACGGGCCTCATGCTGGTAGTCTCGGGAGTAGTCTCGCCCGGTGGCTGTCGAATGGTACTGGGCGTTGGCCCAGATGCTGGCGAAGACCGGCGTGGACATCAATGAGGTGTTCGACATGGTGAACGCGTGGCAGACCGGCACGCGCCGAGCACGGCTGGCGCTTGCCACGGATCCGGCGACCGGACTACGTGTGTTCGTGATTTCGGGACGGGCCGACAGCGGCCGGGCCGTTGCCGTGTACGCCCGCCACAATGGCCCGGACATCTACATTTTCGACGCGACCTATCTCACCCCAGAGCAGATCGCCGACTTCGCACGCTGGGAGGCGAACCACGATGACTGATCCATTCCATGACATGAGTCCCGACGAGGTCGCGGCGATCAAGGACCGCCTGGAACTCACCGGTGAAACCGTTACAGAAGCCGAACTGGGGATCACTGTCGGTCCCGGCAGCGAGCCGGTGTTCGTTCCTCGGTCGATCAAGATGCCCTACGAACTCGACCGGGCATGCAAGTCGAGGGCTCTGACACTGGGGTTGTCGCAGTCCGCCTACATTCGTTCGCTGATCGAGGCCGATCTCGCGACGGCCGGCGCCGGCGCGCAGCGACCGGCGTGGGTGCGTGAACTGCTGGCGGTGATCGCGCACCACGAGCACGACGATCAGTGCCGAGCATCCTGACTCGGCGTCCTCCACCGGTGGGGCGGCGGCTTGGGTCCCGCGGGAGTGGACTGGAGCGTTCGAGCGGGCGGGCCGGGATTGCTGGTGGCCTACATGCTCACGCTGGCGGGGGTGTATCTGGCTGTGGCAGTTGGGTGATCGGGTCGGGGTCGGCGGCGGCTTCGGCGCGGGCGGCCCAGGCGAGCCAGGGGCCCGCGCCGTGGCGGGGCTCGTGGTAGCCGTCGGTGGTGCGGACGATCCGGGTGCCGGGTTGTTCGAGCCAGCGGACCAGGAGGGCGGTTTCCTCGGGGAGGGCGCCGTGTAGTGGGGAATAGCGCGGCGGGTCGGGCTCGGGAGACGGGGATGAGATGAGTTCGGGCGCAGGGGGTTCGGGGGCGGCGGCGGGGAGCGGATTCAGGCGGGGCGGGATGACGGTTTCGGCGGCGGCCACCAAGCGGTCGACGGTGGGCATGGGGGAGATGCCGCGGGGAGCGTTGCCCGCGGAGGCCAGGCGGCCGTGGCGGATGACGGCGAAGTGCCAGCCGCCGGCGCCGTCGGGGTGGGCGGCGATCAGTTCGGGGATACGGGCCAGGGCCGAGAGGCGCTGGGTGCGGCGCAGTGCCCGGATCAGCGGGAGAGTGCGGTCCCGCAGGCGCGCGGCGGCCTCGAAATGCTCTGCGCGGGAGAGGGTTTCGAGCTTCTCCTGAATCGTTTCGAGAATCTCGGGGGAGTGGCCGGTGAACAGGACGCGGACACGTTCGGGAGCGTGCGCGTACTCCTCTATATATAGGGGGGTGTTCTCGGCGCTCGCGGGGCAGCCGCCGACCACCGCGGGCGGGCAGTCGTGCTGTCCGGTACGCGGGAGCCGGGTGGTGCAGGTGCGCAGGCCGGAGTTCTCGGCGACGGTGACGCCGATCTCGGTGGCCTCGGTGCGGGAATTGAAGGGGCCCAGCGCGTCCCGGGTCGGGGTGCGCGAGACGGCGAAGCGGGGGAAGGGCTCCTCGGTGAGGGTGAGCCACCACGCGCGCTGGGGGAACTTCGAGCGGCGGTTGTAGGGCGGGGCGTGCGCCAGCAGCAGACGCAGTTCGCGGACACCGGCCTCCAGGGCGTGCGCGCACTCCACATGATCGACGCGGGTGGCCAGCTGCACCATCTCGCGCATGCGCGGCCGGGTGTCCGATCCGGTGAAGTAGTTGCGCACGCGGCGGCGCAGATTCACCGCGGTCCCTATATAGAGGACTTCGTCCGACGGGCCGCGGAACAGATACACCCCGGGGGTGGCGGGCAGGTCCGCGGCGATCACCCGTTTGGCGCGCTGGCGGCGCGTCACCTCCGGCAGGTAGTCCAACAGCTCGGTGAGACTGTGCACGCCCTGATTCCCCACCCGTGCGATGAGCGCGTGCAATACGTCCACCGTGGCGCGCGCGTCGTCGAGCGCCCGGTGCGTCGGGCGGGTCTGCGCGCCGAGCAGTTCCGCGAGCGCCGACAGCTTCACCGAGGGCGCCTCGTCGCGCCCGAGGACCCGCCGGGCCAGCTGCACCGTGCACAGCACCTGAAAAGCGGGCCAGGGCACCTGCATCCGCGCCGCGGCGGCCCGCAGGAACCCGGTGTCGAAACGGGCGTTGTGCGCAACCAGCACGCATCCGGACGCGAACTCCAGGAATCCGGGCAGCACCTGCTCGATCCGGGGCGCGTCGTAAACCATGGCGGTGGTGATTCCGGTGATCTGCACGATCTGCGGGGTGATCGCCCGGCCGGGATTGACCAGGGTCGCGAACTCGCCCAGCACTTCGCCCCCGCGCACCTTCACCGCACCGATCTCGGTGATGGCGTCCCCATCCGGGCTGGTCCCGGTGGTTTCGAGGTCCACGATCACGAAAGTGGTCGCGTAGAGCGGGGTTTCGAGCTCGTCGAAGGCCAACTGTTCCGGCACGAGCCGAAATCGTAGGGCGGGGGTACGACACCCGGCACCCGTCCCGCCGCTACCAGCGGCGATACTTCTCCGGCCGGTCAGCGCGGCGGTTCGGGCCGCGCCTCGCCGCCCGGGACGAATCCGGGAAATGTCCGTTTATCTGCTCGAGATTCTCGAGATGCAATCCCCGGATTGCGAAAATATGCCAGTTTGTGACCAGGGTCACATTGATTCGGAAAGTGTATGAGTACCGACGGGTGTGGTGCAATCGCGATGACGATGGCGGGTGAGTGCTGTCTGAGAGGGCCCGCCTCGGTCCGGATGGCAAGTCGCCCGGTCAGAGCCTGATTATGCACGGCAGCGCTGAACTGCTGTTATAGGAGATCGTGCCTGCAAGGAGGGGTTGCCGCGCCCGGTAACTTACCGACGGGTAGCGGTTCGGACGCTCCTGGCAATTCGGGCGTTGTTATCTTTTCGTGATTGCTGTGACGTTTGTCGCAGCGAAATGACGGCGCCTAACAATTCCAGGCCATCCGGCGTTGGTCGCGGCTTTACAAAGCACCGTTATCGGCTCGTAATCTTCCTGAGACCTCGCGGAGTCCGACCCACCAAACCGGTGCGGCGTCGCGGGGCAGATTGGAAGTACCTCACCATGGCGACCAACACCGTCAAGCGGGCCCTCTCGGCCGGCGCCGTCGGCGCTGCCACGCTGAGCGCGCTGCTGCTGCCCGCTACGCCCGCCTCGGCGCAGCCGGTCACGATCCCCGGCGTCGGCACGTTCGATGTCCCGGACGCGGTCCAGCTGCCCCCGGGCATCCCTGGTGTGCCCGAGTCGATTCCGGTCACCATCCCCGCCATTCCCGGCGTCGAGATCCCCGGCGTCCCCGCCGCCCCGGCCGCTCCCCAGGTGAGCCCGCGCCAGGAAGTGGTCAACGCCGCGATGAGCCGCATCGGCTCGCCGTACGTGTACGGCGCCACCGGCCCGAACGCCTTCGACTGCTCCGGTCTGGTCAAGTGGTCGTACGCGCAGGCCGGAATCGAGCTGCCGCGCACCAGCTATGAGCAGCTCAACGCCGGTTACCCCGTGTCCGCCGACGCGCTCGAGCCCGGCGACGTGGTGTCGTTCTACGGCGGCGGCCACACCGGGATCTACGTGGGCGACGGCAACGTCGTGCACGCCTCGACCTCGGGTCAGCCGGTCAAGGTCGCCCCGATCTCGTCCATGCCGTTCGACGGCGCCCGCCGGATCTAGTACCAACCGCAGGTCTGTGACCTGCGGACGAAGCGGCGGCCGTAATGGTTCCGTGGCCTGCTGGACATATGCGGCCGCTGTTTCGTAATCTTATCGAGACCTTCTTTTCCGGCTTGGGGCAAGAGAACGGGACATGCCGACGGTGGCAGCGCAGCAGCGGAAGCAACGCACCAGACAACTGGTGGGTGGAGCCCTCACGGTGGGCGCCCTCGTGATCGGGAGCGCCGCGGCCGGGCCCGTCGTCGCGGATCCGGTGGCCGCGCCCACCACCGCGGGTGACGCCGTACAGCGACTGATCGACCTGTCCCGCCAGTCCGAGCAGCTCAATCAGGCCGCGCTGAACGCGCAGACCGATCTCGATACCAAGGTCGCCGCCGCCGAGGTCGCCGACACCGCCGCCGCCGACGCGGCCGGGGTGCTCGACGCCGCGCGCAACGAGATCAAACGCTTCCAGCCCGCGATCGATCGGGCCGCCACCGCCGCGCTCATGGGCAGCCGCACCAATCAGCTCACCTCGCTGCTGGTCAGCGATTCCCCGCAGCAGATGCTCGATCAGATGTCGGTCGTGGACCTGGTCGCCGCGCGCACGAACAATCAACTGAGCCAGTACAAGAAGGTGAGCGACGCCGCGGCCACCGCCGACGCCGCCGCCCGCGGCGCGGCCGATGCCGCGCGGGCAGCCTCCGCCGCGGCCGACGCGCTGCGCACCGATCTCGAACTCAAACGCTCGGAGCTGCAGGGCGCCATCGCGGGTGTCATCGCCGCGTGGGGCCAGCTGTCCGCGGGCGACAAGTCCGCGCTCGCCGGCTCGATGTTCCCGCCCGGCTTCGACCGCGACACCCTGCTGCGCGGGCTCGTGCCCGGCAGCGGAACCAGCGCCCTGGCCGCCGGTCTCACCCGCGTCGGCGCGCCGTACGTGTGGGGTGCGATCGGGCCCGATCAGTTCGACTGCTCCGGCCTGGTGCAGTGGGCGTTCAAACAGGTCGGCAAGAGCGTGCCGCGCACCAGTCAGCAGCAGTCGAATTTCGGCACGCCCGTGGCCGAACAGGACCTGCAGCCCGGCGATGTGGTGTTCTTCTACTCTGAGGTCTCACACGTCGGGATCTACGCGGGCAATGGTTTGATGCTGCACGCCTCCACTTTCGGAGTGCCGGTGCAGGTGGCGCCGATGGGCTCGACACCGTTCCATTCCGCGCGCCGGTACTGACGCCGCGCCCGAACACGAGGTGGCAATGAGCGCACTGCGACAGGTTCGCGGCTGGTTCTCGGCCAAGCGGCGTTTCGAGTTCTGCCTCACCCTCGTCATGGTGACCGGGCTGACCGCCGCCTGCGGTGCGCTGCTCATGCTGCCCAATTCGGTGCTGCCCACGTTGCGCGCGGTGGCCCCCGGGCCCGAGAGCGGCCAGGTCACCGCTTCGGATCCGCAAGTGCCGCAGGTCAAAAGGCTGATGGCGGGCTACGGGAAGGTCATCGCGGAATCGGTGACCACCGGATCGAACCGCAGCGGCATCGTGCTCGGGCACGCCACCCGCAGCGCCGACGTGGACGTGCTGGCCGGCGAACTCGCGGCCGCGACCGTCGCGGTGAGCGCGCTGTGGGGCGCCGACTGGTCCCAGGCCCCGGTGGTGGTCGTGGCCGCGAGCACCGCGGAGTTCGCGGCGCTGACCGGCTCGACCGGCGACGTGCCGGCGGAGGTTGCGGCCGTGACGGTTTCGGACGTGTTCCGGCCCGGCGACCGGCCCACCGGGCAGCGCGTGGTCTTCGGCCCGGAAGCCGGGCGCAGGCTCGGCGCCGACGGTCTGCGCACGGTGCTGCGCCACGAGCTCACCCACGTCGCCACCCGCGCGGTGACCGCCGAGGGTTCCCCGCAGTGGCTGCTCGAGGGCTTCGCCGAATACGCCGCCCATCGCGGGTCGGCCGACACCGTCGCCGAGATCGCCCCGGCGCTGACCGCCCGCGCCCGCACCGGCGCGCTGCCCGCGGAGCTGCCCGCCGACGCGGTGTTCGAACCCGCGAGCGGGCAGGCCGCCCTCGCCTACGAACAGGCCTGGTCGGCGTGCGCGTTCCTGGCCGATCGCTTCGGCGAAGGCCGATTGGTCACGCTCTACCGGGAATTGGCGCGCGGACCGCGCGATCACGCCGCGATGGACGCCGCGTTCCGCGAGGTCATCGCCACCCCGTACGCGGACTTCCTGACCGACTGGCGCACCTGGATCACCTCCCGCACCACCGAAGGCGCCTGACCGCACGGCGCCGCGCGCACCCGGACGGGGGTGCGAGGTTTCGGGGCGGGGATCGCGGTGCGCGCGGGTGCAGTAGGTTGGGCGTATGGGGCGAACCTTGCTGGTTACCAATGATTTCCCGCCGCGGCCGGGAGGTATTCAGTCCTACGTCCACGCGCTCGCGATGCAGCTGCCGCCCGATGATCTGGTGGTGTACGCGCCCCGCTGGAAGGGCGACAGTCACCGCAGGTTCGATGCCGAACAGCCGTTTCAGGTGGTCCGCCACCCCACCACGCTGATGCTGCCCACACCCCTGGTGATGCGGCGCGCGGCCAAGCTGATCCGCGACGAGCAGTGCGAGCAGGTGTGGTTCGGGGCCGCGGCGCCGCTCGCGCTCATGTCACCGCATCTGCGCAAGGCCGGGGCCGAGCGCATCGTGGCCTCCACCCACGGGCACGAGGTGGGCTGGTCCATGCTGCCCGGCGCGCGGCAGGCGCTGCGGGCCATCGGCGACGACACCGATGTCATCACCTACGTCAGCAAGTACACGCGCCGCCGGTTCTCCGCGGCGTTCGGGGTGAACGCGGCCCTGGAATACCTGCCCCCGGCGGTGGATTCGGAGGTCTTCAAGCCGGATCCGGCCGCCCGCGCCGCGCTGCGCGAACGCTACGGGCTCGGTGATCGGCCCACCATCCTGTGCCTGTCGCGGCTGGTCCCGCGCAAGGGGCAGGACGCGCTCATCGTGGCCATGAAGGACATTCGCGCGCAGATCGACGGCGCGGTGCTGGTCATCGCCGGCGGCGGCCCGTACGAGGAGAAGCTGCGCGGGCTCGCCCGGGCCACCGGCGTCGCCGATGACGTGGTGTTCACCGGCCGGGTGGCCGCGGCCGAACTCGCCGCCCACCACACCATCGCCGACGTCTTCGCCATGCCCTGCCGCACCCGCGGTCTCGGCCTGGACGTGGAGGGTCTGGGCATCGTCTTCCTGGAGGCCTCGGCCACCGGGGTGCCGGTGGTGGCGGGCGATTCCGGTGGTGCGCCGGAAACCGTGCGCGAGGGCGAGACCGGCCACGTGGTCGACGGCCGCTCCACCGCCGCGATCACCGCGGCCATCGTCGCGGTGCTGTCCGATCGCGACGCCGCGGCCCGCATGGGCGCGGCCGGTCGTGCCTGGGTGCAGCGGCAATGGCGCTGGGATCGCATGGGCGTGCGGCTGCGGGAACTGCTGGATACGAACGTGCGAGCGATCTGAGCTAGGCTCAGCCGAGTGAGCAGTATCCAGGTTGCCGACCAGACCTTCGTCGCCGCGCCCGGCACGGCCGTGGGTGAGCTGCTGGCGGACAAGGCCCGTTGGCGTCGCTGGTGGCCGGACCTGCAGCTGCAGGTGCGAGAAGATCGCGCCGACAAGGGAATCCGCTGGACCATCGCCGGCGGGGCCACCGGCACGATGGAGGTCTGGCTCGAGCCGATGCTCGACGGCGTCATCCTGCACTACTTCATGCACGCCGAGCCCAAGGGCGTGGAATCGATGTCCGCGCGCGAACTCATGGCGGCCAATCGTGCCCGCCGGGTTGCGGGCAAGAAGATGTCCTTCGAGGTGAAGGCACGTCTGGAGGCCGGCCGCAAGGCCGGCGTCGCGCCCGCCGCGCACTGAATTCCGCCCGGTTCTCACCGCTCGAAGATTCCGCCGCCGCAGCTGGAAAGGAAGCGTTGCCACCCATGGCCGATCGCACCCAACGGTCGATCGTGATCGACGCCCCCTCGGAACGAGTGATGGCAGTCATCGCGGACCTGGAGTCGTATCCGGAATGGGTCGCCGCGGCCCGTTCGGTCGAGGTGCTCGACAAGGATCCCGACGGTCGTGCCCGCACCGCGCGTTTCGTGCTGGACGCGGGGGTCGTGAAGGACACCTACACGCTGTCCTACACCTGGCGACCGGACGGTCGCGCGGTGAGCTGGACCCTGGTCGGCGGCGAACTGCAGAAGGCGCAGGACGGCACGTACGAACTCATCGCGCTGCCCGACGGTGGCACCGAGGTGGTGTACGAACTCACGGTGGACCTGAACATCCCGATGATCGGCATGTTCAAGCGCAAGGCCGAGAAGGTCATCACCGATACCGCGCTGAAGGAACTCAAGAAGCGGGTCGAAGGCTGACCGCGAGCACGACTGGACGCCCGTCGCGCGCCACCCGGGTGGAGCTGTTCGTCGGCAAGGGCGGGGTGGGGAAGACGACGCTGGCGTGTGCGACCGCGCTCGCCTACGCGCGCGCCGGGCAGCGGGTGCTGCTGGCCTCGCTCGATCAGGCGCATTCGCTGGGCGACGCCCTGGGCTTCCGGTTCCAGCATCAGCCCGGCAGCGTGCCCGGGGTCGCGGCGGTGCAGCCCGGTCTCGACGTGATCGAAGTGGATTCCCTTGCGCTGCTGGAGGATCGCTTCCGGACCGTGCTGTTGCTGCTGTCCGGGGCGGGTGACCGGCACGGGGTCGACATCTCGGCGCTGGATCCGGCCGAGCTGACCGGGCTGCCCGGCATCCAGGAACTGCTCGCGCTGCTGGAGATTACCGATTTCGCGGGCGTCGGGCGCTGGGACGTGATCGTGCTGGACTGCCCGCCGTCGGCCGACATGCTGCGCATCGTGACCGCCCCGGACACCCTGCTGGGTTATCTCGACCGCGTCTGGCCCGCGCACGCGCGCACCCTGACCGCGGTGGGCGGGGATTTCCGGCGGGCGATGATCGCGGTCTCGGTCGAGCAGATCGTCACCCTGGTCACCGCCGCCCGAGATCTGCTGGCCGATCGTTCGCGAACCACCGCGCGCCTGGTCACCGCCCCCGAACACGTCGCGGTGGCCGAGTCCACGCGGGTGCGGTCCGCGGCGGCGCTGCTGGGCCTGGAATTGACCGGCGTCCTGGTGAACAAGGTGCTGCCCGAACTGGAGGACGCGGAAAGCGCTGCGCTGCGGCAGGATCCGGCCGCGTTCGAGTCCGGCGCGCCCGCCCTGATCGGCCCGGACGACGACACGGCCACCGTCGCGGCTTGGACGACCCGCCGCGCCGGTCCGGCGTCCTGGTTCGGGACGCCCGCGCCGCCCGCGCATCATCCGGCCGTGCGGTGGTATTCCGAGCGACAGGCCGAGCAATCGGCCGTGGTCGAGGATTTACGCAAGCGAATGGGCGGGGTTCCGGTGCAGGTCGTACGGCACGCGGGCGCCGAACCGGTGGGTCTGGCGGCGTTGACGGCGCTGTCCCACGGGATCGATGCGAGTGGTGACTGGGTGGGCGGGGGGTCTGTCCCTATGCTTGGCTCAGATGCGGACGATGGGCTGTCCGTTTCCGGCGGGCCGCAGGTGCGGCACGAGTCGGGGACGGGTCCGGCTTCGGTGTTCGCGATGCGCATGCACCTGCCCGTGGTCGATCCGTCGACGCTGCAGCTGGGACGAGTGGAGGACGATTTGATCGTGGGAGCGGACGGGGTCAGGCGCCGGCTGCGGCTGGCGCCGGTATTGCGGCGGTGCACGGTCGAGGCCGCCGAACTCGACGGCGATCAATTGGTGATCCGGTTCCGCCCGGACCCCGAGGTCTGGCCGAAATGACCACGTCCCAGGAACATCCGCGCACCGGCCACCCGGACGACAATTTCAGCGAATTCGCCGAGGAACTGCGCCTGCTCGCCGAGGCCGTGCTCGAACGCGTGGAACCGGTGCTGCGCCGCACCGCCGCCGACGGCCGGGTGCAGTGGGACAGTTGCAGCTGGTGCCCGGTGTGCGCGGCGGCCGCGGTGGTGCGCGGCGAGCACCACGATGTGGTCGCGGCCATCGCCGATCACGGCACCGCGATCGTCACCGTCCTGCGCGAGGCCCTCGCGGGCGTTCCGGTGGAGCCGCTGATTCCGCCGGATCTGGATCCGGACTCGCCGGAATATCATGCGTGGCTACATGATTCGTACGGTCACGGGCACGCTCCGGAGCAGCGCTTCGGCATGCGGGATCCGCGCGCCGGGTCGGATTCCGCCGCGCCGGGCGGCGACGCCGGCACCGATTCGGCCGATTCGGCCGCTGATCCGGCCTTCGGCGCTGCCGATTCCGGCGCGCCCGGCGCGGATTCCGGCGCGCGCGGCGGAGATTCGAGTGCCCGGGGCGCCGCGCACGGGGGAGCGGTCGCCGGATTGGGCGATCTGCTGGCCAAATTCGCCGCCGGAGCCCAGGCGGTCGCCGCCGAACGCCGTGCCCGCGGCCATGATTCGGCTGCCGCCGGCTGGTCCGGCACCGCGGCCGCCCGGGACGCCGCGCCGGAGAGCGAAGCGGGCGCGCGGGAACGGCCGGATTCGGCCGCCACCGCCGAACCCGCCGCCGCCGAAACCACCGGCGAGGATCCCCTCGGCCGCGGCCCGGGCACCGCCCGCAGGCCCGGCGAGGCGGGGTCCGGTCGCTCGGACCAGCGGCAACCCGGTCCCGGCGCGGAGCGGCCCGCAGGTCGCGGCGGACGGGGGGCGCGGTCCGGATATGTTCCGATCGATGTGACCATCAAGGCATGAGGGGCCGGACGCCGGTGCCCCTGACGGTCGGAATCGATGTGGGCGGCACCAATATTCGAGCCTCGGTGGTCGACGGGGCGGGCGAGGTGCTCGACACCGTCACCGCGCCCACGCCGCAGTCGGCGCGCGCCCTCGAGGACGGATTGGCCCGCGCGGTGCGCGAATTGTGCGGCAGGCACGCCATCGGCGCGGTCGGGCTCGCGGTCGCGGGCTTCGTGGACGAGGACCGTGCCACGGTGCGGTTCGCCCCGCATCTGCCGTGGGAGGACGCGCCCGTCGCGCAGCGGCTCACCGATCGCCTCGGACTGCCGGTCATTCTCGAGCACGACGCCAACGCGGCCATGTGGGCGGAGTACCGCTTCGGCGCGGCCGCGGGCGGGCGCAACGTGGTCCTGGTCGCCATCGGCACCGGCATCGGCGCGGCGCTGCTGGTCGGCGGGCAGCTCTATCGCGGCAGCTACGGCGTCGCGCCCGAACTCGGCCATCTGACCGTGGTCCCGAACGGCCGGGCCTGCGCCTGCGGCAAACGCGGGTGCTGGGAAAGATATTGCAGCGGAACGGCGCTGGTGGACACGGCGCTGGAATTGCTGGCGACCGATCCGCAACGGTCGGCGCTGCTGAGCCGCGAGGCCGATCGGGATCCCGATTCGCTGACCGGCCGGCGGGTGGCGGGCGCGGCGCAGGACGGCGATCCGGTGGCCCTGGATGTGATGGCCGATTTCGCGCGCTGGCTCGGGCTCGGGCTGGCCGGGGTGAGCGATATCTTCGACCCGGATCTGATCGTGGTCGCCGGGGGTGTGAGCACCTCGGCGCCGCTGTTCCTGGACGCGGCGCGCGAGCACTATTCGGTGGCCATCACCGGGGCACGGCATCGTCCGCTCGCTCGAATTCGCACCGCGCAACTGGGTGAGGCGGCGGGCATGATCGGCGCGGCCGAATTGGCGCGGGCCGCGCTCGAAGTCGGGCGGGACGCGGTGCCCGCCGGTCCGTCGCTGCGCTGATATGTGACGCCCCGTGAATTCGGTGTGAATCACAGCTGTACACCGGTGGGCGGTTGGTCACCGCCAGGTCTCAGCGGTAGAGTCGGGATTTGAATGTGGTGCCCGCAACGAGGCCGGTCCCGGGTATCGAAACAGGGGAAAGGACGCAATGTTCTACTGGCTGCTGAAATTCGTTTTGGTGGGACCGCTCATCCAGCTGATCAACCGGCCCAAGGTCGAGGGTATGGAGAATATCCCCGCCGACGGCGCGGCGATTCTGGCCGGAAATCATCTGTCGTTCACGGACTGGCTGTTCACTCCCCTGGCGAGTCCGCGTCGCATCACGTATCTGGCCAAGGCCGAGTACTTCACCACGCCCGGCTTCAAGGGCAGGCTGCAGAAGTTCTTCTTCAGCGGCACCGGGCAGTACCCGATCGACCGCACCGGCGCGAGTGCCGCGGAGAGCGCGCTGAACACCGCGCGCAAGCTGCTCGGTGAGGGCCGGCTCGTCGGCCTGTACCCCGAGGGCACCCGCTCCCCGGACGGCCGCCTGTACAAGGGCAAGACCGGCGTGGCCCGGCTCGCCCTCGAGACCGGCGTCCCGGTGATCCCGGTGGCCCTGATCGGCACCGACGAGGTCTGCCCGCCCGGACCGTTCCGCTGGCGGCCGCGCAAGGTGACCGTCAAGTTCGGCAAGCCCATCGACTTCTCGCGGTACGAGGGCATGGGCGGCAACCGCTTCGTCGAGCGCGCGGTGACCGACGAGATCATGTACGAGCTCATGCAGATGGGCGAGCAGGAGTACGTGGACGTCTACGCCGCCAGCCTCAAGGACGGCGTGCCTTCGGGCAGCCGCCCGGACGCGGATCGCATTCCGCAGACCCTGGCGGGCTAGTCCCCACGACAATCGCGAAAGGCCCCGGGAGACTCGGTCTCCCGGGGCCTTTCGGCATTGCTCAGGTGGTGCGCAGGCGCCGGTGCGCCTCGATCGCCTCGAACTTCGCGAGATTGTGCCGGGCGTCGGCGAGCGCGTCGTGCGCGTCCTTGGGCACCGGCGGCAGTGCGGGTTTGCCGTGCTGCTCCCAGTGCTGGCGCAGCTCGTTGGTGTAGCGCGGCAGCGCCGAGGGCAACTCGACCATCGAACCCCAGAGCTGGCACAGCGCGACGTGATCGTAGGCGCTGGCCCAGGCCCACAGTTCGGGTTCCACCCCGGCGCGCGGGACCAGGAAGCGGTAGAGGTCCTCGCGGAGCTTCTCGCGGCTGCGCCACAGCGGCGACGACGGTTGCGGCAGCTGCGGCAGCACGTAGCGCCGCACGAACGGCCCGGCTTTCTCGGCGTCGAATTCGGTTGAGACGGCATAGTATTCGCGCCCGTCCTCGCACACCACGCCAATGGAGATCAGGTCGATGGTCGAGCCGTCCTCGATGAATTCGCAATCATAGAAATAGCGCAAAAGAGACGGTCCACTCCTCGGTCGGCGGCCGTTGGCGACAACCACCGGCGCGGGATGAGAATGATCAGGGAAGATCATCCGGGATCAGCCTAGGTTCCGGTTCCGGCGCGGGTCCGGGTGGGCGGACGGTACCGGCTCGCCGTCGCGCGGGTTCATCGAATTCGGCCTGCGACGGTGTGGTTTTTCTCAGCCCTGGGTGTAGTCCGCGCGGTTTGTCGCGGTCCGTATTCTGAACGGGTGAACTGGACCGTCGACGTACCGATCGATCGCCTGCCGGAACTTCCTCCGCTGCCCGCGGCGCTGCGCCGGCGTCTGGACGACGCGCTATCCCGCGAGGCCCTACAGCAGCCGAACTGGGATCCCGAACAGGCCGCCAAGATGCGGACCGTGCTCGAGAGCGTGCCGCCCATCTGCGTCCCCGCCGAGGTCGAGGAGCTCAAGCTGCGCCTGGCCGAGGTCGCGCGCGGGGAAGCGTTCCTCATGCAGGGCGGTGACTGCGCGGAGACCTTCGCGGACAACACCGAACCGCATATCCGGGGCAACATCCGCACGCTGTTGCAGATGGCCGTGGTGCTCACCTACGGCGCGAGCCTGCCGGTGGTGAAGGTGGCTCGCATCGCGGGCCAGTACGCCAAGCCGCGCTCGTCCAACACCGACTCCCTCGGGCTCATCTCCTACCGCGGTGACATGGTCAACTCGCTGGTGGCCGATCCGGCGCTGCGCGAACACGATCCGTCGCGGCTGGTGCGCGCCTACGCCAACGCCTCCGCCGCCATGAACCTGGTGCGGGCCATGACCTCGGCCGGAATGGCCGATCTGCACCAGGTGCACAACTGGAACCGCGAGTTCGTGGCGCAGTCCCCGGCCGGCGCCCGCTACGAGGCCATGGGCATCGAGATCGACCGCGCGCTCGCGTTCATGAAGGCGTGCCGGGTCAACGACCCGAACCTGTCGACCGCGCGCCTGTACGCCTCGCACGAGGCCCTCGTGCTGGACTACGAGCGCGCCATGCTGCGCCTGAGCGAGCACCCCGTCACCGGTGAGCCGCTGCTCTACGACCTGTCGGCGCACTTCCTGTGGATCGGGGAGCGCACCCGCGGGCTGAACGGCGCGCACATCGCCTTCGCCGAGCTGCTCGCCAACCCGATCGGGCTCAAGATCGGCCCGACCACCACGCCCGAACAGGCCGTGGAATACGTCGAGCGCTTGGACCCGAACAACGAGCCCGGCCGCCTGACCCTGGTCGCGCGCATGGGCAACGGCAAGGTCCGCGACGTGCTGCCCGCGATCATCGAGAAGGTGCAGGCCACCGGGCACCAGGTCATCTGGCAGTGCGATCCCATGCACGGCAACACGCACGAGACCTCGAACGGCTACAAGACCCGCCACTTCGATCGGATCGTCGACGAGGTGCAGGGCTTCTTCGAGGTGCACCACGCGCTGGGCACCCACCCGGGCGGCCTGCATATCGAGCTGACCGGTGAGAACGTCACCGAATGCCTCGGTGGCGCGCAGGACATCTCGGATCTGGACCTGTCGGACCGGTACGAGACCGCGTGCGATCCCCGCCTGAACACCCAGCAGTCCCTCGAGCTGGCCTTCCTCGTGGCGGAAATGCTGCGCTGAGCCACCGGGCCGGGCACCGGACGGCGCTCGGCGACAAGGTGATACGCGTGCGGCCCGATCCCTTCGGATCGGGCCGCGGTGTTTGTCGGGGTGCGGTGCTTGTCGGGGGTGCTCGAGCCGTATGCCGTCGCGCCGCTAGGGAATGGCGACCAGGGTGATGGTCGCGCCGGATTCCAGGTTGTTGCCGACGCCGGTGCTCTGGGAGATGACCAGGGACCCGTCGTTGGACGCCAGCTGGCGGACGGTGACCTGCAGGCCGAGGGCCTCCAGTTTGGCGCGGGCGACCGCGACGGTGTTGCCCAGCACGTTCGGCACCTCGATGCCGTTGTTCAGGATCAGGGTGACGGCGCTGCCGGATTCGACGGTGGAGCCCGCGGCGGGATCGGTGCTGATCACCTCACCGGATTTGATCTTGGGGTGGAATTCGTTCCGGATGCCGCCGACCGTGAGCCCGGCTTTCTCGAGCACCGCCCTGGCATCGGTCTCGCTCTTGCCGCTCAGGTCCGGGAGCTTCACCGGCAGGGAACCCTTGCTGCGGAACACCTTCACCTTCGCGCCCGCGGGCAGGATGGTCCCGGGCGCCGGATCCACCTTGGCGACCGTGCCTTTCGCGGCCGCGCTGCCGACCTCACCGGCGTCCACCGGCGTCAGCCCGGCGTCCTTGATGGCCTGATTGACGGTGTTCACATCCGCGCCGGCGGCGACCTCGGGCACCCGGGGCTTGCCGTTCGAGACCAGCACCGCGACCGTGGAGCCCTTGGTGAGCTTGGATCCGGCGGGCGGATCGGTGCCGACCACATTGCCCACCGGAATGATGTCCGAGGCCTTCTGCTTGGTTTCGGCCTGGAACCCCGCGGCTTCGATGGCGGCCACCGCGCGCTGGGTGTCGAGCCCGGCGATCGAGGGGACCGCCTCGTATCTGCCCATGCCCAGCCACCAGCCGCCGATGCCGAGCAGCAGCGCCAGGGTGATCACCACGCCCAGCCACACCATGACCGTGCGGCGGGATTTGCCGTTCTCGCTGCGTTCGGAGCGATAGTCCTGCCGGCCGGGCGGTACGCCCGCCGGCGCGGGCGGGGGTGCGAAGTTCGGCGGGATCTCGCGGGCCGCGGTCATGACCCGGGTGTGCTGATGCGGGGGCGGAGCCGGGGCCTCGGCGGGTAGCCGGGTGGTCAGGTCGGTCGCGCCGGCCGGCGGGGTGTGCTGACGTCGTGCGGGCGCCGCCGCCGGGGTCGCGACCTGGTAGCGGGCGCTGAGGTGTTCGGCCGAGTCCTGGGGCGCGGGCACCCGGTAGTCGGGCAGCCGTAGCTCGTGCGCGATGCGCCGCAGCTCACCCGCCATCTCGGTGGCGTTCGCGTAGCGGTGCCCGGGTTCGCGGGCGGTGGCGTGCGCGACCAGTTCGTCGATCTCCGGGGGTACGCCCGCGATGAAACGGCTCGGGCTGGGCACATCCTTCTCGACGCGCTGCAGGGCGACGGAGATGGAGGTGTCGCCGGTGAACGGGGTACGCCCGGTGAGCATTTCGAAGATGAGAACGCCCGCGGAGTACACGTCGCTGCGCGCGTCGGCGCTGCCGCTGGTGACCTGTTCGGGGGACAGGTACGCGGCGGTGCCCAGGATGACGCTGTCGGAGGTGATGTTGGCGGCGGCGACCGCGCGCACCAGACCGAAGTCGGCGATCTTGACTTCGCCGGAGTCGGAGATGAGCACGTTCTCCGGCTTGATGTCCCGGTGCACCAGGCCGGCCGCGTGCGCGACGCCGATGGCGGCCAGCACGGGCTCGGCGACCGCGCGCACCGCGTGCGGGGGCATGGGGCCGCGTTCGCGCAGCAGCTCGCGCAGGGTTCCGCCCTCGACCAATTCCATGACCAGGAACGGGTGGTCGCCGTCCAGGCCCTGGTCGTACACCGCCACCAGCGACGGATGCTTGAGCTTGGCGACCGCGCGGGCCTCGAGTTCGAAGCGGGTGAGGAACTGCGGATCGGCGGCGAACTTGGGATCCATCACCTTGATGGCGACCGGACGGTCGAGCCGGGTGTCCACCCCCCGGAACACCATGGACATACCGCCGCGCGCGATCGGCGCGTCGATGCGGTAGCGCCCTTCCAGCATCTGGCCGATCAACTGCAACCCTTCCGACGAACGGCCGCTCTCTGCGGCTGGACCCGATGGTAGTCGGGTCGGGGTGTGATGCGGCGGATGCGAGGCGACAGACTACCGTTGTCCGGGTGAGTGCCATCCCTTTCAGCGAAGATGTCCTGCCCGCGTCGGTGACCCTGATCCCGCTGCCCGATGTCGCGGACCGCATGGGCCTGGTCGTGACCCGGGTGCATCAGCTGCTGCGTGATCGCCAGGTCATCGCCGTGCGCCGCGACGGCGTGCTCGGGATTCCGGCGGAGTTCTTCGACGCGCACGGCAACATCGCCAAGCATCTGACCGGCCTCATTACGGTCATGCACGACGGCAAGTACACCGATGAGGAGATCCTCGAATGGGTGTACACCGAGGACGAGTCGCTGCCGGGCCGCCCGATCGACGCCCTGCACGGCGATCTGGCCCGCGAGGTCATCCGCCGCGCGGCCGCCGACCCGTTCTGAGCCGGCCCCGGCGAAGCATGACCGCCGTCCGGGATTGATCGCGACTACCCGGTCGGTGCGGGTCGCGACCGCCTGGTGGCGACCGATCGCGACCACCTGGCCGGTGCCGATCGAGCCACCCTGTCAGCACTGATCGTGACCCCTCGGTCAGTGCGCCGGGTGCAGGGTCCGGGTGGTGAATTCCCTTGCCGCCACGCGTAATCGGCGGTGGGTGGGCACCGTCGCGCGGGCGCTGAAGATCTCGTGGTCGCGGCGCTCGATTTCCTCGAGGATGCCGCCGTACAGGGTGGCGGCGGTGCGGATGGCCGGGCGGACGCGCGGGAGCAGCAGGTCTATGCCCGGTACCGCGCGGCGGTAGATGTCGCGGTTGACCGCGATCAGGTGGGACACCGCGCGGCGTACACGCGGGTCGGTCGTTCCCGTGCGGCGGCATTCGAGCAGCAGGTCGCGGTCCACGCCGAAGGCGGCCAGATCGTCGGCCGGCAGGTAGACGCGGCCGCGATCGAGATCCTCGGCCACGTCGCGCAGGAAGTTCGTGAGCTGGAACGCCTCGCCGAGCGCGGCCGCGGCGGGTTCGGCCTCGGCGACCGGGACCACCGTGCCCAGCACCGGCAGCAACTGCAGGCCGATGGCGGCGGCCGAACCGCGCATGTACTCGCGCAGCGCGGTCATGGTGGGGTAGCGGTCGCGGTACTGCGGGCTGCCGGGGATGTCCATGCGCATGGAGTCCAGGAACACCCAGAAGTGTTCGGGCGCAATGGCATACCGGCGGATGGTGTCGGAGACCGCGAGCAGCACCCGATCCTCGAGGGTGCCCGGATCGGTGTGATCCGCGCCGCCGCCGATTTCCGCCGGGCGCAGCAGTCGTCCGCGTAGTTCGTATTCGAGCCGGTCCAGGTGCGCGGCGGCCGCACCGGCGTGCGCGCCGTCGGAATTCGCCGCCACCGCACCGTCTTCGGCGGTGTCGACCAGGTCGTCCACCAGGCGCGCGAAGGCGTACAGCGCGTGCACGGCCGGTCTTCGCTCGGGCTCGAGCAGGCGGGTTGCCAGGAAATAGGTGCGGCCGTGGGCGGCGGCGATGCGGCGGCAGTCCCGGTAGGCGCGATCCAGCGTGGCCGGGCTCATGCCGGGCTGGGCGGGGTCCCCGCGTGTGCCTGCACGCGCGCGGGCGCCTCGGGGTGGGCGTGCGCGTTCAACCGCAGCGGATCCACCGTGCGCAACGACAGGGCAGCCACCACGGCCGCGAAAGTCGCCAGCGCCACGTGCGGGAAGTTGTAAAGGCCGATGGATCCGTCGGGCTGGAAGACCAGCATGAGCCAGGTGCAGAGCCCCACCAGCCACTGCAGCGTCGTGGTGGACAGCGCGAAACCGGCGGCCAGGGCCAGCGGCCACGAGTAGTACCAGGGCAGGGCGGCGGGGGACAGGATCACGATCGCCACGAACGCGATGAGAATGCCGAACACGGCCGCGCGCTCGCTGTTGCGGAACCGCCACCAGGTCCACACCAGCACCACGATCAGAGCCACCGCGCACAGCGCCCGGGTCACGTCCAGCACCGGCTCCAGGCGGAACGGGGTCACCCACGTGGTGATGTGCGCCATGACCGTCGGCAGCGAGAGCCAGTTGATGATCTTCTTCGAGCCGGACAGCGCGGTGAGCCAGCCGATGCCGACCCCGGCCAGCGCCGAGGCCACCGCGAACACGGCCGCGAACACCGCCACGCCGAGCCCGGCGATCTTGGCGAACATGAGCGCCGGATGCGGCAGCTCGCCCTCGCCGCGCGCGGCCCGGCGTTCGCGTTCGTGAATCATCCAGATCCACACCAGGAACGGCAGCGCGACACCCGCGGTGGCCTTCACCCCGACACCGATGGCGACCACCACGATGCCCGCCACGTGATGGCGCTCGAGCACCAGCGCGATGCCGGCCGCCATGAGTCCGACCATGAGCATCTCGTTGTGCACCCCGCCCATGAGGTGGATGAGCACCAGCGGATTGAGCACGGACAGCCACAGCGCGGTGGTGGGCTTACCGCCCAGGTGTTTGGTCAGATGCGGTACGGCCCAGACCATCAGCGCGAGCCCCGGCAGCATGACCAGGCGCAGCGCGATGGTGCCGGCCACCACGTTCTCCCCGGTGAGGGAGGTGATGGCGCGGGCGAGCAGCAGGAAGATCGGGCCGTAGGGCGCGGTCGTGGTGGTCCACACCGGGCTCACATTGTCCAGCAGCACACCGGGATTCACCACGGGGCCGACCTCGTACGGGTTGAACCCGTCGCGCAGCAGCGCGCCCTGGGCCAGGTACGAGTAGGCGTCGCGGCTGAACATGGGCACCGCGAACAACAGCGGGAAGATCCAGATGCCGACGATCGCGCGCAGCTCGTTCAGCGTGACGGTCACGTTCGGGACGTTGCCGATGGTGGCCCGGCCCAGGCGCACCCACGCGGTGATCATGGCCAGCACGCCGATCCAGACGAACACCGTCGACAGCGCGTAGCCGTGCCCGAAGCGCAGCCACGACAGGTGCGCGGCCTCGAGCAGCGGGTCGTTGCGGCGCACACTGCCCGCCCCGAAACCACCGAAGGTGATCATCAGGGCGCCGAAGCAGCCGAGCAGCGCGGCCTTGCCCTCGGGGCTGCGCGCGAAATCGGCGTAGGTGCGCATCCAGTGGTGCGATGCCGTGCCGCCGGTGATCCGGTCGGCGTGGGTGCCGCGCGTGGTGATGGCGGCGTCCGTATCGGGGGTCGGCATCGGTGGTCGTTCCCCCCGGAAAGATCGGCGGCGCCAGCCGCGTTGGTTCAGGACGCGGATGAGTCTAGTGCTTGTGCGGCGGTGCTACCGCCTCGGCAGGGGAGGTTCGGGCCCCGGCATGTCGTAGATCACCCGTGATTCGGGTCGCGGCGAGTTTTCCGGACAGCAGCACGGTCGGCACGCCGACCCCGGGGACCGTGCCCGAACCCGCCAGAACCACGTTGTCACGGCCCGGAACCAGGTTCCGGGTGCGGAAGGGTCCGGTCTGGCGGAACAGGTGCGCCGCGGCGAACGGCGTGCCCGCCAACATGCCCCGATCGCGCCACGTGCGCGGCGTGTCGACGTGGTCGATCCGGAAGTGCTCCGAAATACCTTGGTAGCCGCGGTCTTCCAGTACGCCCAGCAGCTCGCGCAGGTAGAACGGGGCGAGCCGGTCCCAATCCAGCGGGGCCGCGTCCAGATTGGGGCACGGGGCCAGCAGGGAGAGCGGTTCGTGCCGCACGGTGTCCGAGAGCTGCCCGGCGGCGTCGATATGCGTGCCCGGGCGGTCGATGTACAGCGCCGGATCGGTGAGGGCGGGCCGGGTGAGCAGCAGCGACGGATCGCTCATGAGCGATCCGCGGCCGGGGCGGGCGGCGATCTCGGCGAAGGTGCGATCCCATTCGCGGCCGAAGTCGATGGTGTGATGCGCCTGCACCGGCCAGCCGGCCGCGATGTGGGCCGGGACGGTTCCGTGCGCGACCACCGCGGAGGGCGAGGCGCGCAGGCCCCGGCGCCGGGGCAGGCCGAAGCGTTCGAGGCCGCCGATGTCGGCGGTGACGACCACCGCGTCGCACGGCACCGCGCGCCCGTCGGCGACGCGCACCGCGGTGGCCCGGCGGCCCCGGTACTCGATGCCGGTGACCTCCGCGTTCAGCTCCAGCACGCCGCCCGCGTCGGTGAAGGCGCGGGCCAGCGCGGCCGCGATGGCCCGCATGCCGCCCTCGGGGTAGTACACGCCGAGGCAGGTGTCCATGTACGGGATGGCGCCGTAGACCGCGAGGGCCTGATTGGGCGCGGTGCCCGCGAACAGGGCCTGGAAGCTGTAGAGCCGGGCCAGCGGCTCGTCGCCCACGAGCCGGCGAACACGCGGGCCGAGCCGCCCGAAACCGCCGAGCCGCACCAGTTTCAGCAGCGCCCGGCGCTTGTCCGGGTAGCGCACCATGTCCAGGGGCGAGTCGAAGTTGGTGTCCATGAAGTGCTCGAACTCGGACTCGTAGATGCCGCGCAGCCACGCGCGCAGCCGCCGATAGCGTTGCCCGGCGGCGGCATCGCGCACCCGGGTGATCTCGGCGGTCATCTGTTCCTCGTCCGAGTACACCCCGACTTCGGCGCCGTCGGCGAAGCGCGCGCGGTAGGCGGGCGCGAGTTCGAGAATCCGCAGGCCCGTGGACTCCCGGGTCGCGCCGACCGCGGCCAGGGCCTCGTCGATGAGTTCGGGCACGGTCAGAATCGTTGCGCCGGAGTCGATCTCGTAGTCGTCCCCGCGGTACAGCCCGACCCGGCCGCCCGGGTGATCGGCGCGTTCGAGCACGGTCACCGACCGCCCCGCCCCCAGCAGATGCAGCGCCGCCGCCAGCCCGGACAGACCCGCGCCGACCACGACGACCCGATCACTCGGCCCCGCAACCGTTTTCATGCCCATCACTGATTTCCCCGCTTCGATATCGGTGCCACACTGCTGCTTCGTGCCGCCACCCCGGCCGGACTGCCGTGGCCCGCGTCACGGGACTCGGCGCGCGCCATCCCGCCCGCGCGTGGCGTCCGCTCCGGATGCCCGTCAGTACGAGCGTGCGGTGGCGGCCAGGGCCATGGCGCGCAGCCTGCGTTTGGCGTCGGCGGTGGCCGTGCTGGCGTCCAGGGCGGTCAGGGCCTGGTCGGTCAGGCTCGAGATGCGCTGTTCGACCGCGTCGACAGCGCCGAGGTCGGTCAGGATCGTGCGCAGTTCGGCGACGAGTTCCGGGGAGACGTCGGTGCCCAGGTTGTCGCGGATCAGGGCCGCGGCGGCCGGGTCGGTGGCGTCGGCGCGGCGCAGGGCCTCGGCGATGAGCACGGTGCGCTTGCCCTCGCGCAGATCGTCGCCCGACGGCTTGCCGGTGACGGCCGGATCGCCGAAGACGCCGAGCAGATCGTCGCGCAGCTGGAAGGCGATGCCGATGTCGGTGCCGAATTCCCGGTAGGCGGCGATGAGTTCGGCGTCGGCGTCGGCCAGGGCCGCGCCCAGGTGCAGCGGTCTCTCGATGGTGTACGCCGCGGTCTTGTAGCGATTGATGCGCAGCGCGGCCTCGACCGATTCGTCGCCGCCGGCCTCGCCGTGGATGTCGAGCATCTGCCCGCCGAGCACCTCGGTGCGCATGGCCGCCCAGACCGGGCCGAAGCGGGCCAGGGCAGCCGGGGGCAGCCCGGCCTCGCGGGTCATGTCGTCGGCCCAGGCCAGGGCGAGATCGCCGATGAGGATGGAGATGGATTCGCCGTAGTGCAGGGCGTCGCCGATCCACCGCTCGCCGATGTGGCGCTGCTCGTACTCCACGTGCACGGTCGGGAAACCGCGCCGGGTGCGCGAGGAGTCGATGATGTCGTCGTGGATGAGCGCGGCCGCCTGCACGAGTTCCAGTGCGGCACAGGCCACCAGGACCGCGTCGGCCTCGGGATCCTCGGGGTCGCGGCCCGCGCCGAGCCAGCCGGTCCAGGCGAACGCGGGCCGGGTGCGCTTACCGCCGCGCAGCACGAACTGCTCGAGCACCCGCACCGCCTCCACCACGACCGGGCCCAGCGGCTCGACGATCTCGCGCCGGGTCTCGAAGAAGGCGGTCAGGCGCTCCTGCACGGCGGCGACGAGCGATTCCGCGCCGACCGGCTGGCGGGTCGGGGTACCGGTTCCGGCGGACAGCGGATCCTCCTCGGGGTGGGTGCCGCGCACTCGCGCGCGACGCGTTCGCGTCCCCGGCCACCGGCGCTCGGCGACCCGCCCGTGCGGTGCTGGGGGAGGTTCGCCGAACAGCCACACCGCGAGCCGACCTGGCCACGGGCGGGGTTCGGCACCGACTGTACCGAGCGGCAGGTTCCCGAAGCACATCCGCCCGCGCCACCCCCGCCGTCTCTGCCCGGTTCGGCGCCGACCCGGCTGTGCTCTACCCGCGCACCGCGCACGTCCCCGTGCCCGCGGCCGGGGCTCATGCCCGATCGGTTCCGATGCGGTGCTCGAGCGGTTCGCGGGTGTGGGCGGGCGTGAGAGTGGCGGGTTCCACAGGTGGGGTGCGCGGGGCGGGGTTCGGCCCGTCGGGGGCGGGTCCGGGGGTGAATATTTTCCTGCGCGGAGCGGAAAATGCCGGTAGGAGGGGTGGGCGGGGGCGGGTTCGGGGGTGGCGGGTGAGCGCGCCCCTTAAACTGGGGCCGTGAGTTTCGAGAATGTACGGGGATATTCGACCCCTGGCCGAGTTTCCCGCACGCCGCTCGTGTCCGGAACTCGCTCGATCGTGCAGCAGCTCGGGCCGCGCCCGGACGGGTCGGTGCCGTTCTCGGTGGAGTTCAACCCGCCGCGCGACGCCGCGGCCGAGGCCCGGTTGTGGCGGGCGGCCCGGGAGTTCGAACGCCTGCATCCGGCCTTCGTGTCCATGACCTACGGGGCGGGCGGGTCCACCCGGGACCGCACGATCCGCGTGACCGGCCAGCTGGCCCGCGAGACCACCCTGCTCACGGTGGCGCATCTGACGGCCGTGGATCACAGTGTCGCGGAACTGCGTTCGATCGTCGGCGCGTACGCGGACTCGGGTATCCGCAATCTGCTGGTGCTGCGCGGCGATCCGCCGGGAGATCCGCTGGGGGAGTGGATCAAACACCCCGAGGGCGTGGAATACGCCGAGGAACTGGTGCGCATGGTGCGCGAGCTGGGCGACTTCCACGTGGGTGTGGCCTCGTTCCCGCAGGGGCATCCGCGCTCGACGGACCTGGGGACCGACACCGCGCACCTGATCGCCAAACTCCGTGCGGGCGCGGAGTATTCGATCACCCAGATGTTCTTCGACCCCGAGCACTACCTGCGCCTGCGCGACCGCGCGCTCGCACTCGATCCGGTCGAGGGCGCCAAGCCGATCATCCCCGAGCTCATGCCCATCACCTCGCTGCGGACCGTGCAGCGCGCGGTGGAACTGTGCGGGCGGGAACTGCCCGCGGGAGTCATGGAGCGGTTGCAGCGGGCCGCGGGTGACGGCCCGCAGGAGAACAAGGCGGCGGTCCGCGCGGCCGGCATCGAGATCGCCACCGAGATGGCCCAGCGTCTCATCGACGAGGGCGCGCCCTGCCTGCACTTCATCACCCTGAATTTCGCCAAGGCCACCGGCGAAGTGCTGGCGAACCTCGGCTACGCGGTGGCTCCGGCGGCCGTGCACGCCTGATCGCGCGGCGCGCACCGAATCCGGCGCTGGACGTGTGCCGCGCTGAATCCGGCACCGGGCGTGCCGGGTGAAATGTCTGGAATGTGCTGATCAGCGGAGTAGCGTGCGACCTCGACCGCGACGTTGAGGAGCCATCATGTCCGTGCTGCCGCACCTCGTACGTGTCGCAGGCGTGCTGAGCGCCTGTGCGCTGCTCACCGCCGCCGGTCCGGCGGTAGCGGATCCCCTGGATCCCACCGCACCGGAGATTCGCAACTCTCCGGCTACCAGCTTGGGTCAGGGTTCGGCGGCCGATTCCGGCACCGCTGCGGGGAACGGAGTCGCCGCCGCCCTGGCCCAGGGCGTCGCCGCCGCGATGGCGAACGGCCTCGGCCCGCGGGAGACCGCGGCCGCCGCGGCGGCCCTGGCGGGCGCGACCGACACCGCCACCCTCGCGGGTGCGACCGACGCCGCCGCGCCCACGGACTGGCTCGCCGCCTACGGCGAGACCGTGAAGGGCCTGCAGCAGTTGGGCATTCAGCCCTTCCTGTACCCCACGGCCGCGCCCTACTGCCTGACCGGCACCACCCTGGGCCTGGCCCCGGCCGTCGCGGGCGCCATCCCCGGCCCCTGGCCGAAACAGGCCATCGCCGTTCCTGGACTGGATCTCTCGGCCGTCAAGACCGGCCAGACCATGTACGCGTTCGTCCCCTACGGGGTGAACGCGGACGGCGCCGACACCTCCGGCATGCAGGTGGTATGGCTGAACCTCGACACCGGGCGCAGCGGCTTCGCGCCCATGGGCACGCTCGCGCAGGTCGTCAACGGCATGATCCCCGAACAGGTTCCGCTCGAACTGCGCCCGATGGTGGAGCAGGCGGTCGCCCAGTTCTTCGCGGGCGCGCTCCCGCGCGGCGGGGTGCGGGCGGTCCCGGTGAACACCGGCTCGGGCACGGTGCTGGCCGCCATGTTCGGCGTGGTGCGCAACGGCGAGAACTCGTGCTTCTTCTTCCCGACGGTGGGCCTGACCCCGGTGCCGTAGTCCCGGGGGCGGACGCGCGTCGCCGAGGTTCAGTGCGCGTCGCCGAGGGCGCGGCCCTTCCAGGACAGCCGCCCGCGCGAGTGCGCGAGGTGTGAACGCGCGGACAGGCCCAGATAGGCCGCCGCCGAGATCGGATGTGCCAGCGCCGCAAGGGCATCCGCACGGGTCGGCGGCCCGCCGGTCTCGGTGGATCTGGCGAGCAGGCGGCCGGTGACGGCCGCGGCGTAGCCGAGCAGGCCCACGCGGCGGACTCGGCCCCGGCCCAGGAGCGCGGCCAGCGGCGGGCCCCAGTAGGCGAGTGCGGTGTACAGCCCGATCGCGGCGCTGCCCGCGGCCCCGCCGTAGGCCGACCACAGCCAGCGCGTATACCCGGCGTCGAGTTCGCGTGCGCCCCGGTACATCCGGGTCCGCGCCACCTGCCCGCCCGCCACGAGTTCGGTGCGTGTTCCGGCCCGCCGCAGCACCCGCGCGAGCGCGAGATCCTCGGTGATCCGGTCGGCCACCGCGGCGTGGCCGCCGATGCCCGCGTAGGCCGCGGCGTCGAAGACCAGGAACTGCCCGCAGGCCACGGCGGTGCTCGGCCGCAGGCTCCGATTGCCCAGCGGCAGCGGCAGGGTCGCGGCCCAGGACCAGGCCAGCAGCGGCTGCACCAGGCGCTCCAGCGCCGATCCGGCCTCCTGCCGGGGCCAGGCGCACACCAGACCCGCACGCCCGCGCCGCAATTCGGTGACCGCCGCCGCCAGCGCGCCGGGGGTCAGCCGCACGTCGGCGTCCAGGAAGATCAGGATCCCGAAGTCCTGTCCGGCCAGTTCGGCCAGCCGCGCGCAGGCGGCGTTCTTGCCGGTCCAGCCGGGCGGCGGCGCGATATCGGTGCGCACCACCGTGAATCGTTCGTCGTCACCGATCGCCGCCAGCGCGGCCGCCTCGGTGCCGTCGGCGGAGGCGTCGTCCAGGATCAGCACGCCCAGATCCGAGATACCGCGCTGCGCACGCAGATCCGCGATGAGCCGCGGCAGCCGGTCCGCCTCGTCCCGGGCGGGGACGCAGACGGTGACCACCTCGTCCACGGGCGCGGGAGCGGTGCGCAACTGCCGCACGGTGATTCGATTGAGCAGCGTGGTCGCCGCCCCGAACAGGGCGAGGGCAGTCCCGGCCCGCACCGCGAACTCGCCGGTGCGGGACACGATCACACCCGGTGTTCGTGGTCGGGGCGCACCCAGCGCATCGCGCGCACGAACGCCGGCGGATCGGGGTTCCGGTTCATGTACGCCAGCACCGCGACCATGGCCGCCACCGCGAGGGTGACGCCGCCGACGATGCCCGCCCAGCCCGCGAAGGAGCGGGTGTTGGGGTCGGCGTAGCCGACTTCGGCGCGCAGCTGGTTCACCTCACCGGCGGAGAGCTTCCAGACCACCTTCGAATCGCCCTCGCGGGTGCCGTTGGTGGTGGCGACGCGGGCCGGGAAGGCCACGGTGAACTGCACGTCCGAGCCGTGCGGCGGCAGGCTCTTCAGGTCCACCCGGCCGGTCAGGGTGACCAGATCGCCGACCCGGGTGAACTGCAGGTTGAACATGCCCTGCGTCTGATCCGAGAGCGCGCCGAGCTGGGACACCTCACCGAAGGTGAGATCGTCGAAGTACACCTGCGAGCCGACGTAGCCGTCCTGGCTGTACGGGTCGACGCGGACCTTGCCGGACAGCGCGTCGGGGGCGACCAGCTGCGGTCCCTTGTCCTTGTCGTTCTGCGGGACGGCCGCGGCCACGATGCGCCCGGACACCCGGTCGTTGGACGAGACGCCCATGGACGCCTGCACGCGCAGGCAGCCGGTCAGCGCGAAGGCCAGCGTGGCCAGCAGCAGGGCGGCCGATATTCGCAGCCACCGGCGGGATCGCCGCCGGGGAGCCGAGGCTCGCGGGGCTGCCGCGAGTTCGGGTTCGAGCGTGTCGTCTGCTGTGGAGATGATCGGACTCGGCACGGCTCACATCGTGCCATGGTCCAGGGGCCGCAGTGTGATTCGACGGGCCAGCAGCCCGCGAACGAGTGGAATCCCGAGCACCGCCATACCGGCGAGTCCGTAGCCGGCGGACACCGGCAGACCCAGGAAAACGGCGTGGGCCAGCGCCGACCCCAGCCAGGTCCACCCGAACACCGCGACCGGGACGACGAGTGCGGCCCGGCTGTCCGGCGCTGTCCGATCCCACAGCTGCAGCAGCCCGGCCATCACCAGCCCGACCGCGAACCAGCCCAGGTAGTTCGTGAACGGAATCGCCCCGAGTCCGGGCAGCCCCGGGAAATCCGAGCACCACGTCCACTGCCCGTCGGCCACCATCTGCGGATCCAGGAACAGGTCCCAGCCCACCGCGCCGAGCGCGGTCAGCGGAATCCGCACCCGGCCCGCCGGATTCAGCAGCCCCGCTACGACCCACACCGGATACACCCCGCCGGTCCAGGCCAGCGGCACCACCAGCGGCACCCCCGCGACCTCGGGTCCGAGCCGCCCGCTCGCGTACTCGTAGCACCCGAACGGGATCCCCGTCGCGATCCCCGCGATCTCCGCGACCAGCCCGGCCCCCGACACGATCACCAGCAGTCCCGCCGCCCACCGCACCCCGCGCGTCAACCCCGCGTGCACCAGCGCCGTCCCCGCCGACAACAGCACGACCGCGACCGTGACCCGGTCCCGGGCGACCCCGTGCACCAGCGGGTACGAGATCTGCACGAGGACCAGCAGGACCGCGGGCGTGATCGCCACCCACGTCGCCCGGTCCACCGCGAGCACCCCTGTCGGCGCCGCGCTCCGGCTCAACACGTCGTGCTCCGGCCGCCGGCCGCCGCACCCGGCGCGCGGGGGGCAGGCGGGTGCGTGGCCGGTCGGCGGCGAGCACGTCCCGAGTCATCGGCGGTGCCGATGCCGTCGTCGAGCCGACGCTTCGCGGGGGTGGTTGCGGAGCGGGCCGGGGGCCGTCCGGCCAGGGCGCACGCCGGGTGCGGAGTGGTGCGGAAGCGGGGTAGGGCGGCGTCTGTCATCGGCGGGGTAGGCGAAGCCGGAGGCGGGGGCGGCGCAGGTCGCGGTGGACCAGGGCCGCGGCGCTGCGGCCGCTGGCGCCGGAGACGCCGCCGCCGGGGTGCGTGGAGGCGCCGGTCAGGTAGAGGCCGGGGGCGCCGGGGACGCGGTGGCCGGAGAGTTCGGGCAGGGGGCGCCACAGGAACATCTGGTCCAGGGACATCTCCACGTGCATCACGTTGCCGCCGAGCAGGCCCATCTCGCGTTCGAGGTCGACCGGGGTCTGCACGTGGCGCTGGAGCACGGAATCGGCGAAACCCGGTGCGTAGGTGTCTACTTCGGCGATGATGCGGTCGCCCTCGCGGTCGGCGTGATCGCTCCAGGAACTGCCGTCGGCCAGCGCGTACGGGTGCCACTGCGCCCACAGCGACAGTTGATGCTCGCCCGCGGGCGCGATACTCGGATCGAGGGCGCTGAAACTCATGGCGAGCACCGCCGGGCGCGGGGGCAGCTCCCCGGCCAGGGCCGCCCCGTGCGCGGTGCGCAGCTGCGCGCGGTCGGTGACGAGCAGCTGCAGCCCGTGCGCGGATTCGGCCGTCTCGGCCCCCGCGTACCGGGGCAGCGCCGAGGCGGCGGCCCGGACCACCATGCCGATGCCGGGCCCGACGCGGATGCGCCGCCGCCAGTCCGTCAGCGTCTCGGCGTCGAAACCGCCCTGCTCCAGCAGGTTCAGCGTGGTGAGGATGTGGCTGCCCGCGATCACGGTGTCCGCGTGCACTTCTCGCCCGCTCGCGGTGCGCACCAGCCAGCCGCTGCCCGCTCGGGTCAGCGCGACGGCGGCGTCGCCGGGGGAGACCACCCCGCCGTCGGCGCGCAGCCGTGCCACCAGCGCCGCGCTGAGCGCGCCGCTGCCGCCGACCGCGCGCCCGGGCGGCAGGGTGTGCATGAGCGCGGCGAACCCGACCATGGGCGCGGACCCGGGCTCGGACATGGGCGGTCCGGACTGGGCGCCCCACCAGGCAAGCGCCGCCCGGAGCCGCTCGTCGTCGAAAAGGCTGTCCAGCAGGGCGTCTCCGCTCTGCAGGAACTCGCGGGAGAGCGCGCTGCCGCCGCCCCGGGCGTCAAGCCCCCAGAACGAGCGCAACAGCCGCCCGGGCGTGGGCGCGCCGCCGAACGAGCGCATGACGCGCGCGGTGCGCGGCCCCCACACCCGTACGAATTCCCGGTACGCCGCCGCGTCGCGCGCACCGCAGGCGGCCGCGATGGACGCGCAGGTGGCTTCGACATCGCGGTGGAACACCAGCGGCGGCGCGTCCGAGCCGGGTGGCGCCGGCGCGAAAGCCCAAGGGTCGCAGTCGATGTACCGCAGCCCGAAGCGTTCGAGTTCGAGCTCCTCGATGATCCCGGTGTGCCGGATCATGATGTGCGCGGACGACCCGCGATCGACCAGGTGCCCGGGGAACCGCTCGACCGTGGACACCGCGCCGCCCAGCACCGTGTCGCGTTCGAGCACCTCCACCGCGTGCCCGTCGCGCGCCAGGTAGCAGGCCGCGACCAGCGCGTTGTGGCCCGAGCCGATGATCACCACGCTCACAGCGGCAGCTGCCGCCCGAGCACGGCGAACTGCCGGGTGTCCCCGGCGAAGATGAAGCGCCGCACCACATCGCCGAAACCCTGCCGCCGATACAGCTTCCAGGCCCGGTTGGCCTCGTGATCCACCTCCGGGGTGGACAGCAGCACGCTGCGTTCGGGCCGGTTCTGCAGCAGCCGGGTGAGCAGGATCTCCCCGATCCCGCGCCCCTGCGCGGCCGGGTGCACGTGCAGCTCGGTGAGTTCGAAGTAGTCCGCGAGCAGTTCCCGCGCCGCGTGCTCGGGCCAGCCCGTGCGGCGCATACCGCTGTACACCTGCTGGTGCCACCACTGGTGCGGCGCACCGTGATACCCGTACGCGATGGCCACGATGGGCGCGGTGCGCAGGTCGAGCCGCCCGTCGTCGTCGGGCAGCACCGCGGCCACGGACTGCCAGCCGGGCCGGGTGGTGTGCTCGGTCCACATCGGCGCGCGCTGATGCTCGGTGCCGCGCGGATAGTCCATCGCCGCGACGTACACCGCGAGGGCGTCGTGCAGCCGGGCGCGCAGGGTCGCCGCCGACAGATCGACGACGACGGGTGCGGGCGTGGTGTTGGGGGTGACGGCGGTCATCGGGCAGGCGCGGCTCTCGTTGGCGACGGTGGGATTCGGCGAGGGACGGTGACTTCGCGGGGGTGACGGTGGGTTTCGGCGAGGCGGGCAGTGCCTCGGCGGGGGCGGCGGCGGGATTCGGCGAGGCGGAGCGACTCGGCGAGGGGAAGGCTCGGGGTTCGGCGGGGCGGGCGGTGACACGGACGGGTTCGACGATAGTGCCGATCGCGCGGCGTCCGCGATTCCATACCCTCTCGCGGGGTCGATTTCCGGAACTTGTCGGTGGGTGTCTCTATATTCAGTCACAATTGAAACCTTCGAATACCTGTTCGATCTTCGTGGTGGCTCATCTGCTTCGGAAGAGGTACCCGGCGAGGCGGGGTATTGCGAGTGGGGAGGTGCCCGATGTCCGGTACAACTGAACGCCCGCGTCATCCCGGCCGTGCCGGTGAGCTGCTCCGGCGGGCCGACGGCCTGCTCATGGAAGCCGCGGGTGAACACGATCCGACCGAACGGTTCCGCACCGCCTACCTGGCCGCGCTGCGCGGCGCGGGCGCGGTGCTCGCGCTGACGGGCGCCGATCGCGCGCCGCGGGCCCGTTCCCGCAACGCGTGGGTGCTCATGCAGAAGGCCGCGCCCGAGTTCGTCATGTGGGCCGACTACTTCACGGGTCAGTCCGAGACGCGCGCGGCGCTCGAGGCCGGTCTGCCGCGTGAGGTGGACGATTCGCGGGCCGATGAGTTCGCTTCGCGGGTAGGCGCATTCCTGCACGACGTGGAAGATCTGCTAGCTTCTACGTCTCGTTTGCGTCCCAGTACGGGATGGGTTGCGGGAATGCTGGCCTGAGTTCCGGCGAGTAGGTGGTAGCTCGCTGATCGAACTCGTATTATTGGGGCAGACAGCCGCCAACGCCGGCTATCTGTCGCTTACCCGGAGGCGACCGCCACCACCTAGTGCCGGGGGAGGTACCGTGCCACTCTCCGAGCACGAGCAGCGCATGCTCGAACAAATCGAGAGCGCGCTCTATGCTGAGGACCCCAAGTTCGCCTCGACGGTTCGGGGTGGACGCCTACGTTCCGCTACCGGCCGACGCAGACTCCAATCGGCGGCTTTGTTCGTCCTCGGTCTGTTCTTACTCGTGGCAGGCATAGCCGCGCCCGTGAAGCTGGGCGACTTCCCGATCATCAGCTTGATCGGCTTCATTGTCATGTTCGGCGCGGGAGTGCTGTTGCTGACCGGTGGCCCTGGGATGAACTCCCAGGGTGCGCGCGGCGACGAGCAGCACCCCGCGGCCGGGCCCGGTCCCGGCGGCGGCCGCGGCCGGCCGCGCAAGCAGGGCGGATTCTCGTCACGAATGGAGGACCGGTTCCGTCGCCGGTTCGAACAGGACAACTGAGCGATCCGCTCCGTTGTCATCGGAGCGGATCGATTCGCTGTAACTGAAGCAAGTGCGACACGCCGTGGCGCCACACCGATTTGAGGTGTGGCGTCACGGCGTTTCTCGTGAGTTGTGCATGGCGTGTCGGACTGCCGCCGAGATTCCCCACCTCCACCCACCGGGTGTCCCCACCGCGCCCCACCCACGTCGGAAATGGGCGCTATCTGCGGGTTTGCTGGCTGTTGTCGGGTCGCGGCCGAGGCGTGCCGCGCGTGTCGGGGGAACAGGGGCGAAAGTTCCCCACCCGCGTGATAGCTGGTGTGACCTGCGAAGTTCGCCAAGCGGGGACCGAGATCACCGCCGCTTTCGATTGAAAGTGGGGGAAAGTGGGGTAATGTGGAGCGCGCACTACAGGAGGCCAACAGTCGAGAGGTGATCCGGTAGGAGGTGGCGGGATTTGTTTCTCGGTACCTATACCCCTCGACTGGACGATAAAGGGCGACTCACGTTGCCTGCGAAGTTCCGTGACGAGCTGGCGGGAGGGTTGATGGTCACGAAGGGACAGGACCACAGCCTTGCCGTATATCCGAAGGACGAGTTCACCGCGCTTGCGCGGCGAGCCGCGGCCGCGTCGCGGAGCAATCCGCAGGCCCGGGCGTTCGTCCGAAACCTGGCAGCCTCCACCGATGAACAGCGCCCGGACGCTCAGGGCCGGATCGTTCTGTCGGCCGAGCACCGCCGCTACGCCAGTCTGACCAAGGATTGCGTGGTGATCGGCTCGGTCGACTTTCTCGAAATTTGGGACAAGGCGGCGTGGGAGTCCTACCTCGCCGAACACGAGGAGGATTACTCGCAGGCTGGAGACGAGTCGCTGGGCGGGATCTTCTAGCCCACAGCGAGGCGAGTGCCCTGCGGCCTCTGCCCGACGCGGACCCTGACGTACTTCCCCAACGCCAGGTGCCGGGTTCGGTCAGAGACCACGGGGCATTGGTCACCGACACTGAAGCTTTCGGTGCCAACCGAGCCGCATCTCAGTGCGACTGAATGATTCACAACTGGGTAGTTCAGTGCAGTCCGAATCGCGAGCGACCCATACGTGGCCGTGCGACGAATGTGAGGCAGGATCCGGGAGGTCGAAGGTGCACCGAGACAGTGACGGTCCCCGCCATGTTCCGGTTCTCCTCGATCGCGCCGACGAAATCCTCGGTCCCGCATTGGAATCGGGCGGTCCCGGCGCGGTGTACGTCGACTGCACGCTCGGCCTCGGCGGCCACGCCGAACACTTCCTGCGCACCTACCCGGACATCCGGCTGGTCGGTCTCGATCGCGATACCAACGCCCTGAAGCTGGCGGGCGAGCGGCTCAGCCCGTTCCAGGACCGAATCACCCTGGTGCACACCAGATACGACGGCATCGCCGACGCGCTCGACGAGGCGGGCCTGTCCCCGCGCGGGTCGGTGCACGCGATCCTCATGGACCTGGGCGTGTCCTCCATGCAGCTGGACGAGGCGGACCGCGGTTTCGCCTACTCCATCGACGCACCCCTGGACATGCGGATGGACCCGACCACCGGGCCCACCGCCGCCGATGTGCTCAACACCTACTCCCACGGTGATCTGGCGCGGGTCCTGAAGGTGTACGGCGAGGAGCGATTCGCCGGCAAGATCGCCTCCGAGGTCCTGCGCCGCCGCCAGCGCACCCCCTTCACCACCAGCGCCGCGCTGGTCGAACTGCTCTACGACACCATCCCCGCCGCCACCCGCCGCACCGGCGGTCACCCCGCCAAGCGCACCTTCCAGGCGCTGCGGGTGGAGGTCAATCGCGAACTCGAATCCCTCGAACTGGCCGTGCCCGCGGCGCTGGACGCGCTGGCGCCGGGCGGCCGGATCGTCATCATGAGCTACCAGTCGCTCGAGGACCGGGTGGTGAAGGCGGCGCTGACCAAGCGGTCGGTCTCGCGTACGCCCCTGGACCTGCCCTATGAACTGCCAGGTATGGGACCGGAATTCAAGATTCTGACCCGGGGCGCGGAGAAGGCCACCGAGCAGGAGATCGAGCAGAACCCGCGTGCCACCCCGGTGCGCATGCGGGCCGCGGAACGAATCGCAGGGGAGGCAGGGCAATGAGGCGGGAGCGGAGCGTCACCACGCGGGGGCAGATTCGAATGCGGCGGCGAACCGGGCATTACTGGAGGTGGCACGCCGGCCCGGCGTGGAACGGGGCCGGGCTATGACGATCAGGACGCAGTCCGCAGGCCGGGGGGCCCGGCGGGCGCAGGCGGCGGAGCAGGTGAAATCGGGTGCGGCACAGCGCGCCTACGCGCGCCGGCGCAGTCGCGCCCGGGCCGAGCTGCCGCAGCTGCTGCGCCGGACCGGCGGGCCCGCCCCGCGCGGCCGGATGTCCTTCGTGGCCAGCATCATCGCGCTGCTGGGCTGCGGTCTGGCTCTGACGCTGCTGCTCACCACCCGCGCCACCGAGGGCAGCTATCAGCTCGGCGACGCGCGCCGGGTGAACGAGCAGCTCTCCGACGAGCGGGCGGCGCTGCAGCGCGAGGTCGAGGCCGCCGATTCCGCACCCGAGCTGGCGGCGCGCGCCGCGCAGCTGGGCATGATCCCGGCCAAGGATCCCGCGCGCCTGCTGATCGGCCCGAACGGTGAGGTGACGGTGGTCGGCGATCCGGTTCCCGCACAGGGCAATCCGGCCGCCCCGCTGAACACGACGCCGCCCGTGGCCGCGGCCCAGCCGCCGCGTTCGGTGTCGGCTCCCGGCGCCGGTGAGCGCCTGGTGCCGGTGACCACCACCGCCAAACCACCGACGACAGCGCCCGCTCCGGCGCAGGCCCCGCAGCTTCCGGGCGCTCAGGTCCCGTCGCTGCAGGCCGCGCCGAACGGCGCGCCTCGATGAGCCCTTCCCGCGCCGGTCGTGACGGCCGGAGCCGCTCGGACTCCCCGCGTGCGCGGTCGGCCGCCGCCCGGAACCGAACCGGCTCCGGCCGTGCCGGTTCCGGACCGGGCCGTCGTCCGCGTCCGCGCAACCCCTCGGTCATGGACACCTCCACCCGGTTCCGCTTCGGCGTCGGCAGGCTGGTCATGCTCATCGCGCTGCTGGTCTCGGCCATCCAATTGCTCTGGGTGCAGAGCTTTTCCGCGCCCGAGCTCTCGGCCGAGGCCGCCAGCCAGCGCACGGTGAAACTGCCCGATCCGGCGACCCGCGGTCCCATCACCGATCGCTACGGGCATTCGCTGGCCTTCACGATCGCGGCCAAGGCGCTCACCTTCCAGCCGGTGCGGGTGCGCAAGGACCTGGCCGACGCGCACGCCAAGGATTCGACCAAGCCCGATCCGGACGACCGGATGAAGGCGATCGCGAAGTACATCCACGAGAAGCTCGGCATCGCCGCCCCGGAGAAGGACATGCTGGCGCTGCTGCAGAGCGATGAGCCCTGGACCTACCTGGTGCGCAACGTCGATCCGCGCATCGCCGCCGACATCAGCCTGAAGTTCCCCGAGGTCGGCACCGAGCGGCAGGACATGCGCGAGTACCCGGGTGGGTCGCTGGCCGCCAACGTGATCGGCGCGACCGGCTGGGACGGGCACGGGCAGATCGGCCTCGAGTCCGCGATGGACGCCATCCTGGCGGGGTCGGACGGTTCGATGACCTACGACCGCGGCTCGGACGGCGCGGTCATCCCGGGTTCGTGGCGTGATCAGCAGCCCGCGGTGAACGGCTACGGCGTGGAACTGACCCTGGATCAGGATCTGCAGTACTACGTGCAGCAGCAGGTGCAGCAGGCCAAGGAGAACTCCGGCGCGCAGGCGGCCTCGGCGGTGGTGCTGGACGCGCACACCGGTCAGGTGCTGGCCATGGCGAACGACAACACCTTCAATCCCGCACTGGGGTCCAAGTATTGGTCCACCTCGGACCTGGGCAACCCGACCGTGCAGGAGGTGTACGAGCCCGGCTCGGTCAACAAGATCGTGACCGCGGCCGCCGCCATCGAATACGGCCTGACCACCCCCGACGAGGTGCACCAGGTGCCCGGCAGCATCTTCACCGGCGGCGTCACCGTGCACGACGCGTGGGATCACGGCGTCGCGCCCTACACGACCACCGGCATCTTCGGTAAGTCCTCGAACGTGGGCACGCTGATGCTGGCCCAGCGCGTCGGCGAGGACCGCTATTTCGATCTGCTCAAGAAGTTCGGCCTGGGCCAGCGCACGGGGGTCGGCCTGCCCGGCGAGAGCGCGGGCGTGGTGCCCGCGCGCGATCAGTGGTCCGGCTCGACCTTCGCGAACCTGCCCATCGGACAGGGTCTTTCGATGACGACGCTGCAGATGGCGGCCATGTACCAGGCCATCGCCAACGACGGGGTGCGGATTCCGCCGCGCATCGTCAAGGCGCGTATCGCCCCGAACGGCGAGCGCATCGAAGAGGAGCAGCCCGAGAGCGTCAAGGTGGTGAGCCCGGAGACCGCCGCGACACTGCGCCGCATGTTCCAGTCGGTGGTGCAGCGCGATCCGCGCGGAGTGCAGACCGGTACCGGCGGCCCGGCGGCCATCGAGGGCTATCAGGTGGCGGGCAAGACCGGCACCGCGCAGCAGATCGATCAGAAGTGCCGCTGCTATTCCACGGACCGCTACTGGATCACCTTCGCGGGGATGGCTCCGGCCGACAATCCGCGCTACGTGATCGGCATGATGCTGGACGCGCCGGTGCGCAGCTCCGACGGCAGCGGCGGCGGTTCGGTCGCGCCGCTGTTCCACAGCATCGCCTCGTGGGCGTTGCAGCGCGATCGCGTCCCCCCGTCGCCACCGGTCGAACCGCTGGTTCTGCAGGCGAGTTAGCGCGGAAATCGATGGGCGGCACGTTCGGCACGGTCGGTGTGCGCGGCGGTGGGTGACCGAACTCCGCCGTGCCGATCGCCCGGTGATCCAACACAGGTAACCTGACACGTCGATCCGGATGAATGCGGAGGCTCGCAGTCGAGTCTCGATGCCGGATTTCTAACCAATGACCAGAGTCCCGGAGAGGAGCTTCGTGCCCGCGCAATCGGATCCGCGTCGCGGAGATTCGATGGAGCCGCGCAGCGGAAGTTCGATTCCGCCGCAGGTGCTTCGGCCCAGCACGCCCCCCGTCACCTCCTTACGGGCGGTGGCGGAACTGACGGGCGCGCGCCCGGCGGGTGCGGCCGAGGTGCCGGCGCAGGTGGGGGTCACCGGTATCGAGCAGCGGTCGAACGCGGTGCTGCCGGGTGATCTGTTCGCCGGTCTGGCCGGTGCGCACGCGCACGGCGCGCGTTTCGCCCGGGCGGCGGTGGAACAGGGCGCGGTCGCGATCCTCACCGATCCGGCCGGAGCCGAGCTCATCGGCGAGATCGACGTGCCGGTGCTGGTGCACGACGCGCCCCGGTCGATTCTCGGCGAGTTGTCCTCGGCCCTGTACGGGGACCCGTCCCGCACCCTGCGCATCGTCGGTATCACCGGCACCTCCGGTAAGACGACCACGTCGTACCTGGTGGAGGCGGGCCTGGCGGCCGCCGGTCTGCGTACCGCGCTCATCGGCACGATCGAGACCCGCATCGGCGGGGATCGGGTGCCCTCGGCGCTGACCACCCCCGAGGCCCCGCAGCTGCACGCGATGTTCGCGGTCATGGTCGAGCGCGGGGTACAGGCGGTGGTCATGGAGGTCTCGAGCCACGCGCTGGCGCTGGGCCGGGTGGACGGGGTGGAGTTCGCGGTCGGCGCGTTCACCAACCTGTCCCAGGATCACCTGGATTTCCACGCCGGCTTCGAGGATTACTTCGCCGCCAAGCGCCGGCTGTTCGTGCCGGACGGATCGGCGGTGGTGCCCGCGGCTCGATCGGTGGTCTGTATCGATGACGAGTGGGGCGTGCGGCTGGCCGGCGACATCGCCGTGGCCGCCGCCGCGACCGGTGATCGGGAGCTGATCACCGTGGCCACCCGGCCCGGCGTGCCCGCCGACTGGGTCGCGAGCGCGGCCCGGCCCGGCGCGGCCGGGACCCAGGAGTTCGCCGCGTCCGGTCCGGGCGCGAACATGGATGTGCGCCTGCGGCTTCCGGGCGCGTACAACATCGCCAACGGCCTGCTCGCGCTGGCCGTGTGCACCGCGGCGGGCGCCGATCCGGCGACCGCGGCGCGTGCGCTGGGTGAGGTGGATGTGCCCGGGCGCATGCAGCGGGTGGATCGCGGTCAGGGGTTCCTGGCCGTGGTCGACTACGCGCACAAGCCCGCGGCCATCGAATCGGTGGTGGCGACGCTGCGCGCGTTGCTCGCCGAGCAGGGCGGTGGACGGCTCGCGGTGGTGGTCGGCGCGGGCGGTGATCGCGATGCCGGCAAGCGCCCCCTCATGGGCGCGGCCGGGGCGCGCGGCGCCGATCTGCTCATCATCACCGACGACAATCCCCGCGGTGAGGATCCGGCGGTCATTCGCGCCGCGGTCCGTGACGGAGCCGAGGCGGTTCCGGCGGCAGAACGCGGGCAGGTCCGGGAAGTCGGGGACCGGGCCGACGCGATCACCGCCGTCGTCGACTGGGCGAGTGCGGGCGATGTGGTGCTGATCGCGGGCAAGGGACATGAGACAGGGCAGGAGATTTCGGGAGTGAAGTATCCGTTCGACGACCGTGAGGTGCTCGCGGTGGCCTTGTCGCGAAAGACGAGGGATCTGACGCATTCATGATCGAGATGACTTTGCGGGAGATCGCGGACATCGTGGGCGGCACGCTGCACGATGTTCCCGACCCCGAAGCGAAGGTCACCGGAGCGGTCGAATTCGATTCGCGCGCAATTGGTTCCGGTGACCTGTTTCTGGCGCTGCCGGGTGAGCGCGCCGATGGCCACGATTTCGCGGCCAAGGCGGTGGCCCAGGGCGCGGTAGCGGTACTGGCGGCCCGGCCGGTGGGCGCGCCCGCGGTGGTGGTCGCGCCGCGACCGCACGCGAGCCGCGCGATCGCGCTGGCGCACGACGCCGACGGCTCGGGCGCCGCGGTGCTCGAGGCACTGGGCAAGCTGGCCCGCGCGAGCGTGGACCGTCTGGTGGCGGCCGGCGGCCTGACCGTGGTCGGGGTGACCGGTTCCTCCGGCAAGACCTCCACCAAGGATCTGCTGGCGGCCGTGCTGGCCCCGCTGGGCGCCGTGGTGGCCCCGCCCGGGTCGTTCAACAACGAACTCGGGCACCCCTGGACGGCCCTGCGCGCCGACGCGAGCACCCGCTTCCTGGTGCTCGAGCTGTCCGCGCGCGGCCCCGGGCACATCAGGCACCTGACCGAGATCGCCCCGCCCAACGCCGGCGTGGTGCTGAACATCGGCACCGCGCACCTGGGCGAGTTCGGCAGCCAGGAGGTGATCGCGCAGACCAAAGGCGAACTGGTGGAAGCGCTTCCGTCCTCCGGTCTGGCCGTGCTCAATCTCGATGACCACCTCGTCGCAAAGATGGCCACCCGGACCGCTGCGCGCGTGGTCACCGTCGGCCTGAACTCGAACGCCGACATCCGCGCCACCGACGTGCACATGGACGATCGGGCCCGGGCGCGCTTCACCCTGCACGCCGGGGGCGGATCGATTCCGATCGAGCTCGCGGTGCACGGGGAACACCAGGTCGGCAACGCGCTCTCCGCGGCCGCCGTGGCCTTGGATCAGGGCGCGGATCTGGCGACCGTGGCCGCCGCGCTCGCCGGTGCGAACGCCGCCTCGGTGCGGCGCATGGACGTGCGCACCCGCGCCGACGGCGTCACCGTCATCAACGACTCCTACAACGCCAATCCCGACTCGGTGCGGGCCGCGCTCAAGGCGCTGGTCACCATGTCCCGTGCGGGCGGCGCCGACGGGCAGGGCCGCGAGATCGGACGCCGTCGCAGCTGGGCCGTGCTCGGCGAAATGGGTGAGCTGGGCGATGATTCGGTCATCGAACACGATCGCATCGGCCGCCTGGTGGTGCGCCTGGACGTGGACCGGCTCATCGTGGTCGGCACCGGCCGCCCCTCGCACGGCATGCATCAGGGCGCGGTCATGGAAGGGTCGTGGGGCGAGGAGTCGGTGCTGGTGCCCGACCTCGACGCCGCGATCGCACTGTTGGACGATGAGCTCGAGGCAGGCGATGTGGTGCTGGTGAAGGCGTCCAAGTCCGTGGGGCTCTGGACGGTGGCCGAACACCTGCTGGCCGCCCCCGCCGGTCGGGAGGCCGTGCAGTGACCCAGATTCTGTTGTCGGCGGCCATCGCCCTCGGCGTCTCCATCCTGCTGACCCCGGTCGTCATCCGCTATTTCGCGAAACAGGGCTTCGGCCAGGAGATCCGGGTCGACGGCCCGGAGAGCCACAAGGCCAAGCGCGGCACCCCCACCATGGGCGGCGTGGCCATCATCGTCGGCATGTGGGCCGGTTACCTGGGCTCGCACCTGATTTCGATGAGCTACGGCGAACCCGGCCCCTCGGCCTCGGGTCTGCTGGTGATGGGCCTGGCCACGGCGCTCGGCCTGGTCGGCTTCCTGGACGATCTGATCAAGCTGCGCAAGCAGCGCAACCTCGGGCTCACCGCGGCCGGCAAGTACATCGGCCAGCTGACCTCGGCGGTCGTGTTCGGCGTGCTGGCGCTGCAGTTCAAGGGCGCCAACGGTTTGACCCCGGCCAGCAGGCACCTGTCCTACACCCGCGACATCACCACGGTGTCGATGAGCGTGGTCGTGTTCCTGTTCTTCGTGGCCCTGGTCGTGGTCGCCTGGTCCAACGCGGTCAACCTGACCGACGGCCTGGACGGGCTGGCGGCGGGTTCGATGTCGCTGGTGCTGGGCGCGTACATGATCATCACCTTCTGGCAGTGGCGCAACGCGTGCTCCACCCATCCGGAGGCGGGCTGCTACAACGTGCGCGATCCGCTGGATCTGGCGCTGGTCTGCGCCGCGGGCGGCGCGGCCTGTATCGGCTTCCTGTGGTGGAACGCCGCGCCCGCCAAGATCTTCATGGGCGACACCGGTTCCCTCGCGCTGGGTGGTCTGCTGGCGGGCCTGTCCGTCACCACCCGCACCGAGCTGCTGATGATCGTGATCGGCGCGCTGTTCGTGGCCGAGGCGGCCTCGGTCATCCTGCAGGTGGCGGTGTTCCGCACCACGCGTAACCGACTGTTCAAGATGGCTCCGTTCCATCACCACTTCGAGTTGAGCGGCTGGGCCGAAACGACGGTGATCATACGGTTCTGGTTGTTGGCCGGCATCGCGTCGGCCGTCGGCCTTGGCCTGTTCTACAGCGATTACCTTTCTGCGGTCGGGTGAACTGATGGTTGAGCATTCACAGCATTCCCAGCACAATCCCCGGGTCCTGCGTTCGCCCGGGCCCATGCTCGAATTTCTGCGCGGCCGTGACGTTCTCGTCGCCGGGTGGGGGGTGTCCGGGCGCTCGCTGGTCGAGCCGCTGCAGGACATCGGCGCCCGCCCGGTGGTGACCGACGGCGGCGGCAAGGCGCTGGCCGAGGCGGCCGAGCTCGGCCTGGAGACCGCGACGCCCGCGGATCTGCTCGAACCCGATGCGCTGCAACGCTTCGCGCTGGTGATCACCAGCCCGGGCTGGCGGCCCGATTCCCCGGTGCTGGTTTCCGCTGTCACCGAGGGCATTCCGGTCTGGGGCGACGTCGAGTTCGCGTGGTGGGTCGATCAGGCCCGCATCTACGGCCCGGTGCGCAAATGGCTGGTGATCACCGGCACCAACGGCAAGACCACCACCACCCAGATGACGCACTCGATCCTGCGCTCGGCGGGCATTCCCAGTGTGGCGTGCGGCAATATCGGCCTGCCCATCCTGGACGCGCTGCGGCGCAGCCCGGGTCCGCAGGTGCTCGCGGTGGAACTGTCCTCGTTCCAACTGCATTGGGCGCCCTCGGTCCGGCCCGAGGCCGGCGTGGTGCTCAATGTGGCCGAGGATCACCTGGATTGGCACGGCGGCCTGGACGCGTACGCCGCGGCCAAGGCGCGCGCGCTGACCGGGCGCGTGGGCGTGGTCGGCCTCGACGATCAGGTCGCCGCGGCGCTGGCCCGAAAGTCCAAGGCGCGCCGCACCGTCGGCTTCCGCATCGGCGTTCCGGCCGACGGCGAGCTCGGCGTGGTGGACGGCAAGCTGCTCGATCGCGCCTTCACCAAGGCCGCGATCCTGGCCGAGACCGCGGACATCAGCCCGCAGGGCCCGGCCGGCATCGCCGACGCGCTCGCCGCGGCCGCGCTCACCCGAAGCATCGACGTGGCCCCGCAGTTCGTGAAGGAGGGCCTGCAGGAGCACAAGGTGGGCCCGCACCGCGCGGCCTTCGTGCGCGAGTTGTGCGGCGTGGAATTCGTGGACGATTCCAAGGCCACCAATCCGCACGCCGCGCGCTCCTCGATCCTGGCGCACCAGTCGGTGATCTGGGTCGCGGGCGGTCAGCTCAAGGGCGCGGGCGTAGAGGATCTGGTGGAAGAGGTGCGCGAGCACCTCGTGGCCGCCGTGGTTTTCGGCGTCGACGCGCCCGTGATCGCGGCCGCGCTGGCGCGACACGCGCCGGATGTCCCGGTTGTGGAGCTGAATTCGGGGGACGATGCAGGAATGGGTGACGCCTTCACCGAAATCGAGCCCGAAGCGGTGATGGCTCGTGCGGTCCGGGTGGCCGCCGGTTACGCCACCCGCGGCGACGTCGTGCTGCTGGCTCCGGCCGCGGCTTCACTGGATATGTTCGCCGACTACACCCATCGCGGACGGAGTTTCGCCGCCGCGGTGCAGGCCCTGGACGAGAAGGACATCGGGAGAACGGAATGACGGCGTCGCGGCGGACGGGTGACAAGCCGCTGCCGCGTGCCGACAAGCCGGCCCCGGCCCGGCGGACCAGGACCGCCTGGTTCGCCGCCTGGCTGGCCCGCCCGCTCGCCTCGTTCCACCTGGTGGTCACGATCGCCCTGCTGCTGACCGTGCTCGGTCTGGTCATGGTGCTCTCGGCCTCCAGCGTGGAGTCCTATGCCGTTGGCAAATCGGCGTATTCGCTGTTCATCCAGCAGGCGGTGCTGGCGGCGTTCGGCGCGGTGCTGTTCTACATCGCGCTGCGAATTCCCATGCGGCTCATGCGTCAGCTGTCGTTCCCGGTGTTCGCGCTCTCGGTGGTGCTGCTGGTGCTGGTGCTGATTCCGGGCATCGGCACCGAGGTGCAGGGTTCGCGGCGCTGGTTCGACCTCGGCGTGGTCTCGGTGCAGCCCTCGGAGATCGCCAAGGTGACGCTGGTGGTGTGGGGTTCGCATCTGCTGGCCTCGCGCCAGACCGAAAAGGCCGGGTACAAGGACATTCTCATGCCCCTGGTGCCCGCCGGTCTGCTGGTGTGCTTCCTGGTGGTGCTCGAACCCAACCTGTCCACCACGATCGCGCTGGGCATCGTGCTGTCCTCGCTGCTGTGGTTCGGCGGGCTGCCGCTGCGCATGTTCGTCACCATCGCGGTCTCGGGCGCGGTGGCCGCGGGCATCCTGGCGCTGTCGGCGGGCTACCGCTCGGATCGCATGCGCGCGTTCTTCAATCCCGGCGACGACCCCCAGGGCATCGGCTATCAGGCCCGCCAGGCGCTGTATTCGCTGGCGGACGGCGGGATCTGGGGTCGCGGGCTGGGGCAGTCGCGCGCCAAGTGGAGCTATCTGCCCAACGCGCACAACGACTTCATCTTCGCGATCATCGGCGAGGAGCTCGGCTTCCTCGGATGTGCGCTGGTGCTCGGGCTTTTCGCGCTCTTCGTCTACACCGGCCTGCGGATCGCGACGCGCTCGATGGATCCGTTCCTGCGCCTGCTGGCGGCCTCGGCGACCACCTGGATCACCGGGCAGGCGCTGATCAACGTCGGCTACGTGGTCGGCCTGCTGCCGGTGACCGGGCTGCAGCTGCCGCTGGTGTCCGCGGGCGGCTCCTCGCTCGCCATCACGCTGTTCATGTTCGGCATCATCGCCAACGCCGCCCGGCACGAGCCCGAGGCGGTGGCGGCGCTGCACGCCGGGCAGGACGGCCGGGTCAGCCGGATGCTGCGGCTGCCGATCCCCGAAATGTATTCCCCCGCACGGGCGCAGGCCGCCCGGGCGCGGGCCAAGGCCAAGGCCGGCAAACCCAGGCCCAAACCCAAGTCCGGCGCGAAGCCCAAGGGCGGCATGAAGGCCGCGCCCGCGCGCCGCGCCCTGCCGCCCAGCGGCCGGGGCCGGGCCGCGGACCCCAGAGCGAACCGCGCGGTGGACTCGGATTCGGCCCGCCGCAGCAGCCGCTCCACCGAATCGTGGCGCAGCACCCGGGCCTGGGAGCCCAGCTATCCCATGAAACACGCGAGAGAACGGGGAGATTCGAGGTGAGTGCGCAGCACGCGCTCTCGGCGGGTGCGGCCGCGGACGGCACCACGCGGCCGATGATCCGGGCCGGCGGTGGCACAATCGTCGCGGGAGCGCGGATCGTGGTGGAGGTGGCAGGTCGTGGCTGAGGTAGCGGGTAGCGGACAGGGTGTGGACGCCGGACAGGGCGCGGGCACAGCGGGTATGACACGGGCGAGTGACCTACCCGAGCTGCTGCAGCGGGTGCACATGATCGGGATCGGCGGTGCGGGCATGTCCGGCATCGCCCGGATCCTGCTCTCGCGCGGCGGCGCGGTCTCGGGGTCGGACGCCAAGGAGAGCCGGGGCGTGCTGGCGCTGCGGGCGCGCGGTGCGCAGGTGCGCATCGGGCACGACGCCGGTGCGCTGGATCTGCTGCCCGGCGGTCCGTCGGCGGTGGTGACCACCTTCGCGGCCATTCCCAAGACCAATCCCGAACTGGTGGAGGCGCATCGGCGCGGGGTGCCGGTGCTGCTGCGCCCGGCGGTGCTGGCCGCGCTGATGCAGGGCCACAAGACCCTGCTGGTGTCGGGCACGCACGGCAAGACCTCGACGACCTCCATGCTGGTGGTGGCGCTGCAGCACTGCGGCGCGGATCCGTCCTTCGCGGTCGGCGGGGAACTGAACGAATCGGGCACCAACGCCCATCACGGCACCGGCGGCATCTTCGTGGCCGAGGCCGACGAGAGCGACGGCTCGCTGCTGCAGTACGCCCCCGATGTGGCGGTGGTGACCAATATCGAATCCGATCACCTGGACTACTTCGGCACCGATGAGGCCTACACCCAGGTCTTCGACGATTTCGTGGATCGCCTGGAACCGGGCGGCCGGCTGGTGGTGTGCCTGGACGATCCGGGTTCGCTGGGGCTGGCGCGGCGCTCGGTGGTCCGCCTGGCGGACGATCCGCGCGGCATCGAGATCATCGGTTACGGTTCGGCCGATCCGAGCGAGACGGCGGATCCGGACGTACCGGTCGGTGCGCGACTGCTGTCGTTCGAACCCCGGGACGTCGGCGGCGTCGCGGTGTTCCAGCTCGCCCACGAGACCACCCCGCGCACGCTGCGGCTGTCGGTGCCGGGCAGGCATATGGCGCTCAACGCCCTGGGCGCGCTGCTGGCCGCCCTGGCCGCGGGCGCGGACATCGCCGAGATCATCCAGGGCCTGGAGGGTTTCGGCGGGGTGCACCGGCGTTTCCAGCTGACCGGCCGCGAGCACGGCGTGCGCGTCTTCGACGATTACGCGCATCATCCGACCGAGGTGCGCGCGGTGCTCAGTGCCGCGGCCGAACTGGTGGCGCAGGAGGCCCGCGACGGCGCGCGCTCGCGCCCGGGCCGGGTCATCGTGGTCTTCCAGCCGCATTTGTACAGTCGGACCGCCACTTTCGCGACGGAGTTCGGCACCGCGCTCTCGCTCGCGGACGAGGTGGTCGTGCTCGATGTGTACGGTGCGCGCGAGGAGCCGCTGCCCGGGGTGAACGGCGCCCTGGTGGCGAACTCGGTCACCAAACCCGTGCACTACCAGCCCGATATGTCACGTGTCGGCAAGCAGGTGGCCGGCCTGGCCCGGCCCGGCGACGTCGTGATCACCATGGGCGCCGGCGATGTGACCATGCTGGGCGGGCAGATCCTCGACGGGCTGCGTGCCCGGCCGGCACACGGTCGGTGAGCGGGCGTGCACTCGGGCGGGGGAACGGACGACGATTCGGCGGCCCAGGACCGGGCCGGGGACGACGCGTACGACGAGGCGGACACCGCCGGGGAGTCGGCGGCCCGCCGGGCCCGGCTGCATCGCGGGCGTGAGGGCCGGACACGCGCGCGGCGCACCGGATCGTCCGGTCCGGCGCTGTCGGGGGCGTGGCGGTCGCGGCCGTTGCGCATCGGCGTCGCAGTGGGTTTCGTGCTGCTGCTCGCGCTCGGACTGACCGCCTGGTTCACCCCGGTGCTCTCGGTGCGCACCGTGCGGGTGGACGGACTCTCGGCGGTATCGGAAGCGGAAGTGCTTTCGGCCCTGGAGGTACCGGACGGTCGATCCATGATGCGGATCGACACCACCGTCATGGCCGAGCGGATCGCGAAGCTGCCCAAGGTCCGATCCGCCCGCGTCCAACGGGTTTTCCCGTCCAGCGTGCGGGTCACGGTGGTCGAACGCGTCGCCGTGCTGTACTTCGACGCCCCGGACGGCACCCACCTGCTCGACGGGGACGGCGTGGAGTTCGCGATCGAGCCGCCGCCGCCCGGCGCCCCGAAACTGGTGACCGCCACCGCGGGTGGCGCGGACCCGCTGACCCGGGCCGCGGTGGCCGTGGTGGCCGCGATGCCGGGGGATCTGCGACTGCAAACGGGAGAGGTTGTGGCCCGTTCGGTTTCGGATATTGCTCTGGAGTTGCGCGATGGGCGTACCGTGCTGTGGGGTGGGACGAGTGACGGACAGCGCAAGGCAGCGGTGGTCGGCCCCCTGCTCACCCAGCCCGGCAAGGTGTTCGATATTTCGAGTCCCAATCTGGTCACGGTAAAGTGAGCGATACCCCTTGGGCCGCCCGGTGTTTGACGCCGGACAGGCTCGGCCACAGCTCGCCCCCGGCGATCTCGGCACCGGAGGGCAACCGTCCACGATACGATGCGAAGTGGGTCGGACGAGGTGGATCAACCAAGATTCTGCTACTCGTTGCGGCGCGCCTGCGCACGTAATGCGCTGGCTGCGAATACCGTTTCGGCCCAGTCGGATACTTGACATAAGGCTCGAGCTATGGTTGAGGGTTTATCGTCCCGAAACTATCGGCCCGGCGTACGGCGAGCATCTGTTAGACGACAAGCTTTTTGGATCTAAGGAAGGCGAGAGCCCATGACGCCCCCGCACAACTACCTTGCGGTGATCAAGGTCGTCGGTATCGGCGGCGGCGGCGTGAATGCCGTCAACCGAATGATCGAACAGGGACTCAAGGGAGTCGAGTTCATCGCGGTCAACACCGACGCGCAGGCGCTGCTCATGAGCGACGCGGACGTCAAGCTCGACGTCGGCCGCGAGCTGACCCGAGGTCTGGGCGCCGGAGCCGATCCCGAGGTCGGCCGCAAGGCCGCCGAGGACCACAAGGACGAGATCGAAGAGGTGCTCAAGGGCGCCGACATGGTTTTCGTGACCGCGGGCGAGGGCGGCGGCACCGGCACCGGCGGCGCCCCCGTGGTGGCCCAGATCGCCCGCAAGCTCGGCGCGCTCACCATCGGTGTGGTCACCCGGCCCTTCTCCTTCGAGGGCAAGCGCCGCAGCAACCAGGCCGAAGCCGGCATCCAGGCGCTGCGCGAGTCCTGCGACACCCTCATCGTCATCCCCAACGACCGGCTGCTGCAGCTCGGCGACGCCGCCGTCAGCCTGATGGACGCCTTCCGCTCCGCGGACGAGGTGCTGCTCAACGGTGTTCAGGGCATCACCGACCTGATCACCACCCCGGGCCTGATCAACGTCGACTTCGCGGACGTCAAGTCCGTCATGTCCGGTGCGGGCAGCGCCCTGATGGGCATCGGCTCGGCGCGGGGGGAGGGCCGCTCGGTGAAAGCCGCCGAGGCGGCGATCAATTCACCCCTGCTCGAGGCGTCCATGGACGGCGCGCACGGCGTGCTGCTCTCGATCGCCGGCGGGTCGGACCTCGGCCTGTTCGAGATCAACGAGGCGGCCTCGCTGGTGCAGGAGGCCGCGCACATCGAAGCGAACATCATCTTCGGTACGGTCATCGACGATTCGCTCGGTGACGAGGTCCGGGTCACGGTGATCGCGGCGGGCTTCGACGGCAGCGGCCCGGCCCGGCGCATCGAACCCGCGGTGGGCCGCACCGGCACCACGACGTCCTCCTTCGGCCGCGCCAGCGCCGGGGAGGTGGCCGCGCCCCGGGCGAGCGAATACACCGCGCGCACACCCGAACCGCCCGCGCCCCGCCCCGAACCCGTTGTCGCCCCGGTCGCCCCGGCGCCGGCCCCGGTCTCCTCGCGCGGCCCGGCGCCGTCCTACGACGCGCCGCGACCGGCGATCGATCCCACGATCAACGCCAATCCTCGCGACCACATCCTGCCCTCGGACGACGACGACGTGGACGTTCCGTCGTTCATGCGCAGGCAGTGACACCCGGCCCGGATTCCGACTGTCCGGGCCGTACACGGCGTTCCCCGCAGCCCGCACCGGGTCGATCCCGGTGCGGGCTGCGGGCTTTCGGCCACCCGAACGCGCGGGATTTTCCGGCGGACGCGCCCGCGCCGGGCCGATATCGCGTGGTCGAACGCCGCCCTTCTCGCTAACCTGGCGCCTGTGCGAGATGACGAGATCGAATTCCGGGGCCGCCGTGTCGAACTGGAGCGCGGATCGGATACCGCGGAGTTCCGGGTCCTGGTGGACGGGCGTCCGATCGCCATGACGTTCACCGAGACCGAGAGCAAGCTCTCGAACACGCGCAGCGGCACCCGCACCGTCCGCGAACCGGTCCCGGTGCAGTGGGCGCGCGCGAGCATCCCGCTCCCGGTGCCGCTGCGGCTGGACAGCTCGATCCACAACGACGAACTGCGGGTGCGGCTCCCGCTCGACCACCACGCGGTCGAAGGTCTCGGGACCGTCGTGCACACCTCGGACACGGTGTACCTGCGATTCGGCCCGGACTGCGCGGCCGTCGAGGTGGATCTGAACCACTACACCGACACGTCGAGCTAGGGGTGGCGATGGACACCCGGTCACGAGATGGGTTGCGGGGAATTGGCCACTAGGCTCGACGACATGACTTCGGCAGCACCGCTCTTTCGGACCAGACGAGTGACGACCACCCGGACCGGCGGTGTCTCCGCCGCCCCGTACGACTCGTTCAACCTCGGCGATCACGTCGGGGACGATCCGGAGGCCGTGCGCCGCAATCGAGTTCGCCTCGCCGAGAACATCGGCTTGGCGCCGGAGCAGCTGGTGTGGATGGAACAGATCCACGGCCGGAACGTGGAGATCGTGGACGGCCCGCGGGCCGAGCCCGTGCCTGCCACCGATGCGCTGGTGACCACCCGCCGCGATCTGGCGCTGGTGGTGCTGACCGCGGATTGCGTGCCCATCCTGCTCTCGGACGACGAGGCCGGTGTCATCGCCGCCGTGCACGCGGGCCGGATCGGCGCGCGCATCGGCATCGTGCCGCTCGTGCTCGAGGCCATGGTGTCCCTGGGCGCCGAGCCCGGGCGCATCGGCGCGTTCCTGGGCCCGGCCGCCAGCGGCAGGCAGTACGAGGTGCCCGCGGCCATGCGCGCGGACGTGGAGTCGCGCCTGCCCGGCAGCGCCACCACGACCGTGCGCGGCACCCCCGGCCTGGATCTGCGGGCGGGCATCCGGCGCCAGCTGGAGGCGGCCGGGGTGGGCGGGATCGCGGTGGACCCGCGCTGCACCATCGAGGACAAGACCCTGTTCAGCCACCGTCGCGGCGCGCCGACCGGCCGCCTGGCGGGTGTGATTTGGATGTCATCGGAGGGGATCGCGGAATGATCGAGAACTCAGCGGCCGCAATCGGTTCCGACGAGGCGCAGATCACCTCCGCGGGTGCTCGCGCCGCCGCGCTGGCGACCGCGCTGACGGCGCTGACCGAGCGCATCGACGCAGCCTGCCGTGCCGCCGGGCGCGATCGGGACACGGTGCGACTGCTGCCGGTGACCAAGTTCCACCCTGCTTCGGATATCGAGATCCTCTATGGGTTGGGCCTGCGCGAGTTCGGTGAATCGCGCGAGCAGGAGGCCGCGGCCAAGGTTGTCGAATTGAGTGAATTGTCCGGCGTGCGCTGGGAGTTCATCGGGCGGTTGCAGCGGAACAAGGCGAAATCGGTCGCACGCTGGGCGGATACGGTCTATTCGGTCGACAGCGACCGGCTGGCGAGTGCCCTGGACGCGGGTGCGGGGGCCGCCCTGGACGCGGGGGAGCGGACCGCGCCGCTGCGGGTGCTGCTGCAGGTGAGTCTGGACGAAGACCCCAAGCGGGGCGGAGTTTCCGACACGCGCATGCGCGCCCTGGCCGATCAGGTCGAAAAATCGGCATATCTCCAGCTCGCGGGCCTGATGGCGATCCCGCCGCTGGATCTCGAGCCGGACCGCGCGTTCGAGCGACTCGCCCGTCTGCACACCTCACTTTTGAGCACACATCCCGAGGCCAGAGACCTGTCCGCGGGTATGTCGGGTGACTTGGAGGCTGCGATCCGTCACGGATCGACGTGCGTGCGTGTCGGTACCGCTTTGATGGGCGCTCGACCGATAACCTCGCCGTAGCAAAGAAACCTCATCAGTCACATATGAAACATATGCTTGGTGACAGACGAGGACTGAGCAGGACAACACCCCAGGCCAACCGGGGCCGAAGGAAGGTCGACCAGATGAGCACGCTTCATAAGTTCAAGGCGTACTTCGGGATGGTTCCGCTCGAGGACTACGAAGACGACTATGTCGAGGACCGCGGCCCCCGCGGCGCCGTCGACGAGCGTGCCCCGCGCCGGTCTCGTCCCTACCCCGAGCGCGATTACGACCGCTACGAACACGAGCGGTACGACGATGAGCCGGCCTACGTGGAAGCCGATCAGTACAAGCAGCCGTACAAGCCTCCGTACAAGCCCGCCTACGGCGTGTCGCGCCGCGACGAATACGCGGACGACTACTCCGACGACCGTGACCGCTACGACGCGCCCCGCCGGCCCACCCGCATCGACACCGCTCCGTCCACCCGGACCCGGACCATGGCCGGTGGCGCGGGCGGCGCGGGGATGGTGCGCGGCACCACCCGCGGCGCGCTCGCGGTGGACCCGGAGGCCGAGCGCCGCATGGAAGAGCTGCGGATGGAGGAGCGCCGGCTGGAACAGCAGCCGCCGCGCCGTTCGCCGATCTTCGAGGACGGAGGCACCATGTCCAAGATCACGACGCTGCGCCCGCGCACCTACGCCGAGGCCGCCATCATCGGAGAGCGCTTCCGCGACGGCACCCCGGTCATCATGGATCTGGTCGAGATGAGCAACTCCGACGCCCGCCGCCTGGTGGACTTCGCGGCCGGATTGGCGTTCGCACTGCGGGGTTCGTTCGACAAGGTCGCCACCAAGGTCTTCCTGCTCTCGCCCGCGGACGTGGACGTCTCGGCCGAGGAACGCCGGCGGATCGCGGAGAACGGTTTCTACAACCAGAAGTAAGCTGCCACAACGGATGTAACCGGTTGTGGCAGCTCCGGCGCGGGCAGCGACGACCAAAAGTAAACGGTCGCAACAAAATGCGGTCGTGTAAACGGGGGTTTGCGAAGTAGTCGCTGCTGCCCGCCCGGCAGGAATTCGGTCGCCGTCGCCGCGATCACCCACGGGCGTAGAGCGCGCGAAGATCACGCGAAGATCAAGATCGCCTCTTATGGCTGACTTGTCTAAATGCCTACTCGAGTTTTCCGAACCCTCTCGAAGGGCCGTCCCCGAGTTTTCCGCCCCCTTGTCCGGCCGTCCCCACCCGGCCCGACCCCACCGGTCCTTTCCCGCCAGTTCGCGGCCCGTCTCGTTCTGGACTGAGTGGAGCGGGGGAGCGAAGCGGAGGAGCGGAGGGAGGGAAGAACGAGACTTCCAGGGCCGCGAACCCCGCCGTAGCGAAGCGGAGGCAAAAAACACACCCCGTCTTATTTTGCAGCGCAGGGTTTCTGAGGCAGAGTGAGCATGTGGCCCTGTTCCAGGTGTTGAACCTACTGCTGTTCCTCTTCTGGCTGCTGCTGATCAGCCGAGTCATCGTCGAGTTCATTCGCAGCTTCGCGCGGGACTGGCGACCGACCGGGTTCGTGGTGATCGTCCTAGAGGTCATCTTCACGATCACGGATCCGCCGGTGAAACTTCTGAGGCGTTTGATACCTCCCGTGAATCTTGGGGGAATTCGACTCGATCTGTCGATTATGGTCCTGCTTTTCATCGTCTTCATCTTGATGTCGATCACGGGCTCGCTCGGGCAGTCGGTAGCTCAGGTGTGACAGAATGTCTTCCAGAAGAATGCTTGCCCAGATCTACCGCTAGATCTCCAACGAAGCGTGAAGGGATCGTTCCATGCCGCTGACCCCTGCCGATGTGCACAACGTCGCGTTCAGCAAACCACCGATCGGGAAGCGCGGCTACAACGAGGACGAAGTCGACGCCTTCCTCGATCTGGTCGAGCAGGAGCTCTCACGCCTCATCGAAGAAAACGCCGATCTGCGCCAGCGTGTTGCCGAGCTGGACGCGGAACTGGCGGATGCCAAGAAGAACCGGGGCCCGGTCAACGCCGTGAAACAGGCGCCCGTCCCCGAGCCGCCCAAGGCCGCCCCCGTGCCGCCGCCGGCCCCGATGCCCGCGCCGGCGCCCATGCCCGTCAAGGCCGAGGCCCCCAGCGCGGACGCCAATCTACAGGCCGCCAAGGTCCTTTCGCTGGCCCAGGAGATGGCCGATCGGCTCACCTCCGACGCCAAGACCGAGGCCGAGCAGCTGCTCGCCAACGCTAGAGCGAACTCGGAGCGACTGGTCAGCGACGCGCGCACCCGCTCCGAGGCGATGATCGCGGATTCGCGGCAGAAGGCCGAGGCCATGCTGTCCGACGCGCAGACCCGTTCGGACAACCAGCTGCGTCAGGCCAAGGAGAAGGCCGACGCCCTGCAGGCCGACGCCGAGCGCAAGCACACCGAGATCATGGCCACCATCACCCAGCAGCGCAGCGTGCTGGAGAGCCGGATCGAGCAGCTCAAGACGTTCGAGCGCGAGTACCGGGTGCGTCTCAAGTCCTACCTCGAGTCGCAGCTGGAAGAACTGGAGAACCGTGGATCCGCGGTGCCGGTCGACGGCGGCGAGTTCGGTGAAGGCGCTTCCGGGAACGGCGCACTCCTCAAGGGCGGCAAGTAGAGTCGTAACCACGGCCATTGGTGCCGCGCTGACACCCCGTCGCGGGGCGGGCAGCGTGGCGCCGCCACCGTTTCGACTCGGACGCGAGGTGGTGTGAATGCTCGTGGTGACGCTCGGCCTCGCCGCCGTGGGCTTCGGCCTGCTGGTGACCGCGCTGACCACCGGATCGGTGATCTGGGCGTGGGGGTGCATCATCGTCTGCGTCCTGGGCGCGGTGCTGCTGCTGGTGAGCGCGCTGTCGCTGCGCGAGGACGATTCCGACTCGCAGTCCAACCCCGGCGGCCGCCATGCCAGGCACTAGCCCCGGCGGGTGCGGCGAATAAACGCTGGACCCGGGCGGTTATGATCTGAAGTAGTCATACGGCGTCGATCCGGCTATCACCGGGGAGCCTTCGGAAGAACGGCGTGACCTGCGGTCGCGCTCAGTAGAACCGAACGGGTGAGCCCGTCACAGCTCGCAACGAGAGGTTCGGCCGCGTGCGGCCGGACAAGCGGGGTGGTACCGCGGTACGACGCACCGGGCGTCGCCATCGTCCCCGTGCCCATCGGGTCTCCGGACCCACTGGCACGAGGAGCTGACGCCGAGATGTCCGGCGAGAACCCCACCACCGGCACCGCCTACCCCCGCGCCGACCTCGGCGTGGTCACCGGCCCGGTGTCCTTCCCCGAGCTCGAACAGCGCGTGCTCGCCTACTGGGCCGCCGACGACACCTTCCGTGCCAGCATCGAGAACCGTTCCGATGCAGAGGAATTCGTCTTCTACGACGGTCCCCCCTTCGCCAACGGGTTGCCGCATTACGGCCATCTCCTGACCGGTTATGTCAAGGATTTGATCCCACGATTCCAGACCATGCGCGGTAAGAAGGTCGAACGCCGCTTCGGCTGGGACACCCACGGATTGCCCGCGGAAATCGAAGCCGAGAAGCAGCTCGGTATCACGGACAAATCACAGATCGATGCCATGGGCCTCGCGGAATTCAATGCCGCGTGCAAATCCTCGGTGCTGCGCTACACCGGCGAGTGGCGCAACTACGTCACCCGTCAGGCCCGCTGGGTCGACTTCGACAACGACTACAAGACCCTCGACCTCGACTTCATGGAGTCGGTGCTCTGGGCCTTCAAGTCGCTGTACGACAAGGGCCTGATCTACCAGGGCTTCCGGGTGCTGCCCTACAGCTGGTACGAGCAGACGCCGCTGTCGAATCAGGAAGCGCGCCTGGATGATTCGTACCGCATGCGGCAGGATCCGGCCGTCACCGTCGACATGGCGCTGCACGTGCCGGCCGAGCATCCCCTCGCGGCCCTGGACGGCGCGAACGCGCTGATCTGGACCACCACGCCGTGGACCCTGCCCTCCAACCTCGCGATCGCGGTGCATCCCGACGTCACCTACGTGCACCTGCGCGCGAAGGACGGCAAGCGCTATGTGCTCGCCGCCGAGCGGGTTTCGCACTACGCGCGCGAATTCGGCGAGGAGGCCGACGGTTTCGAGGTGCTCTCCGAGCACGCGGGCGCGGCCCTGGCCGGGCTGACCTACCGCCCGCCCTTCGACTTCTTCCTGGGGCACCCGAACGCGCACCGGGTCCTCGAGGCCGACTACGTCACCACCGACTCCGGCACCGGCATCGTGCATCTCGCGCCCGCCTTCGGTGAGGAGGACATGGACGTCGCCACCGCCAACGGCATCGAGATCGTGCAGCCGCTGGACGCGGGCGGCAAGTTCACCTCCATGGTGCCGCCGTACCAGGGCCTGATGGTGTTCGACGCCAACCCGGTCATCATCAAGGACCTCAAGGCCGCCGGAAAGCTGTTGCGGCACGAGACGATCGAGCACTCCTACCCGCACAGCTGGCGCTCGGGCCAGCCGCTGATCTACATGGCGGTGCCGTCCTGGTTCGTGGCGGTCACCAAGTTCCGCGACCGCGCGCTCGAACTCAACAAAGAGATCACCTGGGTGCCCGAGCACCTGCGCGACGGCCAGTTCGGCAAGTGGCTGGAGAACGCGCGCGACTGGAACATCAGCCGTAATCGCTTCTGGGGCGCGCCGATCCCGGTGTGGATCTCCGATGATCCGGCCTACCCGCGGGTCGACGTGTACGGCTCGCTGGACGCGCTCGAACGCGACTTCGGGGTGCGCCCGCAGGATCTGCACCGCCCCGGCATCGACGAACTGGTGCGCCCGAATCCCGATGACCCGACCGGGAAGTCGATGATGCGCCGGGTGCCCGAGGTGCTCGACTGCTGGTTCGAGTCCGGGTCCATGCCGTACGCGCAGGTGCACTACCCCTTCGAGAACAAGGAGTGGTTCGAGGGGAACGGCGCCGACAAGGCCGCGCACAGCCCCGGCGACTTCATCGTCGAGTACAACGGCCAGACCAAGGGCTGGTTCTACAACCTGCACGTGCTCTCGACCGCGCTCTTCGATCGGCCCGCGTTCAAATCGGTTGTCGCGCACGGCATCGTGCTGGGCGACGACGGCCTCAAGATGTCCAAGTCCAAGGGCAACTACCCGGACGTGAACGAGGTCTTCGACCGCGACGGGGCCGACGCCATGCGCTGGTTCCTGATGGCCTCGCCGATCCTGCGCGGCGGCAACCTCATCGTCACCGAGCGCGGCATCCGCGAGGGCGTCAGCCATGCGCTGCGGCCGCTGTGGAACGCCTGGACCTTCCTGGGCCTCTACGCGTCCGAGCCCGGGACCTGGCGCACCGACTCGGCCCATGTGCTCGATCGCTACATCCTGGCCAAGCTGGCCGCGACCCGCGACATCATGACCGACGCGCTCGAGGTGTTCGACATCGCCACCGCCGCCGAGGAATTGCGGTCGTTCGCCGACGCGCTCACCAATTGGTATGTGCGCCGGTCGCGTTCGCGCTTCTGGGAAGAGGACCGCGACGCCATCGACACCCTGCACACCGTGCTGGAGGTGGTGACCCGGCTGGCCGCGCCGCTGCTGCCGCTCATCACCGAGGTCATCTGGCGCGGTCTGACCGGCGGCCGCTCGGTGCACCTGACCGATTGGCCGAGCGCGGCCGAACTGCCCGGCGATCCGGAGCTGGTCGCGGCCATGGACGAGGTGCGCGTGGTCTGTTCCACCGTGCTCGGCCAGCGCAAGGCGCAGAACCTGCGGGTGCGGCTGCCACTGTCGGAGGTCACCGTGGCCGCCGAGGACGCCGAACGCCTGCGGCCCTTCGCCGAGCTCATCGCCGACGAGGTCAACGTCAAGAAGGTCGACCTCACCACCGATGTGGCCGCGCACGGCCGCTTCGAACTGGTCGTCAACGCCCGCGCCGCGGGCCCGCGCCTGGGCAAGCAGGTGCAGACGGTCATCAAGGCGGTCAAGGCGGGGGAGTGGAGCGAATCGGCCGACGGCGTGGTCACCGCCGCGGGTATCGCCCTGCTGCCCGAGGAGTACACCCAGCGCCTGGTGGCGGCCGAGCCCGATTCCACCGCCGCGCTGCCCGGCAACGCCGGTCTGGTGGTGCTCAACTCGGTGGTCACCGAGGAACTCGAGGCCGAGGGCTGGGCCCGCGACCTCATCCGCGATCTGCAGGAGACCCGCAAATCGCAGGGCCTGGACGTCTCGGACCGGATCTCGGTGGTGCTCGAGGTACCTGCCGAGCGGTTGTCCTGGGCGCAGACCCACCGCGATCTGATCGCGGGTGAAATCCTGGCCACCGCACTGACTTTCGGTGATGCGGGCGCGGACGCGGCCGATATCGCCGGTGGCGTGCGGGCGGCGGTCAGCAAGAACTGACGCGTGTCACCGGGCGGGGCGGGGCCTTCGGGCTCCGCCCCGCCCGGCGTTTTCCGCCCCGGCACCGGCCCGCGACGGGTGTCGCGGCGCAAAGGCAAGCGCGTAGCAATCCTCTCGTTATCAGACAGCGGCTACCACATTCGAGCGCCTATTGCAAGGTGAAGTTCATCTCCGGACACGCCGGGATTGGTCTTCTTGTGAAGCATGTGACTCATGGGATAAACAGCTAATAGATAGCTATTGCAGGTTCCGTGTAGTCGCGAGTTGTACCGCTGAAGGGCGAGTTCAATGACACGAAGACTGCTCCGCCGGATCGGATCCCTGTCCATCGCCGCCCTGTCGCTGCTCTCCATGGGCGCCCTCTGCGCGGGTGTCGCGCATCCCGACACCGGCTCCGCCTCGGGTTCGTCCTCGGGCAGCGGCAGCGGGTCGGCCTCCGGAAGCGCCAGTGGCTCGGCGCAATTGCCCATCACCAGCCCGCGCGCCATGGCCGCGTTGGCCCTGGCCAACACCCAGACCGGAAAGCCCTACCTGTGGGGCGGGGTCGGCCCCGACGCCTGGGACTGTTCCGGCCTGGTGCAGTGGGCCTTCCGCAGCGTCGGCATCGATATGCCGCGCACCACCTGGCAGCAGGCCGAAGTGGGGCTCGAGGTCCCGTTCGGCGCGCTGCAGACCGGTGACGTCGTCATTCTCAACGGCGATGCCTCCCACGTGGGCATCTACGCCGGCGGCGGGCACATCTTCAACGCCCACAGCCCCGGCGTGCCGGTGGGGCTGACCCCACTCTCGGAATTCGATATCTACGACATCCGCCGGTTCTACTGAGTCCGGCTGTCCGGCAGCGTTTCCGGACTACTCGATCACCAGTTCCACGGGGATGTTGCCGCGGGTGGCGTTGGAGTACGGGCACACCTGGTGGGTGGCCTCGATCAGCGCCCGCCCCTGCTCGTTGTGCAGGTGCTCGGGCAGTTCCACGCGCAGCACGACCGAGAGTCCGAAGCGCCCGCCCTCGAGGGCGTTGAGGCCGACCTCGGCGGTGACCGAGGCGTCGTCCGCCTCGAGCTTCATGCGCTTGGCGACCAGTCCCAGCGCGCTGGCGAAGCAGGCCGAGTAGCCCGCGGCGAAGAGCTGTTCGGGGTTGGTGCCCGCGCCGTCACCGCCGAGCGCCTGCTGCCGCGCGAGGGTCAGATCCAGGATGCCGTCGTCGGTGAACGAGCGGCCGTCGCGGCCGATCGAGGTGGCGACGGCGGTGTAGATGGGGGCCATGATTCCTCCAAGTAGACAGACTTGTCTGTTCAGGTGCTTCCCCAGAGTAGACAGATCTGTCTGCTATCGTCAAGACCATGAGCGCAGCCCGCGAACGCCTCCTGGATACGGCCACCCGGCTCTTCTACGCCGAGGGCATCCACACCGTGGGCATCGATCGGATCATCGCCGAGGCCGGCATCGCCAAGGCCACCTTCTATCGGCATTTCAAGACCAAGGACGACCTGGTCGTGGCCTATCTGACCCGCGAATACGACCGGCAGCGCACCGCTCTGGCGCAGCTGCCGGGCGCGGGTGTGGCCAACATCGAAGCCGTCTTCGAGCAGTTGGGCGCGATCAGCTGCGGGCCCGGATTCCGCGGCTGCCCGTTTCTCAACGCGGCGGTGGAGTTCGCCGATCCCGCGCATCCGGTGCGCGCGGTGGTCGACGACTACCGGGACTGGTTCCGGGAACTCATGGCCGAACAGTTGCGCGCCGCCGGTCACGAGAATCCGGACCGGGCGGCGCGCGCCCTGCTGCTGGCCCGGGACGGGGTGGCGGTCAGCGGCGGCCTGGCCGACGAGGAGACCGTGCGGGCGGGCATCCGGGCCGCCCTGTCGCAGCTCGATACCCGCTGACCCGGGGGTCGCGGTCAGACCGCGACCGTCTCCTCCATCTCCTCCTCGGCTGCCTCGTGCTCACGCGCCGAGGTCGAATCGGGCTGTGCGACAGGCGGGTTCGAGCCCGCGCGCCGCTCGGCCGCCGCGGCCGCGATCATGAGCACCGCGCCGGCGGCGAACCAGGCGAACAGGCTGCCCAGTCGCCCGGCGAAGCCGACGCCGTCGAAGTAGAGCAGGCTGCGCGCGCCCTCCACGAAACCCGCGCCGTTCCAGAAGCCGTGCAGCGCGCCGAAGAAGTCGTTCTGCAGCGCGGGTCCGTAGACGCCACCGGACGTGGTGAAGTTCAGCATGACGAACAGGACCATCATGACCAGCGTGGTCCAGCGCTTCAGGAAGGTGTGCAGGCCGATGCCCACGGCCAGGATGCCCGCCGAGTAGAGCCAGGACATGGCCCAGATCGCGCCGAAGTCGTGGTCGACGACGTGGAAGACCGGCCCGGCGATGGCCAGTCCGATCAGACTCACCGCGAGCGAGGCGGCCAGTCCGAACGCCGCGCGCACCCGCATGGACAGTCCCGCCCCGGCCGCGCCGATGGCCGCCACGCTGCCGTAGGAGCCGATGCTCAGGGCGACCAGCAGGAAGAAGATGCCCTGCGCGGTCGGATCGCCGGGCGCGGGCACGGCCACGTCGGTGACCGTGAGCGGCACGCCCTGTTTGCCGGAGACCTGGCCGAACACCGCCTCCACGGCCATGGCGGTGGTGTCCGAACCCGCGGTGGCGACCAGGAGTTCGGGATGCCGGTCGTCGGGCACGTAGGCGCCGGCGATCTCGCGATCGCGCAGCTGGGTGACGGCCGCGTCGCGTCCGGGGACGGTGATGACGTCCAGGGCGTGACCGCCGGTGTCCTTCAGGGTCTGGGCCAGCACCTTGACCTGCGGGGAGTCGCCGACCACGGCGACCGCCAGCTGATTGGGCTCGGGCTGGTGGAACGCGCCGAGATAGGCCAGGCCCATGCCCAGGCACATCAGCAGCGGGGTCAGCAGGTGCAGGGCGACGTGCCGAATCTGCGGCGAGGCCATGTGTCACTCCAATGGTTGGTAAATACAACTATGCGTGGTTGTAGTCTACAACCATGGATACCGAGGCTGTATTTCCGCGGTCCGGCGACCGGTCCGCCGCGATCGAGGCGATCGGGCGCGAACTCACCGCCTTCGCCCGCCGGGCCCGGGGCCGGGCGGCCGAACTGCATCCGGAGTTGTCGCTGGTGGCGTCGAGCATTCTCGACCTGGTCATCGAACGCGAGGGGTGCCTGTCCACCGAACTCGCCGGGCACTTCCACCTCGACAAATCCACCATGAGCCGGCAGGTCGGGGCCCTCGAGCGCCTGGGCTATCTCACCCGCGAGGTGGACCCGGCCAATCGCCGCAACCACATGCTGCACGCCACCGCCGAGGGCCGCCGCGTCGCCCGCGCGGCCGCCCGCAGTCGCACCGCGGCCTTCACCGAGCGCTTCCACGACTGGGACGACGCGGATATCGCGCGCCTGGCGGACTACCTGGCCCGGTACAACCGCGCGGACGAGTAACGACGACCGGTGCGCACCGCGCCGATGCGACAGGTTCGGCAGCGCCCACCGAGCAGGCGGGTCCGGGGCGTCACGGCCGTGAACAGCGCCGGGCCGCGCGATGATTCATCGGGCGCGATGGGAAAACCCTGCTCAGGCAGGCAGATTCAGGCCCTTGGCCAGGACCGGCCACGAATCGCGCAGCGCGTCTTCCCAGTAACCCCAGGAGTGTGTTCCGGGCTGACTGATCTCGAAGGTCGCCGGAATGCCCAGCTCGTCCAGCTTGGTCTCGAGATTGCGGGCGCACCAGTCGCTGGCCGCCTCCAGGATGCCGCCGACCAGCAACTGGCGCGCCAATCCGCCGTCGAACGGGCCGAGGCTGCGGACGTCGGCGATGTTGTCGTGCCTGCCGGGCAGGCCGCTGCCGTTCGAGACGTAGAGCTCGAGCCCGCGCAGCGCCTCCGCGTGCAGGTAGGGATCATTGGCGGCCCACAGCGGATCGCCTTCGGGGCCGTACATGTTCACCGGATTGCCGCCGCCGATGGTGACGACCAGCTCGGCGAACCTGCGCCCGATGGGATCGCTGATCTGCGCGCACCCGCTGTACGCGGCCACCGCCTTGTACAGGCCGGGCTTGGCGATCGGCAACTGCAGCACCGAGGTTCCCGACATGGACATGCCGATGATGCCGCGCACGCCGTTGGTGCCCAGCGCGCCGTCGACGATCGGGGGCAGCTCCTCGGTCAGGAAGGTCTTCCACTTGTTGACGCCCAGGTACGGATCCGCCGCGCGCCAATCGGTGTAGTAGCTGAACGCGCCGCCGATGGGCATGACCACGTTGACGTTCTTGTCCGCGAAGAACTCCGGGGAATCGGTGTTGCGCTTCCAGGTCGCGGTGTCCTGGCCACCGCCGGCGCCGTTGAGCATGTACAGCGCCGGGCGGGGGACCGAGGCGTCGGCGGGCCGCTGGACCTCGACGGTGAACACCTCGTCCATGGCGGCCGAGCGCACGTGCAGCACCAGATTGCGGGCGTCGCGTATCTCGAAAGCGGTGATGGACGAGCCGTTCTCGGACACCGGGGTGGCCAGCAGCCGCGCCGTGCTCGTGATGGGGTCGGCGGTGCGCGGTGTCGCCACCGCCGGCACCGCACCGGCGGTGAGTGCGCCGACCAGGGACCCGACCGTTACCGCGAACGCCACGACTCGCCTGCCCACTGCGCGCAAGACACCAATCCCCTCTAATCGGCCAACGTTTCCGTCCGGTTACATCGCTGTAGCCGCCCCGATGTTTCGGGTTTCGACGGATTTCGTTTCGGCGTGTATGCGAACCACTGACGCACTTGCGCCGAAAGCGTTGCCGATCAGGGGTTTTCTATTCCTCGACGAGCTGGCGCAGCAGCGGGCCGTAATCGGGATGGGTCAGCGCCGAGGCGAATTGGGCCACCAGATAGTCCGCCGGGTTGCCGGTGTCGTACCACTTACCGCGAATCACCTGGCCGTACACCGGATTCTCGGCGGCGAAGATGTTGATGGCGTCGGTGAGATAGACCTCACCGGTGCCGTGGGTGTACCAATTGTCAACCTGGCGGCGCAGTTCCGCGATGATGCCCGGGGTGACCACGTAGCCGCCGATGGCCGCGAAGCTCGAGGGGGCGTCGGCGGGCTTGGGCTTCTCCTTCAGGCCGCTGATGCGCATGAGCCCGGCTTCGCCGTCCTCCTCCACCACCGGCACGCCGTAGCGCTGGGATTCGGAGGGGTCCATCGGCATCAGCGCCAGCACCGGCGCGCCGGTCTTCTCGTAGGCGTCGATGAGCTGCTGGGCGCGCGGCACCTCGGCGACGAAGACGTCGTCGGGCCACAGCACCAGCATGGGTTCGTCGCCCAGGGTGCGCGCCGCGTTGAGCACGGGGGTGCCGTTGCCGTACGGGCCGTGCTGATCCAGGTAGGTGATGTGGCCCAGGCGGCTGAGGTTGCCGACCTCCTCCACGGCGTCGGCGTAGGCGGCCTTGCCGTCGGCGCGCAGCTGGGCCACCAATTGCGGGTTCGGGCGGAAGTGATCCTGGATCAATGACTTTCCGCTGCTCACCACAATCGTGATGTCGGTGATGCCCGAGGCCACCAGTTCGCGCACGGTGTGCTCGATGACCGGCTTGTCGCCGACCGGGAGCATCTCCTTGGGAATCGCCTTGGTCAGCGGCAGCAGGCGCGAGCCGATGCCCGCGGCGGGAATCACGGCCTTGCGAATCGTCATGGTCCGATCATCACACACCTGCGCGTACGGACCTGTCGGTAGCCGCGCGTAGATTGCGGGCTGTGACTCCCGCCGCCGACCCCATCGATACTGGTCACAGTGTTCTTCCGGGGTCCGGCGGGGTGGCGGCGGACGCGCCGCCCGCACGCGCGATTTCGCAGCAGACTCCCGGCGGGCTCCCAGCTCACCGCCCGGCCCGGCGCTGGGTGCTGCACATGGATATGGACGCGTTCTTCGCCTCGGTCGAGCAGCTCACCCGCCCGACCCTGCGCGGCCGCCCGGTTCTGGTGGGCGGCATGGGCGGGCGCGGGGTCGTGGCGGGGGCCAGCTACGAGGCGCGGGTGTTCGGTGCGCGCTCGGCCATGCCCATGCATCAGGCGCGGCGGCTGGTCGGGGTGAACGGGGTGGTGGTGCCGCCGCGCGGCGCGGTGTATGCCGAACTCAGCTCGCAGGTGTTCGAGACCATGCGCGCCCGGATCCCGGTGCTGGAGCGGCTCTCGTTCGACGAGGCGTTCGGCGAGCCCGCGGAATTGGCGGGCGCCACCCCCGGGGAGGTGCTCGAATTCTGCGAGGAGCTGCGCGCGCTGGTGCTCGCGCGCACCGGCCTGGTGGCCTCGGTGGGCGCGGGCAGCAGCAAGCAGCTCGCCAAGATCGCCTCCGACATGGCCAAACCCGATGGGGTGCGGGTCATCTCGCCCGCCGAACAGCAGGGGTTCCTGGCGGCGCTGCCGGTGCGCAGGCTGTGGGGGATCGGCCCGGTGGCCGAAAGCCGTTTGCGCACCCTGGGAATCGAGACCGTGGGTGCGCTGGCCGCCCTGCCCGAATCGGAGGTGGCCTCGATCCTGGGCACCGGGATCGGGCCGACGCTGCACCGGCTCGCGCGCGGCATCGACGACCGGCCGGTGGCCGAGCGGGCCGAAGCCAAACAGATCAGCGCCGAGACCACCTACGAGACCGACATCGTCAGCCTCGCTCAATTGCGCCCGGCCATCGAGGCGATGGCGGTGTCGGCGCACCGCAGGCTCGGCGCCGACGGGCGGGCCGCGCGCACGGTGGTGCTCAAACTCAAACGCGCCGACATGAGCATCGTGACGCGGTCCTCGACGCTGCCGTACGCCACCGAGGATCTGGCGACGCTCACCGCGGCGGCCCAGCGCGCGGCCATCGATCCGGTGCAGTTGGGCCCGATTCGCTTGGTGGGGGTGGGTTTCGCGGGGTTGTCCGAGATCCGGCAGGAGTCGCTGTTCCCGGAGCTGGACCGGGTGGTGGTCCTGGACGAGGTGTCCGACGAGCCCGCGGCGGCGATCCCCGCGCCGGAGCCGGTGGCCGCGCCGGTGGCGCGCTCGTATCTGACGCAGTCCTTCTATCCGGGGCTCGATGTCGAGCATCCGGAGTTCGGGCACGGGTGGGTGCAGGGCGCGGGGCACGGGGTGGTGACGGTGCGCTTCGAGACCCGCAGCAGCGGCCCGGGACCGGCACACACGTTCGCCGTCGCGGACCCCCTGCTCGCCAAGGCCGATCCGCTCGGCAGCCTGCGCTGAACTCGGACAATGCAGGACTTTCGGATCAATAAGTGATTCGTGAGGATTCGGACTGAAAGTGTCGCGACGCCCGCCGCGGAGGCGGGTGTTCACCCTCGGCGTGTGTAGCCTGGCCGTCGGGCAGCGTCGCCGGTCGGGTGCGCTGCACGTAGTCCAACGGACCTACTCGAACGCAAAGGACGAGCAGTTGAAGCTTCAGAAGACTGGACGTATCGCGATCGCCGCCCTGGCCGTGGTGGCCACCCTCGGGCTCTCCGCCTGCGGCAGTGGTGACAAGGAGGTCAAGCCCGTCAAGACCACCACCGCCACGACCACCGCAGCGTCTCAGAACTTCCCGCCGGCCCCGACCGTGGCGGAACTCAACGCGCAGCTGCAGAAGGCCCTGGATCCGAGCGTCCCGAACGAAGAGAAGCTGGACATGATGCAGGGTGTCGACGCCGACCCCACCCTGCCGCAGCGCCTGAGTGACGCCTACCAGCAGAACAACGCCAAGGTCGAGGTCACCGGCGTGACCGATCTCGGCAACGGCACCCTCACCGCCGACGGCCAGTTCTCCATCAACGGCGGCGCGCCGAACCCGGCCGTCGTGCCCTTCGTCGCCGAGAACGGCAAGTGGAAGGTGCAGAAGGAGTGGATCTGCAACGCGCTGTCGCTGGTCAATCAGACCTCCCCGGCCTGCGCCTGATCCACGCGTGAGGCCGAGACGGGCCCGTCGCTCCCGCGGAGCGGCGGGCCCGTTCGCGTGCGGGGGTGACCCCGGCCATGCGCACCGCCGGAACCGGCCCGCGTCACGACTGTTGAACATTTGACCTGGTCAGCGGGACCCGACCGTGACCGGGGCGCGCGTTGCCAGGGTTCCCCCCTACTATCGGCGATCGTGACGGACGTGATGGAGAAGGCGGGGCGTGATTCCGCCGGGCGAGCCGGGCCCGAGAACGTGGCCGCGGCTCGAACTGGATGGGAACGACCGCTCGCTCTGATCGCGGGCCTGATCGCTGTATTGGCCGCGGTGGCGGTGCCGCTGCTGCCGATCACCGTGGACTCCGCGACGCTGTCCTGGCCGCAGGGCGACTCCGCCCGCAGCGTGGAGGCCCCGCTGGTCTCCTACGCGCCGCTGACCTTCGACGTGACCGTGCCGTGCGCGGCGGTGAACCAGCTCGCCGCGACCGGCGGCACAGTGGTGGCTACCGCGCCGGACGGCGCCCCCGATCTCGAGCGCTACGGCTTCGTCGCGCGGGTGACCGCGCCGAAGGTTGCCGCCGACGGTGCGACCACTCCCGGCAAACTCGAAGCGGTACTGCAGAATCAGACGCTGCTCAGCGTGCCCATGACCGAACTGCCCGCCGACTGCGCGCTCACCGTGCGCTCGGGGATGACGAGTTCGGTCGCCACCCTCACCGGATCCACCCTGACCCCGATCACCCTGAACGGTGATTACCGGCCGCAGGTGGTCGGGATCTACAGCGATCTGACCACGCCCGCGGGCGCCGAGGTGATCTCGCAGCTGGACAGCCGCTTCTCCTCACATCCGGGACTGCTCAAGCGAATCGCCATCTGGACCGCGATCCTGGGCACCGTGCTCGCGCTCTTCGCGCTGTACCGGCTCGACGGCCGCGACGGGCGACGTCAGCGCCGCTTCCTGCCGCAGCACTGGTGGACCGTCAAACCGGTCGACGGCGTGGTCATCGGCGTTCTCGTGCTGTGGCACTTCATCGGCGCGACCACCTCCGATGACGGCTACCAGTTCGGCATGGGCCGCACGTCCATCGTCGCCGGTTACATGGCCAACTACTTCCGGTACTTCGGCGTGCCCGAGAACCCGGTCGGCACACCGTATTACGACCTGCTGGGCCAGATGGCGCAGCTCTCGACGGCCAGCCCGTGGATGCGCCTGCCCGCCCTGCTCGCGGGCATCGTGACCTGGCTGGTCATCAGCCGCGAGGTGATTCCGCGCCTGGGTGCGCGCGTGCGCTTCGACCGGGTGGCGGTGTGGACCGGCGCCCTGGGCTTCCTCGCGGTGTGGATGCCGTACAACAACGGCCTGCGGCCCGAGCCGATCGAGGCGCTGGGCGTCCTGCTGACCTGGGTGTCGGTCGAGCGCGCCATCGCCACCCGCCGGGTGCTGCCGTACGCGATCGCCGGGCTCATCGGCGCGTTCACCGTCACCGCCGGGCCCTCCGGCATCATCTGTATCGCGCCGCTGCTGGCCGGAATTCGGCCGCTGTGGCGGGCGGTCGACGCCCGCGCGCAGGCCATGAGCGCACCGGTCGCGCCGGACGCGGGTTTGTTCGCGATCCTGCGGGCGCGCGGGGTCGGCTATCTCGCCCTGCTCGCGCCGGTGGCCGCGGCGGGCGTGGTGGTGCTGGCGGTGGCCTTCGCCGATCAGCCGCTCGCCGCCATGTTCGAGATGCAGCGGGTGCACGAGCTCGCCGAGCCGTACGTGCAGTGGTACAACGAATATCTGCGCTACCAGTACCTTTTCATGCCCACCATCGATGGTTCGGTGGCGCGCAAGTTCGGCATGTTCATGCTGTGGGCGGGCCTGATCGCCTGCGCCGTGGTGCTTTTGCGCAAGGGCGGGCGGATTCCGTTCACCGCGGCCGGCCCGGCCCGGCGGCTGCTGGGCACCTGCGTCGGGGTCATGCTGCTGATGGCCACGACACCCACCAAATGGACCCATCACAACGGCGTCTACGCCGGATTGGCCGGTGCGGTAGCGGTTCTCGCCGCCGTGGCGGTCGGGCCGCGCGTCATGCGCTCGCCGCGCAACCGGGCGCTGTTCGCCGCCGTGCTGGCCTTCGTCATGGCCATCACCTTCTCCAGCATCAACGGCTACTGGTACGTGTCCAATCACGGGATCCCGTGGAACGACAAGCCGGTGGTGCTGGCCGGGCTCGGGCTGAACAAGCTCTTCCTGCTGGCCGCGCTGGCGCTGCTCGCGCTGGCCGGATGGTTCCATGTGCGAGCGCCGGAACCGGTGGGCCCGCACCGGATTTCGCGCCGGGCCTGGCGGGTGGTGGCGCTGCCGCCGCTCACGATCATCGCCGCGTTCATGGTGCTGTTCGAGATCGCCTCCATGGCCAAGGGCGCGGTGGCGCAGTATCCGGCGTTCTCGCTGGCCAAGTCGAACGTCGGCGCACTGACCGGCAACGCCTGCGGGCTCGGGCACGAGGTGCTGGTGGAGACCGATCCGAACCGGGGCATGCTGACCCCGGTGACCGGGGATGCCTTCGCCGCCTTCGGGGCCGACGCCACGGGCTTCGTACCGGGCGGCGTGGCAACGGATCTGACCGCCGACGACGAGGTGGACTCCAGCGCCATCACCACCGCGGTCACCGAGGAGGCCGACGAGGTCGCCGGAACGACAACGGCCGCACTGCCGTTCGGCCTGAACCCGGCCACCACGCCGGTGCTGGGGACCTTCGGCACCGAGGAGGCGACCGCCTCGCTCACCACGGGCTGGTACCGCCTGCCCGCGGTCGCCGACCGGACCGGGCTGATCGCGCTGTCGGCGGCCGGGCGCATTCGCTCCTTCGACAAGGACGGCGTCGCCACCGCCGGGCAGAGCGTCGAGATCGAGTACGGCACGGCCGATTCCGGTGATGAGCCGCGGGCGCTGGGGCGGGTGACGCCGATCGACGTCGGCCCGGTGCCGACGTGGCGCAACCTGCGGGTGCCGTTCACCGACATCCCGGCCGAGGCCACGGTGATCCGGGTGCTGGCCACCGACACCAGCCGCGACGGCAAGCAGTGGGTGGCGCTCACCCCGCCGCGGATGCCGGAGACCCGCACGCTGCAGGACGTCGTCGGCTCGACCGCGCCGGTGCTGCTGGATTGGGCGGTGGGACTGCAGTTCCCGTGCCAGCGGCCCTTCGATCACCGGTTCGGCATCGCCGAGACGCCGGAGTACCGGATCCTGCCCGATCGCGGCGGGGCCAAGGACACCAACACCTGGCAGGGTCACGCCGGTGGTGGTCCGCTGGGCTGGAGCCATATGCTGCTGCGCGCCCAGACCCAGTCCACCTACCTGAACAAGGCGTGGCGCAGCGACTGGGGCGAGCTGCAGCGGTTCATCCGCATCGACGACACGGCGACCCCGGCGCGCCCGGCGATCACCCCCGAATCCCGTTCGGGCATGTGGAGTCCCGGGCCGATCAATGTGAAGGGCTGGCAGTAGCACGGAAACCGCGCCCCGCTCCTCGAGGAGCGGGGCGCGGTGCGTGAGGCGCGGTGCGTGAGGCGCGGTGCGTGAGGCGCGGTGCGTGAGGCGCGGTGCGTGAGGCGCGGTGCGTGAGGCGCGGTGCGTGAGGCGCGGGGCGCGGTGCGCCTACGGCCCCGACTCGCCGCGGAGTTTCCGGACCTGGGCGACGGTGAGGGCGCTGAGCTGTTGTGCGTCCGGCTCTTTCGCGCCGGACATGGCGATCTGCACCACGGTCGAGCCGACCAGGGCCAGGCTCACCGCGGAGTAGAGGGTGAAGCCCTGGCTCGTGGTGACCACGCGGTAGGCGGTGGCGGCATCGCCGGCGGCCGGCTGCTCGAGGCTGCCGACGCGGAACTCGATGGTGGCGGACGGGTCGGCGGCATCGGTGCCGGAGTAGCTGCCGCAGTCGCGCAGCAGGGTCTGCACCGCTGTGAAGGCCCGGGCCGCACCGTCTCCGGCGTAGGCGGCGGCGTCGATGTCGATGCTCGCGAAATCCAGGCCGCCGAAGGTGGCGGTCGCTCGCGCGGCCGCGTCGGGGGCCTGTTGTGCGACGGGGGCCAGCACCTTCGCGCACTGCGCCGGGTCGGTGCTCGAACCCGAGCCGGCGGTGCTGCCCGCGGCCGGATCCGGCAGGGCCGCATACCCGTCGGGCAGCGCCTGCGCGTCCAGGATCGCGGCGCGCAGTGCGGGTGAATCGGGAACCGGGCCCTCGGCCCGCACCGTGGGCGGCGCCACCGCGGGCCCCAGCGGCGGCAGGGCCGGGGCGGTGTCGTCCTTGCCGCAGGCCGCCAGGGTCAGCGCCAGCACCCCGGTCAGCGCCACGAATGCGGTGCGCGCGCCCGGGATCACGGATGCGGTCGTTCCGGTGCCCCTCACGCGCCCCACTGCACCTGCGTCCGAAGCACCTGGCGCAGCGTCACATTGCTCTGCGGGTCGCGGTAGGTCTGGTTGCCGCCCACTTCGACCGAGCCCGACACCGGCAGCGGCAGACCGAGATCGACGGTGATCACGCCGTTGCCGTGCATGAGGTAGTCCATGATCTCCAGCTGCCCGGCCTCGTTGGGCAGGTGCCACACCGTGGATTTGGGGGTCTGGGTGACGTCGAGGGAGATGGTCAGCAGATTGCCGTCGCGGTGGGTGAGCGTCGCGGTGGTGACCTGCTCCAGGGGCACGCTGCCCGAGACCTGCTGGCGCACGGTCCACACCGCGCCCTCGCCGACCGGCTCGTCCGGGAACGCGATCGACTGGTACACGGCCTGATAGAACGCCTGCTCCAGGGCGGCGCGCGCGGCGTCGGAGGTCGCGGGCTTGGGCGCCATGCGCAGCGCGGTGATCGCGCCCGCGTCGCTGATGTCGAAGCCCGCGCGCGAGCCGTCGGCGGCGAGCAGCGCCTTGGCCAGGGCGGGATCGGGGGAGGTGACGCTGCCCAGGGTCAGTTCGACGCCGTCGCTGCCGGCCTCGGCGGTGAAGGGGATGGTCACCCCGGGCGGCGAGAAGTCCCGCACCGCCTGGGAATTGATCTGCTGTTCGATGTGGTGATCGGTGCGCAGGGTGACCTGCTGGGTGGTGCCCGCCTCGACCCCGGGCCGCAGCCGGGCTCGCGGTTCGGCGCCCGGCTCGACCACGGTGGTGGTCACCGCGGCGATGGGCATGGTCACTTCCTTGCCGATGCCGACGACGGGTTCGACGCCCTCGTTCTCGGTCGTGGTCTCCGAGCCCGCGCTGCACCCGGCGCTCAGCGCGGAGAAGGTGACGGCGAGGACCATGAGCAGCACACTCGGTCGAGGATTCCGATGACCCGGGCGCGTTCGGCCCGCGGGGCCGGAACAGCGTGCGGTGGCAGGCGCCGAGCTGGGGGATGAAGACAACACCGTCACGTCGAACAGGTTACGGCCACTTCCTGAAAATCAGCTGGGATGCGAGCGCGCCCGGGCGCCGCCGCCTTCGCACCCCTCGCAGCGCGTACCGAACGGCCCGTTCGCACGCCGAGCGCGGGGCAGGCAATTGCCATAGGGAATGATGTCAACCGTGAGTACCGACCGGCCGCGCGAATCCGGCGCAGACGAACCAGACGAGTCGCCCGGCGACAGCACGCCCGCCGGCGCCGCCGCGGACCGCGCTCCGGCCGCCGCGGAGACCGCGGCCGAGCCCGCGTCGCTCGCGAAGGATTCCGGTTCCGGCACACGGGCGGCGAGCCCGGAGAAGACCGAGGCCACCGGCCCGGACATCACGGCCGAGACGACCGGCGACGCCGCCGCCGACACCGGCGCGGACCCGGCGGCCGAGTCCGCCACGGAGACCGCGGCCGAGTCCGCGACGGACACCGCGGCCGAGCCCGCCGACGACGTCCCCGCCCGGCCCAAGCGCCTGCGCACCGTGCTCGCCCTGGCGGCCGTGCTGCTCGGCCTGGACCTGCTCACCAAGATCATCATGGTTGCCCAGCTCACGCCCGGCGAACCGGTGTACCTGATCGGCAAGACCGTTCGCCTGTCCCTGGTCCGCAACCCCGGCGCGGCCTTCTCCATGGGCGGCACGGGCATGACCTGGCTGCTGACCCTGATCGCCACCGCCGTCGTGATAGGCGTGATCCGCATCGGCAGTACGCTGCGCTCGCTGCCGTGGGCCATCGGCCTGGGCATGGTGCTGGGCGGCGCGCTGGGCAACCTGGTCGACCGGCTGTTCCGCGCACCCGGCCCGCTGCAGGGGCACGTGGTGGATTTCATGGCCGTGGGCTGGTGGCCGGTATTCAACGTGGCCGATTCGGCCATTGTCTGCGGCGCGATCCTGCTGGTCACCCTGACGCTGTTCGGCTTCGAACCCGACGGGACCCGTATGCAGCGCGCCGAGGACGAGAAGGAGGACGAGACCGCATGAGAGAAACCCGCAGTATGCCGGTGCCCGACGGCCTGGACGGCATGCGTGTCGACGCCGGCCTGTCCCGGTTGCTCGGCCTGTCGCGCACGGCCGTGGCCGCCATGGCCGAGGACGGCTCGGTGCAGCTGGACGGGGTGGCGGCGGGCAAGTCCGACCGGCTCAACGCGGGCTCCTGGCTCGAGGTCGAATTCCCCGAGCCCAAGCGCGAACTCGTGGTCGAGGCCACCCCGGTGGACGGGATGCGGATCCTCTACGCCGACGACGACATCGTGGCCGTGGACAAGCCGGTGGGCGTGGCCGCGCACACCGGCGTCGGCTGGAGCGGGCCCACGGTGGTGGGCGGGCTGGCCGCCATGGGCTACCGCATCTCCACCTCCGGCGCGCACGAGCGCCAGGGCATCGTGCACCGGCTGGACGTGGGCACCTCCGGGGTCATGGTGGTGGCACAGTCCGAGCACGCCTACACCGTGCTCAAGCGCGCCTTCAAACAGCGCACCGTGGACAAGCGCTATCACGCGTTGGTGCAGGGTCATCCGGATCCCAGCAGCGGCACCATCGACGCGCCCATCGGCCGCGCGCGCGGCAACGACTGGAAGTTCGCGGTCACCGCGGACGGCCGCCCGAGCGTCACGCACTACGACACCGTGGAAGCGTTCCAGGCGGCGAGCCTGCTCGACATTCACCTGGAAACCGGTCGCACACACCAGATTCGGGTGCACTTCTCCGCGGTGCGCCATCCCTGCTGCGGCGATCTCACCTACGGCGCGGACCCGCGCCTGGCCGAGCGGCTCGGACTGGAGCGGCAGTGGCTGCACGCGCGCCAGCTCGGGTTCAACCATCCGGCCGACGGCCGCTGGATCGAGATCACCAGCGAGTACCCCGCCGACCTCGAGCACGCGCTGGACGTGCTCCGCGCGCACTAGTGCGGACCGGCGATCGGCGGCGGCTCGCGATCGCCACCGCCGCAGCGGCTTTCGCCGCCTTCGTCTACGGCCTCGGGGTGGCTGTTCCGCCGCGGCCCGCGGTCATCGCCACCGATCGGCTCGGCCCGGAGAACGGGGAGCCGGTCGCGGAGTATCTGGCCCGCGCCCGGGCGTCGCTCGCGGGTGCGGACGGTACCGCCGGGCACTGGGCGCTGCTGTCCTTCACCACGGGCATCACCGCCGATCGGATTCCGGAATACGCGGGCGGACTGCGCATTTCGGAGATCACCTACCACGTGCCGCTGGATCGGGTGCGCACGCCGATCGTCACCGTGCCAGTGCCCGCCGGTGACGAGGCCGCCCGCGCCTCGGTGAAAGCCGCTGCGTACCAAGTGGAATACCTCGCGCCGCTGGACGCTCGCGCCGTGCGCGTCAACGCGGTCACCGCCGCCCGGTTGCGCGCGAACTGCGCCTGCGTCGTGGGAATCGTGGTGTACGGGACGCTGCCCGAACTGCGCGCCCTGGCCCTGCTGCCAAGCGTCCGGGCCGTCGAGGCGCTGCCCGCGGACGCTCCCGCGGGCGTGTTCGCCCTGGTTCCCCTGCTCCCGGAATCGGACCTGCTGGCCGTCCCCGGCCCGGACGACGGACCGGTTCCCACCGACTGACGGTTCGGGCCGGTCGCCGCCGGCCGTCCGGCGCGGCACGCGCGCACCGGGCCGGTGTCGCTCGTGGCCCGCCGCCGAAAGTCTTGGGCGGCAGGCCCGCCGGTCATGATCGATGCGCCCGTGCGATCCCCGCGGCCCGGCCGCGCCGCCGTATGCGACACACCCGGAATGCATGATTCGCGCCGATGGTGTGCAATCGAATCGGGTATTCGGAGTGGCGCATTGTCGACCTATCACGGGCGTATGTCGACGTCCGGAAAAGTTTGCTGGCGGCGAAATTTGGTTTGCTGAAACCCAGTGAAACCGGACAGTATTCGAAACCGGGAGGTATTCTTTTCCTGCCACCGGGGGAAATGAGAAGAGACGCCGTAAATCTCGGGCAAATGCCGTGTGTCGCTACCGGCACATGTGTAGCGTCCTGAAATCGTAAAGTCTTCAGCGCGAGTGGTGGCTCAGTGTTCGGTATTGATAGCTGTCTCAAACGCATCATGGATATCCCCGGTGCGCGGAGTGTGACGCTCGTCGACGCGGCGAGTGGTCTTTCCGTCGCCGCCGCCGGTAGTCACGACCTGCTCGACCAGCACGAGGACGCGGCCAGTACCACCGAGGTGGTCCGGGCGGTGCTGCAGTGCCCGGCGCTGATCAACAGCGCCTACGGCGACGACATCACCGAGATCATTGTCTGCGGCAGCGGCGGATATCACCTGCTGAATCTGGTGAACGGCGACTACGAGGGCCGGCTATTCGTGCACGTGCTCTTCGACGACGCGACCGGCAACCTCGGCATGGCGCGATTCCGGATCCGCGGGATTCTGTCCGAATTGGTCGAAGGCGATCATGAGCGGTGAACTCGCCGTCGAATTGCGGCGGCTCGAGCAGCAGGGCAGCACCGGTGTCCTGCGCACCGGCGACGGCGCCTTCCATCTCACCGACGGCGCGATCACGCGGGCAGACTGCCGCCGCACCACCGGGCTCGACCGGCTGGTCATCGAGGCGGGCGTGGCCACCGCGGAGGACTGGCGCGCCGCCGAGGGCGGCAACGGCGGTTCGCTGCTGCGCACCCCGCAGCTGGAAACCCTTGCGGTGCTGTCGGTCTTCGACGCCGCCTACTTTCTGCTCGCCAACGCCTCGGCCCCGGAGTTCAAACCCGCGCCCGCGCACTGGCTGGCTCCCGTCTGTCATCTCACCCCGCGCGCCATCGTGGACGAATGCGCGCGCCGCGGCGATCCCGAGGCCGGGCTCTGGCCCGCCACCATGGTCGATCGCGTGCCGGTGGTCCCGGTGCGGCGGGTGCGCACCCAGCGGGTGGTGCTGACCGGTGGCCAGGCCGAGGTGCTCGCGGCCGCCGATTCCCGGCGCAGCATCACCGGGATCGCACATGAATTGGGCCGCACCACCTTCGGCTGTCTGCAGGCGGTGCGCGACCTCACCGCGGTGGGCCTGATCGTGGAGCCCGCGCGGGCCGGGTCGACTCCCGCCCCGCTCGTCATGACCGACTCGGTGGTGGTCACCCCCGCCGCGGCCGCGCCGGCGGGCCTGCCCCGCCGCCGGGCCCGCCAGTCCGCGGCGGTCACCGCCGCCGAGCGCTGGCAGCCGGTCGATCGTGACGTCCTCGTGCGCGTGCGCGCGGCCCTGGAAGAGCTTGCGTGACAGCGCGCAGGAGAACGTTCGGCGATTTGATGGGAAGGTTGACCAAGGTGGCGATGTCCGGACCCGAACCGAACACGGTGTTACCGGCGCAGCTGCAGGCACTACGCACACGCGTCCCGCAGCTGACCGGAGCGCTGGTGGCCTCCACCGACGGCCTACTCATCGCCCACGACCTGCCGACCCACATCGAGCCGACGGGTATGGCCGCGCTCAGCGCCTCGCAGCTGGCGCTCTCGCATCGGCTGGCCACCACCGCGCACGGCGGCAACTTCCGCGAAGTGGTGGTGCGCGGTGAGGGCGGGTACGTGGTGATCTACGCGGCGGGCTGGACCGCCGCGCTCACGGTTTTGGCGGGCCCCGAGGTGAACGTGGGCCGGCTCCACCTGGAGTCGCGCCCCGTTGCCCGCACCATCGCCGACCATCTGTCGGCGGCGAACGACCTCGGAAAGCACCAGAAGAAGAACACCGATTGAAAGGAACGCCATGTCCAACATGGATATCGCGCTGAAGGACATGATGGTGATCGACGGCGCCGTCGGCGCCGCCGTGGTCGACTACAACAGCGGCATGGCCCTGGGCCTGCTCGGCAGCTCGAAGGCGCTGGACCTGCAGGTCGCGGCGGCGGGCAACACCGAGGTGGTGCGCGCCAAGATGCGCACCATCGAACAGCTGGCCCTGAACGAGGAGATCGAGGACATCCTCATCACCCTGGGCAGCCAGTACCACATCATCCGCCCGATGACGGGCCGGAAGTCCAAGGGCCTGTTCCTGTATCTGGCCCTGGACAAGGTGCGGGCCAACCTGGCGCTGGCCCGGCACCGGCTCAAGGGCATCGAAGAGGATCTGGAGGTCTAGTCGCACGGGCTCGGCCCGAGGTCCGCTCGTATCGCGACGTCCGGTGAGTGCGCCCGGGTCCCGTGCGAGGCGGCCGTCCCCACGCGGAGACCTCCGGTACGGCCGGAGGTCACCGCGGGGCGCGCATCCGCGTCTTCCCGCCCTTGCCGCCGTGCGATCGCACCGTCCGTGAGAGTGTGGTGCCCACGCACCGATCACGAAAAGGGATGGGGTCCGATGGATTTGACGACCGCGCAGGCCGATCGAGCAGCGGGGGTGCTGCTGGGCACCGCGGCCGGTGACGCGCTCGGGGCGGGGTACGAATTCACCCATCCGGGTCCGGACCGCGTCATCGACATGATCGGCGGGGGCGCGTTCGATTGGGCTCCCGGCGAGTGGACCGACGACACCTCGATGGCCATCGCGGTGGCGCGCGGCCTGGTGCGGGCCGGAAACCTGCACGAGCCCAGCGGATTGGACGCCACGGCGGCCGAATTCGTCGCGTGGTGGGATTCGAAGCCTGCCGACATCGGCGCCCAGACCTCCCAGGTGTTGCAGTGGCGCAGCACATCCGGGCGCGACATGCAGATTCGCGCCCACGAACTCGGCGGGCTCAAGGCCGGGAACGGTTCGCTCATGCGCACCGCTCCGGTGGCGCTGGGCTACCTCGACGACGAAACCAACTGCGGCAGAGCCGCCGCGCTGATCAGCTCGCTCACCCACTACGACCCGCAGGCGATGCAGGCGTGCACGCTGTGGTCCCTGGCGATCCGGCACGCGGTGCTGCACGGGGACTACGCCGGTGTGCGGCAATCACTGTGGGCGGTGGACGCCGCCTTCTGGGAACCGCTGCTCGACACCGCCGAACACGGCACACCCGCGGACTTCCCGAAGAACGGCTGGGTGGTGCACGCGCTGCAGACCGCCTGGTGGGCCATCACCCATACCGATTCGCTGCCCGCCGCACTGGAATCGGCGGTGCGGGCCGGCGGTGACACCGACACCACCGCGGCCATCGCGGGCGGGCTGCTCGGCGCCCGCTGGGGCGCGTCGGCGATTCCGGAGCGCTGGCTCGGGCTGCTGCACGGCTACCCCGGCCACCGTGCCGAGGATCTGCGCAATCTGACGGACCTGATCCTCGAACGCCGCACCGGATCCGCGACCGGCTGACTCCATCCGGGCCTGCCGAGCCGGCGCGTGTGCGGAATCAGTCCGCCAGGCGCACCACGCCGTCGAGATAGCGCCGGCAGCGACCGGCCAGTCGCACCCGGTCGCCGGACAGCGAACAGCGCAGCGCCCCACCGCGTTTGGACAACTGCCGGGCGGTGAGGGTGGTCCGGCCGAGGTCGGCCGACCACAGCGGTGCGAGCTGGGCGTGCGCGGATCCGGTCACCGGATCCTCCGGGACGCCGACCCCGGGCGCGAACACCCGCGAGACGAAATCGACCTCCTCGCCCAAAGCGGTCAGGATGGCCGCCCGGCCGAGCTTCGGGAAGGCCGCGAAATCCGGGCGCGCGTCGCGGACCTCGTGTTCGGCGGTGAGCACGAGCACCACGTCGGTGCCCTCGAAGGCGCGCAGCGGCCGCACGCCCAGCGCCCGCGCCAGCAGGCGCGGAATGTCATCCTGCACATCGATTTCCACCGAGGGCACCGACGGCAGATCCAGCACCAGATCGTCGCGATCGCGATCTACCCGCAGCCAGCCGCTGCGAGTGTAGAAGTGCACGCGGTCCGCGCCCGGATGCATGTCGTCCAGAATCTGCGCGGCCGCGGCCAGGGTGGCGTGCCCGCACAGGTCGACCTCGACCTGCGGGGTGAACCAGCGCAGATGAAAGGCGGGTGAGTTGTCCGGCGGCGCACCGGCGTCCGGCGGCAGGGCGGAGGTGTAGAAGGCGGTCTCGGCGAGGTTGTTCTCCTCGGCGAGCTGTTGTAGCAGCTCGTCGGTGAGCCAGGAGAGCAGTGGCATGACCGCCGCCGGGTTGCCCGAGAACGGTGCGTCGGCGAACGCGTCGATCTGGTGCAGCAGGACCTCCATGAGCCCCAAAGTACCCCGCGCGTCAATGACAGCCCCGGACAAGGCAGTTCACGGCGAGCCGAAACATGCGACCAGTACGCGTTTACGCGAAAGCGGCGATGCACCTGTAGGGTGCACCGCCGCTCGGTGTTCGGTCCCGCTCCGGAATCAGCGGGGCATCATGGCTTTTCGCCCGGGGAGGTCGGCAGCAGGTGCGGGGTCTCGCCCTGCAGCCGGGCGCTGATGTACCACGCCACCTCCACCAGCACGATGCCGATCGCGCCCAGGATGCACGCCCACGTGGTGAAGGCGGCATTGGTGGGATCGAGCTTGAAGAACTCGCGGGTGAACGGCAGCGCGAACAGAACCAGGTAGCCCACAACGGATCCCGCGACCAGCAGCACCTTCCACCACACCCACGGGCGGGCCACGATGGCCAGCACCCAGACCGCGATGATCAGCAGCGTGATCAGCGCGGTGGTGCCCGCCTGGACCTTCTGCGTCTCGGTCGCGTCCGGGCCCTGGTACGACATGAGGTACGAGATGAAGGTCATGATCCCGATGACCAGGCCGGACGGAATCGCCAATCGCATGACGCGCTTGACGAATCCGGTGCGCGCGCGTTCGTTGTTCGGCGCGAGCGAGAGGATGAAGGCCGGGATGCCGATGGTGAACCAGGCCGCGATCGTCACGTGGCGCGGCAGGAAGGGGTAGCCGATGGCCTCGTAGTGGAAGATCTGCGAGCCCACCCCGGCGATGCCGACGAGGAAGGCCAGCACCACCGAGTAGACGGTCTTGGTGAGGAACAGGTTGGAGACCCGCTCGATGTTGCCGATCACCCGGCGGCCCTCGCCGACCACGTAGGGCAGGGTCGCGAACTTGTTGTCCAGCAGCACGATCTGCGCGACCGAGCGGGTGGCCGGGCTGCCCGAGCCCATGGCGACGCCGATGTCGGCGTCCTTGAGGGCGAGCACGTCGTTCACGCCGTCACCGGTCATGGCCACGGTGTGCCCGCGCGACTGCAACGCGCCGACCATGGCCCGCTTCTGATCCGGGCGCACCCGGCCGAACACCGTCTCGTTCTCCAGCACATCGGCGAGTTCGCCTTGATCGCTGGGCAATTGGCGGGCGTCCACGGCGTGCGCGCCGCCGGTCAGGCCCAGCGAGGAGGCGACCGCGCCGACCGAGACCGCGTTGTCTCCGGAGATGACCTTGGTGGCCACATGCTGGGAGGCGAAGTACTCCAGGGTGTCCTGGGCGTCGGGGCGGATCCGCTGCTCCAGCACCACCAGCGCGGCGGGGGTCACGGCGCCGGGGGCGTCCGCGGCGTCCACGGGACGGTCGCTGCTCGCCAGCAGCAGCACGCGCAGGCCCTGCGCGCCGATTTCCTGTGCGGTGGAGGCGATGTCGCTGTTCGAGTCCAGCAGCACGTCGGGCGCCCCGAGGAGCCAGTTGCCGTGCTCGCCGAAGGAGAAGCCGCTCCATTTCTTGGCCGAGGAGAACGGCGCGACACCGCTGGTCCGCCAGCCCGGGTTGTCCGGCAGCGCCTCGGCGATGGCCAGCACGCTGGCGTTGGGTCGCGGATCGTTGGCCGCCAGCGCCGCCAGCACCTGCCGCAGATCCTGCGATCCGCCGGCGCCGGAACCGGATTCGCCGTTCAGCGCGAGCGCCGCGCCGACGCTGTCGCCGTCCACCGGCCGGATCTCGCCCAGCCGCATGCCGTTCTCGGTGAGGGTGCCGGTCTTGTCCGCGCACACCACGTCCACCCGGGCCAGGCCCTCGATGGCGGGTAGCTCCTGCACCAGGCACTGCCGCCGGCCCAGGCGCACCACGCCCACCGCGAAGGCGATGGAGGTCATCAGCACCAGGCCCTCGGGCACCATGGGCACCAGTGCCGCCACCATGCCGTTGACCGCGGGCCGCCACGACTCCCCGCTGGAGACCAGCTGGTTGTAGATGGACAGCAGGCCCGCCGGAATCAGCAGGTAGGTGATGACCTTCAGGATGGTGTTGATGCCGTTGCGCAGTTCGGAATTGACCAGCGTGAACTTGCTGGCCTCGTCGGCGAGCTTGGCCGCGTAGGCGTCCTTGCCCACCTTGGTCGCCCGGTAGGCGCCGCTGCCGGAGACCACGAAGCTGCCCGACATGACCGGCGCCCCAACGCTTTTGTCGATCGGGTCGGCCTCGCCGGTGAGCAGCGACTCGTCCACCTCGAGCAGTTCGGCCTCGATGACCTCGCCGTCGACCACGATCTGATCGCCGGGGCCGAGTTCGATGATGTCGTCGAGCACCACCTCCTGCGGCGCCACGGCCTGCGCCTTCCCCTCACGCCGGACCATCGGCTGGGCCTGCCCGACGATCGCGAGCTGATCCAGGGTCTTCTTGGCGCGCACCTCCTGGAAGATGCCGATGGCGCTGTTGGCCACGATGAGCAGGCCGAACATGCCGTCGATGATCGAGCCGGTGGCCAGCACGAGAATGAACAGCACGCCGAGAATGGCGTTGATCCGCGTGAAGATGTTGGCTCGGACGATCTCGCGGACCGAGCGGCTGGCGCGCTCGGGAACGTCGTTGGTGAGCCCGTCGCGGCGGCGCTGGTCGACCTCGGCCGAGGTCAATCCGGTCGCCGGTGGGCTGGCGGGCGTCGCGGCCTGCGCAGTGATCGACATGATCGACAGCCTAGGCCGTCGAACGGCCGGAAACCGGTTCGGCCAGGTGGCGGGCGCGCGCGTCGCCGCGGCCGAATTGGACGTCCGATATTCGATATCCGGTGATAGTTGCGCACGCTAACGTAGTGGGAGTGGATGATCCGCGCTCGACCCCGGAAGCGGCCGCGGACGGCGGCGCGATCGGCACCCATACCGTGCCGGCCCCGGCCGGGCGCGACCTCGGCATCACCTTCGGGGTTGGCGCGTATTTCATCTGGGGACTGTTCCCCGCGTTCTTCGGACTGCTGGCCTTCGCGAGCCCGGTCGAGGTACTGGCCGAGCGCATTCTGTGGACCCTCGTCGTCGCCCTGCTCCTGCTGTTCGCGGCCGGGCGTTTGCGGGAACTGCGGCGGATCGACGCGCGCACCTGGCGGCTGGCCGCGGCGGCGTCGCTGGCGCTGTCCATCAACTGGGGTGTGTACGTCTACGGCGTCATCTCCGAGCAGGTGGTGCAGTGCGCCCTCGGCTATTTCATCAATCCGCTGGTGACGGTGGCGTTCGGCGTGCTGATCTTCCGGGAGCGGCTGCGCCGGCCGCAGTGGCTCGCGCTGGCCCTGGGCGCGGTCGCGGTCGTGGTGCTGACCATCGATTACGGCAGCCCGCCCTGGATCGCGCTCGTGCTGGCCTGCTCGTTCGCGGTGTACGGACTGGTCAAGAAGGTGATCCGGCTCGACGCGCTGCCCGGGCTCGCCGCCGAGGGACTGGCCGCGGCGCCGTTCGCCGTGATCGCGGTGGTGGTGCTGGCGCTCACCGGGAACGCCACCTTCGGGTCCTCGGGGTCGCATACCGCGCTGCTCATGGTCACCGGCCCGGTGACCCTGGTCCCGCTGCTGCTGTTCGCGCTGGCCGCGCCCCGGGTTCCCTTGTCCACCATGGGAATCCTGCAGTATCTGACGCCCGCGCTGCAGTTGAGCTGGGGTGTCTTCGTGGGGCACGAACCCATGCCCGCCTCGCGCTGGGCAGGGTTCGCGCTGATCTGGATCGCACTGGGGATCTTCACCGTGGACGCCCTGCGGCGGGCGCGGCGGCCCGCGATCGCCGCGGTCTGACCCGCGGCCGTCCGCGGCGGCGTCGCCCGGTCCCGATCCACGCGGACGCATCCGCCCCGGTCGGCGCCGCCGTCATTTTCCGGGGCTTGTCTGAAATGGGGGCAGTTCAGTATGTTCCCGGCGAGACGGCAGGCCCCGCCGTCCGGAAAGGAAACTCCCCATGCGCACTCGCTATCGTGCCGGAATCCTCGCCAGCGCCCTTCTGTTCGCCCCGCTCGCCGCCGCGGCCACCGCCGCCGCCGTGCCCCTGAGCCCGTCGCCCGCCCCCGCCGACCAGGTCGCTCAGGTCTGCACCATGCAGTACCCCGCCAGCCTGCTGTGCCAGCTGGGCAGCCTGTCCGCCGACTCGGGCTCCGGCGGGAAGTAGCCCGCCACTCGGCCCGGCCCGCCGGCCCATGGTGACCGTCGTCACCCGGGGGTTGGCGGGCCGCTCCGTTTCCGGATAGCTTCGAAGACGTGGCGGTGCTCCTGTCGGCCGACTTGTACCGGTCCAGGGTCGGGATCGCCACGAGCACAGGAGTTTTCCCATAACCATCCAGTTCAACCACACCATTGTCGCGAGCAAGAACAATCGGGAAACGGCCGAATTCTGGGCCGACATCCTCGGCCTGACGGTGGGAGCGGAATGGGGTCCGTTCATCGCGCTCGAAGTCGAGAACGGCGTCACCTTCGATTTCGCCACCGTGCCGCCCGAGCTGCCGGGCGGGCTGAATCCCACGCACTACGCGTTCCTGGTCTCGGAAGCCGAATTCGACGCGGCGTACTCGAATATCCAGCGCCGCGGGCTCACCTACTGGGCGGATCCGCAGCGTAGGGGCGAGAACGAGATCAATCACAACGACGGGGGCCGGGGCGTCTACTTCCTCGATCCCAGCGGCCACTACCTGGAGCTGATCACAGTTCCCTACGGTGGCTGGCCCGCACGGTAGTTCGTCGCGCGCGGTTCACGACCTCGTACCCGCCGCACGCGGCGGGTACGAGGCCCGCGCTCAGGCCGAGACCGCGGTGCCCAGCGACTGCGCGCCCAGGAACTTCGGCGCGAACTTCTCGTAGAAGCGATCCAGCTCGCGAATCTCGAAACCCGCGTCCTCCAGCATGATTCGCACATCGCGATTCAGATTGCAGCCGCCGAACAGGGTGTTCTGCACGGGGTTCAGGCGCTGCTGCCACTTCTGCACGCCGGGATCCGGCGCGAGGCCGTGCTCGGCGAAATGCAGGGTGCCGCCGGGGGCGAGCACGCGCCGCAGCTCGGCCAGCGCGGCCTGCACGTCGGGAATCGTGCACAGGGTCCAGGTGGTCAGGGCCGAATCGAAACTGTTGTCCGCGAACGGAAGTGACTGTCCGTCCAGGCCGGAGCGCTCGACCGGGACGGTGGAGCGCGCCACCCGCCCGGCCGCCATGGCCCAGCCCCGGTCGGCCGGTTCGACCGCGCTCACCGAGGTCACCGCCGCCGGATAGAACGGGACGTTGCGGCCCGAGCCGAAGCCGATCTCGATCACGCGCCCGCGCAGTCCGGCGCAGGCCTTCTCGCGCACCGGATCCAGCATCGCCGACCCGCACGTCTTGTCGATGATGTGCGGCAGCACCCGCTCCTCGTAGATTCCCACCTCACCACTCTCCCGATGAATCGGCGTGTGCGCCAGCTTCGGTGCGTGAACGGGATCCGCGTCGTGAGCCGGGCACCTCGGATCCACGGTGGTCGCGATGGCGCCGATCGATCGGTGCGGCGAGTTCTCCCCGAGGACCTGTCCGGCGATCGGCCACGGTTTCGATGATCGGTGTTCCAGGTACGACGGCAACTTGGTCGACCGGCGGAGCGACCGTAAGCACCGGGCGGACCGGTCCCGAGCCGCAGGGCGGGAGCGACGACCGCCGCGTACGCGGGGTTCGGCGTCGTACGGCGTACCGGGGGTCACGGGCGGATAACCGCTCGGACATGGGAAATAACCTCTGGGGCAGGGGCAGTAACGCTCCGCCGCGCGTCATTGCCCGGGGTGGGGCGCGGTTCTACCGTGGAGCGGTGAGCACTGTGGCTTCCTCCCCGGTTCCGGCCGAATCGTCCACCCCGGTGGGCGGGTACGCGGCTCCCGAATTCGCGCCGCTGGTCCGGGCTTTCGCCCGGCGGATGGGCGGGCGGCCGGGGGCGGGCGCGGGGCTGGCGGTGCATCGGCACGGGGCGCCGCTGGTCGACGTGTGGGTCGGTGAGGCCGCGCCCGGGCAGGACTGGAGCGCCGGGACCGGATCGGTGGTCTTCTCCGCCACCAAGGGCATCGCGGCCACCGTCATCCACCGGCTCGCCGACCGCGGGCTGCTGGACTACGACACGCCGGTCGCCGCCTACTGGCCCGAGTTCGCTGCGCAGGGCAAGGAGCGAATCACGGTGCGGCAGTTGCTGTCTCACCGGGCGGGATTGTCGGGGCTGCCGGATATCGCGCGCGGGCTCGACGACGTCCTGGATCACCGGCTGATGGAGCGACAGCTGGCGGCGGCGAAACCCGATCACCTGCTGGGGATTCCGACCTATCACGCGCTGACCTTCGGATGGCTGCTCGCGGGTCTGGCGCGGGCGGTCACCGGGCGCGGCATGGCCGAGCTGTTCCGGACCGAGATCGCCGAGCCGCTGGGCACCGACGGCATCCACCTCGGCCGGCCGGGGCCGGGCAGCGCCACGACCACCGCTGTGCTGCGCGGGAATCGGCTCGCGCCGGTGGGCAGCACCTACGCGTCGCTGGTGCTCGGGCGGGCCTACGGGTTCCCGGGCGCGGCGGGCGCGGCCGCGCGGGCGTTGTTCCTGCCCGGCCTGGAAGCGTTCGTCGAGGGCGACGATCCGCCCATCAACCACACCGAACTGCCCGCGGGCAACGGCATCTGCACCGCCTCGGGTCTGGCCACGCTCTACGGCGCGCTGGCGTGCGGCGGCATGTCGAACGGTCACCGCTTCCTGACCCCGCGCACGATGAAGGCCGTGCGGCGCATCGAGTCCTACCGGCTCGACCACGCACTGTTCTACATCCCGATGCTCTGGCACATGGGGTATCACTCGCTGCCGGTGCCCGGCGCGCGCACCGGCTTCGGGCACATCGGGCTCGGTGGTTCCTTCGGCTGGGCCGATCCGAGTTCGGGCGTGTCGATCGGCTTCGTCCACAACCGCCTGGCCCTGCCCGCCCTGGCCACCGATCAGCTGGCCGCGGGCTGGGTGCTGCCCCTGACGATGCGCGGCGCCCGTTCGGCCCGCCGCGCTCCCGCCCGCCCGGCCGACCGCGCGGCCTGACCCCGCCTACTGCGAGTCCACCGCCAGCAGCCCGAACCTGTTGACGCTGGCGTGGTTGTGCCCGTCCGCACTGGTGATCACGACCTCGGTCGGGTTGGTCAGCGCGATGGCGCAGAAGTTGTCCCCGTCCCGCTCGATGCTGATGGACAGCAGCCGCTTTCCCGCACCCTCCTGCCACTCCCGCATGCTCTCGTACAACCCCCGCATGGAAGTGCTCTCGAAGTACACGAGGTTCTGCTTGTTGTTCTCCGACATGATCAAGCTCCCATCACCGTCCCACGGGGCGATGACGCCCCACACCCGTGATACCCCGCCCCATCGAACCCACGCCACCCGTTCCGCCGCTCGCACTGCCGCAAAAGGTCTCGCGTCGCGGCAGCGGAATCCCGGGGCTCGATGGCCCCGCGGGCGCGGTGAATCTCGAAGCCCGTCAGCGCATCCCGTCCACGCCCAGTCGCGGGCAATGGTGGTGGATGGCGCCCGCGAGCTCGTAGACCGAGACCGGGAGGGTGACGGCCGAGATGGAGACCGAGCCGTGGCCGAGACCGCGGTTTCCGCGGCTGAGGATGCGTGTGCGCAGCGAGGACCGGGACAGATAGGCGTCGGGGTCACGCAGGGTGATGTTCAAGAAGCGTTGCCCCTGCACCCGGCCCACGTGAAGTCGTTCGATTTCGGGCCAGGTGACCGTGCCGAGGCGGTGATGGGTCAGTCCTCGGTCGGTGAGGACGAGTTCCGGAGCTCGGCGGAACAGTTGCCGTACAGCGCCGATCAGAGATCCGCCGAACAACAGCACCGTGACCATGCCGAGGGTGGCCGTCAGTGGTTCTTCGACGGTCACGAGCGCCGCGCCCAGCGCGACGAAGATGACGCAGCCGAGGGCGAGCGCGATTGTGCGCATCTTCGACGAGTGATAGACGGTTCTGCTACGCGCACCCGACATGAGCGACCCCTCCCGGCTCGAGGCATCGGACGACGGTGTCCGGCGCAATCCGTCTGCCTCACTTCGAATCTACGGACCTGGAGTCCGGACAGCCCCGGGATTTCGCGACGAGCCGCCCGCGCCCGGCCGCCCGGCTCCACGGGATCCGGCGATTAGTTTTGGTCGCCGGAGGCGTCTGTGGTGGTGAACCGGTGTGACGAACGAAGGAGAAGCTGTGGCACGGGACGTGTGGGCGCTGGTGCACGCCGAGCGGGCGGCGCTGGTCGCGGACCTCGCGACGGTGAGCGACGAGCGGTGGGAGACGCCGTCGCTGTGCCCGGGGTGGAGTGTGCACGACGTGGCGGCGCACCTGGTCGACACCGCGAGCACGACCCGGCTCGGGTTCGTCCTGGGGTTGGTGCGGGCCCGGTTCGACTTCGACGCCCAGAATGCCCGCGGTATCGAGCGTCAGCGCGGGGCGACGCCCGCGGAGACGCTGGAACGGCTGCGGTCCGTCGTCTCGCGCACTTCGACGCCGCCCGCGCCGCTGGACACGCGGCTGGTGGAAGAGGTCGTGCACGGGGAGGACATCCGGCGGCCGCTGGGGATCTCGCACAAGTATTCGGGGGAGGCGGTGGAGCGGGCGTTGCGGCTGCAGGCCCGGACCTCCCGATCCTTCGGCGGCGCCCAGGAATTGGTGGCGCTGGTGAGCGTCGTCGCCACCGACTCCGACCTGCGGCTCGGCGCGGGGCCCGAAGTGCGCGGCACCGTCCTCGCCCTGCTGCTGGCCCTGTCCGGACGACGCGACGCACTCACCGAACTGGACGGCCCGGGGGTCGAGACGCTCGCCGCCGCCCTCTGAAACCGTGCCTGCGGGCCGACGGCCCGCCACTCGCGGTGGCCACCCTCGCGTGGGCGGGCCGACCGCCGAGTCTCCGGGCTGGAGGCCGTGCGCGGGTACCCGCTCGGCGGCGTAGGCCGCGCTCGTCCGCAAAGCCGATCCCGCCGCGATCCTCGAAAGCCGCTCACCGGCAGGGGTATCCGTTCGCGACCGCGATCCGGATTGCCATTATGTGCGCATGAGTCACCGTCTCGAGCTGCGCAGCGCCGACCTCCACGAAGTCCTGTCCTACCTCGGCTCCGAGCCGCGCGGCGAGGGGGCGGCGCGCCTGCTCGGCACGATGCGCGAGACGGCCGCCGGTCGCCAGCGCGGCCTCGAGGAACACGGAACCGCCTGGGCCCTGACGATTCCCGCCGCCCTCGACCAGCTGGCGGCGGGCCGTCCCGACGAAACCGGGGAGTCGGCGGCCGCGGCCTACGTGACCGCCCTTCAGATCGTCGTCGCCGGTCTCGGCTCCGAACCCGGCACGGTCGGCGAGTACACCGACGCCCGCACGCACTTCGCGGAGCTGGACGCGGAGCTCGACCGCGTCGGCGTCCCCGCCGAGCTGCGCCCGACCCGGTTCCTCTTCGCCGAATTCCCCTTCCCGCTGCCGGATTCGGCCTCCGGTCCCGCCCTCGGCCACCTCCCGCTGTTCGACGCCGCCGAGGTCATCGACGCCTACCGGGCCGCGCTCGACCACGTTCACCCGCCCCACGCCGACACCCTGGCCGCCCTCACCGCCGCCCTCGAGTACCACCACGAGGAATGGGACGCCCTCCGCGAGGAACACGAGGACGCCGACAACCAGTACGTCTTCTTCGCGCTGTCCTGACCCGGGCCGGTGTCCGCCGCCGTCGGGTGCTCGGCGCGACGTGACCGCCCACGGCACGGCCGGCGGACCCGGCAGTGGTCGGGCGCGCTCGACGCCGTGTGACCGCCCGCCTGACGACCCCGGCGGTGGTCGGGCGCTCGATAGAACGTGACCTCCCGCCGGACGACCGGCGGCCTGCTGTCGGCCGGCTCGGATCGCTCGCACCGTGCAAGAGCTCGAGTTGCCCGCCGGCGAGCGAAGACCTTCCGCGGCCACGCCGCGCGGAGGATCCGGGCGGAGCGAGCAGCGCGGGCTTCCGGGTCGCAGACTGGGGGAGTGCAACTACCCGTGGGTGCGGTGATCTGTGCGTTCATCGCGGCGCTGCTGTTCGCGGTGTCCGCGGTGGCGCAGCAGCGGGCCGCGGCGGCGGTGCCGGAGGGCGAAGGGCTGCTGCGCACGCTGGTCCGCAATCCGCGCTGGTGGGCCGGGATCATCGGGGACGGTGGGGGATTCGCGTTTCAGGTCGCGGCCCTGGCCCTGGGTTCGGTGCTGGTGGTCCAGCCGATCCTGGTCACCTCCCTCGTCTTCGCACTGCCGCTGGCGCAGCGCTTCGGGGCGGTGCGGGTCACGCCGCTCATGTGGGCCAACGCCTTCGCCCTGACCGCCGCGCTGGCGGTCTTCCTGATCGTGGGCGACCCGGCGGAAGGCGTCTCCGACGCACCGACCCGGCAGTGGGCGGGACCGCTCGGGGTGATCCTCGGCCTGGTGGTCGCGGCGGTGATCGCGGCGCGCGTGGTGCAGGCAGCCGCTTGGCAATCGCTGCTGTACGGCACGGCCGGCGGCACCTTGGTCGGGGTGTCCGCGGCCCTGACCGCCCACGTGACCGACCTGTTCGAGCACAGTCTCGCGTCGGCCGTAACCAGCTGGCAGCTCTACCTCCTGGTTGCCACCGGTCTCGCGGGCGTCTATCTGCAACAGCTCGGCTACCAGGCGGGATCGCTCGCCGCCTGCCTGCCCGCCTTCACCGTCGCCGAACCCATCGTCGCCGCGTTCCTCGGATTCACGGTCCTCGAGGAACGTTTGCGCAGCGGACCCCTGGGCACTGTCTTCGTGATCGCGGCCGTCGCGATCATGTGCGTCGCCGCCGTCGCGCTGTCCCGCGCACAAGCGGGCGCGGAATCGACGATGCCCGCGCCGCCCGCGCAGTGACCTCGAGCACGACACGCGAGCGCGAAACGCCGTAGGCCCAAGTCGGCTCCGCGTGGCTTCGAAAGCAGTCGGTGGGGGCGCTTAGTATGTCTGCGTGTCAGCCTCGGGATCATTCGTTCATCTCCACAACCACACCGAGTACTCGATGCTCGACGGCGCGGCGAAGATCACGCCTCTGTTCAAAGAGGCCAAACGGCTGGGCATGACAGCCGTGGGCATGAGCGACCACGGCAACATGTACGGCGCCTCGGAGTTCTACAACTCCGCCAAGAAGCAGGGCATCAAGCCGATCATCGGCATCGAGGCGTACATCGCCCCCGAATCCCGCTTCAACACCAAGCGCGTGCAGTGGGGCGATCCGTCGCAGAAGAGCGACGACGTCTCCGGCTCGGGCGCGTACACCCACATGACCATGGTCGCGGAGAACGCGCAGGGCCTGAAGAACCTGTTCAAGCTCTCCAGCCTCGCCTCCCTGGAAGGCCAGCTCGGCAAGTGGGCGCGCATGGACGCCGACATCATCGCCGAACACGCCGCCGGCATCATCGCCACCACCGGCTGCCCGTCCGGCGAGGTGCAGACCCGCCTGCGCCTGGGCCAGGAGCGCGAAGCCCTCGAGGCCGCCGCGAAGTGGCAGGAGATCTTCGGCCCGGAGAACTTCTTCCTCGAGGTCATGGACCACGGCCTGTCCATCGAGCGCCGCGTGCGCGAGGGCCTGATCATGGTCGGCAAGCAGCTCGGCATCCCGCCGCTGGCCACCAACGACTGCCACTACGTGCACGAGTCGGACGCGACCAATCACGAAGCGCTGCTGTGCATCCAGACCGGCAAGACCCTGGCCGACCCCACCCGCTTCAAGTTCGACGGCTCGGGCTACTACCTCAAGTCCGCCGAGGAGATGCGCGCGATCTGGGACGAGGAGGTTCCCGGCGCCTGCGACAACACGGTCGCCATCGGTGAACGCGTGCAGTCCTACGACGACGTCTGGGCGCACCGCGACCGCATGCCCATCTTCCCGGTCCCCGAGGGCGAGACCCAGGCCAGCTGGCTGCGCCACGAGGTCATGAAGGGCCTGGACCGCCGCTTCCCGAACGGCCCGAAGCAGGAATACCTCTCGCGCGCCGACTTCGAACTCGACGTGATCATCGAGATGGGCTTCCCCGCCTACTTCCTCATCACCGCCGACCTCATCACCTACGCCCGCTCGGTCGGCATCAACGTCGGCCCCGGCCGTGGTTCGGCCGCCGGTTCGCTGGTCGCCTACGCCATGGGCATCACCAATATCGACCCGATCCCGCACGGGCTGCTCTTCGAGCGCTTCCTCAACCCCGAGCGCGTGTCGATGCCCGATATCGATATCGACTTCGACGATCGCCGCCGCGGTGAGATGGTCCGCTACGCCACCGAGAAGTGGGGCAGCGACCGCGTCGCACAGGTCATCACCTTCGGTACCATCAAAACCAAAGCCGCGCTGAAGGATTCGGCGCGCGTGCTGTTCGGCCAGCCCGGTTTCGCCATCGCCGACCAGATCTCCAAGGCGCTGCCGCCGCCGATCATGGCCAAGGACATCCCGGTCGCGGGCATCATGGATCCCGAGCACGAGCGGTACAAAGAGGCCGCCGAGGTCCGCGAGCTCATCAATACCAATCCGGACGTCAACAAGATCTACGAGACCGCGCGCGGGCTCGAGGGCCTGATCCGGAACGCGGGCGTGCACGCCTGCGCGGTCATCATGTCGTCCGAGCCGCTCATCGACGCCATCCCCATGTGGAAGCGCGCGCAGGACGGCGCGATCATCACCGGCTGGGACTACCCGTCCTGCGAGGCCATCGGCCTGCTGAAGATGGACTTCCTGGGCCTGCGCAACCTCACCGTCATCGGCGACGCGCTGACCAACATCAAGAACAACCGCGGCATCGAACTCGACCTGGACACCCTGCCCCTGGAAGACCCCGCGACGTACGAGCTGCTCGCGCGCGGCGACACCCTCGGCGTCTTCCAGCTCGACGGCGGCGCGATGCGAGACCTGCTGCGCCGCATGATCCCCACCGGCTTCGACGACATCGTCGCCGTGCTCGCGCTCTACCGCCCCGGCCCCATGGGCATGAACGCGCACAACGACTACGCCGACCGCAAGAACGGGCGGCAAGAGGTCAAGCCCATTCACCCGGAGCTCGAAGAGCCCCTCAAGGTGATCCTCGGCGACACGTACGGCCTGATCGTGTATCAGGAGCAGATCATGCAGATCGCGCAGAAGGTCGCCGGGTACTCCCTCGGCCGAGCCGACATTCTGCGCCGCGCCATGGGCAAGAAGAAGGCCGAGATCCTGGAAGCCGAATTCGTCGGCTTCGAGGAGGGCATGCTGGCCAACGGCTTCTCCAAGCCCGCCATCAAGGCGCTGTGGGACACCATCCTTCCGTTCGCCGGCTACGCGTTCAACAAGTCGCACGCCGCCGGCTACGGCCTGGTGTCGTTCTGGACCGCCTACCTCAAGGCCAACTACCCGGCCGAGTACATGGCCGGTCTGCTCACCTCGGTCGGTGACGACAAGGACAAGGCCGCGATCTACCTCTCGGACTGCCGCCGCCTCGGCATCCAGGTGCTGCCGCCGGACGTCAACGAGTCCGAGATCGAGTTCGCCTCGGTCGGGCACGACATCCGCTTCGGCATGGGCGCGGTCCGCAACGTCGGCGCGAACGTGGTCTCCTCGATCATCGCCGCGCGCAAGGAGAAGTCGAAGTTCACCGACTTCTCCGACTACCTGAACAAGGTCGATGCCACCGCCTGCTCCAAGAAGGTCATCGAATCCCTCATCAAGGCGGGCGCTTTCGATTCGCTCGGGCATCCGCGCAAGGGCCTGCTGCTGATCCACTCCGACGCGGTCGACGCGGTCATGTCCACCAAGAAGGCCGAGGCCATCGGCCAGTTCGACCTCTTCGGCGGTCTGGACGACGACGATTCCATGGCGAGCGTGTTCAACGTGAAGGTCCCCGACGAGGAGTGGGAGACCAAGCACAAGCTCGCCCTCGAACGCGAGATGCTGGGCCTGTACGTGTCCGGCCATCCGCTCAACGGCGTCGAGCATGTGCTTGCCGCACAGTCCGATACGAACATCCCGACCATCCTGGGCGGCGATATCAAGGACGGCCACCAGGTCACCATCGGCGGCATCTTCGCCAGCGTCACCCGCCGCGTCAACAAGAACGGCCTGGCCTGGGCCTCGGCGCAGCTCGAGGACCTCTCCGGCGGCATCGAGGTGCTGTTCTTCCCGCAGTCCTACTCGGTCTACGGCATGGATGTCACCGAGGACGCGATCGTCCTGGTCAAGGCCCGCGTCTCCGCGCGCGACGACCGCATCTCGCTGATCGCCAACGATCTCGTGGTGCCCGACCTGTCCCACGTCGGCGTGGACAAGCCCATGTCGGTCACGATCCCGACCCGCCTGTGCACCCCCGACAAGATCAGCGCGCTGAAGCGGGTCCTGAGCAGCCACCCCGGCACCGCCGACGTCCACATCCGGCACATCGGCTCCCGCGAACGCACCACGGTCCTCAAGGTCTCGGACAACCTGCGCGTCTCGCCGTCCTCGGCGCTGATGGGCGACCTCAAGGCCCTGCTCGGCCCGGGCTGCCTCGCGGGCTAGCCTGCCGATCCGGGCGCGGGCGCGGCTGCCCCGGCGGCCGTGCTCGCGTGGCGCTGCGCCGAAAGCGCCTGTCCTACAACCAGGTCGGGTCGCCGAAGACCGCGCCGCTGTCGTCCACTTCGGCGGATTTGGCGTAGAGGTAGGTGTATTGGCGGATGCTCACCGGGCCGGTGCACGTGTTCACGACGAGGTGGAAGTCGCGGATCATGATGGTGCCGGTGATGCCGGGTGCGAGGTCCTTCTCCGCGACCGGGACCTCCCGCACCTCGCCGGGGGTCAGGTTGATCGTCGCCAGGGGGCCGGGGTCGACCGAGAAGGTCGGGTTGTCGGGGTTGAGTCCGAGCGGCTCGGCGGAGGTGACGCCCAGCGTGCCGATACCGATGCTCACCGCGCAGCCGACGTGGTAGCCGGTCTTGAGTACGCCGCCCGCCATACCGTCGATGCGCCCGTACGCGGCGGAGTTGACCAGTGACTCACGGGTCGTGCCCATCTGGTTCAGGGGCGCGATGCGGTTGATGACCTCGTCGCGGTTTCCCACGGTGAAGCTGCCGAACAGCGACTGATAGGTCCGCTCGTGTGGCGCCATGGCGACGAGGTCGGCCTGGGCGGGCGGGGCGAGGCAGATGGCCGCTCCGGCTGTCAGCGCGACCATTCCGAACGGTTTCATCCGCATGCGGCTCACGGTAATAGAAAAACCGTATTACACCTGCTCGGGACACGAACCGGACGGTTGCTTTTCAGTTAACGCCGGGTGTCGGAGGGGGCGGATCACCCTCGATGGGGCTTGTGATTCGCGGGCCGGACGGCGCCGGCGATCCAGCGCAGTGCCGCAACGGTCGCGCCCGCCAGCACGGCGGTCTGCGCGGCGCCGGTGATGAGCAGTAGCAGCAGGGCTACGGCCAGGCCGAGGCCCAGGGCCTCGAGCTTGAAGACCGGCCACGCCGAGCCCGCGATGCCCACGGTCGCGCCGTGCACACGGGTGCGGGTGTCTCGAATCGGGTGAACCACTGCCATCTCTTCAGGGTATCGAAGAAGAAAAGTTCGGTCCAGCGAACTTTTCTGTCGGGAACAACACAGCGACCGAGTTCGTTGGCATCTTTCATGCCACTCACAGGAGAGTACGAACCGAGTCCGACCGCCTGGGCGCGCGAACAGGCCGAACGGTACGAGGAATCGAACGGCGCCAAGGGTGCGACCATGCAGGGCAAGCCCGTCGTCCTGCTCACCACCTGCGGCGCGAAATCCGGCAAGCTCCGCAAGACGCCGCTGATGCGGGTGGAACACGACGGCGAATACGCGGTCGTGGCCTCCCTGGGCGGCGCCCCCAAACATCCCGTCTGGTACTGGAACATCAAGGCCGACCCGCACGTCGACCTGCGGGACGGCGCGGTGGTCAAGGACTACACCGCCCGCGAGGTGACCGGCGCCGAGCGCGAGCAATGGTGGAAGCGCGCGGCGGAGGTGTGGCCGGACTATGACAACTACACCAAGAAGACCGATCGCGTGATTCCGGTTTTCGTGCTCACTCCCCGCGACTGACCTCGCCGGATTTCGGTACTCGCCGCCCCGCGCGTCCCCATCGTGGCGCGCGGGCGGCATCGTGTGCACGCGCGCGGGCAGCATCGTGGGCCCGGGCGGCGAGTTCACGATCGCGCGTTCGGGATCGTGCGTTCGCCGGTCGCCGCGATGCCGCCCGACCCGGCTCAGTACCATGTGTCGGGTGTCGGATCCGCTCGCAGTAGCAGAGAAAGTGCCCAGTTCCGTGCCCGAGTTGAGCGCGGACGAGATCGATGCCGCCGCGAAGCGAATTTCCGACATTATCGAGCCGACACCGCTGCAGCGAATCGCGCGGCTGTCGGCGAGCACGGGCGCCGAGGTCTACCTCAAGCGGGAAGACCTCACCGCCGTGCGCTCGTACAAGCTGCGTGGCGCGTACAACCTCATCGTTCAGCTCACCGCCACCGAACGCGCCGCCGGCGTGGTCGCCGCCAGCGCCGGAAACCACGCCCAGGGCGTGGCTTTCGCGTGCAACGCGATGGGCATCACCGGCCGCATCTACGTCCCCACGACCACCCCCAAGCAGAAGCGCGATCGCATCCGCGTGCACGGCGGCGATTACGTCCAGCTCATCGCGGTCGGCGACACCTACGACGCCGCCGCGGCCGCGGCCGTCGAGGACGTCGCGCGCACCGGCGCGACCATGGTCCCGCCCTTCGACGATCCGCGCACCGCGGCCGGGCAGGGCACCATCGCGGCGGAGATCCTGGAACAGCTCGACCGCGCCCCCGACCTGGTGATCGTGCCGGTGGGCGGCGGCGGTTGCCTGGCCGGTGTCAGCACCTATCTGCGGGAACGCTCGCCGCGGACCGCGATTCTGGGGGTCGAGCCCGCGGGTGCGGCCTCGATGACCGCGGCCATGGTCGCGGGCGGTCCGGTCACCCTGCCCGAGATCGATCCGTTCGTGGACGGCGCGGCCGTGCGCCGGATCGGCGCGGTGCCCTACACCGCGGTGGCGCGGCTGGGCGGGCAGGCCCGCTCGCACGCCTCGCTGCCGTTGCTCACCACAACCGAATCCGTCGGCGGCGCAGGCGCTTTCCGCATGATGACGATCGACGAGGGCGCGATCTGCACCACCATGCTCGAGCTGTACCAGAACGAGGGCATCGTCGCCGAGCCGGCGGGCGCGCTGGCCGCCGCGGCGCTGCGTGAGATCGATCTGGCCCCGGACTCGACCGTGGTGTGCCTGCTCTCGGGCGGCAACAACGACGTCTCGCGCTACGGCGAGGTCATCGAACGCTCCCTCGTGCACCGCGGCCTGAAGCACTACTTCCTGGTGGACTTCCCGCAGGAGCCCGGCGCGCTGCGCCGCTTCCTCGACGAGGTGCTGGGCCCGGACGACGACATCACCCTGTTCGAGTACGTCAAGCGCAACAACCGGGAAACCGGCGCCGCCCTGGTCGGCATCGAACTGGGCACGCCGGACGGGCTCGAGCCGCTGCAGAAGCGGATGGACGAATCCCCGATTCGCGGCGATCGCCTCGAACCCGGTTCACCCGCGTACCGCTACCTCACCTGAGTCGCGCCGTCCCGCCCCGGATTCCGGGGCGGGACGGACATTTTCGCCGACTCTCCGCATCGACGGCGCGTTTGCCGTTCTCCACCGCCGAGTCGCGCACGGTGGGATATTCTCGTGCGCCGACGGTGCTTTTGCCGCATGCTGTCAGGGGGATTGCGCGGTTTTCCCGGGGGACGGGCTAACGCCCGCGGGGATTCTCCCCGATGAGTCGAGTAGTCGACTACGCGTGTGGGACGACTATCCAGGGGTGGAGGATCGGTTCATGAAAAGGCTTGTGGTGTGTTGCGACGGCACCTGGAAGGCCGAGTCCAGCAGCACGGTATCGAACATCGTGAAGATCGCGCAGACGGTATGCCTGACCGGCACCGACGGCGCCGGTGAGCCTGTGGGACAACGGGTTTACTACATTTCCGGGCCCGGGGCCCGGGGCTTCGCCTCCGATCGGCTGCTGGGCGGGGCATTCGGCCTGGGACTGGAAGCCAATCTGTCCGCCGCCTACTGGCAACTCGCCCTGAATTGGGAACCGGGCGACGAGATCTTCATCTTCGGTTTCAGTCGCGGCGCCTATACCGCACGCAGCCTGGCCGGCATGATTCATCGCCTCGGCATTCTCACGTATGCCGCCATGATCGCGGGGAAATATCCGGAGGCGCTGCGGATCTATCAGCAGCGCAAAGCGAATCCGATGGACGCGGACCCGCCGGAATGGGCCGAATTCCGCCGCGCGCACTGCTATCCGGATCCGGTGAAAATCAACTTCCTCGGCGTTTTCGACACCGTCGGCGCGATGGGCATTCCGGGAATCACCGCCTGGCGGCATCGATTCCACGATGTGCGGCTCTCCAGCAGCGTGCACTGCGCGCGCCAGGCGCTCGCCCTGGACGAGCGCCGCCGCTCCTTCGAGCCGTGCCTGTGGGAGGTGCCGGTCGAACTGGCCGAGAAGTACCGGCGCACCGATCGGGTCAAGCAGGTCTGGTTCGAGGGCGTGCACTCCGACATCGGCGGCGGCTATCCCGAATGCGCGCTCTCGGACATCACCCTGCGCTGGATGATCGCCGAGGCCGCGGCCGAGGGCCTGGCCTTCGATCAATCCCGGCTGGCCACGCTGCTGGCCAACTGCGCGGGCAAGCCCGAGCACGAACGGCTGCACGACTCGCTCTCGATCGGCTTCCGGGTCCTGAATTTTCTTCGCCTGCTGCGCAATCCGCGCAGTCCGCGCTTCTTCTGGGACTCCTGGCGCCGGGTGCTGGCCGCCACCGATCAGGACAGCTACCTGGCGTCGGCGGCGCACACCACGGCCGAGTACCGGCCGCTGAATCTGCGGCGCTGGCGCGCCGCGCTGGCGGGGGAGGTGCCCGCCGACCTCATCGAGCCCACCGACTTCGGGCCGTTCGTCGCCCCGGCCACCGGGACCGCGGTGCACCCGATCTTCGTCGGCGCGACCGCGCGGGTACACGCGCCGGATGCGGTGCCGGGGGCGCCCGCGCCGGATGCGTACGCGGTGGAATGGGCGTCTCCGGCGGTGCGCGCGGTGGCAGGAACCGTCTCGTCGGGGCACTCGGCCCGCCCGCCCTCGCCGGCGCACTCGGTGGGTGTGTCCGTATCGGTACAGGAACCGAATGCCCTTGTACCGCAACGAGATTGCTCGGGCGACGACGAATCCGCCGCTTAGTTGCTGTCGGTCCTGCACCCGGAACCGGTCGACCGGAACCGCGTGCGCTGGAACTCTGTGCGCGGAGCTGAACGCGGTGCGCCGGAACCCGGCGCGCGGGCTCAGCGCACCAGCAGCGCGACCGGCAGCCGGGCGAAGAGCTTCTCCAGCCGCGAGCGCCCGGAGAAGGTGTGCCCGGTGAGCCGGTCGGTCCAATGCCCCTGTGGCAGATCCAGGACCGTGTCGGCCCAGCCGCCCGCCTCGTCCAGGCGAATGCTGTGCCTCGTGACCGCCACGATGACCTCGGGGGTCTCACCGCGCCGCCCGCGCGCGTAGGCGAGCAGATTGCCGGCGTGATCCCCCGAGGCGAACAGCGGGGTGTAGGTGCCGCCGACGAAGCAGTCCGGCCGTTCCCGGCGCAGCCACAGCGCGTACGCCACGATCCACATCTTCACCGCGCCCGACGGATCCAGATCCGGTGTGCCGGTGAGCGATTGCAGTAGCAGCGAGCGGTGGGTGAAGTCCACCGGGCGGCGGTTGTCGGGATCGACGAGCGAGTCCTCCCACAGCTCGCAACCCTGGTAGATGTCGGGAATGCCCGGGGCGCACAGCTGCAGCAGTTTCTGCGAGAGCGAATTCGTCCAGGCGTGCAGCGCCAGATCGGTCACCAGCTCGCCCAGCTCCGGCCCGACCGGTCCGTCGATGATCTGATCGATCCAGCGGTGCACGGCGTTCTCGAACTCGACATCGGGTTCTTCCCAGGACGATCGGGTCCCGGCCTCGCGAACGGCCTTCTCCGCGAACTGATGCAGCCGCTCCCGGAATCCGGGGACCGCGGCGGCCGGTCTGCCGTCGGACGGCCAGGCCCCGAACATGTTCTGCAGCAGGAACAGTGTGGTCGCGCCGTCGGGCCCGGGCGCGATCTCGTTCCACGCGCCCACCGCGCGCGCCCAGATGTCGGGCACCTGCGAGAGCATTCCGATCCGCGCGCGGGCGTCCTCGCCGCGTTTGGTGTCGTGGGTGGACAGCGTCGTCATGGTCGCGGGCCAGCGGGCCGCGCGCTCGGCCATGGACAGGTGGAATTCGATGGGGGAGTCGCCGAACCGGGTGGGGTCCGCGCCCATCTCCTGCAGGGACACCAGGCGCGCGGCCCGGTAGAACATGGTGTCCTCCACGGCCTTCGCGGTGATCGCGCCGCCGACCTGGTGGAACCGGGTGGCGGCTTCGGCGTTGACCGCGAGCGCGGTGGCCAGCACCTGCAGCGGCGCGGTCAATTCGGCGTTGCGCCGGATCACCTCGGTGATGACCGCGCTGACCCGCCCGGCCAGCGGCGTGTAGTCGGTGCGGTACACCGGCATGTGCGAGAGCACCTCGATGGTGGCGTTGATCAGCGCCATGGTGTCGAAGGCGTCCGCGCGCGCGTCGCGTTTGACCGCGGCGACCAGCCGCCGCACCTCGGGCACCAGCATTGTCTCGGCGACCGCGCGCTTGATGCGATGCTCGTTCTCGGTGAACCAGGCCTTGTCGCTGCCGTGCCCGGTGAAGGTGCGGGACAGGTCGGTGAGGATCTTCTCCCCGTCCGGATCGATGAGCACGCCGCCGATGTCGGCGAGGGTGTCGTACCCGGTGGTGCCGTCCACCGCCAGCGCGCCGTCCAGGGTTTCGCCCGGGGCGAGGACCTTCTCCACCAGCAGCAGGCGATGGGGGCCGACGAGCTTGCGGAGTTTGGCCAGATATTCAGCGGGCCGGGCCAGCCCGTCGGGATGGTCCACGCGCACGCCGTCGATCAGGTCGTGTTCGCACCAGGCCGCCAGCTCACGATGGGTGGCGTCGAAGACTTCGGGGTTCTCCTGCCGGATGGCGGCCAGCCCGCCGACGGTGAAGTAGCGCCGGTATCCGCACAGCCCGGATTTCCAGTTGACCAGGCGATAGTGCTGCTTGTCGTGGATGCGCAGCGCGTTCTCGCCGTCGGTGCCGGGCGCGATGGGAAAGCGCATGTCGTGCAGCGCGAGCATGGGTTCGAGCCCGCCGCGATCGACCGAGAGCGCCGCCGGGTCGTTCTCGTTGGCCAGCACCGGCAGCGCGATTCGCCCGCCCGCGCCGTTGGCCGGGCTCCAGTCGATGTCGAACCAGTGCGCGTACTTGGAGTCGCGCCCGTGCTGCAGCACGTCCCACCACCAGGCGTTCTGCCGCGGATCGGTGACGCTCACGTGATTGGGCACCACGTCCACGATCAGGCCCATGCCGCGCCCGCGCACCTCGTCCGAGAGGGCCTTGAACCCGGTCGGACCGCCCAGCGCCGCGGCGACCGTGGTCGGTTCGGTGATGTCGTAGCCGTGGGTGGAACCGCGCGCGGCGGTCATCACCGGTGACAGGTACAGGTGCGAAATGCCCAGCTGCTGCAGGTATTCGGCGATGGCGCGGGCATCGGCGAAGCTCAGCGTGTCGGGTCGCAGTTGCAGCCGGTAGGTGCTGCGGACGGGCGAGGGCCGGGCGATGGGGCCGGTGCGGTGTTCGGGCGTGCTGGTCATGTCGTGTTCGATCATGCCGTACGGCGCAGCACGAGCAGACAGCGTGCGGGCACTTGCAGCGCCCCGGCGGCGGTGAGCGGGAGGTCGGCGGCGGGCCGCCCGGTGGGGGTGGAGCAGTCCAGCTCCACCGACCAGGTGCGGGCGTGATCGGCGTCGGGCAGGGTGAACTCCAGGGCGGCGTCGTGGGCGTTGAAGCAGAGCAGGAACGAATCGTCGGTGATGCGCTCACCGCGCGGGCCGGGCTCGCGGATGCCGTCGCCGTTGAGGAAGACCGCCAGCGATCGGCCGAAGCCGGTCTCCCAGTCGACGTCGGTCATCTCCGCCCCGGACGGGGTGAACCAGGCGATGTCATCGGGATGATCGTGTTCGGGCGCGGGTCTGCCGTCGAAGAACCGCCGTCTGCGGAACACCGGATGCCCGGCGCGCACCGCGACCGCGCGCCGGGTGAATTCGAGTAGATCGGCGTTGGAGTCCATGAGCGACCAGTCCATCCACGACAGCGGTGAATCCTGACAGTAGGCATTGTTGTTGCCGTGCTGGGTGCGGCCGAGTTCGTCGCCGTACAGCAGCATCGGGGTGCCCTGGGAGAGCAGCAGGGTGGCGAGCAGATTACGGGATTGCCGTGCGCGCAGTGCCAGAATATCCGGATCGTCGGTGGGTCCCTCCACCCCGCAGTTCCAGGAGCGGTTGTAGGTCTCGCCGTCGTGGTTGCCCTCGCCGTTGGCGTGATTGTGTTTCTCGTTGTAGGACACCAGATCCGCGAGGGTGAAGCCGTCGTGCGCGGTGACGAAGTTGATGCTCGCGCTGGGGCGGCGGCCGGTGGCCTCGTACAGATCCGAGGATCCGGTGAGCCGAGAAGCGAACTCGCCCAGTGTCGCCGGTTGCCCGCGCCAGTAATCCCGCACGGTGTCACGGTATTTGCCGTTCCACTCGGTCCAGGCGGCCGGGAAATTGCCGACCTGGTAGCCGCCCTCGCCCACGTCCCAGGGCTCGGCGATCAGCTTGACCTGGCTCACCACCGGGTCCTGGTGCACGAGGTCGAAGAAGGTGGCCAGGCGGTCGACGTCGTGCAGTTCCCGGGCCAGGGCGGCGGCCAGGTCGAAGCGGAAACCGTCCACGTGCATCTCGAGCACCCAGTAGCGCAGGGAGTCCATGATCAGCTGCAGGGTGTGCGGGTGCCGGACGTTGAGGCTGTTCCCGGTGCCGGTGTAGTCCATGTAGTGCTGCGGATCGTTTTCCACCAGGCGGTAGTAGGCGGCGTTGTCGATGCCGCGGAAGCCCAGGGTGGGGCCGAATTCGTTGCCCTCGGCGGTGTGGTTGTAGACCACGTCGAGTATCACCTCGATGCCCGCGGCGTGCAGTGCCCGCACCATCGCCTTGAATTCGGTGACCGCCGCCCCCGGCGCGGTGCCCGCGGCGTATTCCGCGTGCGGGGCGAAGTAGCCGAAACTGTTGTAGCCCCAGTAGTTTCGCAGCCCGCGATCGAGCAGCAGCCGGTCGTGCAGGAACTGGTGCACCGGCATCAGTTCGACCGCGGTCACGCCCAGGCGGACGAGATGGCCGATGATCGCCGGATGCGCCATGCCGGCGAAGGTGCCGCGCAGGGCCGGGGGTACCGCGGGATGGGTGTAGGTCATGCCCTTGACGTGGGCCTCGTAGATGACCGTCTCGTGATACCCGCGCTGCGGCGCGCGATCGTGCTGCCAGTCGAAGAACGGGTTGATGACCACGCCGGTCATGGTGTGGCCCAGCGTGTTCTGGCCGTAGTTGTAGGGCGCGACGTCGGCCCCGAAGTCACCCTCGAACGCCTTGCCGTAGGGATCCAGCAGCAGTTTGCTCGGGTCGCAGCGCAGCCCGCGGGCGGGATCGTAGGGGCCGTGCACGCGGAACCCGTAGCGCTGACCCGGCCCGATCCCGGGCAGATAGGCGTGCCAGACGTAGCCGTCCACCTCGTCCAGCGGCACCCGCGTTTCCCCGTCCGCGCCGATCAGGCACAGCTCCACCCGGGTCGCGACCTCCGAGAACAGCGAGAAGTTGGTGCCCGCGCCGTCATAGGTGGCGCCGAGGGGATAGGCGGTCCCCGGCCAGACACCTAGCGGTGCCGAATCGGTGGTCGCGGGAGCCATGCCCAGACCCTATCGGTCCGTAGCGGGCGCTCGGTCGGCTGCCCTCCGGGGGGCGGGCAGATGATCGCCCGGTCGCGTGGACGGTGCCGGCGCAGGGGGTTCGGGCCGGCGCGGGTGGGCCACGACCACGGCACACTCCCGAACGGGAGCCGTGCGGATCCCGTGCGGACGGGCCCGGGAGACCCGCGGATCGTGCGCGGGCGGGTACGGCCGGGACGCGGTGGGCCGGACCGCGTACGCGGTGGGCCGGTCTCGGCCACCGGCGCGGCGGTCGGTGAGAAGCGGTCGGCGGGAGGCGGTCAGCGGGAGGCGGGCGGACCCGTGAGTGGGCGGCACAACCGCTGGCCGAGGAGGTTGTGGCCGAACAGGAACTGCGGGTCTTCCTGGACCAGGTGGAATCCCGCGCGGTCGTAGATGCGGCGGGCGGCGGTCTGGGCGTTGGTCGTCCAGAGGGCGAGTTCGCGGTAGCCGGCCGCGGTGGCGAAGTCGATGCAGGCGTTCACCAGGGTGCTGCCGATGCCCAGGCCGCGGGCGGTGGGCTCCACCAGCAGCACGCGCAGGCGGGCGGTGTCGGGGCTCTCCTGCATGCAGTAGACCGCACCGACCGGGGCGCCGCGGTGTTCGGCGATCCAGGCGCGTTCGCGGTGCGGCTCATGGCAATTGAGGAAATCGGCGACGATGCGGGCGACCAGGGCCTCGTACTCCCGACTCCAGCCGAATTCGCGGGCGTACACCGCGCCGTTGCGCTGGATGACCCAGCCGTGGTCGCCGGGACCGGGATCGCGCAGGGTGACGGCGGATTCGGGCCGGGCGGTCGCGAACGGCGAGCCGGACGTGGCCGCCGCGTCGGACGGGGTGACCGGTGCGCCGGACCGCGCGGTAACCGGCGCGCCCGGAGCGGCGTTCCGGTCGCCGGGGGTGGAGGATCCGGCGGCGACCGTGTCCGCGCGACCGGATGGTGGCGTGCCGCCCGGGTTTTCGCCGTCCAGAATGGCCTCGATGACGGCCATGGCCTCGACCAGCCGGTCGCGGACGGCGGGGGAGTGCGGGTGCAGTAGTTCGCCGATGTCCTGCTGGGAGCGCTTGTCCAGTTCGGTGAAGACCGCGCGGCCGGTGTCGGTGAGCTCCACGACCTGGCGGCGGGCGTCGACGTCCGAGCGTTTGCGCGCGATCAGGTCCTTGGCCTGGAAGCGGGTGAGGATGCGGCTCAGGTACCCCGCGTCCAGGTCCAGGACGCGGCGCAGATCCACCACCTCGGCGGCCCCGAAGGTGGCCAGCTCGAACAGTATCCGGGCCTCGGTGAGGGAGAAGTCGGTGCCGAGCACGCCGTGCCGCAGCGCCCCGACGACGCGGGTGTAGCTGCGGTTGAAGGCGCGGACCGCGGCGATGTGCGCGGCGGCGACATCGGGATCGGCGGCGGGGTGACAGGCCCCGGTGTAGGAGCTTCCGGTATCCGACGCCATGGCGACCCCCGTTCATTGACTTGGTCAAACGGTACGGGACAGTGCCCGGTCAGCGGCCGGATTCGCCGGACTTCGCACCACCTCGTGGTAACTTGAACGCCGTTCAAGCCTGCCGCCGGGGACCGGCGCGGGCGTGTCGCCTTGCGAAGGAGTGCCGTGGCCGCGATTCCCGAGACCCAGGTCCGCGCCGCTGCCGCCGCCGCGGGCGCGCTGTCCGCCGCCGAGCTCACCGCGCTGGACGCGGCACACGTGTGGCATCCCTACGGCGGATTTCCGGCAACGACCGAACCGCTCGTGGTCGCCTCGGCCGCCGGCACCCGGCTCACCCTCGCGGACGGCCGCGAACTGGTGGACGGCATGAGTTCGTGGTGGGCGGCCATCCACGGGTACCGGCACCCGGTGCTGGACGCCGCGTTGCTCGCGCAGTCCCAGCGGATGAGTCACGTGATGTTCGGCGGGCTCACCCACGAACCGGCCGTGCGGCTCTCGCGTCTGCTGGTCGAGCTCACCCCCGGCGGCCTGGACAAGGTCTTCCTCTGCGACTCCGGGTCGGTGTCGGTGGAGGTCGCGGTGAAGATGTGCCTGCAATATCAACGCGCACTGGGCCGTCCGGGCAAGCGCCGCCTGCTCACCTGGCGCGGCGGCTATCACGGCGACACCTTCACCCCCATGAGCGTGTGCGATCCCGAGGGCGGCATGCACTCGCTCTGGACCGACGTCATGGCCGAGCAGATCTTCGCCCCCGCGCCGCCGGCGGACTACGACCCGGCCTACGCCGCCGAGCTCGAACGCCTGATCACCACGCACGCGAGCGAACTCGCGGCCGTGATCGTGGAACCGGTGGTGCAGGGCGCTGGCGGCATGCGCTTCCACGACCCGCGCTACCTGGCGGACCTGCGCCGGATCTGTGACTCCGCCGGCGTGCTGCTGGTCTTCGACGAGATCGCCACCGGATTCGGCCGCACCGGAAGGCTTTTCGCCGCCGACCACGCCGGGGTCACCCCCGATGTCATGTGCGTGGGCAAGGCCCTGACCGGCGGCTACCTGACCCTGGCCGCCGCCCTGTGCACCACCGGGATCGCCGAGACCATCAGCCGCTCGCACGGCGGGCTCATGCACGGGCCGACCTTCATGGGCAATCCGCTGGCCTGCGCGGTGGCCGTGGCGTCCCTGGAACTGCTGCTCGCGCGCGACTGGCAGGGCGAGGTCGCGATGATCGAATCCGCTTTGCGCACCGGTCTTTCCGAGGCGGCGGCCCTCCCCGCGGTCGCCGATGTCCGCATCAAGGGCGCGATCGGCGTCGTGGAACTGCACCACCCGGTGGACATGCGCAAGGCGACGGCGGCCGCCGTCGACGCGGGCGTCTGGCTCCGCCCCTTCCGCAACCTGATCTACACGATGCCCCCGTTCATCAGCACCCCCGACGACGTGGCCCGGATCACCGCGGGCATCCTCGCCGCCGCGTCCGCCTGACCCGGCCGCGGCCCGGATGCGTTGCGGGCCGGTCGATTCGGTCGCCGTGGGGGCCGGGGTAGGGATCGAATGCGACCGGTCGGCACTTTCGTGGTCGCCGATCACCGCGTCCGGCGTCCGGATGCGCTGTCCCGCAGTGTATTTGCGGGTGGCTCGACTGTTTCCGGGCACGGCGGCATCGCGGGGGGTGGGCTCGGCCGCGGCCCTTACGCGGCCGAGAGGTGCGAGTGTGCGCTCAGCGGCTGGCGCGTTTCTCGCGGTTCCGTTCGGGATTCTCACTGTCCGACAGCACTTCCCACACGCGGAAGACGCAGTGGAATTCGTCGGACCAGCCCCGGGCGATCAGCATGTAGGTGTCGCCGTCGCGCAGGATCGTGCGCCGGCTGATCAACTTCGGATGATCGGGGATGAATTTCGAGACGAGATCGGGGACCTTGGCGAGTGCTTGTTCGCGGGTGCCCACCACTTCGCCGAGGATCTTCGGGGACCAATTCTTGGACTCGCCGAATCCGGTCGTCTGCTCGACCACTATTGCCCATCGTGGCATCGCGCAGCCTCCTTAGGGCCTCCAGCATAGCGCCGTCGTGCACCCGAGCATGCGTCCTGAACGGTGTTCAAGTATGCTGCGGAGCTGTGAGTGCCGATCCCTTGAGATGGTTGGACGAGCGCGCGGCCGAGCGGGTGGACGCCGGACTGCGCCGGGAGCTGCGCGCGCGTGCCCCCGAATCGCCGAGCATCGATCTAGCCTCGAACGACTATCTCGGGCTGGTGCACCACCCGGAGGTGGTGGCCGGCGCCATCGAGTCGGTGCGGCGCTGGGGCACCGGTTCGACCGGATCGCGGCTGGTGACCGGCACGACCGCCGAACACGAACTGCTCGAGGCCGAACTGGCCGAATTCACCGGCGCCGAGACCGGTTTGGTCTTCGCCTCCGGCTACGCCGCCAACCTCGGCGCGGTCACCGCGCTGGCCGGGCGCGGCGCGCTGGTGGTCTCGGACGCGGGCAGTCACGCCTCGCTCGTGGACGCCTGCCGGCTGTCCCGCTCGCGGGTGGAGATCGCCCCGCACCGCGACGTGGTCACCATCGACCGCCTGCTCGCGGACCGCACCGAGGAACGCGCCCTGGTGCTCACCGATTCGGTCTTCAGCGCCGACGGCGATCTGGCCCCGCTGGCCGAGCTGCACCGGGTGACCCGGGCCAACGGCGCGATCCTGATCGTGGACGAGGCGCACGGTCTCGGCGTGCGCGGCGACGGCGGGCGCGGGCTGGTGCACGAGTGCGGCCTGGCCGGGGAACCGGATCTGATCATCACCGCGACCCTGTCCAAAGCCTTTGCGGCACAGGGCGGTGTGGTGCTGGCGGCCGAGCGTGTGCGCGCGCACCTCATCGACACCGCCCGCACCTTCATCTTCGACACCGGCCTGGCCCCGGCCGCGGTCGGCGCGGCCCGCGCGGCCCTGCGCGTGCTGCGCGCGGATCCGGAGATGGCCGGGCGCGTGCTGGCCCGGGCCGACGATCTGGCCCGCATCGCCGGTGTCCCGCAACCTGATTCGGCCGTTGTCTCGGTGGTGCTCGGCGAAGCCCAGGTCGCCTACGACGCGGCCCAGGCCTGCCGGGCCCGCGGCCTGAGCGTCGGCTGCTTCCGCCCGCCGTCGGTCCCCGAGGGCACCTCGCGCCTGCGCCTGACCGCCCGCGCCAACCTCACCGAACCGGAACTGGCCACCATCGCCACGGTATTGACCGAGGTCCTGGCCGCGGCCCGCGCCCGCACGTCCGTTCCCGCGTGAGCACTCCCGAATCGGCGGATGTGCGGTCGGCCGGAGGCGGTTCCGCGCGAACCCGTGCGGCCCGCCGGCGGCCGTGTCCCGCTGTCGTGCCCGGTGCGCGACGATTCCGGTATCCGACGATGAAAGCGATCCCCGCGTGAGCCTGCTCTTCGTAACCGGCACCTCGACCGATGTCGGCAAGACGATCGTCACCGCGGCCCTGGCCGCCACCGCGCGGGCCGGCGGGGCCGAAGTGGCGGTCGTCAAACCCGCCCAAACCGGTATCGCCCCCGGCGAACCCGGCGATCTGGCCGAGATCACCCGGCTCAGCGGGGTCACCCGCACCGTGGAACTGGCGCGCTACCCGGATCCCCTCGCGCCCGACACCGCCGCGCGGCGCTGCGGGCAGCCGCTGCTCACCCTCGCCGAGACGGCCGCCGCCATCGAGGCGTGCGCCGACGCCGATCTCACCCTCGTCGAGGGTGCGGGCGGACTGCTCGTGCGCATGGGCGAATTCACCCTGCTGGATCTGGCGCAGAAACTCGGCGCGCCGGTGCTGGTGGTGGCCGCCGCCGGGCTCGGCACGCTCAATCACACCGAATTGACCACGCGCACGCTGCGTTCCGCGGGGGTGCGGTGCGCGGGTCTGGTCATCGGATCGTGGCCGGAGATCCCGGATCTGGCGTCCGAGTGCAATCGCACCGATCTGCCGGCGGTCACCGGGCACGAGATCGCCGGCGTGCTGCCCGCCGGATCGGGTGCGTGGTCGCGGGCCGAGTTCACCGCCGCCGCCCCCGCCTGGTTCGACCCGCAATGGGCGAATACGTACCTGCGGCCCGCAGAATAGCCACCACCGCACCACTTCTGACCTGCGAACACTCCACTCCAAGTCCCCTCCGGAGCGACCGCTCGGGCGTAGGGTGACGCCGTGACCTCCACCCGTGTCGAGTGGTTCGTGGGCGCACCCCGCCCGAACGTCTTTCGCGCCCTGCTGGATGCGCGCTCGGTTCGCACCTGGATGGTGCCCGACGGCATGACCGGCCGCGTCCACGAGTTCGAGCCCCGGGTGGGCGGTCGCTTCCGAATCTCGCTGACCCATCCCCACCCGATCGACGCGGATCGCTACCGCACCGACACCTTCCACGGCCGCTTCACCCGCCTCGTCCCGAACACCGAGGTGGTCCAAACCCTGCGCTTCGAAACCGATCACCCCGCTCTCCAGGGCGAAACGACCCTCACCTACACCCTCTCCGACGCCCCCGGCGGCACCCGCGTGACGGTCCGCCACGACAACCTGCCCGCCGCCCTCGCGACGGCCGACACCGCCGTCGGCTTCCGCCGCGCCCTGGCGAAACTCGCCACCCTGACCGAGAACACCCCCACCCCGGAGGAATTCGCCACCCTGGCCGCGGCGCCCCCCGCCGACGTGATCACGGTCGTGCACGCATCCGCGCCCACCGACCCGGCGGCGGCGGTAAGCTCCGCGTCCGTCACCACCCCCGACCCGACGGCCGCGCTTGGACCCGCACCCGGCACGGACCCGCGTATGGTGCCGCCGCTCACCGCTATCGCCCCCGATCCGGAACTCCCGCGGCCCACGAGTCCCGCCTCGATCCGGGCGTCCGTGCCCGTCGCCCCACCGCCGATCCGACCCGAGCCCGACCTGTCCACTCCCGAGCCGACGGCCACCGCACCACCCCCGAATAACGCGTAACCACCGCACCACCCCTGCCTAGCGCGTAATTCGGCACATTCCACTCGCCCCCGCATCGCACAAAACTCGCCGCGCTTGGACCGAATCGTCCGTGACGCACCACTTTCTGGTCGTTCCACGATCGACCGCTCGGTGTTCGAACCGTTCCGGCCAGGAGGGGTTGCCGCGGGCGATATCGGATGGCTGGGCTCGAATCCGATGAGCGGGGGTCACCCGTGGACGTCCCGCCTTGCCGCGGCGATCGGCGCTGCGGTCGCTAGGGCTCGGCTGCTCGAGCCCGGTCATATTTAGCGGAATGCCAACCGGGGCGTGCCGCGGCCGCCGGTCCGGATGCGTGGCCGCCGGGTGGTGAGATTTGTCGCCTTCGGGAGTGACGTGGGCTTTTCGCTGCCCGGGCGCTGCCGGTGGGTGCGCGGGCGGCGGGGGCGTGCCTACTGTGGATTGGTATGGCGCTGCCGGGATATCCACACCCGTCCACGCGCGCCGAGTACGACGACGCTCGGCGCCGGGCCCGGCTGCGCGAAACCAGGCTGGGGCGGGGGTGGGGGCGGCGGGCCCGGATCGGGTTGCGGCTGAGCCTGATTCCGCTGGTGCTGCTGGGGATATTCGCGCAGTACTGGTGGCTGGACGTGACCCCGGAACGGGTGCGGCTCGCGCACACCGAACCGGCGGTCATCCCCATTTCGGGGCCGTCGAACCCGCGGGTGGCCGACACCGCCGTCTTCGACCTGGTCGGGCTGGGCGTGCTGGACGCCACCGACACCGCGCGGGCGCTGCCCTCGCTCGCCGGGCTCGGATCGGTGTGGGCGGTGCGCTACGACAACAGCGGTATCGACACCAAGGTCATCGCCGATCTCATCGTCAAGGTCACCGACGCCGCCCACGTGCCCAACGTCGTCCTGACCGGGCACAGCATGGGCGGGGTCATCGCGCTCGAGGTCGCCGAGCACATCTACACCGAGAGCGAGCACCGCGTCCTGGCGGTCATCCTGGACTGCACACCGGTGGATCTGCACGCCGTGCGCGCGGAGAGTCGCAGCCAGGGCGAGAACCTGGCCCGCTGGACCGGCTGGATCCCCGGCGCTCGCGAGAGCCGCCTGCTGCGCTTCGCCGTGGAAACCTACGCCCGCCACGAACGTTTCAGCGGCGGCGGCCGCTACGGCATCCGCTTCGATCGGCTCGGCAAGGTGCTGGACGAGGTTCTGCACGACAAGATCCTCGAGACCGACACCGCCAGCAACGGCCTCATCGAGGCGCAGTTCCGGGCCATCGTCGCGGGCGGCGCGATCGACGACCTGCGCACCCTGACCGAACCCGTTCCGGGCGAACAGCGTCCGGCCATCGTGTTCATCCGCCCGCGCGCGGCCTCCCGCGATCCGATCGTCGACGTCGAGTACTCGCACCGCGTGCTGATCGAGCACGCCGGCGGCGTGAACGGCACCCTGCTCGTGGTCACCACCCGGAAAACCCGGCACGCCAACCCGATTCAGCAGCCCGAGGAATACAACGACGTGATCGAGCACCAGATCGTGCCGTTCGTGCACCGGGTGCAGCGGGACGCGGCGGCGGCGCCGGTCACGCCGGACGCTCAGCGCACGCGCGAACCAAGCAGGTGACGTACGCCGCTGATGAACAGCTGCAGCCCGAAGTCGAAGCGGGCGGTGGCATCCGGGGTGTCGTACAGCGGCGAGCTCTCCTCGGCCAGCGCGCCCGCGGAGTCCATCTGCATCCGGGACTGCTCGTCCACGGTCTGCCCGAGCACGTAGTACAGCAGCGTGAACGCCGCGAGTTCGGCCTCCTCGCGGGTCATGCCCGCGCGAATCGCCGCCCCCGCCATACGTTCCCGCCCCTTGCTGGTGGTCAGTCGGGAGGCGTAGGTGGCCGAGACCAGTTCCGCGCCGTCGCGGTAGGCGAGCAGGCACGAGCGCAGCCGATGCGCCAATTCGGTGATCTGCCCGGACCATTCGGTGGTCTCCACCGGCTCGTCCATGGGCGCGAGCACCCGGTCCGCGACCGCGCCGAGCAGCGCCTGTTTGTTGGGGAAGTGCCAGTACAGCGCCCCGGGCTGCACGTGCAGCGAGCCCGCGAGCCGCCGCATGGTCAGGTCGGCGAGCCCGTACTGGTCGAGGATGGCGATGGCCCCGTCGACCACGTCCGTGCGGTGCAGTTGCACTGAAACCTTGCCCCTTCGTGTTCCGGCTCACTCTGCGGACTGCTAGCCTACCCTGAACACCGTTCAAGTTGGTCGGCCACATCGGCCGGACGAAGGGATTCGCGCGCATGACCCAGGCAGCCGTCCGTACCGAGGCCGACACCGCGGCCGGTGAGGACATCCTCGCCATCGCCCGCGAGCAGGTGCTCGAGCGCGGCATCGGACTCACCCAGGAGCAGACGCTGCGTGTCCTGCAGCTCGGCGACGACCGGCTCGAGGAGACCCTGAGCCTGGCGCACGAGGTGCGCATGAAGCACTGCGGCCCCGAGGTCGAGGTCGAGGGCATCATCTCCCTCAAGACCGGCGGCTGCCCCGAGGACTGCCACTTCTGTTCGCAGTCCGGCCTTTTCCAGTCGCCTGTGCGCGCCGCCTGGCTCGACATCCCGAGCCTGGTCGAGGCCGCCAAGCAGACCGCCAAGTCCGGCGCGACCGAGTTCTGCATCGTCGCCGCCGTGCGCGGCCCGGACGAGCGCCTCATGGCGCAGGTCGCCGCCGGCGTGGAGGCCATCCGCAACGAGGTCGACATCCAGGTCGCCTGCTCGCTCGGCATGCTGAATCAGGCGCAGGTCGACCAGCTTTCGGCCATGGGCGTGCACCGCTACAACCACAACCTCGAGACCGCCAAGTCGCACTTCCCGAAGGTGGTCACCACTCACTCCTACGAGGAGCGCTACGAGACCCTGCGCATGGTGCGCGAGGCCGGTATGGAGGTCTGCTCCGGCGGCATCCTCGGCATGGGCGAGTCGCTCGAGCAGCGTGCCGAATTCGCTTCGCAGCTGGCCGAACTCGAGCCCGACGAGGTGCCGCTGAACTTCCTGAACCCGCGCCCCGGCACGCCGTTCGGCGATCTCGAGGTGCTCCCGGCCGCCGACGCCCTGCGCGCCGTGGCCGCCTTCCGCCTCGCGCTGCCGCGCACCATGCTGCGCTTCGCCGGCGGCCGCGAGATCACCCTCGGCGACCTGGGCGCCAAGCAGGGCATCCTCGGCGGCATCAACGCCGTCATCGTCGGCAACTACCTGACCACCCTGGGCCGCCCCGCCGAAGCCGACCTCGATCTGCTCGGCGAGCTCAAGATGCCGATCAAGGCGCTCAACGAGACACTCTGACGCCGAATTCGCCTGCGCAGCCGGTACCGTACAGGTGACGGCGGCGCGGCTCGGTCGTGGCGTACTCCGTCGCGACGGCCGGCATCGACGCCGATAAATCGACACTGAGAAATCATTGGGGTGGTCGTGGAAATAGAGGAGCGCTACAACCCCTACACGGGCAAGCGCGTGGTGCCGGGCCTCGAGGATTCGATGCCCACCGCCGCCGCCCTGGGTTTGGAGCCGCCGCGGTTCTGTGAGCACTGCGGCCGCCGCATGGTCGTGCAGGTGAGCCCCGACGGCTGGTGGGCCAAGTGCTCCCGGCACGGGGTGCTCGATTCGAGCAGCCTGGAACGCCGCTAGTGGCAACCACATTCACCGCCGCCGGGCCGTCGGCGGACTCCTCCGCGATGCTGGCGCGCGAAGTGCGCGCGGCGGCGGTGGTGTTCGGCGCCCTGGTGGTCGTGAGCGGGCTCGCGGGTGTGCTGTGGGCATACCTGGCCCCGGCCGAGGAGCTGTGGGTGATCGAACCCGATCGCGGCGCGGCCCTGACGGGGGAGAGCCTGCACCGGTTCGACAGCGTCGCGATCTTCGTGCTGCTCGGGCTGGCCACCGCCTTCCTGAGCACCGCCGCCGCCTGGCGCTGGCGGCGGGTGCGCGGCCCGATCCTGCTGCTGGGCCTGCTCGGCGGGTCCCTGGCGGGCGCGGTGGTCATGCGGCTGGTCGGGGAGGCGCTGGCCGAAGCGCGGCATCCGCGCCCGGACAATCCGGCGGTGCACACCATCGTCGAGTTCGCCCCGACCGTGGAGGGCTGGCCCGCGCTCATCGTGCAGCCGCTGGTCACCGTGCTGGTGGTGTTGTTCCTGGCCGCGCTGAGCACCTCGGACGACCTGGGCTCGGGCCTGGAACTGCCGTTCGTGCACCCGCGCCCGGAGCCGAACATCCTGGCCCCCGGGGCTTTCGGCTCCGACATCAGCTACGGGCCGTACGGCACGCCGGGCGTGCAGCTCGGCAACGCGCAGGGCCCCGGCCCGCGCGATCCGGTGGTGCCGTTCGAGACCCCGGATCGAAACGACCCGCGCTGAGCGTCACCGCGCGATAGCGCCGGACTCACCCGCGGCGGGGGGGGGGCCCGCCGAGAAGGGGGGGGGGCCCCCCCCGGGGCCGCCCCCCCCAGGGGCATAAAAAAAACCCGGGGGGGGCGGGGGCACCCCGAACCACGCAG
>NZ_JBHVIC010000008.1:122307-193441 GCF_042799795.1 Nocardia sp. NPDC057668 | reverse complement strand
CCGCTCCCCCCCCCGCTACTCCCCCCCCCGCGGGGGCGCCCCCCGGGGCTCCGGCGCCCCCCCCCCGGGGGGGGGCGCCCCCCCAAATCGGGGGGCCCCCCCCGCCGCGTCCGTCCCTACCCTGAAGTCGACTTCACGACACGGGGGTACGGCGATGACAGCGCATACCGATCGTGCCCCGGAAACCCCGGCGGAACGACCGGATCTCACGGCCTGGCGGCAGCGCCATGCCATCCGGCGATCCAATGCGGCGCAGCCGATTCCGAGTGGGCGCGCGTACAAGCGCACCGCCAAGCACCGCAAGCGCGAGGGCTGAGTTTCGAGGGCTGAGTACAGCTTGTCCGTCAGCTCGGCGGTCGTAGCGCCGCGAACTCGTCCGTCACGCGGATCTCGTTGTCGGCGAAGCGATACACCGCCGCGGGCCGCCCGCCCGCGCGGCCGGGGGAGGCCGTGTCCCCGGTCGGGGTGATGACGCCGCGCCGGGTCAGCACCCGCTGCAGGTTCGTGGTGTCCACGTCGTATCCCAGTGCGGCGCAATAGATTTCCCGCAGGGTCGACATGGTGAAGCGCTGCGGGGCCAGCGCGAACGCCATGTTCGTGTACGAGAGCTTGGCGGCCAGCCGGGTGCGCGCGTGCTCGACCACGATCCCGTGGTCGAAGGACATGTCCGGCAGCGCCGAGACCGGGTGCCAGCGGGTGTCCGGCGGCAGCTGCGGATCCGCGGTCAGCGGAACCAGGCCCAGGTAGGCCGAGGCGATGCGGCGGTCACCGGGCACCCGATCCGGGTCGCTGAAGACCGAGAGCTGTTCCAGGTGCGTCAACTCGCGCACGTCCACCTTCTCTGCGAGCTGGCGGGCCGCGGAGGTGTCCAGATCCTCGTCCGTGCGCAATTTGCCGCCCGGCAGGGACCAGGTGCCCTTGGCGGGGTCCAGTGCGCGCTCCCACAGCAGTACCGCCAATTCTGTCCGCTGACCGGGCGGGCAACGGTGTTCATTGGCGGGCGCACCGCCCTGACCTGCGGTGACATCTCCGGGGAAGCGGCGAACCTGGTACACGGCGGTGAGCGTTTCGTGGATGGTGCTACGATGGGCCACGTTTTCGATTCTAAGTCGAAAACCGATTGGATGCGAATCGGCGATGGGGCCGAGCGCATGAGAGAAGGAGCCAGCCATGGCTGCACCCGGTGCGACGATGACGCTCGCGGAGCGCATCACCGATGGACCGTCGGGATTCGGTGGCGTCGATGCCACCCCCGAGTGGGCTCAGGAGGTCAAGCGACTGGCGCGCGAGCGCAATGCCACGATCCTGGCGCACAACTACCAGCTGCCCGAGATCCAGGACGTGGCCGATCACGTCGGCGACTCCCTCGCGCTGTCCCGCATCGCCGCCGAGGCCCCCGAGGGCACGATCATCTTCTGCGGCGTGCACTTCATGGCCGAGACCGCCAAGATCCTCAGCCCGGAGAAGACGGTCCTCATCCCGGATCAGCGGGCGGGCTGCTCGCTGGCCGATTCCATCACCGCCGAGCAGTTGAGCGAATGGAAGGCCGAGCACCCCGAAGCCCTGGTGGTGTCGTACGTGAACACCACGGCCGCGGTGAAGGCGCTCACCGACATCTGCTGCACCTCCTCGAACGCCGTGGACGTGGTCGCCTCCATCGACCCCGCCCGCGAGGTGCTGTTCCTGCCCGACCAGTTCCTGGGCGCGCACGTCAAGCGCATCACCGGCCGCGAGAACATGCACATCTGGATGGGCGAGTGCCACGTGCACGCCGGCATCAACGGTGACGAGCTGAACGAGCAGGCCCGCACCCACCCGGACGCGGAACTGTTCGTGCACCCCGAATGCGGTTGCGCCACCTCGGCGCTGTACCTGGCGGGCGCGGGCGAGTTCCCGGCCGACCGGGTGCACATCCTGTCCACCGGCGGCATGATCGACGCGGCCAAGGCGGCGAAGTCGAAGCAGGTCCTGGTCGCGACCGAGGTCGGCATGCTGCACCAGCTGCGGAAAGCCGCGCCCGGCATCGACTTCCAGGCCGTGAACGACCGCGCCTCCTGCGCGTACATGAAGATGATCACCCCCGCGGCGCTGCTGCGCTGCCTCCTGGAGAACCGCGACGAGGTGCACGTCGACCTCGAAACCGCCGCCCTGGCCTGCGGTTCCGTGCAGCGCATGATCGAGATCGGCAACCCGGGCGGCGGGGAATAACCATGTCGCCCCAGATCCCGGCGGCCAGGCCCGCCGGGCCCCGGGCGACCCCGGACGGCCCCCGAATCCGGTTGCCCCGCCCGCTCATCCGCCCCACCGGCACCCGCCTCCTGACCGGCTGGCGACCCGAAACCCCGTTGGCCCGCACAGCCCGCGCGGCCATCACCCCCCTCACCGCCGCCGTCGCCCGGCTCGTCCGTAGCAACGCTGTCGTGCGAGGGCGCCCGGCACGAGACTGTGCCTGCGCGCCGCTGGTCGGCTCCGAATCCGCCGGCAGGAACGCGGCCGGGCATCCGGCGCGGCGCGACGATGATGTCGCCGAACGTGTTTCGCCGTCCCGGCTGATCGATGCGATCGCCGGGCGCGATTTCGCTCCGGACGGTGATCTCCGGCGGGAGTCCGCCGGCCACGGCCGGACGGAGTTCAACCAACCTGCCGCGTTGACTGCCACGCGCGACGTGGCCGGAACGGCATCGGGCGGAACGGAACTCGGCGCTCTCGCGGCGTCGAGCGAGGTTCGGGCCGGTGACTATCCCGCCGGGACGGCTGTCTGCCGCTGCGGCACCGGAGCGCCGGAGCGGCGCACGACGGCTCCGGGGGTGCTCGGCCTGCCGGCCGGATCGCGCCGGATTCCGCCGGGCGGGCGCGGTTTCGCGCTGGTACCGGTCGGCGCGCGAAAGGAAACGTGATGGGTGGCTTGCCTGTCGAGTGGGAGGCCGAGGTCGACCTCGTCGTCGTGGGGGGCGGGGTGGCAGGGTTGACGGCCGCCCGGACCGCCTCGCTGCGGGGGTTGCGGGTGCTCACGCTGAGCAAGGGCGGGGCCACCGACACCTCCACGCAGTACGCGCAGGGCGGGATCGCCGTCGTCGCGCCGCACGGGGATTCGGTGGAATCGCACGTGCGGGACACCGTCGTCGCGGGGGCCGGACTGTGTGAGACCGACGCCGTGCGATCCATCGTCGAGGGTGGGGTCGACGCCGTCGCGGCGCTGACCGACCTCGGGGCCGTGTTCGACCTCGGGCGGGACGGGGAGGTGTCGCGGACCCGCGAGGGCGGGCACAGCACGCGGCGGATCATCCACGCCGGGGGCGACGCCACCGGGGCCGAGGTGCAGCGGGCGCTCAACGCGGCCGGGCTGCCGATCCTGTTCGGGGCCGCGGTGGTCGAGATCGTGACCGGGCCCGAAGGGGTGCGCGGCGTGATCGCGGTGTCGGACAAGGGTTTCGGGCTGGTGCACGCGCCGGCCGTCCTGCTGGCCACCGGTGGGCTCGGGCAGCTGTACGCGTGCAGCACCAATCCCCCCGGGGCCACCGCCGACGGCATCGCGCTCGCGCTGCGGGCCGGCGCGTTCGTCTCGGACCTGGAATTCGTGCAGTTCCATCCCACCGTGCTCTTCACCCCGGGCGGGCTCGGCAGACGCCCGCTCATCAGCGAGGCGGTGCGCGGCGAGGGCGCGACACTCGTGGACTCGCAGGGTGATCCGGTCATGGCCGGGGTGCACCCGCGCGGTGATCTGGCCCCGCGCGACATCGTCTCGCGCGCCATCGCCGAGCGCATGCGCACCCTCGGAACCGATCACGTCTACCTCGACGCCCGTGCCCTGGACGGCTTCGCCGAACGCTTCCCGACCATCACCGCCTCCTGCCGGGCCGCCGGGCTCGACCCGCGCACCGACCTCATCCCGGTCGCACCCGCCGCGCACTACCAGTGCGGCGGCGTGGTCACCGACACCCACGGCCGCACCGCGGTTCCCGGCCTCTACGCCGCGGGCGAGGTGGCGCGCACCGGCTTGCACGGCGCGAACCGGCTCGCCTCCAACAGTCTCCTGGAAGGCCTGGTCGTGGGCGAACGCGTGGGCGCGGCCGCCGGCGAACGCGTGGGCGCGGCGACCCGCATCGACCCGGCGGAACTCACCGGCGGCGCGCCGCACGCCCTGCCGCGCGCCGATCGCAAGCTGTTGCAGGAGTTGATGACCGAGCAGGCCGCCGTCGTGCGCGACGGAGACGGCCTGCGCGCGGGGGTGCTGCGTCTCATCGGGCTGCTCGCGGAGTCGCCGGACCCCGACGGGCAGGTGCGCGCGGAGTCGACGGCCGCGATCGTGCGCGACCTCGAGGACGCCGCGCTGACCCTCACCGCGCGCGCACTGCTGCTCGCCGCGTCGGCCCGCGCCGAATCCCGCGGCTGCCATACCCGTTCGGATCATCCCGAGCCGCGCGAGGAGCTGCGCCGCAGCACCGTCGTCCGGCTCGGCGCGGACGGCCGTCCGCAATTGGTCACCGACGGAACAGGACTCGCGCCGACGTGGCGACGCGACCCGGCCCCGGCCGCCCGATGACCCGCCCCCGCGCCGGCGCGCTCGCCGAACGAGACCGCGCCGCGAACCACCCGCACGGCCGCGAGCACCGTCGGGCCCAGCGCATCTCGCGCCGCGCCGACGGCGATACCGCCGGCCGGGACTTCGTAGAAGGAGTGCTCCCATGACCCTCGACGCCGGACTCGATCGCGACGAGGTGCTCGCGCTCATTCGCACCGCCCTCGATGAGGATCTGCGCTACGGCCCCGACATCACCACCCTGGCAACGGTTCCCGCCGATGCCGTCGCCAAGGCCGTCATGGCCTCGCGTCAGCCCGGTACCGTGGCCGGTCTCGATGTGGGCCTGCTGGTGCTGGACGAAGTACTGGGCGAAGGGAATTACGAGATCACCGAGCGGGTGCCCGACGGGACCCGGGTGCGCCCGGGCGATGCGGTGCTGCGCCTGGTGGCCCCGACCCGCGGTCTGCTCACCGCCGAGCGCACGCTGCTGAACATCGTGTGTCACCTGTCCGGAATCGCCACCGCGACCGCGGAATGGGTCGACGCGGTGGAGGGCACGAAATGCCGTATTCGCGACAGTCGCAAAACGCTGCCGGGTCTGCGTGCCCTGCAGAAATATGCGGTCCGGGTCGGCGGCGGCGTGAACCATCGCATGGGATTGGGCGATGCCGCGCTCATCAAGGACAACCACGTCGTGGCCGCCGGGTCCGTGGTCGCCGCCCTGCGCGCGGTAAAGGAATTGAATCCCACTATCGAATGCGAAGTGGAAGTGGACAGCCTCGAACAACTCGACGCCGTTTTGTCGGAAAACGTCGAATTGGTGCTGCTGGATAACTTTCCGCTGTGGGCGACGCAGGCGGCGGTGCAGCGCCGGAATACACGCTCCCCGCGGACGATTCTCGAATCGTCGGGCGGCCTGACCCTCGCGGATGCGGCGAATTACGCGGGCACCGGCGTCGATTACCTCGCGGTCGGCGCACTGACCCATTCGGTCCGCGTGCTGGACCTGGGTCTGGATATGTAAGGGCAGGAAAGCCTTACAAAATCGCCGGAACGGCGGCGCGCTCGGCTAGCGGTTGTAGCTGGGCGCGTCGGCCATCCAGCCGGTGCCGCCGCAGGCGGAGCAGAAAATCGTCGAACCGTCATCGGCATAGCCGAATGACCCGCTGGCATCGCACATTCCGCAGTATCGCCACCCGCGATTGGGCGCGACGGTATCGAAAAAGATATTCAGAAAGCCCTGGATCGCCATTCGCAAGCACCCCTCGCTCGGACACCAAACGAACCAAGCCTGCGCGTTTGCCAGAAATTAGTCCAGCGGTTTCCAGGGCTCTTTACAAGCCGAATTCGTGCGGATCCAGATGCAGAGCCTGGCAAGCTTCCTTGACGGCAGCAACTTCATGGGCATCGAAACTGCCGTCGGCATTACCGATCATGATGCCCATTTGCACTACGGCCCGTGCCTCGGTGGGTTTTCCGGTCGCCTTGGCGATCTGCTGCATGACATAGGCCCGCCCGAATGCCGGATCCATGGTGATGCGATTGCAGTTGTCCTCGAACAGCGCTCGCAGTTCGTCCGTGGGAAAGTGCTGCAGGATCGGATCGGCGCCGATGAGCTGGGCCACGCGCATGCGCTCGGCGGGATCGATGCTGCCGTCCGCCGCCGCGACCAGCGCGCAGATGCCCATGGTGGCATCGCGGAAGGTCCCCCCGCGCAGTTCGTTTCGCTTGGTGAGCAGCTGCTCGCGCCACTTCGGCGCGCTGTCGAGCAGGCGGCTGATCGAGGTCGCGTTGGACATGAGGCGGTGCAGGAAGGCCATGACACACTCCGAACTGATTTCCCGGACCCACAGACCCCCGCGTGGTTGTCCGGACTGCGCTTGCGTACCGAACGACCCTAACAGTGGGTGCCGGGCGGACGCTGAGAAAGCTCCGGGCGATCCACCGGCGCCGCAAGGATTCCGGTGAGCAGCGCGATCGGGTCGGTGTTCGCGGGCAGATCGCTGACCTGTCCGTCGCCGACCTCGATGACCCGCCAGCTGCCGTCCGTGCGCCGCGCGAGATCGGTGGTGACGAATGGGGCACCGAAAGTGCTTACCGCCGCCGCGAATTCGTGGACGGGAGCATCGGGCACGAGGTCCGGGGTATCCGGGTGCGCGGTCACCAGCACGGGTTCTCCGCGCACCCACCACACCCGGGCCTCGGCCCCGGTGAATTCCTCGAAGGCGCGCAACACAATTCCGCCGGTGAGGAATTCGCCCTGCCGTTCGGCGAAGGTTCGCACGACCCGTTCGAGCCGGTCGGTATCGGCCAGGTCGGGCACGAAACACGCACTGTCCCACTCGTGTTTGCGTGATTTCACCCAGTCCTTGACGATGGCCGCGCCGCGCGGAAGATTCGCGGCAGCGGCGGCGAGCGTCGTCGATTCGGGCGCGCCGTCACCCGGAATCCACGCACTCGCGGGGGTGTGATCGGTGAAATGCGGATACCAACAAGGGAATTCGTGTCCACGCCGGTATTCCACGGCCGGCGTCGATAGTTCGGCGCCGCGCTCGCGTAACCCTGTCTCGAGGTCGGCGTAGCGATCGGCCGGAATCATCCAGCCGCGATAAACGAGCCGCGCGCCCGACTCGGGCACCGCCCGCAGCGCCGCACCGAGATCGCCCCGCAGCAGCGCGTCGTGATCGATCCGGACCACGTCCGCGCCGAGTTCCCGTGCGGCGACGGCCTCCCGCGCGAAATGCGGATCCACCCGTGTGCCCCGCAGCGGGTCCGCCGGCACGAGCAGCCCGGACACCCGCGTGTCGTCGATCTCCCCCATGCGGCTCACCGTACCCGGCCGCAGAGCGACCGGGTCCGCGCCCGGATCAGCCGCGGCCGGGGTGCGCACGAGCCGACTCGAACAGCGCGGCTGTGGATGTGCGGACAGCGATGTCTGCGTGCCCCGGGGCCGGTCCGCATCCGCGCGCCCCGTGAATCTCCGCGCGCTCCCGGGAAGCGCGCGGCCGCACGGATCGACGGACGCTCGGCCGGTTCGGAGTCGGCGGGTTCGGGTTCAGCGATCGTCGTGGCGGGGCGGTGCGCCGAAATCGACTCGTCAGGCGGTCAGTTCGCGTTCGAGCGGGGTTCGGAACCGGGGGACCGGGCGGACCTCGCCGTACCAGGTGGTGCGGCGGGCGGCCTCGGCCTCGATCAGTTTCTCGGCGTCCGAGCCGACGTCTTCCAGTAGCCGCCAGACGATCTCGCCGGTGCCGCGCTGGGCCCAGCCGCCCACGATCCGGCCGTTCCAGAAGATGCTCGGGCCGATATTGCCGTTGCGGTCGAACAGCGCGGGGCCGTGCTCGCCCAGATACCAGTCGCGGGACTGCCACCCCATCGGGGTCGGGTCGAGAGCGGGCAGCAGGGACACCCACGGTTCGGGAGTGGACACCGGATCCAGATCATCGGCGAGCAGCAGTCCGGTGCCGCCGTCCAACTCGACCTCGACGGTGTCCAAGTGGGTCAGGGCCTTGCGGACCTCGGTCAGGCTCCAGCCCGTCCACCATTTGATGTCCGAGATCGGGGCCGGGCCGAAGGTGCGCAGCCACTGTCGCAGCAATTCGGTGCGCGCGGTCTCGGCGGTGATCTCCGGAATGCCGCCGGGCAGCCAGGATTCGATGGGCGACCAGGTGTACTGGCTCGAACTCCACGAACCGTTCGGCCGCCCGCGCACGATGCGGCCCTGGCAGCCCAGGATCACCAGGATCCAGGTGGTGATGCTGGTGGGCTTGGAGTACGACTTGCCGGGTGCGGCGTCGATCTGCGTGCGCAGGCGCGGCACATCCTTGCTGAGCTGCGCGCCGGTCGCGGCCCCGCGCGCCAGCAGCGCCGTATGCGTTTCCTCCTCCACCTCGGCCAGCCACGCCGCGACGTCGCCGTCCACGACGCCCGCGTTCTCGATGAAGCGGCCGTAGGTCTTGCGCTGCTTGTGCGCCAGCGGTTCCGCGCACGAGGCCTGCAGCGCGGGGACGAGTTCGGCCGGCGCCACGAACATGGTGCGCCGCATGGCCAGCATGCGCAGCAGCGTCCGATCGTCGTACAGCGCTTTCTCCACGTGTGCGGGTTCGAGTCCCCGCGTGCGCGCGGCAACGGACAGGAACACCGTGGCCGGATCGGTGGCGTGCAGCACCACCATCGAGCGCGCGGCGGCCTCCGCCGTCTCGACCCGGGCCGACTCGGCCAGCCGATGCCTGACCCCGATCCGGGCTCGTCGCTGCTCCACACTCATCGAACGCATGGGCGAATCCTAGCCGGGTCGCCGGACGGCGGGCCCGGCGTGCGGATCGGGCCGGACTCGGCGTCCGGCGTTCGCGGCCGGAGTGCCCGCCACCGAGCGGTGCGGCGACCACCCGCGCGAGCCGCGTCGCGTGATCGGCCACTGCCCGCGCGCGGCACGGCGCCGAGGTACACCGCACCCGTGCTCGCGCGTGTCATGATTCCGCGATGCGACACGGGATTCGGCGGCTCTCGGTGAGCACCATGGTCATGGCGGGCGTCCTGGCGGCGACGATCGTTGCCGCACCCGGTGTTTCGGCCGCGCCGGAGAGAGGGTTGCGGGTCGACATCCGCCCGGTGAGCCTGACCGTCGACGGCGAGACCGCCACCGGCCGGGTCTACGAGCCCTATCGCAGCACACCCGGCGACCTGAACCCCGGCAGCCTGGTCGTGGCCGTGCACGGTCACGCGGGCAGCGCCGCCGACTTCCCCGACTACCTGTCCTCGATCGTGCGCCGCACCGGAACCCCGCTGCTCACCATGGACCAGCGCTCCGCCGAGAGTCGCTGGCGCACCGGCGATTGGAACGTGTGGGCGGGCTGGCGCGACACCGTCACCGCCACGCGGTGGTATCGCGACGAGCATCCGGACATCCGCCGCACCGTGCTGTGGGGCTGGAGTCAGGGCGGGCTCACCAGCGGCCTGGCCGCCGCGTACGCCCCGCCCGGCACCTACGACTACTGGGTGAGCACCTTCGGCCAGGCGGACGATTTCAGCTCCTGGCTCGAAGGCCCCCTGGCCGCCCCCGACCTGCGCGCCCAGATCGAACGAGACGCCGGCGACTGCGCGCCCTGGGCCTGCCCCGGCGCGTACATCGCCCGCTCCCCGGCCCTGCTCGCCCCGCGAATCACGGTGCGCCGCACCATCCTGCTGCACGGCACCGCCGACACCCTGGTCCCGTTCACCTCGTCGGTGGAGATGCGGGCGGCCCTGGTGGCCGCGGGCAAGTCGGTCTCCCTCTACACCGTCATCAGCGGCCGCGACCTCGACGGCACCGTCGCGCCCGCCGGGCACGGCGTCGGCCCGGTCTTCTTCGAATCCGGCTGCGTGGTGGAACGCCTGCTCCTGGAAGACGAACCCCGCAACAGCGACTATCTGATCGACGTCGCCAACAACATCAACACCGCCCCCGACGCGCCCGCCGGCGCCAAATGCGCCGCGTGAGCGGGCCGGGTCGCATCGCGCTAGTCCGCGCTCACCGCCTCGACGATGTTCAGCCGCGCCGCGCGCAGGGCCGGCGGAATCGAGCCCAGCAGGCTCAATGCCAGTGCGGCGAAGGCGAATACGGCCAATAACGGACCGGGGCGGGCGGTGATCTGCAAGCCCATCATGTCCCCGGCCAGGTAGGCGTACAGGACCTGGTTGCCCAGGCCGAACACCACGCCGAGCGCGGTCCCGGCCAGCCCTATCCCCGCGGCTTCGGCCAGCACCATCTGCAGCGCGAAGCGGCGGCTGGAACCGATGGCCCGCAGGATGCCCAATTCGCGGCGGCGTTCGAGCAGCGCCAGGGTGAGGGTGTTGAGCAGGGCCATCGCGGCGATGAACGCCACCAACACCAGCATCACCCGCGAGAGCACCAGGCCCTGCTCCATCGACCTGCTCACCCCGTCCAGCGCGGCATCGCCGGTGTACGCGTGCACCTCCGGCGGCAGGGCCGCGCGCACGTCGGCCAGCAGCCGCTCCCGGTCGCCGCCCGGCACGCCCTCGACCTGCAGCGTGCTCGCGCCGGGCCGGTCGAACCACTCCCGCATGAGCGCCAGACTCATGGACGCGGCCCCGGTGAGCGCGGAGAAGTAGGGGATCGCGGCCAGCACCCGGGTGCGCTGCTCCCCGGTGGGGGTCTGCACCGGGATCTCGTCCCCGGCCGAAACCCCCAGTGTCCGAGCCAGATCGCGGCTGATCACCACGCCCTCGCCCGCGAGCAGCCGCTCGTGGGTCTCCGCGTCCAGGGCCGCGGTCATGGCGAAGTTGCCGCCCGGCTCCACCCCGTAGATCAGCGCCTTGGTGCCCGCGAAGGTCGCGAACGCCAACTGCCCCTGCACCACCCGCTCCACCCCGGGCACCGCCGCGACGCGCTCGGCCACCTCCGCGGGCAGCAGCGGGGTGGGCACCAGGTCCTCGGGGGTCACGCTCACCCAGAGATCGCTGTCCGCAAGGGATTCGAAGGTGTCGCGCGCCGAGCGCACCGCGTCGGCATTGGCCCCGGTGATCGTCAGCGTCATCGTGACCGCGATGCAGACCGTCATGGTGGTCGCCCACACCCGGCGCGGCGCGCGGTCGATGTTCACCCCGGCCAGCACCCCCGCCCGCCCCAGCCTGCGCGCCAGCGCACCCGCCGCGCGCACGATCGGCCCGCCGAGCGCGAACGCCAGCGCGATCTCGGCGGCGAACGCGAAACCCAGTCCCACCGCGGCGAACAGCCCCAGGTGGGCGCGCATGACGAGCACCGTCGCGACGCCGAAAACCACCGCCAGCACCCCGGCCACGACCCGCGCCCGCACCGGCACCCGGTCCGAGTGCGCCGCCCCGACCGGCGCCAGCGCCTCCACCGGCGCCATGCGATAGATCTGGCGCGCCGCCAGCGCGGTGGCCAGCACGTTGGTGAGCACGGCCGCCACGATCGCCGCCGGAATCGCGTACCAGGGCAGCAGGTACTCCAGCCGCGCCTGCAACATCTGGGTGAACGCGGCAGGCAGCAGCCCGATGGCGTAGCGCCCGGCCACCACGCCCAGCGCGGAACCGATCGCCCCGCCGACGAGCCCGAGCACCGCGGCCTCGGCCAGCACGTCGCGCACGATTGTCTGCCGCCGCCCGCCGATCGCGCGCAGCATGGAGATCACCGGCCGCCGGCCCGCCAGCGCCATGCTCATGGTGTTGTAGATCAGGAACGCCGCCACCACGAACGCGATGCCCGCGCCCATGGCCGCCATCAGGCGCACCATGAGCACGCCGTTTCCGTTCTGCGCGGCGCGGATCGCGGGTTCGCCCACCAGCGCCCGCCCGGCCACCGCGGCGGTGACCGCCGAACGGACCTGTGCGGCATCGGCATCCGGGTCGGTCACCAGCAGCACGGAATCGACCTGCCCGGCCCGCCCGGTGACGAGCTGAGCCAGCGGCAGCGGCGCGATCAGGTAGTGCCCGTCGTTGAGTTCGCCGCCGTCGTCGCCGAGCACCGCCGCGACGGTGACCCGCCCCGAACGCAGCTGTACGACATCGCCTTTCGCGTATCCGGCCGCCGGCCCCGCCAGGACCCCGCCGGGTACGGTCGCCAGCGCGGTGAGCCGGTCCTCGTCCAGCGCGCCGCCGAGTCCGCCGCCGAGCTCCCGCGCGGTGGCGTCCAGCCCGAGCAGCAGCAGCGGATCGTCGTCCGGCCCGGCATTGGCCCGCAGCACGGGAGCGGCGGTGCGCACGCCCGGCACCGCCGCAACGTCCGCCCGCACCGCCTCGGCGAACCCGGCGTCGGTGACCCCGGAGACCTCCAGCGCGGCATCGCCCGCCAGCCCGGCCGGATCCGCCGACCCGGTCAGCGAACCGGAGATGCCGAGCACCGCCACCAGGAACATCGACGACACGGCCATCACCACGATGGATCCGGCCGTGCGCCCCCAATGCGTGGTGAACTCACGAATATGCAACAGCCGTAGGCGATCCAGCAGCGCGATCATCGGCCCAGGCTATGGGCCGTGAACTGTGACTGTCCATGATCGCGGCCGCCGGAACAGGCGCGCGCCCTGCGGGGTTGCACGGTGCGGAACGTCAGTCGAGGAGAGGCAGCGATGAGCACACCGGTGGACCCGTCCTACACCTGGAACGGCGCGGAGCTGGACCTGGAGGCGTACCTGGCCCGCATCGGGTACGCGGGGGAGCGCACGCCGACCCTGGCGACCCTGCGCGCCCTGGTCCACGCGCACACCACGAGCCTGCCCTTCGAGAACCTGGAGATCCTGCTCGGGCGCGGTGTTCCGCTGGACGTGCCCGCGCTGCAGGACAAGATGATCCGCCGCCGGCGCGGCGGCTACTGCTACGAGAACGTCGGCCTGTTCGCGGCCGCGCTCGAACGCCTCGGCTTCGAGTTCACCGGGCTGGCGGGCCGGGTCAGCATGGGCGCGAGCGGTTTACGGCCCGCCACCCACGCCCTGCTGCTGGTCACCCTCGACGGCGAACGGTGGCTCTGCGACGTCGGATTCGGGGCCGGTCCGCTCGCGCCCGTCCCGCTGGTCCAGTCGCCCGGTGAATTCGCGCTCGGCGCATGGCGTTTCCGCCTCGAACGGGGCGCCGGCCCGCTCGGCGGGGAGCTGTGGACCCTGTACCAGTTCGGGCGTGACGGCTGGGTGGATCGCTACAGCTTCACCCTGGATCCGCAGTACCGCATCGATTCGGCGGTCGGCAATCACTTCGTCTCGACCTCGCCGCGCTCGCCGTTCACCGCCCGCCCGTTCGTCCAGCGCTTCACCCCCGAGGTGCACGAGGTCCTGGACGGCCTGACGTGGACCACCGAGTTCCCGGACGGCGGCGGAACGAGCCGGGAGATCGAGCTCGCCGACCTGCCGAAGGTGCTGCTCGAGGTCTTCGATATCGAACTCGACGCGCCCGACGCGGCGGCGCTCGTGCGCGGGAGCTGGATCACACCGCCGGAATAGGGTTGAAGCGGCAAGTCGAAAGGCTTGCGGTGTAGGAGAAATGGTGTAAATCGGACATTCAATTGACCGCGCCCGCCACGACGTGCCGGTGAGCACCCGCTCGGCCGCGTCGTTTCCGTGTCGGCCGCGCAAGTTCGTGTCGTGTCATGAAGGCGCTCTGAGCTGCGGAATCGCGTGCACTGCGGCACAATCGAAACCGGATTGCGGCGCAGATCTCACCGAGATCTCGCTCATATCTCACGCTGACGTCGGCGGGACGCTCGCGGACCGCTACACTCGTGCGGGGAAACACGCGGGCAACCGCGTCGTCACAGTCACCATCGCGGAGAATTTCGGAGAAGTGCCATCGAAACCGGCCAAGTGATCGCAGGGCATTACCGCCTGGTCGAACGGATTGGTAGCGGCGGCACAGGTGTCGTCTGGCGAGCCGTCGACGAACGGCTCGAGCGTTCGGTGGCGGTCAAGCAGATCATCACCCAGCCGAGCCTGTCCGCGGCCGACAAGGACATCGTGCGTCAGCGCGCGGCCCGTGAGGCCCGCAATGCCGCCCGCTTCCAGCATCCCAACGCCATTGTGGTGTTCGACATTACCGAGCACGAGGGCGATCCCTGCCTCGTGATGGAGTACCTCGCCTCGCAGTCGCTGGCGGTGGTGCTCTCCGCGCAGGGCACGCTGCCGCTGCCGCAGGTCGCGCGCATCGGCGAGCAGGTCGCCTCGGCGCTGATCGCCGCGCATCGCGTGGGCATCGTGCATCGAGATGTGAAGCCGGGCAACATCCTGCTCGGCGACAACGGCGCGGTGAAGATCACCGACTTCGGCATCTCCAAGGCCAAGGGCGATGTCACCCTCACCGCCACCGGGCTCATCTCCGGTACCGCCGCCTACCTCGCACCCGAGGTCGCGCGCGGGGCCGAGCCGAGCCCGGCCGCCGACGTCTTCGCACTCGGCGCGACGCTCTTCCACGCGCTCGAGGGGGAACCGCCGTACGGCACGAACCCGAACCCGCTGGCGCTGCTGTACGCGGCGGCCAACGGGCAGATCAGCGAGCCGCGCAACGCCGGCCCGCTCAGTGATCTGCTGCTCTCGCTGCTCAGCTTCGAGCCCGACGACCGGCCGAGCATGCACGACGTGCGCGACATCATGGCGGACTTCGCCGAGCTGGGCCCCGACGCCGAGGCGACCCGCGTGCTGGCCGCGCGCCGCAACGGCCCGGCGACCCCGCAGCCGATGCCGCCCCGCCCGGCCCCGCCGCGCCAGAACACCCGGCAGATGGAACGCCGCAACTCCGGCAGTGCCGATATCCCGACCGGCGCCATGAGCCAGGCCCAACTGCTCGAAACCCCGCCGCCGCGCCCGCCCGCGGGCGGCCCGCCCACCCATTCGGGCATGGAACCGCACGGCGAGCAGGCCGGTTCCAGCAAGAAGTTCGTCTGGATGGCCCTGGTCGCGGCGGTCGTCGTGGCCGGCGCGGTGATCTTCGGCGTGCTCAGCTCCGGCGACTCCGGCACCCCGGATGCCAACGGCGGCGACACCAGCGCGACCAAGGCCACCCCGTCCACCAGCACCGGCAAGGGCGCGCCCGGTTCGCTCGGCGAGACCAAGAGCGTCAGCCAGGTGACCGTGCAGGGCGGCGTCGACACCGTCTCGAAGTTCTACGACGGCATCGTGTACCTGTCCTTCGCCGACGCCTGGAACCAGCTCACCCCGGCCGCCCAGCAGGTCTACGGCAGCCAGGGCGCGTTCCAGACGTACTGGACCGACAACCGCGTCACCCGCTACTCCACCATCAACGGCGCACGCGGCTGGGCGGAGAGCGAGAACGCCGACGGCTCGGCGGACATCCTGGTGGGCAGCGTCGCGACCAACTCGCAGAACAAGTCGATGACCCTGCGGGTGGTCGACACCGGCGGCGGCAACTTCAAGATCGACAGCAACACCAAGTTCTGAGCCGTACCCCGTCCTTGCGCCGCACCGGAATCCGGTGCGGCGCAAGTGCTTTCCCGGGGGATTCGGGGCGTTCCGCCGGGGCGCCCGGCAACCGGAGAATCCGCGACCCGAAGCGTCACCCGGCGATCCGGCGCCACCGGTTCCCCGGTAATCCGGCGCTGCCGTCGCAGCCCCCGCGGCGCTACAGCACTATGGGATGCGGCGGTCATCCGAGAGTCGGGACCGCAGTAGGGAGAATGCCCCATGAGCGTCCACGTCGTCGCCGAACTCCGCGCGCTGCCCGGCCAGCAGGACCGCCTGCTCGCCATCCTGCAGGGCCTGGTCGAGCCGTCCCTCGCCGAACCCGGCTGCCTGGCCTATCGGCCCTACGTCGACCCGAGCGACGCGACCCGGGTCGCCATGATCGAGGAGTACGCCGACGCCGCGGCCATCGACGCGCATTTCACCAGCGCGCATTTCCAGCAGGCGGGCAAGGACTTCAAGGGCGTGCTCGCCGAGCCGCCGGTGATTCGCCGCCTCGTCGCGGAGTGAACCGCGCGGTAGTGTCGAGGGCGTGAGCACGCGGACCGAGTCGACCCTGGCGCTGGTGAGCGCCGTCGTCGTGTCCGCGTGGGCGATGTTGTTCCTGGCCTCGACCGAACCGAATTCCCTGCTGGTGCTGGGTGTTACCGCGCTGGTCGCGGTCACCGCGGCCATGCTCGCCGCGCGCGGGCCGCTGGTCCGCACCGGCGAACGCGCGGGGCCGCCGGCATCGGCGGAACGACGGCGGCGGGGAGCCTTTCTCCGCCAGAGCAATCCGGATACCGCGGGGCGGCCTCGGCCGCGAGCACCGGGGGTCGTGACGGCCTGACCACGCCGATGGCGTGGCCGGGCAGCCGCTGCCCTCGTTCGCTCAGCCCGCGCCGATGCGCGGGTTCCTCACCGTGAGGTGCCCTTGCTCGACTTCGTCTATTACCCCGTGTCCGCCGTGCTCTGGTTGTGGCACACCGTGTTCGCCGCCCTGCTCGGCGCGGACAGCGGCCCGGCCTGGGTGCTGGCCATCGTGTTCCTGGTCCTGACCCTGCGGGCCCTGCTGCTGCGATCCTTCTTCGCACAGGCCAGGTTTCAGCGCGGACTCGTGAAACTGCAGCCCGAGTTCGCCGAGATCAAGCGCAAATATCCCGACGACGCCGCCAAACAGGCCGCCGAACTGCAACGCGTTCGCCAGGAGCACGGGGTCAGCATGCTGGGCGGCTGCCTGCCCATGGTGGGGCAGGCGCTGGTGTTCATCGGCCTGTTCCACGTGCTGCGGTCGTTCCAGCGGGCCGACACCGGCAACTACGTCTTCTCGGCCGCCCAGGTGGACTCGTTCCTCGGGGCGAAATTCCTGGGCGCGCCGCTCGCGGCGACCCTGTCGGGGGCCGGTGACGCGCTGTTCACCGTCGCCGTCGTCGCGGTGCCGCTCATGCTCGTCGCCGCCGTCGCCACCCACTTCACCGCGCGCTTCGCGGTGGCCCGCCAGCTCGAGAGCGGTGTCGAACCGACGCCGCAGACCCGGATCATGAACACCCTGACGCTGTGGGTCTTCCCGGCCGGCGCCCTGCTCGCCGGGGCGATCTTCCCGGTGGCGATCCTGCTGTACTTCCTCACCCAGAACGCCTGCACCTTCGCACAGCAGCACCTGATCCACCGCCGGATGAATCCGAGCACGGGAGCCATGACCGGCGGGAACGCCGAATCACCGGGCCCGGTGCGGTGACCCTGCCCGGCCCGGTGCGGTGACCCCGCCGGGCCCGGTGCGATGACCTGGCCGGGCGGGGTGCGGTGCCTCGGGTGGGCCGCGTGCGGTGCCTCGGGCAGGCCCGGCGCGGTGACCCCGAGCGGCCCGGCGCTGTGACTCCGGTCGCACCGCCGGGCGGCGTGTCCGGGCCGGGCCGGTGTGGCCGGAAACCGGCTGGCGCGGACCCGATAGTCTGGTACCTGGTCGCGAGCAGTTTCGGCTGCTCGGCAACCGCTCGAGCATGATCAGCAGATGTTCATCAGAGACAAGGACCGCACACCGCTATGACTAGCCGCATCGAGCTCGCCCGCGACGATTTGCGCGGACGTACTCCCACTGCTGCCGAACTGCGCGCGGCGCTGCCGCGCGGGGGCGTCGACGTGGACTCGGTGCTGCATCACGTGCGGCCGGTCGTGGAGGCCATCCGCGATCGGGGCGTGGCGGCCGCGCAGGAGTTCAGCCGGCAGTTCGACGGCATCGCCCCCGCCACCGTGCGGGTGCCCGCCGCCGAACTCGTCAGGGCCCTGGCCGAACTCGATCCGGCCGTGCGCACCGCGCTCGAGGTCGCGATCGACCGCACCCGCACCGTGCACGCCGATCAGCGCCGTACCGACAAGACCACCCAGGTGGTCCCCGGCGGCACCGTCACCGAACGCTGGCTGCCGGTCGAGCGGGTCGGGCTGTACGTGCCCGGCGGCAACGCGGTCTACCCCTCCAGCGTCGTGATGAACGTCGTGCCCGCCCAGACCGCGGGCGTGGACTCGCTGGTGGTGGCCTCCCCGCCGCAGGCGCAGTTCGGCGGCCTGCCGCACCCGACCATCCTCGCCGCGGCCGAACTGCTGGGCGTGCAAGAGGTTTGGGCCGTCGGCGGCGCGCAGGCGGTCGCCCTGCTGTCCTACGGCGGCGTCGACACCGACGGCGCGCAACTGGAACCCGTCGACCTGATCACCGGTCCGGGCAACATCTACGTCACCGCCGCCAAGCGGCTGTGCCGCGGCCTGGTCGGCATCGACGCCGAGGCCGGCCCCACCGAGATCGCGATCCTGGCCGACGCCACCGCCGATCCCGCGCACGTGGCCGCGGACCTCATCTCCCAGGCCGAGCACGACGTGCTGGCGGCCAGCGTGCTGGTCACCGACAGCGTCGAGCTGGCCGACGCCGTGGACGCCGCGCTGACCGCGCAGCTGGCCGTGGTCAAGCACCGCGATCGCGTCGTGGCGGCGCTGACCGGCAAGCAGTCCGGCACCGTCTTGGTCGACGATATCGACCAGGGTCTGCGCGTGGTCAACGCCTACGCCGCCGAACACCTGGAGATCCAGACCGCCGACGCCGCCGCGGTGGCCGCCCGGGTGCGCAGCGCCGGCGCGATCTTCGTGGGCGCGTGGTCCCCGGTCAGCCTCGGCGACTACTGCGCGGGCTCCAACCACGTGCTGCCCACCGCCGGATGCGCCCGGCACTCTTCGGGTTTGAGCGTGCAGACCTTCCTGCGCGGCATCCACGTCGTGGACTACTCCGAGGCGGCGCTGAAAGACGTTGCCGCGCACGTGGTCGCGCTGGCGAACGCCGAGGATCTGCCCGCGCACGGCCAGGCCGTGCAGGTGCGCTTCGGAGACCTGTCGTGAGCGCGGCGACCGTGCCCGGTGCCTCGATCTCGCTCGCCGATCTGCCGCTGCGCGAGAACCTGCGGGGCAAGAGCCCCTACGGCGCACCGCAATTGACGGTGCCGGTGCAGCTCAACACGAACGAGAACCCGCACCCGCCGAGCCGGGCCCTGGTGGACGACGTCGCCGAGTCGGTGCGCGCGGCCGCCGCCGACCTGCACCGCTACCCGGACCGGGACGCGGTGTTCCTCCGCGCCGAACTCGCCGCCTACCTGCGCAAGCAGACCGGCGTCGCGGTGGACGTGTCGAACGTGTGGGCCGCCAACGGTTCCAACGAGATCCTGCAGCAGCTGCTGCAGGCCTTCGGCGGACCCGGCCGCAGCGCACTGGGTTTCGTGCCGTCCTACTCCATGCACCCGATCATCTCCGAGAGCATCGACACCGAATGGGTCGAGGCCAAGCGCAACGGCGACTTCTCCCTCGACATCGACTACGCCGTGGCCGTGATCGCCGAGCGCCGTCCCGACGTGGTGTTCGTGACCAGCCCCAACAATCCGACCGGGCACAGCATTCCGGCCGGTGATCTGGAACGGATCCTCGACGTCGCCCCCGGCATCGTGGTGGTGGACGAGGCGTACGGCGAGTTCTCGAACGCGCCGAGCGCCCTGTCGCTCATCGACCGCTTCCCGGCCAAACTGGTTGTCTCGCGGACGATGTCGAAGGCGTTCGCCTTCGCCGGCGGCCGCCTCGGCTACCTGGTGGGCGCGCCCGCGATCATCGACGCGATGCTGCTGGTGCGACTGCCGTACCACCTGTCGGTGGTCACCCAGGCCGCCGCGCGCGCGGCCCTGCGCCACGCCGACGAAACCCTGGCCAGCGTCGCCGAACTCGCCGCCCAGCGCGATCGGGTCGCGGCCGCGTTGAGCGAGATGGGGTACGACGTGATCCCCTCGGACGCCAACTTCCTGCTCTACGGCCACTTCGCCGACGCCGCCGCCACCTGGCAGCGGTACCTCGACGAGGGCGTGCTCATTCGCGACGTCGGGATCCCCGGGTACCTGCGCGCCACCGTCGGCCTGGCCGCGGAGAACGACGAATTGCTGCGTGTCAGTGCGAAACTGGCGGCCACCGAGCTGGTCCGGCGATGACCGAACCCACACCGACCATGGAAGCGAGCATGAACCGAATCGCGCGGGTGGAACGCACCACCCGGGAATCCAGCATCGTTGTCGAACTGAACCTCGACGGCACCGGCAAGACCGACATCTCCACCGGCGTCCCGTTCTACGACCACATGCTCACCGCGTTCGGTCAGCACGGCAGTTTCGATCTCACCGTCGCGGCCAAGGGCGACATCGAGATCGAGGCGCACCACACCGTCGAGGACACCGCCATCGTGCTGGGCCAGGCGCTGGCCCAGGCCCTGGGCGACAAGAAGGGGATCCGCCGGTTCGGCGACTCCTTCATTCCCATGGACGAGACCCTGGCCCAGGCCATCGTCGATGTCTCGGGGCGGCCGTACTGCGTGCACACCGGGGAGCCGGAACACCTGCTGCACACCGTCATTCCGTCGGCGGGGCCCGGTGCGTCCTACTCCACGGTCCTGAACCGGCACGTCTTCGAGTCCATCGCGCTCAACGCGCGCATCGCCCTGCACGTGCGGGTGCTCTACGGCCGCGATCAGCACCACATCACCGAGGCCGAATTCAAGGCCGTCGCACGGGCTTTGCGCGCTGCGGTGGAATCGGATCCGCGGGTCTCCGGCATCCCCTCCACCAAGGGAACCCTATGAGCAAGAAGATCACCCTGCTGGACTACGGCTCGGGCAACCTGCACTCGGCCGAACGCGCGCTGGTGCGCGCGGGCGCGGACGTCACCGTCACCGCCGATCCCGAACTCGCCCTGAACGCGGACGGTCTCGTGGTGCCCGGCGTCGGCGCGTACGAGGCGTGCATGTCGGGTCTGCTCGGGGTGCGCGGTGACCGGATCATCGGCTCCCGCCTCGCGGGCGGCCGTCCGGTGCTCGGCATCTGCGTGGGCATGCAGATCCTGTTCGAGCGCGGCGTGGAATTCGGCGTCGAGACCGAGGGCTGCGGCGAATGGCCCGGCACCGTGGAGCGGCTGGACGCCCCCGTCCTGCCGCACATGGGCTGGAACACCGTCAAGGCGCCCGCGGACAGCGTGCTGTTCGGGGGCATGGACGCCGACACCCGTTTCTACTTCGTGCACTCCTACGCCGCGCAGACCTGGGGCTGGAACGAGGGCGACAGCTCACTGCCCCCGGCCAAGCTGACCTGGGCCGAGCACGGTGTGCCGTTCCTGGCCGCGGTGGAGAACGGCCCGCTCAGCGCCACCCAGTTCCACCCGGAGAAGTCGGGCGACGCGGGCGCGCAGCTGCTGCGTAACTGGGTGCTGTCACTCTGAACCGAACAACACGAAACCCCCGCCGCCGGTGGGGGTTTCGGTGTTCCCGGCGGGTGTCCGGATCGAGCGCGGCGATCGGGGCCCACCGGTGCTCGGACCGCCGGGGTGAGTGCGCGCGGAAATGCCCTTCCGAGGATTATCTTGCTCGCATGGACATCGCGCACGAGGGCGCCTCCGGGCGGGTGCGGGCATTGCCGACCCGGCTGATCAGCCAGGTCGCCGTCGTCGCCAATCGCGCCACCGACCGGGCCCTGGAGCCCACCGGATCCCGGCGCCACCACTACGCACTGCTCGCCACCCTCGACGAGTTCGGCCCGGACAGCCAGGCCGAACTGGGCCGCCGCACCCGCATCGACCGCAGCGACATCGTCGCGGCCGTCAACGACCTGGCCGGTCGCGGCTTCGTCCACCGGACCCCCGACCCCGCCGACCGCCGCCGCAACATCATCAGCCTCACCCGGGTGGGCGCCGCCCACCTGGCCGACCTCGACACCCGGCTCGAAGCCGCCCAGGCCGAACTCCTGCCCGGCTTCTCCACCGCGGACCGGGCCACCTTCGTCCTGCTCCTCAACCGCGTCCTCGAGCAGCACGCCCGCTGACGGCCACACCCGCCGCGCCGCGCCTGCTGTCCGCCGCGCTCGCTGCCGGTCGCGGGTCGCCCGGTGGCCCGCATCCGCCGTATCCCGGCGGCCGCGTCCGGCCGGCTCGGGAGCGGAACCGACTCGATTCCGGCGAAAGCCCCGGTAGTGGGGATGAGTTCGGTAGCCACTAGGATGCTTGCGTGAGTCTTGTGCTGCTACCTGCCGTCGATGTCGCCAATGGTGAGGCCGTGCGCCTGGTTCAGGGAGAGGCGGGCAGCGAAACCAGTTACGGTTCGCCGCGCGACGCCGCCCTGGCATGGCAGAACGACGGCGCCGAATGGGTCCATCTGGTGGATCTGGACGCGGCGTTCGGTAAGGGATCCAACCGTGATCTGCTGGCCCGAGTGGTCGGCGAACTCGATGTGAAGGTCGAACTCTCCGGCGGCATCCGCGACGACGAATCGCTGAAGGCCGCCCTGGCCACCGGCTGCGCGCGCGTGAACCTGGGCACCGCGGCCATCGAGGATCCCGAGTGGTGCCGGCGCGCCATCGGCGAATACGGCGACAAGATCGCGGTCGGCATGGACGTCAAGCTGATCGACGGCGACTACCGGCTGCGCGGGCGCGGCTGGGTCACCGACGGCGGCGACCTGTGGGAGGTGCTCGAGCGCCTCGAACGCGACGGCTGCTCGCGCTACGTGGTCACCGATGTCAGCAAGGACGGCACCCTGACCGGCCCGAACCTGGACCTGCTGCTGCAGGTGGCCAATGCCACCGACGCGCCCGTCATCGCCTCGGGCGGCGTCTCCACCCTCGACGACCTGCGCGCCATCGCGACCCTGGTCCCCGAGGGCGTGGAGGGCGCGATCGTCGGCAAGGCCCTGTACGCGGGCCGTTTCACCCTGCCCGAAGCTCTCACGGCGGTGCGCTGAGCCGATGGCCGCCGCGCTGCGCCCGAAGGACGCCGACCTCGCCGCTCTGCTCACCATCGCCAGTGGCGCCCTCGACGGGGTGGCGTCGCGTTTCGTGGAAGGGGTCGGCGCGCCCAGCGCGGTCCAGAAGGGCCGCGGCGACTTCGCGACCGAACTCGATCTCGAACTCGAGCGCACCCTGTCGGCACAGCTGACCGAGCGCACCGGATTCCCGGTGCACGGTGAGGAATTCGGCGGCCCCGAACTCACCTCCGGCACCACCTGGGTGCTCGACCCCATCGACGGCACCTTCAATTATTCGGCGGGACACCCGCTTTCGGGCATGCTGCTGGCCCTGGTGCGAGACGGCGAACCGGTCATCGGGCTGACGTGGCTGCCCGGTCTCGGTCAGCGCTACGCGGCCGCGCTCGGCGGCCCGGTCTTCCTGAACGGCCAGCCGCTGCCGCCGCTGGAGCGCGCCAAACTCGCCGACGCCATGATCGGCTTCGGCGCGTTCAACATCGACGGCGCGGGCCGCATCCCCGGCATCTTCCGGTTCAACCTGCTGGGCGCGCTGAGCCGGTTGTCCGGTCGCGTCCGCATGCACGGCTCGACGGGAATCGACTTGGCGTACACCGCCTCCGGGGTGTTGGGTGGAGCGGTGGTCTTCGGCCACCATCCCTGGGACAACGCCGCGGGCGTGGCCCTGGTGCGGGCGGCGGGCGGGGTCGTCACCGACCTGCGCGGGCGCGACTGGACCATCGAATCCGGTTCGGTGCTCGCGGCGGCGCCCGGCGTGCACGAAGAACTATTGGACATGATCGACGACACCGTGCGGGAAACCGTGAGCGGCGCAACCGAACCCCCGGCCGATCCGGCGGCGGCGGCCGCGGTGTCGCAGGAGAGGCAGCAGCAATGACGTTGGCAGTGCGTGTGATTCCGTGCCTGGACGTGGACGCCGGCCGGGTGGTCAAGGGCGTGAACTTCGAGAACCTGCGCGACGCGGGCGATCCCGTCGAACTGGCGGCCACCTATGACGCGCAGGGCGCGGACGAGCTGACCTTCCTGGACGTCACCGCCTCCACCGGCGACCGCGGCACGATGATCGACGTGGTCACCCGCACCGCCGAGCAGATCTTCATCCCGCTCACCGTCGGCGGCGGCGTGCGCACGGTCGAGGACGTGGACCGCCTGCTGCGCGCGGGCGCGGACAAGGTCTCGGTGAACACTGCCGCCATCGCCCGCCCCGAGGTGCTGCGCGAGATGTCCCAGCGCTTCGGCTCGCAGTGCATCGTGCTCTCGGTCGACGCCCGCACGGTCCCCGCCGATCAGCCGCCCACCCCCTCGGGCTGGGAGGTCACCACGCACGGCGGCAAGCGCGGCACCGGCATCGACGCCGTCGAATGGGCAACCCGCGGAGCCGAACTCGGCGTCGGGGAGATCCTGCTCAACTCCATGGACGCCGACGGCACGAAGGCGGGCTTCGACCTCACCATGATCCGCGCCGTGCGTGCCGCGGTCTCGGTTCCGGTCATCGCCTCCGGCGGCGCGGGCAAGGTCGAGGACTTCGCCCCCGCCGTGCAGTCCGGCGCCGACGCGGTGCTGGCCGCCAGCGTCTTCCACTTCGGCGACCTCACCATCGGCCAGGTCAAGGACGCCATGCGCACCGAAGGGATCGTGGTCCGATGAGTCTGGATCCCGCCATCGCCGCCCGCCTCAAGCGCAACGCCGACGGTCTGTTCGCCGCCGTGGCGCAGGAACGCGCCACCGGCGACGTGCTCATGATGGCCTGGATGGACGACGAGGCCCTGGCCCGCACGCTGGAAACCCGCAAGGGCACGTACTATTCGCGCTCGCGCGAGCAGTACTGGGTCAAGGGCGAGACCTCCGGCCACACCCAGTACGTGCACGAGGTGCGCCTGGATTGCGACGGCGACACCGTGTTGCTGATCGTCGATCAGGAGGGCGCGGCCTGCCACACCGGCACGCACACGTGTTTCGATACCGATGTGTTGCTGGCTCGCCCGGACGGGGCATCGGGGGAGTAGGCGGACGCCGCCGGATCAATGGCTCGGGGGACGGCCGGAACGGCCCATTCCGCGGGCCATTCCCTTTTCGAGCTGCTGCACCATGGCCTCGCTGAGTTCGAGCAACTCTTTGGTCTGTTCTTTGTCCAGCCCGTCGAAGACCAGCCCGCGCACGCATTCCAGATAGCCGGGCGCGGCCTCGGTCACTTTCTCGAAGCCCGCGTCGGTCAGGACGGCCTGCGCGCCGCGCCGCCCGGGAATGGTGACGCGTTCCGCCCAGCCGAGCCGTTCGAGTTTGGAAATCACGTGCGAGAGGCGTGATAGCGATGCATTTGCCTTTTGCGCAAGCTCACTCAGTTGCAACCGGTGGCCTGGTTCTTCGGAGAGCAGAGTCATCACGAAGTATTCGAAATGGGTAATCCCGGACTCACGTTGGAGTTGGGTGTCCAGGGCGGCCGGAAGCCTGGTCATCAGCGCGATGACGCTGCGCCACGCTCGCTGTTCCATGGGATTCAACCACTTCGTCACCGTGCCAGCCCTCTCGTAGCAGCCAAGTGACATGTAGCGCTGGTCAGTCCGGCGGACGGTGGAGCATCAACAGCGAGTCACCCGCGTATCAGAGTTTGCCACGATTTCGCTCACCAGTCACGGTGTTGGTGAATGACGTGACATCGATCACGCGTGTCGCGGGGGAAAATCAGTACGCGCCGGATTCCGGCGGATTTGGCGCGGTTTCGACCGCAACGCTCTGCTTTTCCTGGGCCGCGCGGGCCTTCGCGGCGCGATTCTTGCGGAATCGCCTGCGCAGCACGAGAAATGCCACCGCGAGGAACAGCACCGCGGCGCCGATCGCGCCCGTCAGCGCGGCCCCGCGAAATCCCGGCGCGTCGACGTCGAGAATGCGCTCGCCGGCGTGCGCGGCATTCGAGTTGCCCAAAACGATAGTTAGCGTCATCAAATTAGGGATGGCCGCGGCGAGCGCGAGAACGGCGGATGCGCCCGCAATAAACGGACCGCCCCGTTTGCGCCACGTGGTGCCCGCCAGCAATAACAGAAAAAGTGGCACCGCCGTACAAATCGCACCCATGAGCAGACCCGACCAGATGCCCTTGGCGAAACTTCCGCTCACGCTCTCGGCGATGCGCTGGGCCCACCAGCGCGGAATGAACGCGGCCAGAATCAGATACGACACCCACAGCACCAGCGCCGTCACCACCAGCGCGATGATCCGATTGCGCCACGTGCGGAACGAGGATCCCTTGCTCTCGGCGGGCAGCTCCTGGCCGGTGGTAGTCATAGCGCCAGCGTATGCCCGGCGGTGCGGCCTGCCCCGCAGCGCCACTCCGGGGCGCGCGCGGGCCGGGTCCCGGATCGCCGCACGCCGGGGGCGATCCGGGTGGGGTGGCTCAGGCGCGGTCGCGCAGGAACTTCAGCGCCTCGTCCGCGTGCACGTTGGCGCGCAGTTCGCTGGTGATCACCTTGGCGACGGTGCGGTCCGGATCGATGACGAAGGTGGTGCGCTTGACCGGAACAATCGCACCCAGCAGGCCGCGCTTGACGCCGAATTCGGCGGCGACCTTCGCACCCGGATCGGACAGCACCGGGTAGCTCAGCGACTGCCGCTCGGCGAAGCCGGACTGCACCTCCACCGAGTCGGAGCTGATCCCGACGCAGGACGCGCCCAGATTCTTGAATTCGCCTGCCAGATCCCGGAAGTGGCACGCCTCGGCGGTACACACCGGGGTGTTGGCGGCGGGGTAGAAGAACAGCACGACCGGTCCGTTCGCGAGGAGCGCGTCGAGGGTCTGGAGCGTGCCGGACTGATCGGGAAGTTCGAAGTTCGGTGCGAGCTGGCCTGCCTTCATGGGCAGGAGATTACGGGATGCGGCGCGAACGCGAATCGGCCCGCGCACGGACCGGTCTCACCTGATCCGTGCACGGGCCGAACCCCGAATGGGAAAAACTGTCGGCGAACCGCCGAAATCGAGCACACCCGGCGGGCCGGGCCACACCTGTCCGCGACGTCGGTGCACGCACGCGGCTAGACGCCGATGAGCGCGGCGACCTCCGGGTTCTTGATGTCCATGACATCGAGGATGCCGTGCGCCCGCAGGAAGGGCTTGAGCTCGCGAATCCGATCGGTGTGCTCGGCGTACTCGTCCGGGAAGCTGCGCGGATCGAGCGCCTCCAGGGCCTTGACGTACGTCACGAACGACGCGATGGCGCTGTACTTGCCACCGCCGTTGTTCATATTCATCATGCGCGGAACCTGGCCGGGCATCGAGCCCTGACCGGGGGCTGCATGCCGGGGACCCTCCGGAGCGACCGGTTGCGAGGGGTACATCTGTGTTGAACTCCTCTCGATGGGACATCGCGTGGCGCTCTCTCCGCTGTCCGAGGAGCAGATTGCCGCGAGGTTGGTGTTGACCGCATCGAGTATTCGCGGCGGAGCACACCAAGGCTGTGTCTCAATTTGCCTACGCTTCGCTGAGCCCGCCGGCGGCCCGTCGCGCGCGGGTGGTGCGCGAACCCGGTGCGGGGCGCGCCGGCCGATTCGGTGCCTGGAATGATGGGTGCATGTCCGGCGTGTCGAATAGCACCACTTCCCGTGAACAGTTCCGTCTGCTCGCCGCCGATCACCGGGTCGTCCCGGTGATTCGAAAGGTGTTGGCGGACTCGGAGACTCCGCTCTCGGCCTACCGCAAACTGGCGGCCGACCGGGCGGGGACGTTCCTGCTGGAATCGGCGGAGAACGGGCGCTCGTGGTCGCGCTGGTCGTTCATCGGCGCGGGCAGCCCGACCGCCCTGAGCGTGGTGGACGGGGAGGCGGCCTGGCTGGGGCAGTCGCCGGCCGACGCGCCCGCCGGTGGTGATCCGCTGCTCGCGCTGCGAGAAACCCTGCGGCTCTTGCAGACCGAGCGCGTGCCCGGGCTGCCGCCGCTGACCGGCGGCATGGTCGGCTACCTCGGCTACGACGCGGTGCGCCGCATGGAACGCCTGCCCGTGCTGGCCACCGACGACCTGGAACTGCCCGAGATGGTGCTGTTGCTGGCCACCGATCTGGCCGCCTTCGACCATCACGAGGGCGCGATCACCCTCATCGCCAACGCCGTGAACTGGAACGGCACCGACGACCACGTCGACGAGGCGTACGACGACGCGGTGGCCCGCCTGGACCGCATGACCGCCGACCTGGCCGCGCCCGCGGACTCCACCGTCTCGGTGTTCGACAGCCCCGAGCCGAACTTCCGCCGCCAGCGGACCTCCGCGGAGTTCGGCGCGGGCGTGCGCCGCCTGATCAAGGAGATCGAGGCGGGTGAGGCCTTCCAGGTGGTGCTGTCCCAGCGCTTCGAAATGGAGTACGGCGGCACCGCGATCGACCTCTACCGGATGCTGCGCGCCTCGAATCCGAGCCCGTACATGTACCTCATGCACATCCCGGACGGTTCCGGCGGCACCGCCTTCTCCATCGTCGGCTCGAGCCCCGAATCGCTGGTCACCGTGAAAGACGGTGTGGCCACCACCCACCCCATCGCGGGCACCCGGTGGCGCGGGACCACCGAGGAGGACGACCTGCTGCTCGAGAAGGATCTGCTCGCGGACGAGAAAGAGAACGCCGAGCACCTCATGCTCGTCGATCTGGGCCGCAACGATCTGGGCCGGGTCTGCGAGCCGGGCACCGTGCGCGTCACCGAGTACCGGCACATCGAGCGCTACAGCCACGTCATGCACCTGGTCTCCACCGTCTCGGGCCGGCTTGCCCCGGGTAAGGCCGCCCTGGACGCGGTCAACGCCTGCTTCCCGGCGGGCACCCTCTCGGGCGCGCCCAAGGTGCGGGCGATGGAACTGATCGAGGAGCTCGAGCCCACCCGCCGCGGCATCTACGGCGGCGTGGTCGGCTATCTCGATTTCGCCGGTGACGCCGATACCGCCATCTGCATCCGCACCGCGCTGCTCAAGAACGGCACCGCGTACGTGCAGGCGGGCGCGGGCGTGGTCGCGGACTCCGATCCGGACTACGAGGACGTCGAGTCCCGCAACAAGGCGATGGCCGTGCTCAAGGCGATCGCCGCGGCCGAGACCGTGCGCGCCTACCGCCCGGACGGGGCCGGCCGATGACCGACGCCGAGCCCGAACCGGGGAAGGCCCGGAGCAAGCCGATCGGCGCGGTTGTTTTGCTCGCGCTCGCCGCGGGGTTGCTGTGGGCGTCCTCCCGGATGACCTGGGTCTCGCTCGAGGTCACCAGTGAACTCGGTGAACCGCGCACCATCGATCTCGACGGCGGCACCTGGTTCGGCGCGCTGACCCCCTTGGCGCTGGTGCTGGTCGCCACCATCGCGGCCGTCTTCGCCGCGCGCGGCTGGCTGCGCCGGGCCCTGGGCGCGGTGGTGGCGGTGCTCGCGGCGGTGGCCGCGGTCCCGGCGTACGCGCTGCTGCAGGGCGAAGGCCGCACGGCCGAGCGGGCCGGGCAACTGGCCGGCCTGCGGGACTGGGAGCACGCCGGATCGGTGCAGACCGGCACCCTGCCCGCGGTGCTGACCCTGCTCGGCGCGGTGGCCGCGTTCGGCGCCGGCGTGCTGCTCGCGCGCATGCCCGCGGAGTCCGCGCAGCTGTCGGGCAAGTACGATAATCCGGTCTTCCGCAAGTCCGAGGCGGCCGAACGCGTCGCCGAGCACCAGGCCGAAACACGGGCCGCGGAATCCACGTCACAGGACCCCGCCGACGCCACCCTGTCGGGCCGAGTGCTGTGGGACGCCTTGGACGCGGGCACCGATCCCACCGACGACGACGGCAATACCGCTGCCGCGCACCGGGATCCGGGCACCCCCGGCGACGGTCACAAACCGCGCTGAGCAGGAAGCTCGACCACCGTCGGCCTCCGTTCCAGACCCGCCGTCAGCGGCGGAAACATAGCCATTTACTCTTTATCAGCATCGGTGAGACAGCGCCTGGGGGGATTCTCAGGCAGCAAGTCCGTCTCCCCAGAAAGGATTCGAGCCAGATGACGGTACTCGACTCGATTCTCGACGGGGTCCGCGCGGATGTGGCCGCTCGGGAAGCCCTCCTGGACTTCCAGGCAGTGAAGAAGGCCGCAGCCGCGGCGAAGTCCCCGCGCGACGCCAAGGCGGCGCTGCACGAAGACGGCATCGGCGTCATCGCCGAGGTCAAGCGGGCTTCCCCGTCCAAGGGCGAACTGGCCAATATCCCGGACCCGGCCGTACTGGCCCGCGCGTACGAGGACGGCGGTGCGCGCATCATCAGCGTGCTGACCGAACAGCGCCGCTTCAACGGCTCGCTGGCCGATCTGGACGCCGTCCGCGCGGCCGTGGACATTCCGGTCCTGCGCAAGGATTTCATCGTGGGCCCGTACCAGATTCACGAGGCCCGCGCGCACGGCGCCGACGTGATTCTGCTGATCGTGGCGGCGCTGTCGCAGGACGTGCTGTCCGCGCTCATCGACCGCACCGAATCGCTCGGCATGACCGCGCTGGTCGAGGTGCACACCGAGGAGGAGGCGGATCGGGCCCTCGAGGCCGGCGCCACCGTGATCGGTGTGAACGCCCGCAATCTCAAGACCCTGGAAGTGGACCGGGATGTGTTCGCGCGCATCGCCCCCGGCCTGCCCAGCGACGTGATCCGTATTGCCGAGTCCGGCATTCGCGGCACCGCGGATCTGCTGGCCTACGCCGGGGCGGGCGCGGACGCCGTGCTCGTCGGCGAGGGCCTGGTCACCAGCGGCGACCCGCGCGCCGCCGTGGCCGAACTGGTCACCGCCGGTACCCATCCTTCCTGCCCGAAACCGGTTCGCCGGGGACGGTGAAAGAGCCGATGACGCAAATCGACGATCTGGGTAAGAACACGCTCGACCAGCCGAAGGCCAGTGACGGCGTCGCGCACAAGAGCAACCACGAGCCCGATCAGGGCGGTCATTTCGGCGTGTACGGCGGCCGGCATGTGCCCGAGGCGCTCATGGCCGTGATCGAAGAGGTCACCGCCGAGTACGACAAGGTGCGGATCGACCCCAACTTCCTGAACGAGCTGGACCGGCTGCAGCGCGACTACACCGGGCGGCCCTCGCCGGTGTTCGAGTGCGCCAATCTCGCGCAGTACGCGGGCGGCGCCCGCATCGTGCTCAAGCGGGAAGACCTGAACCACACCGGATCTCACAAGATCAACAACGTGCTGGGGCAGGCCCTGCTGGCCAAGCGTATGGGCAAGACCCGCGTCATCGCCGAGACCGGAGCGGGCCAGCACGGCGTCGCCACCGCCACCGCGTGCGCGCTGCTCGGCCTGGAATGCGTCATCTACATGGGCGCGGTCGACACCGCCCGGCAGGCGCTGAACGTGGCCCGCATGCGGCTGCTCGGCGCCGAAGTCGTCAGTGTGACAACGGGTTCGCAGACCCTCAAGGACGCGATCAACGAGGCGCTGCGGGACTGGGTCACCAACGCCGATCGCACCTACTACTGCTTCGGCACCGCCGCGGGACCGCACCCGTTCCCGCTCATGGTGCGCGATTTCCAGCGCATCGTCGGCATGGAGGCGCGCAAGCAGATCCAGGCGCTCACCGGCCGCCTGCCCGACGCGGTGACCGCCTGTGTCGGAGGCGGTTCCAACGCGATCGGCATCTTCCACCCCTTCATCGACGACGCGGGCGTGCGCCTGATCGGTTACGAGGCGGCCGGCGACGGCGTCGAAACCGGCAGGCACGCGGCCACTTTCGCCGGTGGACGGCCCGGCGCCTTCCAGGGCGCGTACTCGTACCTGCTGCAGGACGAGGACGGCCAGACCATCGAATCGCATTCCATCTCCGCGGGTTTGGACTACCCGGGCGTCGGCCCGGAGCACGCCCACCTCAAGGACATCGGCCGCGCCGAGTACGAGCCGGTCACCGATGCCGAGGCGATGGACGCGCTCATGCTGCTGAGCCGCACCGAGGGCATCATCCCGGCCATCGAGTCGGCGCACGCGGTGGCGGGTTCGCTGCGGCTCGGAAAGCAGCTCGGCCCCGGCGCGATCATCCTGGTGAACCTGTCCGGTCGCGGTGACAAGGACATGGACACCGCCGCCCGCTGGTTCGGGCTCTTCGACGACAACGCCGAGAACGCCGCGCAGGAGAACGCCCAGTGAGCCAGCAGTCCCGCCTCGCCAACACCTTCGCCGCCTGCCGCGAGGAGAATCGCGCGGCGCTGATCGGCTATCTGCCCGCCGGGTACCCGGATCTGCAGGGCTCCATCGACACCTGCGTCGCGATGGTCGAATCCGGTTGCGACATCATCGAAGTCGGCGTCGCCTACTCCGATCCGGTGATGGACGGCCCGACCATCCAGGTCGCCGCCGAACAGGCGCTGCGCGGTGGCGTGCGGGTCCGCGATGTGTTCAAGGTCGTGCAGGCCATCAGCGATGCCGGTGGCAAGGCCGTGGTCATGGCGTACTGGAATCCGGTGCTGCAGTACGGCGTCGATTCGTTCGCGCGCGATCTCGCCGGTGCGGGCGGGTGCGGGCTCATCACCCCGAACCTGATCCCGGAAGAGGCCGACGACTGGTTCATCGCCTCCTCGACCTACAACCTGGACCGCATCTTCCTGGTCGCGCCGTCCTCCACCGAGGAGCGTCTGGTCAAGACGCTCGAGGCGTCGCGCGGATTCATCTACGCGGCCTCGACCATGGGCGTCACCGGCGCCCGCGACGCGGTCTCGGACATGGCGCCCGCGCTGTGCGCCCGGGTGCGCGCGCACTCGGACATCCCGATCGGCGTGGGCCTGGGTGTGCGCAACGGCGCACAGGCCGCGGAGATCGCCGCCTACGCGGACGGCGTCATCGTGGGCTCGGCGCTGGTCAGCGCCGCGGGCGAGAGCCTGGCCGCGGTACGGACCCTGACCGAGGAGCTGGCGCTGGGCGTACGCTCCGCCCCCATCTCCTCCTAGCAACGAAGCGAGAACGGCAGGGCGCGTATCGAACTCGGTACGCGTCCCGTTCTGTATTACCGGGCATGGCTGTGCTGGCGCGCATTCGGCGCTCGATGACGGGGTGGGACAAGACCACCGTGCTGATGGTTCTCGCCCGGGTGGCGGCGATCGCGGTGATCTTCGGGGTCGGGCGGTTCGCCGTGCCCGTGCTCTGGTGGGGCGAGACGGTCCGCATACCGGTGCTGATCCTGATCACCCTCGGCGTCTTCGGCATCATGAACATGATCTCCGACCTCGGGCAGCGGCGGCGCGCGGAAGCTGCCGGGCGTTCCGAGTAGCCGAGCCGATCACTCTGTTCGGCCGCATGTCGGCGGCGCGTAACCCGGGGGAGCGGGTAGTTCGATCGATTCCAGTACGGTGGGCGCGTGACCATACGAGCCCTGGCCGATCGACTTCCGGCCTCCGACGTGCTGGCCTACATCCCCAGTCCGCCCCGCGGCGTCTGGGATATCGGTGGATTCCCACTGCGCGCGTACGCCCTGTGCATCATCATCGGCATCATCGCCGCCATCTGGTGGGGTGAGAAGCGGTGGCAGCAGCGCGGCGGGCAGCAGGGCATGGTGCTGGACGTGGCCATGTTCGCGGTGCCGTTCGGCCTCATCGGCGGCCGGCTCTATCACGTGGCCACCGACTGGCAGAAGTACTTCGGCGAGAACGGCCATCCGATCGACGCCCTCAAGATCTGGGAGGGCGGCCTCGGCATCTGGGGTGCGGTGCTGCTGGGCGGCATCGGCGCCTGGATCGGCTGCCGCATCTACCGGATTCCGTTGCCCGCCTTCGCCGATGCCGTCGCGCCCGGCGTGCTGCTGGCCCAGGCCATCGGCAGACTCGGCAACTACTTCAATCAGGAGCTCTACGGCCGCGAGACCACCGTGCCGTGGGGCCTGGAGATCTACGAGCGTTTCGACGGGATCGTCCCGGACATGATGAACGGCACCTCGAGCGGTGTGGTCATCAAGGTCGTGCAGCCCACCTTCCTGTACGAGATGGTGTGGAACCTGCTGGGTGTGGCGGTGCTGGTCTACATCGATCGCAAGTTCCGGATCGGGCACGGCCGGTTGTTCGCGCTGTACGTGGCCATCTACTGCTTCGGCCGGTTCTTCGTGGAGCTGCTGCGCGACGACGAGGCCACCCACATCGCGGGTATCCGCATCAACACCTTCACCTCGGTGATCGTCTTCGTCGGCGCCGTCGCCTACGTCGTGCTCGCGACCAAGGGCCGCGAGACCGCGGATCAGATGCGCGCAGAGGTCATCCGGCCGTGGCCGTGGGAGTTCGCGAAGCTGCGGGCATACGGTGCGGGCCCGGCCGAGGCGGTCGTGCTCGGCAAGGATACGGCCCTGGGCAAGGACGCCACCCCGGCCGTGGACGCCGAGGACACCGAGCCCGAATCCGCTACCGACGGCAACGAATCAGCGATCGAGCGCGATAAATCTTCCGAATCCGGTAGTTCCACACCGGCGGTCGAGGTAGAGGCGGCGAAAACGGCCGACTCAGGCAAGAATGACTCCTGACCATCGGGTAGTGGAAGCTGCACGGGGGTTCAGCAAGGGGGCGCAGTGCCCGTGATTCAGGAGGATTGCCAGTGACCGATCCATTCGCCAAGCAGCCCGAGCAGGGTGGCCCGCAATACGGGCAGCCCGGCACGGGCCCGCAGTACGGGCAGCAGCCCCAGCCCGATTACGGCCAGCAGCAGCCGGGCTACGGTCAGCAGCCGGGGTACGGCCAGCAACCGCAGCCGCAGTACGGTCAGCAGCCGGGTTACGGTGCGCCGCAGCCGGGTTACGGTCAGCCCGCCCCCTACGGCCAGCCCTACGGCGCCGATCCCGAGGCCCCGTACGGCCGCGACGTGTACGGCGTGCCGTACTCGGACAAGTCCAAGCTGACCGCGGGTCTGCTGCAGCTGCTCATCGGCACCCTGGGCATCGGCCGCTTCTACCTGGGCTACACCACCATCGGTGTGCTGCAGCTGATCACCTGCGGTGGCTTCGGAGTCTGGGCGCTGATCGACGGCATTCTCATCCTCACCGGCAAGGTGCCGGACCCGCAGGGCCGTCCGCTCAAGGATTGACGCGCGCCGCTCCGGGGCCGGGCACTTGCCCCGGAGCGTCACCACCCGGCCTTTAAACTCAGCACGATGGCTACTGTCCCGGCTGGTCGGTTTCGGGCGTACCCTTTGTCGGTTACTGGTCGGTTGTTGGTTCGAGAGAGGTTGTCCACCCGTGCGCCGTAAGCTGTTCGCCGCCGTGCTCGCCGTTGCCGCCACCGCCGCGCTCACCGCGTGCGGGAGCGGTGACGACCCGAACGTCCTGAAGATCGGCACCGAGGGCACCTACTCCCCGTTCAGCTTCCAGGACGGCGGCAAGCTCACCGGGTACGACATCGACGTCGCCGAGGCGGTGGCCGGCAAGCTCGGCCGCACGGTGGAATTCGTCCAGGCCCCGTGGGATTCGCTGTTCGCGGGCCTGGAATCCAAGCGCTTCGATCTCGTCGCCAATCAGGTGAGCGTGAATCCCGAACGCAGCCAGAAGTATTCGCTCTCGCAGCCGTACACCACTTCCGACGGCGTGATCGTCACCAAGAGTGACAACTCCGCGATCACCGGCCTGCCGAATCTCACGGGCAAGACCTGCGCGCAGTCGGTGACCAGCAACTGGAACAAGGTCGCCGAGGGCGCGGGCTGCAAGGTCGAGGGCGTGCCCGGTTTCGTCGAGGCCATCACCCTGCTCAAGCAGGGGCGCGTGGACGCCACCGTCAACGACAATCTCGCCTACAACGAGTACGTCAAGACCAAGAACGACACCAGCGTCAAGATCGCGGGCAAGACCGGCGAGACCACCAAGCAGGCGTTCGCCGCCCGCAAGGACGACCAGGCGCTGACCGATCAGATCAACAAGGCACTCGACGAACTGCGTGCCGACGGCACCCTGGCGAAGATCTCGGACAAGTACTTCGGCGTGGACGTGAGCAAGTAGCGGGAACCGCGGCCGGACGACGCGCGTAATGGACGCCTCCACCTGGGAGCTCATCCGGGCCAATCTGTGGCCCATGTTCGAGGCCACGATCAGCAAGACGCTGCCGCTGACCGCGATCAGTTTCAGCGCCGGCCTGGTGCTCGCGCTGTTCGTGGCGCTGGCCCGGATGTCGAAGTACCGGTTGCTGTCCGGCGCGGCGCGTTTCTACATCTCGATCATTCGCGGCACGCCGCTGCTGCTGCAGCTGTTCCTGATCTTCTACGGTCTGCCCGGGTTCGGCATCACCTTCGATCCGTTCCCGGCGGCCGTGCTGGCGTTCACCCTCAATGTCGGCGGCTACGCGGCGGAAATCATTCGCGCGTCGATACTCTCGGTCGCACACGGGCAGTGGGAGGCCGCCTATTCGGTCGGCATGACCTACTGGCAGACGCTGGGCACGATCATCCTGCCGCAGGGCGCGCGCATCGCGGTGCCGCCGCTGTCGAACACCCTCATCTCACTGGTGAAGGACACTTCGCTGGCCTCGACGGTGCTGGTAACCGAGCTCTTCCGCACCGCCCAGCTGGCCGCCGCCCCGAGCTTCAGCGTCTTCGAGCTCTACACCGTCGCCGCGCTCTACTACTGGGTGATCTGCCTGATCCTGGGCTTCGGGCAGACCCACCTCGAGACCCGGCTGGCCCGTCACGTCGCGCGCTGACCGGCAGTTAGCCAGAAGGCTGCGCGTCGGGCAGGGAAACACTGTGTGCCCGTTCAGCGGGACGATATGCACAGGACTAGGGTTGTGGGTGTGATGCGACGAACGAAGATTGTGTGCACACTCGGGCCCGCTGTGTCCTCCGAGGACCGGATTCGTGAACTCGTCGAGAGCGGTATGGACGTGGCGCGGCTGAACTTCAGCCATGGCGAACACTCCGACCACGCCGAGAACTACAAGAAGGTACGAGCGGCCAGTGATCTGCTCGGACGCGCGGTCGGCATCCTGGCCGATCTGCAGGGTCCCAAGATCCGGCTCGGCCGTTTCATCGAGGGCAAGACCGTCTGGGCGACGGGTGAAGAAGTCCGGATTACCGTCGAGGACGTGGACGGCACCCACGACCGCGTCTCGACCACCTACAAGCAGCTCGCACAGGACGCCAAGGCCGGCGACCGCCTGCTCGTCGACGACGGCAAGATCGGTATGACCGTGCTGCGCGTCGAGGGCAACGACGTCATCTGCCGGGTCACCGAGGGCGGCCCCGTCTCGAACAACAAGGGCGTGTCACTGCCCGGTATGGATGTCTCGGTTCCGGCGTTGTCGGAGAAGGACATCGAGGATCTCGAGTTCGCGCTGAACCTGGGCGTGGACTTCATCGCGCTGTCCTTCGTGCGCTCGCCGTCCGATGTCGAGCTGGTGCACGAGATCATGGATCGGGTGGGCCGCCGGGTCCCGGTCATCGGCAAGCTCGAAAAGCCCGAGGCCATCGACAATTTGGAGGCCATCGTGCTGGCCTTCGACGCGGTGATGGTGGCGCGCGGTGACCTCGGCGTGGAGCTGCCGCTCGAGCAGGTTCCGCTGGTGCAGAAGCGTGCGATCCAGATGGCGCGCGAGAACGCCAAGCCGGTCATCGTGGCCACCCAGATGCTGGAATCGATGATCACCAATTCGCGCCCGACCCGCGCCGAGGCCAGCGACGTGGCCAACGCGGTGCTCGACGGCGCGGACGCTGTCATGCTCTCGGGCGAGACCTCGGTCGGCGACTACCCGATCGAGACCGTGCGCACCATGGCCCGCATCGTGCACGCGGTGGAGAGCGAGTCCTCCACGCGGGTGCCGCCGCTGACCCACGTCCCGCGCACCAAGCGCGGCGTCATCTCCTACGCGGCCCGCGATATCGGCGAGCGGCTCAACGCCAAGGCCCTGGTCGCGTTCACCCAGTCCGGCGACACCGTGCGCCGCCTGGCGCGCCTGCACACCCCGCTGCCGCTGCTGGCCTTCACCCCGAACGCGGTGATCCGTTCGCAACTGGCCTTGACGTGGGGTGTGGAAACGTTCATCGTTCCTCCGGTGGGTTCGACCGACGAGATGATTCACCAGGTCGACAACGCGCTGTTGTCGATCGGCCGCTATAAGAAGGGCGATCTGGTGGTCATCGTGGCGGGCTCCCCGCCGGGTACGGTCGGGTCCACGAACATGATTCACGTGCACCGTATCGGTGAGGAGGACCACTAGGTGAGTGCGTCGCTAGGCGAAACCGTCGACGGGGCAGCGGATTCGGTGAATCCCGGCCCCCCGTCCGACGATCTGCGGGTGCTGCTGGACGTGCTCGATCTCGAGGAGCACGGGCCCGACATCTTCATCGGAAAGCATCCCGAGAAGGTGTGGAGCCGGACCTTCGGCGGCCAGCTGGTCGCGCAGGCGATGGTCGCCGCCGGCCGCACCGTGGGTCCGGGTCGCCCGGTGCACGCGGTCAACGCGCATTTCGTGCGCGGTGGCGATACCAAGAAGCCGATCGAGTACCAGGTCGATCGCCACCGGGACGGGCGCGCGTTCGCCAATCGCACGGTGACGGCCTACCAGGACGGGCAGGAACTGTTCGTCATGCTGGCCGCCTTCCAGGACTGGGGCAAAGGACTCGAGCACGGCACGCCGCTGCCCGACGTCGCGGACCCGGAGAGCCTGCCCCGCGTGGAGGAGTCTTTCGCGGGCCTGGAAGACAAGCTCGAAATGTTCGTCAAGGCGCCGCATCCCATCGACATGCGGTACACGAACGACCCGGCGTGGATCCTCAAGGGCACCGGCGAGAAGCTCAACCACAATCGGGTGTGGATGCGCACCGACGGCGCGTTGCCCGACGATCCGATGATTCACGTTGCGGCGCTGGCGTATTCGTCGGACACCACGGTGCTGGATTCGATCATCACCACGCACGGGCTGTCGTGGGGGCTGGATCGTATCCTGGCCGCCACGGTGAACCACTCCATCTGGTTCCACCGCCCGTTCCGTTTCGACGAGTGGGCGCTGTACGCCACCGAGTCGCCGGTCGCGGCGGGCTCGCGTGGACTGGCTCGCGGGCACTTCTATTCGCGCAGCGGCGATTTGCTCGCGACCACGGTGCAGGAAGGCGTGATCCGGCACTTCCCCAAGCGCTGAGGACCGAACCGGCGCCGCGGACCGAACTCGAAGCCAGGCCGTGCTCATCCCGAGCGCGGCCTGATTCGCGTCTCAGATGAGTTCGCGGTTCTCCGCGAGCTCGAAGTTCTCGCGTTGCAGCGCGTGCGCGATGTAGGGGATCGGCTCGCCCGCGGACAACTCGAAGACCAGCCGCTGTTCCAGGCGCGCGATGCCGGCCTTGGTGAGTTGACGCGCTTCGCCGACCAGGCTCAGCGCGATCTCGTAGGTGCGGCGGTCACCGGGTTCGGCGTCGGGGTGGTCGAGGCGCCACTGGGTTTCCAGAACCGTATGGGTGGGGTCGTCACACTCCACTGGGAGGGTGAAACGCCACGCGAAGATGTCGCGATCGTCCACGTACTCGTCCACGACGCGGCACACCGTCTCGGTGACGCGGTGGAGGGTCTGCGGTGTCACGAAAACATGGAGTGAAACATCCGAAATTCGCTTCGGCATGTCTGAGTCCTGTTCCTGTGTCGAGGAACCATCGGCGGTGTGGTTCCGCGGGGCAGTGTAATCCTTGAACGGACCAATGGGGCAGACAGGTGGATTGACACGCAGGACTCAGCGTAATCCTCGTTACCGCGAATGGGAACACATCCGGGGCCCCGAGATTCGGAATGTGCTCTTACCCGGCCGATTCCATGGCGCGATGGGCCGGTTGCCGTGATTGCTCGGGCAATTCGGGCACCTGGGCGGATTGTGCGCGGCCGCCGGGCAGCACCAGCAGGGTGGGACGGGGTGCGCCGGCGTCACTGGCGGCGGTACGGGGGTGGATGGTGGCCCCGGGGTGCTCGTGCGCGTGCAGGGCCAGCAGCAGCGGCACCAGGGCGTCCGCAATGCGGTCGCCGACCTCGCAGAACGCCTTCGGTGACAGCCCGACCGGGTCGGCGATGTTCTCCCGGCCCGGATAGGCGAGATCGTCGCGCGCGGCGTGCAGGCCCGCGATCGTGCGGGCGCCGCTGATCTTGGCGATGCGGTAGGCCTCGAGCAGGGTGAAGGTGCGCGGGAAGGCCGCGGGGGCCGTGTCGCGCACCTGGTCGCGGATCTTGTCGGTCATGGTGAGGATCAGGTCGGCGCGGTCGGCCATCTCCGGTTTGAACCGGCGCGCGCGAAAACCGCTCGGGTCGCCCCCCAGGCCGGTAATGGTCTGCGCGGCAAGCGGTTCCACCGGGAACCCGACCAGTGCCCGGACGCCCGCGCTCTCGGCGGTCAGTCGTAGGCCGTGATCGGCCGCCACCGCCAGGGTGAGGCGCTCGGCGATGACGGACCGGCAAACGTTTCCGCTGCATACGAAGAGCACATGCATGGGCACAACCTAGGCGCGGTTTCGCGTGCCGAACATGGCTGTGTGACCGAATCACACCTTTCATCCGGGAAGTTCATCCACCGGCCGAATGTCGGTCGCTTCGCGTTCGCGCGAAGGTATTCATCGGGCCGGGGAAGTGCGTGTCCATATCCCTGGAATGTGAGCATGCTGGTTTTCGCCCAGCAAATCAAGTGTGTGATCCGTCAACTCCGGTCGGATTCGGTTGCGCCGGAACCGTAATAGGATTTTTCGGTCACGACCGAGGCGACCTTCGGCGCGGCCCCGCGCACCCGGTCCCGGGTCGAGAACAACCGCCCGCGCGCCGGCACCACGGGCGCGAAACGGCCCAGTCCGCTGGGTGCGGCCATGTCGTCGTAGACGGAGTCGATCCCGCCGCGCGCGAAGTACGCCTCGTGCCAGAAGCCGGTGCCGCCGGAGTCCTTCAGGAACTCCTGCCACCAGACGCGGTGCGGTTCGGAGCGGGTCCAGCGTTCCAGGCTCTCCAGATCCCGCCAGTACTGGCGCGCGCCCCAGTGCGGCGGGAAGAACGACCACACCACGTCCTCGTGGCTCAGCAGGCCGTCGGGGCGGTCGCGATGGGAACGGTAGAGCTTGGGGCCCACGCCCAGCAGTCGCAGCATGCCGCGGGGTCGATGCACCCGCATGCCCAGCAGGATCATCACCAGATCCGGATATTCGGACAGATCCGCCGTCAATCGATTGACCCGCATGCGCGACCTCCATCGCCGAGGCCGTACGCCGACCCTGTCGGGGATATACGGATTATCCCGCCGATCCGGTTCGAACGCCATGGCCGGACATTTGCCCGCCCGGTTCGCGGTCGCGGGCGGCGCCGGACGGCGGGCGGCGGCGCGGCCGGGCGGCACAACGCCGTAATCGAGGCCCGCTCGGGGCGAATACCCGTGTGGTGGTGGGGGATCTCTGGCAGGGTACGGCGTGTGGACAGGCGAGTTGAGTACGGGTTGCGGGAGTTTGCTGAGGCCTATGTGCTGGCCCGGGCCGACTGGTCGGATTCGATCGGCGGGTATCACCAGGACAGCTCCGCCTACAACAAGGCATTGCGGGCGCACCGGGAGCGGCTGCTGGAGACCCTGGAGGAGCTGTACGAGCTGAAGCTCGAGATGAAGGAGATGGTCGAGATCCCACGCGGGACGGTGCTGTTCATGCACTTCCGCGCGACCGTGAACTCGGCGCTGGCGCTGCGCACGCCCGGGAATCTGGAGGCCGGGCTGCTACTGCGTTCCCTGGAGGCGGCGGGTGAGCCGGGGCTGCGGGTCAAGAGCGCGTCCAAGCGCATCGATCAGCTGCTCGAGTCCTCGCGGGTGGCGCATCTGGACATGCTCGAGGATCTGCTACGCATTCTGCTCGGCAATCGCGCGCACCTGACGTTCACGCGGGACGAGGTGGCGGCGGCCGGGGCGGGCGGGGACGCGCCCGATCCCGTGGATTATCCGATCGACTGAGCTCGGCGCGGTCGCGGTCCGAGCCGGCGTGGCTCGGGTGATCGCGGATCGTCCGGTTGTGGCGCCCGGGCCGTAGCCCGGGCGCGATTCGTCCCGAAATGCGTTGTGCCGCAACGTGATCCCGGTCTTTCGGCGCACGCCGCCGGTCATGCCGCCGCGTGTGCGACGAGCCTGCCCCGGGTCAGCCGGTAGTGCAGCTCCGGCCCGCGCGCGTCCGGTGTCCACCCGGCCCGCAGCCCGGCTTCGACGGCCGTGGCGACCATGCGCGGGCTGACGGTCTCGACGGCTCCCACCCGCACGACCATGCGCTGGGCCGCGCCCTCGGCGGCTTCCACCACGAAACGCAGGCTGGGCAGATCGGTGGCCGAGACGGTCCAGCGGTAGCGCTGATCGTTCACGGTCAGAATTCGAGTTCCCTTACGCGACAATGTCATAGGCGTATCCAATATCGGCGATGCCGTTCCGCGCATCCGATTTTCCGCGGTCCCCGGTGCGGGAGTCCGCGGCTCGCGGTCCTCGCCGCGCCGCCCGGCCCGGGCATTTACCCTGGTCAGTCGGAGAATCTGCCGGATTCATCCGATTCATCCCCCTGGGCTATTCTGGCCGCCGGATTGTGAGTCGAAGGCAGGTCGCAGCATGGCAAGCACCGAGGTCGAGTACGCCGCCCGCTGGTGGCAGTGGGCCCTGTCCATCCCCGTCGCGAAGAATCCCGTGGTCGACGAGACCGGCGAGCACGCCGCCGAGGGCCAGCCCGCCGACGTCTGGTTCCTGGCCGGCACGTTCGGCGGCAAGGTCAGCCGCACCTGCGCGGTCCCGCACGGCCGCCCGCTGTTCTTCCCCGCCTTCAACATGCTCCGCCCGGTCCGCAGGACGGGCCTGTTCACCACCGACAAACGGGTCCCCGTGATCCCCACCGCCTCCGGCCACGCCGACCTGAACGGCGTCCCCCTCCCGGTCCTCGAGGTGACGAACGCGACCCCCTTCAAGATCCACGCGGCGGCCGCGAGCCCCTTCGACTACTCCGGCACCTTCAAGGCCACCGCCTGGGGCCTGTGGTGCACCCTCGACAACCTCCCCCGGGGCAACTACGTCCTGACCCTCGGCGGCGAGTTCGAACCCGGCGGCTTCTGGGTGGAAGCCACCTACGACCTCGAAATAGTCTGATCCCGCCGAGATCATCGCGGCCACGCCCGAATTCCCGCCGTGGTCGCCGGGCGTGCACGCCCGATGCCCGCGTATCGCGGCGTTCAGCCGATGTAGGGCTCGGGGAGTCGGGCGTAGCCGTGTTTGATCCGCAGGCGGGTCGAGGGGTGCATCGCCAGGCCATTCAGGTCGGCGTGTGAAACCCAGCTCACCCGTGGTGATCCGGGGGCGGCGGGTAGCGCGCCGCCGCGGGGTTCGGCGCGGAAGCAGATCGAGAACTGCTGGCGCACTTCGCCGTCGGGGTAGGACAGCACGTGGTTGGGGTTGGTGTAGATCCCGACCAGGCCGGTGATGTAGATGTCGATCCCGGTTTCCGCGCGGGTTTCGCGCACCGCGGTCGCGGCGATGTACTCGCCGAACTCCTGGCCGCCGCCCGGGAGCATCCACAGCCCGTTGTCCGCGCGCTGTGTCAGTAGCACTCGATCCCGGGCGTCGCGGACGAAAGCTGTTGCGGCCGCGACAATGCTGTTCGGCGCCGGGGCGTCGGGGTCGTTGTAGTACTCGATCGTGGCCATGGCCCACCTCCTTCGGATACCGGCGCGCGTTCTCCCGGGGGTGTTCGCGCGCACATCTCGAACGAGCTCGTGTCGGAGCGGCCGCCGCGGGCGCGTTCCGAAGACCGCGGCGTCATATCTCCGTACACGTGCATATCACTCGGGTGCGGGTCCGTGGGCGGTTCGGCCGAATGCGGTGGTGGGACTGTCCTATTCGGGAGGAGTTGCGGCGCGGGGGCTGTTGAGCAGCAGGGGCGCGGAGTCCTTGCGGAGGTAGTCGGAGTCCTTGCCGTACTCGATGCGCTGGGGCTGCCCGGTGTTCATGGCGACCACGGCGGCGAGTGAATCGGCGAAGCGGGTGCGGCTCTCGCGGTCGCCGGACAGCAGGAGCACGCGGCGCTGGGTGTCGACTTCGGCCAGGAGGCCGGGGGATTCGTCGGAGCGAACCTCGATCGCGGTGATCTCCTCGGTCACGAAGCGCCCCGCGCCCCGGGCGACGACCGCCGCCAACCCGTCGAGCTCCTCCGCGGAACCGCTGATCTCGACCACGCCGTCGCTGGACTGCTCGACCCTCATACCTCTCCCTCGAACCACACCGGCGGGGCGGGTTCCTCCGCGTCGGCCCGTGGCTCGGGCACATGGTACGGGATACCCGCCCCCGGTCAAACGAACAGAGCGGCGGGACAAAAGGTTTGGTAACCATCTACCGGTGATCTCTAGAACGGGGGCAACCGGTGCGCGGCGCCGGTTGAATCGTGTCCATTCGCTGACTCCGCCCGCCACCCGCCGAACCCGGGTGAAACGCGCGAGCCGCGCCTTCTTCGGCTGGGGCGGCTGGTCGAAACTGGCGTCGATGGTGACGACGGTCGCGGCGCTGGCCGCGCTGTGGTTCACCAACGAGTCGCTGCGCGCGACCAGCGACCAAGCCGGCCTGGCTCGGCAGACGGCCATCACCGATCGCTTCGCCAAGGCGATCGAACAGCTCGGCAACGAGAAGCTGGACGTGCGGCTGGGCGGTGTCTATCTGCTCGAGCGGCTCGCGAAGGACTCGCCGAACGATCGACCGCAGATCTTCGAGGTGCTCAGCGCGTTCGTTCGTACCCACGCGCCGAACACCACCGCGTGCGGCAAAGATCCCCAAGCGCAGGTTCCCACGGATGTCCAGGCGGTGCTGACCGTCATCGGCCGGCGCGAAGTGACACGAATCGAGTCGCTCGACCTGTCGAACACCTGCCTGGTTCGTATGTCGCTCGCGAATGCGAATCTCCAAGGCGCGCTGCTGGACAATGCGAACTTGACCTCGGCGCTACTCAGCGGCGCCAATCTGTCCGGCGCGATGCTGGAGGGAGCCCAACTGGAATCGGCGTCCCTGCTGGAGACTAATCTGTCGAGTGCGCGACTTCTCGACGCGAACATGAAGGCCGCCCGGTTATCGGTCGCGAATCTCGACGGTGCCGACCTCGGCCGAGCGGATCTTCGAGGCGCGTTCCTGGTGGACGCGAACTTGAACAACACGAACTTCCGGTGGGCCGACGTGCGGGCAACGGTATTCGCCTTCCCCGCAGAGGTCTCTGCCGGATTTCTGTCGCCCAGTATCAGCGACGACCCCTCCGAGCGTCGCACCGACAAACTCTCCACCTACCGGGGTGGCTCCTTCGGCCACATGCGGTTCGATTCCTCGACGTTGTGGCCGGAGGGCTTCACCCCCTAGCGTGTGCCCGACCCATACTCGTTTGGCACAGAACAGTTTTGACGGCGGTTAGCGCCCCACGCGACAAAGGGCTTGTCCGGCAGCCAGCCGGACAAGCCCCTCAACCGTCGGTGCCGAGTGTGGGAATCGAGCTCACACGCCCTTTTGAGTAACGGGTTCGTTGGTATGCGTCGGACGAGTTCCGGACGGTTGCGGACCATCGATCCAGTCGGCGGGTAGGAGAGTGCCGACCCGCAGCCGTTTTGTCGTGTCTGAACTACATTTTGGCACTGGCGTTGACTGGAGTGCGTCAACGGTCGGCTGGCCTTCGACTGCCCCGCAGGGCCGCCCTTCTTGCGTGGAGGCTTCCGTGGGCAAGGGCGGACGGAGTCGATCAGCGAAGCTGACACTAATGCGCCTTTGAGACTGGAGGGGCGCTAAACACAAACGTAGGTCGATCACAGTCAGATCCACACGCTGCAGCAGGTTGAGCGAAGCCACCGAAGATTTGCGAGACTGTGCACGTGACGAATCAGCGCGTGCCACATGTCGAAGTGGCGTTCCCGAGTGTTCGGAGTTCACGCATGTTGGAGGCTATGAAGGTGGCCGCGCTGATCAATCAGCTTCCGGGTGAGGTCTACCGGCCGGAAACTTCCCCGGTACTCCAACAGGCCGCTGTAGAGGCTTTCTTCGCGGATGTACGGGCCATGATCGAGTTTTTGGGGATTAGGCCAGCGAAATCAGGAGATTTCAGCGCTGTTGATTTGGTGCCGGGCTGGACGCGATCGACGGATGCCGCTCGGGATGCCCGCCTTAACCGCTACTGGCTGATCGCAAGTCGGCACCTGATGCACTTCTCCAAGAAGAGGACTCGGTCGGACGAAGGTCCGGCGGAGAACATACCCGTCGAGCGGGAGGATCTCGAGAAGATCGCGGATGGTGTGCTTGATCTGTGGGATGAGTATGCGACGGCGGCGAATGACGGCCTGTGTCCAGCGCGGAAAGACCTCTTGCGCTTCTGAGGCTGATCGGTGAAATTCGTCGAGGGCGACACGAACCGTCGACTCGGTCAGATTTCAGCGGCTTCATGATCTAGTGCGGGCAAGTAGGTCGGGGACAGCGGGCGTCATGCTCACCAATGCCTTGTTTGCGAAAGGGGTCAGATGGGAGTGATCTTCGTTCGACCACGTCGCCAGCGCTGCCGACGCGCTTGCTTGCCGCAGGTTGCGTAGGTCGGCGGTTGCCCGGCCGCGCTGCTTGACGGCGCGAAATGTCGCCCTTGAGTGACGCAGGCATACCAGGTGCTCGGGCAGGTGCTGCGTTCGTGATCAAGGCAAGCTGGCGAGTAATCCGCTGGGGATGTCGCACTTCCTATGGTCCCCATTCGCAGCGGCGCTAGCTAACTCATCTGAAGGTCATACGGCTGGCACTGGCTGCTGGCCGATTGCATCTGCTGGTGTTCGTGCCGGCTCGTAGCGGGCATTCGGTTCGGTGACGCGGTAGAGCTGCGGGTCGCCGCGATCGATCTCGATCGGCGCCGTATCAACGCTTCCCGTTCGCAACTCATGTCACGGGCAAGGGGATCAGAGAACGACCGGCACGAAGAACCACACGACGCGGGCCGTGCCGATCCCCGCGACCCTTGTGAAGGATCTCCGGAAGCTCCTGGACGGCCGCGAGCCGGACGAGTTGGTGTTTCCCAGCCACAAGGGCGGCTATCTGACCTCCAAGGAGTTCCGCTGGGTGTTCGATCAGGCCGCGAGATCGACGGGTGTGAAAAATGTTGTGCCGCATGGGCTCCGGCATACCGCCGCTTCGCTGGCGATCAGTGCCGGGGCGAATATCAAGGTCGTGCAACGGATGCTGGGGCACAAGACGGCCGCCCTGACCTTGGATCTGTACGGGCATCTGTTCCCGGACGATCTCGACACGGTGGCCGATGGAACGGACGCCGGCGCCCAAGCTGCTGCGGACGCACTGCGGACCGCATGAAAAGAGGGCCATCTCCGAGATCACGGAAATGGCCCTCTACCTCAGTGCCGAGTGTGGGAATCGAACCCACACGCCCTTTCGGGCAACGGTTTTTGAGACCGTCGCGTCTGCCTATTCCGCCAACTCGGCGCACCAGGTCGAAACTATAGCGGGTGGGGGCGGCGGGAACCTAACCGGAGTCCGGTGCGGATGACATCGTTGTGATACTGGTCGGTTTGCGCTGGGTAGATGGGTTGTAGCGGCGGGTGGACGGTACTCTTTGGGGACTCGGGTACGTGCCGATCCGTCGAGGGTGGCTTCGGACCGATGTACGTCGGGTGTTGGTATCGGAGCGACAGGGGTTTCATCTATGGGAACGACAGCAGGGGGCGGTTCGAAGAAGGATGCCGCGGCATCGGCCCCCAAGCGCGTGGTGGTCGCCGAGGACGAGGCCCTCATCCGGATGGATCTGGTGGAGATGCTCTCCGAGGAGGGCTACCTGGTGGTGGGTGAGGCGGGCGACGGCCAGCAGGCCGTGGACCTCGCCGAGGAGAAGCGCCCGGATCTGGTGATCATGGACGTGAAGATGCCGCGCCGCGACGGTATAGACGCCGCCGCCGAGATCGCCTCGAAACGCCTTGCGCCGGTGGTCATTCTGACCGCCTTCAGCCAGCGCGATCTGGTGGAGCGCGCCCGCGACGCCGGCGCCATGGCCTATCTGGTCAAGCCGTTCACCAAGTCCGATCTGGTGCCCGCCATCGAATTGGCGGCCAGCCGTTTCCACGAGATCACGGCCCTCGAGGGCGAGGTTGCCAACCTCGCGGACCGCCTCGAAACCCGCAAGCTGGTCGAGCGTGCCAAGGGTGTGCTCATGCAGACCCAGGGCCTGTCGGAGCCGCAGGCGTTCAAGTGGATTCAGCGCACCGCGATGGACCGTCGCACCACCATGAAGGCGGTCGCGGAAGTCGTGCTGGAGAATCTCGCTCCGAAGTAGACGGCGGATTGCCCCGTTGTTGCCCCTCTGTTGCCATTAATGCGCGGCGGCGATTTACTTGCCGGTAACACGAGGGGCGCAATCGTTTGTTGCGATGTCACATGGATGATGCGAATGTGATGCGCCGCTAACGTGGCGGGGATATGTTCTGTCCGGGCCGATCGATGGGGCGGCCCACCTCCGCGAGCCGGGGGAGCACAGAACATAGAGGTGAATCGTGCTTGGTTCAATGACACGCACGCGCGGCCGGGTGGCCCGCGCGGTGGTTGTCGGGGCGGTGGCAGCCCTCGCGCTGGCGGGCTGTAGCGACAAGTCGACCGATGACAACGGTGGCGGTACCGCCAATCTGTCGATCCAGCCGCTGGTTCAGATCGGCCCGGACGGCAAGGAACTCCCGAAGAGCGCCGGCACCACCGCCGCCGATCCCGCGGGCGACGGCAAAGCCACCTGCGCCCCGCTGAATCTGGCCATGGCCGGCCCGCTGACCGGCGGCAACGCCGCGCTCGGCATCAACGTGCTCATGGGTGTCAAGCTCGCCCTGGACAAGCACAACAAGGTGAATCCGAACTGCCAGGTCAGCGTCAAGCAGTTCGACACCGAGGGCAAGCCGCAGAACGCGTCCGGCGTGGTCCCCACCATCGTCGGCGACCAGTCGATCGTCGGCCTGATCGGCCCCACCTTCTCCGGTGAGACCAAGGCGACCGGCCAGATCATCAACGACGCGGGCCTGCCGGCTCTGACCGCGTCCGCGACCAACGCCACGCTGTCCAAGAACGGCTGGAAGACCTTCTTCCGCGGCCTGAACAACGATGACGACCAGGGCGCCGCCGTGGGCGCGTACCTGGCCAACACCGGCGGCTACAAGAAGGTCTGCGTCGTCGCCGACAACACCGACTACGGCACCGGCCTGGCCAAGACCGTCATCTCCGGTCTCGGCGCGGCGAACGATCCCTCCTGCGCGGTGAACGTGAAGGAAGGCGACAAGGACTTCGCGGCGGCCATCTCCAAGCTGAACACGGCCAAGCCCGACGCCATCTTCTACGCGGGCTACTACGCCGAATCCGCCCCCTTCGTGCAGCAGCTGCGCTCGGGCGGGGTGAACGCGCCGTTCATCTCCGCGGACGGCTCCAACGATCCGGAGTTCGTGCGCCAGGCGGGCGCCGCGTCCAAGGACGCGATCCTGTCCTGCCCGTGCGGCCCGGCCCCCGACAAGTTCGCCGAGGAGTACAAGGCCCTCAACGGCCAGGCCCCGGGCGTCTACTCGGTCGAGGCGTACGACCTGACCACCATCTTCCTCAAGGGCATCGACTCCGGGAAGGTCACCCGCGCGGATCTGCTGGAGTTCGTGCGCACGTACTCGGGCACCGGCCTGTCCAAGCCGTTCAAGTGGGATGCCACGGGCGAGCTGTCCAATGCCGCGATCTGGGTCTACCAGGTCAAGTAAGCGATCCACCGATTCGAAACAGCGTGTGCGCGGGACATAATCCAACAGCGCACACGCTGTTTCCTCGACGGCGAGAGTAGTGAATGAGTTCCACCGCAGCTATCGGTACGGATGTGCTTGCCGCATCGATCGAGTTCAATGTCTCGGGTGTGGTCGACGACTTCTGGCGATTGACGGTCGACGGTCTGAGCTACGGCTCGATCTACGCCCTCGTCGCAGTCGGGTACACCCTGGTCTACGGCGTATTGCGCCTGATCAACTTCGCGCATTCCGAAATCTTCATGCTGGGCATGTTCGGCAGCTATCTGGGGTTGGAGCTGCTCGGCTTCGCCGCTCGCGGTGACGTCTACAACCAGGGCGTGGTCCTGACGGTCGTTTACCTCGGCATCGCCATGCTGATCGGTATGGCCGTATCCGGCGGCGCCGCGGTGGGCCTGGAACGCGTCGCCTATCGGCCACTGCGCAAACGCGGCGCGAAACCGCTGGCATTCCTCATCACCGCGATCGGCATGTCGTTCGTGCTGCAGGAATTCGTGCACTACATCCTGCCGAAAATCAAACCCGGTCTGGGCGGCACCAACGCCCAGACCGGAATCCGGCTCGTCGAACCCAGCACCCAATTCACGATTGCCGGTGCACCGGTCACCAATGTCACGCTGGTAATCATCTTCGCGGCGGTGGGTTTGGCGATAGCCACCGAAATGCTCATCAACCGCACCAAATTCGGCCGCGGTATTCGCGCGGTCGCACAGGACCCGGATACCGCCACGCTGATGGGCGTTTCGCGGGAACGGGTCATCATGCTGACCTTCCTCATCGGCGGTCTGCTGGCCGGCGCCGCGGCGCTGCTCTACACCCTGCGCGTGCCCACCGGCATCGTGTTCAACGGCGGCTTCCTGCTCGGCATCAAGGCGTTCAGCGCCGCGGTGCTCGGCGGCATCGGCAACCTGCGCGGCGCGCTGCTGGGCGGGCTGGTGCTCGGGGTCATGGAGCAGTACGGGCAGATGCTGCTCGGCTTCCAATGGCGTGACGTGGTGGCCTTCCTACTGCTGGTGACGGTGCTGATGTTCCGCCCGACCGGCATCCTGGGTGAGAGTCTGGGGAAGGCGAGGGTATGAGTTCTACCGATCCGGTCACCCTCCCGCAGGCGCAACGGCCGAAGCGTGGCGTGGGAGATGCCTTGCGCACGTGGTGGAGTGGGCTCTCGCGGCCCGCGCAGTGGGGTGTGGGCGTGCCCGCGCTCATCCTGCTGGCCCTGCTCCCGATGTATCCGCCGCCGCTGATCGACACCCCGGCCGTCAGTTTCGGCTTCGTCATGGCGACCTTCGCCATGTACGCGCTCATCGCCATCGGCCTCAATGTCGTTGTCGGCCAGACGGGTCTGCTCGATCTGGGCTACGTCGGCTTCTTCGCGGTCGGCGCGTACACCGTCGGCCTGCTCACCAGTCCGAACAGTCCGCTCAAGCCCGACCTGTCGATCTTCGACTCGAAATGGGCCTGGGCGGTGTGCGTTCCGATCGCCATCATCATCACGGCGATCTCCGGCCTGATCCTGGGCCTGCCGACGCTGCGCCTGCGCGGCGACTACCTGGCCATCGTGACCCTGGGCTTCGGTGAGATCGTCCGGCTCAACGCCGACAACCTGGGGGAGCTGACCAACGGCTCGCTCGGCCTGTCGCGTATCGCGCATCCGTATCTCGGTGAGTCGCAGGAACATCCGGAGGGCGTGTTCTCCGGCAACCTGGGCGACAAGTCCAGCTGGAATCCGCTCGAACGCGCCGACTACGGCACCTGGTGGTTCTGGCTCGGCATGGTGCTGGTGATCCTGGTCCTGCTGGTGGTCGGCAATCTCGAGCGCAGCCGCGTGGGCCGCTCGTGGGTCGCGATCCGCGAGGACGAGGACGTCGCCGAGATGATGGGCGTGCCCACGTTCAAGTTCAAGCTCTGGTCGTTCATGATCGGCGCCGCGATCGGCGGGCTGTCCGGGTCCATGTTCGCCGGTGTGGTGAGCTTCGTGAATCCGCCCCAGTTCGACATCATCCTGTCGATGCTGTTCCTGTCCGCGGTGGTGCTGGGCGGGCGCGGCAACAAGCTCGGCGTGATCGTGGGCGCGTTCCTGATCGCGTACCTGCCCTGGCGTTTCCAGTCGATCGAGGTCGGCGGGCAGACCCTGGGCGACTACAAGTACCTGATGTTCGGCCTCGCGCTGGTGATCATGATGATCTTCCGGCCCGAGGGTCTGTTCCCGGTGCGGCAGAAGTTGCTGGCCTATGGCCGGCAGATCACTCGCGCGGTGCGGAGACCGGCGGCCGAGACGACGACGGGAGCCGGGAAATGACCGGGCCGGGCGCGGGTGACGCGCTGTTCGACAACGAGGATCTGGCCGCGGGCCACCGCGGGCAGGCGGCCGCCGAGCCCAGTGCGGGCACCCTGGACGTGACCGAGGTGCTGCCGGTGCTCGGCAACGCCGAGGCTGTCGCGCAATTCGTTGCCCCGCAACGCGATATCCAGACCGAGGTCGGTGCGCCGCTGCTGCGCACCGACGGTCTCACGGTCAAGTTCGGCGGTCTGGTCGCCCTCGACGATGTCAGCTTCGAGATCCGGCGCGGGGAGATCCTGGGCCTGATCGGGCCCAACGGCGCGGGCAAGACCACCTGCTTCAACGCGATAACCGGTGTGTACCAACCGGCTTCGGGCACGGTGTACTTCGACGGCAAGCCGCTGACCAAGACCAAGCGCAACGAGATCACCCGCCTGGGCATCGCCCGCACCTTCCAGAACATTCGCCTGTTCGGGGAGATGACGGCGCTCGAGAACGTGGTCGTGGGCACCGACGCGCGGCACAAGACCTCGGTGCCGGGGGCCATCTTCCGCAGCCGCCGCCATCGCGCCGAGGAGCGTGACGCCGTCGAAAGAGGCATGGCGCTGCTGGAATTCGTCGGCATCGCACCGCGCGCGGTGGAGAAGGCGCGCAATCTCTCCTACGGCGATCAGCGCCGTCTGGAGATCGCCCGGGCCCTGGCCACCGAGCCGAAGCTGCTGTGCCTGGACGAGCCCGCCGCCGGGTTCAACCCCAGTGAGAAGTCCGCGCTCATGGATCTGATCCGCAAGATCCGCGACGACGGTTTCACGGTGCTGCTCATCGAGCACGACATGCGCCTGGTCATGGGTGTCACCGATCGCGTGGTGGTGCTCGAGTTCGGCCGCAAGATCGCCGACGGCCTGCCCGCGGCGATTCGTGAGGACCCCAAGGTGATCGCCGCCTATCTCGGCGTCCCCGACGAGGAATTGGGTGCACAGTGACCTCCCTGGACAAGGACAAGCGGCCCCCGCTCCTCGAAGTCGAGGACATGGCCGTGAGCTACGGCAGAATTCAAGCCCTGCACGGCATTTCGCTCTCGGTCGCCGAGGGCGAGCTGGTGACCCTGCTGGGCGCGAACGGCGCCGGCAAGACCACGACCATGCGCGCCCTGTCGGGGCTGTTGCCGCTCTCGCGCGGCCGCGTCACCTTCGACGGCCGCGACATCACCCGCATGAAAGCCCATGAGCGCGTAGGCATCGGCCTGATCCAGGTGCCCGAGGGCCGCGGCGTGTTCCCCGGCATGACGGTGCAGGAAAACCTGGACATGGGCCACTACAGCCGCCCGTTCAAGGACCGGGCCGACTACAACAGCACCCTGGAGTGGATCTTCGAGCTCTTCCCCCGCGTGAAGGAACGCCAGAAACAGGTCGGCGGCACCCTCTCCGGCGGCGAACAGCAGATGGTCGCGATCGGCCGCGCCCTGATGGCCCGCCCGAAACTCCTGCTCCTGGACGAGCCGTCGATGGGCTTGGCCCCCATGGTGATTCAGCAGATCTTCCGGATCATCGCCGACATCAACGCCCAGGGCACCACGGTCCTGCTGGTCGAGCAGAACGCCCAGCAGGCCCTGACCCGCAGCGACCGCGCCTACATCCTGGAAACCGGCGAGGTGACCAAGTCCGGCGCGGGCCGCGACCTCCTCCACGACCCCGCCGTGAAGTCCGCCTACCTCGGCGTGGGCTGACCCACCCCGCGAACAGGGTAGAACTGGTCGACCACCTGAATCAGGTGGTCGACCAGTCTATTTCGCGGTGCTTCCGCGATGTCGGGGGAGGAATCACCATGGTCGAACGCACACGGCGATCGGTAGTCGCGTCGCGCCGCTGGACGACGATCCTGCTGTCGGCCGTCTGTGTCGCGGTGACGGGCGCCTTCGTCTCGGGCGACCGGGGCGAGGCCGGTCCCGATCACACTCTCGCGGGTTCCGCGGTCGCCGCGCCGGTTCCCCGGCGGCTGGACGCCCAGGCCTACCGCCTCTCGCTGCCCAATCCGGCAGGCGTGGATTCCGGCGTCGAAATCCGCTCGGCCGGAGCGGGGTTCGTCGTGGTGGACGCGACCGGGCTGCGGGCTTTCGACGGCGTGACCGGGCGGGAGCGCTGGCACTACTCGGTCCCCCGAACCACCGATCACCACGGGACCACCCGGCTGATGGAGGTGGCGTCCACCGAAGGCGGGCGGGTCGTGGTCGTCGGCTGGTCCGGGTTGGGATTGCGGTCCTTCGACGCCTTCACGGGCGAATTGCTCTGGGCCGATTCGGAATTCCTGCGGGCCGTGATCGGGCAGGAGACGATACCGCGCGACGTGTCCAACGCCTCGGCCGGGAACGAGATGCTGGTGCTCGCCGACGCCGAGCATCTGACGCGCTACGACGCGCGCACCGGGCGGCGGATGTGGACCGTCGAACCGGGTGCGGAACCCTGCACCTTCCGGGGCGGGGTGGCGACCACGCCGGAAGCCATCTACTACTCCATCGGGTGCCGCGAGTCGTCGGGCGCGGTGACGGTGACCTTTCGCGCCTTCGATCCGGCCACCGGGGCGGTCCTGTCGAACCGTGAAATCGTGGTTCCGACAAATCAATTCGACATCGACCTGACCGCGGCGGCCGACACGGTCGAGCTGTGGTGCAGGTACAGGGTGCCGGCCGGTGCCGGCGTGCCCGTCCTCCCGGACGATCCCGCGCGCCTGCTGGTCGCGGACCCCGCGCAGTTGGCCACCGTCGCCTTCGCGCCGTGGCCCGCCGAACCGGACCCCCGGTCGGATCGACGCTATGTGAAGGTTCTCCCGCTGGCCACCCAGCGCGTCGAACTCGAGTACGGATGGTTGCGGGTGTGGAACCTCCCGGACGACTCGGGCCCCGCGGTCGTGCCCGTCGACATGCCCGGCGACTGTGGCCGGCCGCTGCGACTGACCGCGGTGCCGGGAGCGGTCCTGGTCAGCTGCCGTACCGAGGAAACGACCGAGATCTACGGCTTCGGCGGATCGGCGTGACGAGTGTCGCCCGGACACCGCACAACCGTTGCCGCGCAACGCATCGGGCCGGTCATCGTATGACGATGACCGGCCCGTGATGCAGGGGCGACAGGACTTGAACCTGCAACCTGCGGTTTTGGAGACCGCTGCTCTGCCAATTGAGCTACGCCCCTTGGTGCGCTGTGCGCGCGGTCGAGATTATCAGCAAGGGCCGCGCGCGCGAAATCGGATTTCGGTGCGCCCGCGAAACCCGATTTCGCGGGCGGTCTCCGCACGGATGACCCGGCCGGGCGGGGGTTATGTGCCCGCTTCCCACATGTGTCGGTCGACGTCCCTAGACTCTGTGCCGTGACCCCTGCCTCTACCGATCAGCGTCCGAGTGCCGTGTCCGCTTCCACCTCCGGCGAGCAGCCCACACTGTTGTTGCTGGACGGGCATTCGCTGGCGTACCGCGCGTTCTACGCGCTGCCCGCCGAGAACTTCAAAACCGCCGGTGGGCAGACCACCAACGCGGTCTACGGGTTCACGGCCATGCTGATCAACCTGCTGCGGGACGAGAAGCCCACCCACGTGGCGGCGGCGTTCGACGTGAGCCGCAAGACCTTCCGCACCGAGGCGTATCCGGAGTACAAGGCGAACCGGGCCACCACGCCCGACGAGTTCCGCGGGCAGGTCGAGGTCACCCAGGAGGTGCTGGGCGCGATGGGGATTCCGGTCATGGCGATCGACGGCTACGAGGCCGACGACGTCATCGCCACCCTCACCACCCAGGCCGTGCCGCAGGGCTTCCGGGTGCTGATCGTCACCGGCGACCGCGATTCGCTGCAGCTGGTCGGCGACGACGTCACCGTGCTGTACCCGAAGAAGGGCGTCTCGGAGCTCACCCGCTTCACCCCGGCCGCGGTGGAGGACAAGTACGGCCTGACCCCCGCGCAGTACCCCGACTTCGCGGCCCTGCGCGGCGACCCGAGCGACAATCTGCCCGGCATCCCGGGCGTGGGGGAGAAGACCGCCACCAAGTGGATTCGCGAGTTCGGCGATCTGGCCACCCTGGTGGACAAGGTCGACACCGTGAAGGGCAAGGTCGGTGATGCCTTGCGCGCCAACCTGTCCAGCGTGCTGCTCAACCGCCAGCTCACCGAGATGGTGAAGCAGGTGCCGCTGCCCTACACCCCCGATCAGCTGGCCGTGCAGCCCTGGGACCGGGACAAGATCCACCGCCTGTTCGACGAGCTCGAGTTCCGCGTGCTGCGCGACCGCCTGTTCGACACGCTGTCCCCGGTCGAGCCCGAGGCCGAATCCGGTTTCGAGATCAGCGGGGCGGCCCTGCTGCCCGGTGAGGCGACGGCCTGGCTGGCCCAGCACGCGCCCGCCGGTGTGCGGCACGGGGTTACGGTCATCGGCACCGGCACGCCCGTCCACGGCGACGTCCAGGCCATCGCCCTGGCCGCCGCCGACGGCGAGGGCGCGTACCTCGACGTCCACGGCCTCACCCCCGAGGACGAACGGGCCCTGGGCGCCTGGCTCGCCGACCTCGCGACCCCGAAGGCGTTGCACGAGGCCAAATCCGCCATGCACGCCCTGCGCGGGCGCGGCTGGACCCTGGGCGGTCTCGCCAGCGACACCGCCCTGGCCGCCTACCTGATCCTGCCCGGCCAGCGCAGCTTCAACCTGGACGACCTGTCGCTGCGCTACCTCAAGCGCGAACTGCGCGTGGACGACGCCGGCGAGACCCAGCTGTCGCTGCTCGACGACGAGGACCACGTCGACACCGAGGTGGCCAAGGCCGCGATGCTGCGCGCCCGTGCGGTATTCGACCTCGCCGACGCCTTCGACACCGAACTCGAGCGCATCGAGTCCACCGCCCTGCTGCGCGACATCGAACTGCCGCTGCTGAGCGTGCTCGCCGAACTCGAGGCCGCGGGCATCGCCGTGGACGCCGGTCAGCTCGAGCAGCTGCAGCGCCAGTTCGCCGACCGCGTCGGCGAGGCCGCCAACGCCGCGTACGGCGTCATCGGCAAACAGATCAACCTCGGCTCGCCCAAACAGCTCCAGGTGGTGCTGTTCGACGAGCTGGACATGCCCAAGACCAAGCGCACCAAGACCGGCTACACCACCGATGCCGATGCGCTGGAAGGGCTTTACGAGAAGACCGGGCACGAGTTCCTGCAGCATCTGCTCGAACACCGCGACGCCACCCGGCTCAAGGTCACCGTCGACGGCCTGCTCAAGTCCGTCGCCGACGACGGCCGCATCCACACCACCTTCAACCAGACCGTCGCCGCCACCGGCAGGCTCTCCTCGACCGAGCCGAACCTGCAGAACATCCCGATCCGCACCGACACCGGCCGCCGCATTCGCGACACCTTCGTGGTCGGCCGCGAGTTCGAATCGCTCATGACCGCGGACTACAGCCAGATCGAGATGCGCATCATGGCGCACCTGTCCAAGGACGAGGGCCTCATCGAGGCCTTCAACTCGGGCGAGGACCTGCACAACTTCGTCGCCTCCAAGGCGTTCGACATCCCGATCACCGAGGTCGATCCGGAGCTGCGCCGCCGCATCAAGGCCATGTCGTACGGCCTGGCCTACGGTCTGTCCGCCTACGGGCTCTCCCAGCAGCTCAAGATCAGCGCCGAAGAGGCGAAAGTGCAGATGGACGTGTACTTCTCGCGGTTCGGCGCGATCCGCGACTACCTGAACGACGCCGTCGACGAGGCCCGCAAGACCGGCTACACCGAAACCCTGTTCGGCCGCCGCCGCTACCTGCCCGACCTCGACTCCAGCAATCGCCAGCGCCGCGAGGCCGCCGAGCGCATGGCCCTGAACGCCCCCATCCAGGGCACCGCGGCCGACATCATCAAGGTCGCCATGATCGACACCCAGAAAGCGATCAAGGCGGCCGGGCTGCACTCGCGCATGCTGCTGCAGATCCACGACGAACTCGTCTTCGAGGTCGCCGCCGGGGAACGCGACGAGCTCGAAGCCCTTGCCCGCGAACACATGTCGAACGCGATCGAGCTCTCGGTGCCGCTCGAGGTCTCGGTCGGCGTCGGCCGCAGCTGGGACGCCGCCGCGCACTGACGCGACACGCCGGTGGCGGCGCGGCCGCTCGCGGACGGACTCGGCCCGTGCTCTCCGGCGCACGGGCCGACTCGTGTCCCGTGACGGTCGACTCGTGTCCCGCGCCGGTCCCGGGCGGCGGGCGGCCCCCCGGCCGCGACGGACGACCCCGCCGCGGGCGGCGTGTTCACGGAGGGTTCGAACGATCGTCCGGCGGGGTTTGCTCGCTGTCGCAGCGGTGGTTGCCGGCGGCCGGAACGCTGATAGCCGAGCATCGGGAGGGCCGGCGATATGGCGTGCACCACAGGGTCGATGACCTGCGACGAAGTTACCCGTGGGTCGAATGCGAATATGGTTGCCATTGCGTTGATCTGCCCCTATGCTCGGTGCCGTGCCGAATCCCGCCCACAGCCGCAGCGCAGCGTGCAATGTCGCCGACCGCGACCGCGCCGCGCTTGTTCCGCTCACCGCGATGGTGGCTGTGGCGCGCGTACTCGTAGTTCTCCGCCGTAGCGGGGTCTGATTCGGACCGGTCCCTCGCTGCGGGCCGATTGAACTTTTCTGTGCTGGTCCCCTCTGCCAATTTCTGAGAAGAAGTCGGGAAGACCTAGTCCAATGACAATCACATTTGACACCCCCACGTTCCATGCCGCTGCCCCCGCGAGCCTGCGGGCCGAGAGCACCGGCCTGACCCTCGCCGAACTCACCGATCGCTACTGCCGCGACGCGGGCGCGATCAAGCTCGGCGAATGGACCTACCGCCGGGCCGCGGACTTCTCCGCGACCCTCGAATTCGAAGGCCGCCTGCGCACGGTGACCTCCACCGGCAGCCCGGTCGCCGCCCTGACCTCGGCCCTGTACGACGAGGGCTATCCGGTCGAGATCCTGCAGTTCCACCAGCGCCGCATCGACCGCGGCACCGCCACCTTCGTCGAATGCGAGTTCAACGGCCGCCGCGGCTGGGGCGCCGCCCTGGCCGACGAGAGCGCCGAATCGACCGTCCGCGCCATGATCGCGGGCATCAACTCTCTGCGCTGACCGGACGGGCCCGCCACCGCGGGCTACCTCCGCCGCAACGTAAAAGACTGCGCCGCAACCGATTCCGGTTGCGGCGCAGTCTTTTCGAGTTGACGCGATCGAGCGCGCTGCGGACCTACTTGGCGGCCTGCTGCTCGGCGAGCTGCTTGCGGACCTCGTCCATGTCCAGCGCCTGCACCTGGCCGATGAGGTCCTCGAGGGCCTCGGCGGGCAGCGCGCCCGGCTGCGCGAACACCAGCACGCCCTCGCGGAAGGCCATGATGGTCGGGATCGAGCGAATGTTCGCCGCCGCCGCGAGACCCTGCTCGGCCTCGGTGTCGACCTTGCCGAAAACCACGTCGGGATGCTTCTCGGAGGACTTCTCGTAGGTGGGGGCGAAGGCGCGGCACGGGCCGCACCACGAGGCCCAGAAGTCCACGAGCACGATGTCGCTGCCGGTGACGGTCTCGTCGAAGTTCTGTTCGGTCAGGGTCTGGGTGGCCATGGCGTCCTCTCGTGTCGATTTCCCGGTCCAACACCGGGCCGTGCGGTTCTCTTCCCTGTACCCATAACGGTAACCGCCAACCGCGTGCCGCCTCCGGGCCGCCGCCCGGTTTGCGCGAGGATGACTGCTATGAGCGACAGCGAGACTCGGCTCCGGCTGGGGTTGATCGAAGGTGACGGCATCGGCCCGGAGGTGGTGCGCGCCACCCGGAACGTGGTGGATGACGCGGTGGCGGTGGTGGGACTGCCGCCCATCGACTGGGTGCCGCTGCTGATCGGGCACGCCGCGATCGAGGAGTACGGCGACCCGGTGCCCGAGCCGACGCTCGCCGCCCTCGAGGGTCTGACCGGCTGGATCATGGGCCCGCACGACAACGCTTCCTACGCAGCCGATTACCGCACGGGACTGCCGCCGGCGGGCGCGGTGCGCAAACGCTTCGGCCTGTACGGCAACCTGCGGCCCTCGCGCACCGTCGAGGGCGTGCGGTCCACGGTTCCGCAGATGGATCTGCTCATCGTGCGCGAGAACAGCGAGGGGCTCTACGCCGACCGCAACATGTTCGCCGGTTCGGGCGAGTTCAAGCCGACCCCGGACGTGGCCATGGCGGTGGGGCTGTTCACCCGCGCGGCGATCGAGCGCATCGCGCGCGCCGCGTTCGAGAACGCGAGCTCCCGGGGCAAGCGGGTCACCATCGTGCACAAGGCCAATGTGCTGCCCATGTCCATGGGGTTGTTCCGGGACGTGTGCTACGAGATCGCGGCGGCGGAGTTCCCCGATATCGAGGTGACCGACGAGCACGTGGACGCCGCGGCCGCGCATCTGGTGCGCGCGCCGCAGGACTACGACGTCATCGTCACCGAGAACATGTTCGGCGACATCCTGTCCGATCTGGCCGGGGAACTGAGCGGTTCGCTCGGCATGGCGCCCTCGCTGAACTGCTCCGACCATCAGGCCATGGCCCAGGCGGTGCACGGCGCGGCCCCGGCCATCGCCGGTCGCAACCGCGCCAATCCCGTGGCGCTGCAGCTCTCGGCGGCGTTGCTGCTGCGCTGGCTCGCGACACGCACTTCGCACAGTGCGCTGCACCGCGTGGCCGAACGGATCGAACATGCGGTAGCCGAGACGTTGCGGGCTGGTGTAGCAACATCCGATTTGGGTGGGTTAGCATCAACGACCGAATTCACCGAGCAGGTGCGGGCCCGGCTGCATCGCTGGTGAGCGCACTGCCGGAACCGGTCGTGTAACGAGCACCTGTCGGCGTGTCGCCGATTAATGTTCGGTTACCGGCCCGCACGAAATGTACGACTCGCCTACATTTCAAACGGCGGGCGACGTCCGGTTGTCGCGTGACCGAACTGTGGAGGACTGCTGTGTCTCGTATCGATTTCCGCGGGCGTGCCCTGCGGGCCGCCTGCGTCCTAGCGGGTGGCGCTCTCGTGCTGAGCGCCTGTACCAGCACTACCGAGACCGATTCCCCGAAGGTGGACAAGGTCGAGGTAGCGAAGGTCGACGCCATCGCCGCCAAGGTTCCCGCCGACGTGGCGAGTTCGGGCAAGCTCACCGTGGGCGTGAACATCCCCTACGCGCCCAACGAGTACAAGGACCCGAACTCGGGCAAGATCGTCGGCTTCGACGTCGACCTCATGGACGCGGTCGCCAAGGTCCTGGGCCTGAGCGCGGACTACAAGGAATCCGACTTCGAGAAGATCATCCCGGCCATCGAGGCCGGGACCTACAACCTCGGCATGTCCTCGATGACAGACAACGCCGAGCGCGAGAAGACCGCCGACTTCGTCACCTACTTCAACGCGGGCAGCCAGTGGGCCCAGCAGAAGGGCAAGACGGTCGACCCGAACAACGCCTGCGGCAAGCGGGTCGCGGTGCAGCGCACCACCGTTCAGGACACCGACGAGATCCCGGCCAAGAGCGCGGCCTGCGTCGCCGCCGGCAAGCCGGAGATCACCAAGGTCGCCTACGACGAGCAGAGCGCCGCTGCCACCGCGCTGGTGAACGGACAGGTCGACGCCATGTCCGCCGATTCCCCGGTGACCGCGTACGCCATCAAGCAGAACCAGAACACCATCGAGGCCGCCGGCCAGCTCTTCGACGCCGCGCCCTACGGCTGGCCGGTGAAGAAGGGTTCCGCGCTGGCCCCCGTGCTGCAGGAAGCCGTGCAGTACCTGATGGACAACGGCCAGTACCGCAAGATCACCGAGAACTGGGGCGTCCAGGAGGGCGCGATCACCAAGTCGGTCATCAACGGCGCACAGGGCTGATCGCCGACCATGTCGCAGGACGAGAAGGACTCCGCCGCTTCGGCTCCGGAGCCTGATTCCGCAGCCTCGGCTGCGACCGTCGTGACCGCCACCGAGCCCGAGCCGATCAAAGCGATTCCGCTGCGACGGCCGGGCCGGTGGCTCGCGGCCGCGATAATCCTGATTCTGCTGGGTCTGTTCCTGTACGGGGCCGCGACCAATCCCGCCTATCACTGGGATACGTACCGGTTGTACCTGCGGGACAGCAAGATCGCCTCCGGCGCGCTGGTCACCCTCGAACTCACCGTGCTGGCCATGGCAATCGGCGTGGTGCTCGGCGTACTGCTGGCGGTCATGCGGCTGTCGCCCAATCCGGTGCTGCGCTCGGTGGCGTGGGTGTACCTGTGGATCTTCCGCGGCACGCCCGTGTACGTGCAGCTGGTGTTCTGGGGCCTGTTCCCGTCGCTGTACAAGACCATCACCCTCGGCGTGCCGTTCGGGCCGACGCTGGCGAACTGGAACGTGCAGGACTTCTCGGCGCCGTTCGTGTTCGCGGTCATCGGCCTGGGTCTGAACGAGGCCGCCTACATGGCCGAAATCGTCCGCGCCGGAATCGGTTCGGTGGGTGACGGGCAGCGCGAGGCCTCGACCGCGCTGGGCATGTCGTGGTCGCAGACCATGACCCGCACGGTGTTGCCGCAGGCCATGCGCGTGATCATCCCGCCGACCGGCAACGAGCTGATCTCCATGCTCAAGACCACGTCGCTGGTCACCGCCATACCGCTCACCACCGACCTGTACGGGCGGGCGCGCGATATCTACGGCATCAATTTCCAGCCGATCCCGCTGCTGCTGGTCGCGGCCACCTGGTACCTGGCCATCACCAGCGTGCTCATGGTCGGCCAGTTCTACCTGGAGCGATACTACTCTCGCGGATCCTCGCGCAAGATGACCGCGAAACAGTTGCGGGCCTTGGCTTCCATGCAGCGTTCGGGGGTGGAGGGTCAGTGAGCCTCGAGAAGAAGAGTCTCGACAAGGATCCGGTCGCCGCGACCACGCCGATGGTGCGCGCGGACCGGGTGTGCAAGAGCTTCGGCACGCTGCAGGTGCTCAAGGGCATCTCGCTCGAGGTGAAACGCGGTGAGGTGCTGTGCCTCATCGGCCCGTCCGGCTCGGGCAAGTCCACGTTCCTGCGCTGCATCAATCACCTGGAGCAGGTGAACGCCGGAAGGCTGTACGTGGACGGCGAACTCGTGGGATACCGCGAGAAGGGCGACAAGCTCTACGAGCTGCACCCGCGCGAGGCCGCCCGCCAGCGCCGCGACATCGGCATGGTGTTCCAGCACTTCAACCTGTTCCCGCACCGGACCGTCCTCGAGAACATCATCGAGGCCCCGACCCGGGTCAAGAAGGTGCGCAAGGCCGACGCGATCAAGCGCGCGCGGGAGCTGCTGGCCCGAGTCGGCCTGGCGGACAAGGCCGATTCGTATCCGGCGCAGCTGTCGGGCGGGCAGCAGCAGCGGGTGGCGATCGCCCGGGCGCTGGCCATGGATCCCAAACTGATGCTGTTCGACGAGCCCACCTCGGCGCTGGACCCGGAACTCGTCGGCGAGGTGCTCGGCGTCATGCGCGAACTCGCCGCCTCAGGCATGACCATGGTGGTGGTGACGCACGAGATGGGCTTCGCCCGCGAGGTCGCCGACCAGCTGGCGTTCATGGACGGCGGGGTGGTCGTGGAGGCCGGGGATCCGCGCGAGCTGCTGGCCAATCCCCAGCACGAGCGCACCAAGGCGTTCCTGTCCCGCATTCTCTGACCGCTCGGTCGCGAGACACGGTGCGGCCCTTCGATAGTGGGTCGCCACCGGGCCGATCCGGTCGCGCTGCTGCTGCGCTGGCTCGCGACACGCAGCGCGCCGCAGTGGGTGGCCGAACGCATCGACGGCCGAATTCGCCGAGCAGGTGCGGGCCGATCGATGTTCGGTTTCCGGCCCGCACCTGGGCGAGATTGGCTCAGATTCCGATGTAGACGGCCTTGGTGTTGAAGTAGGCCTCGATGCCCTTGCGGCCGCGTTCGCCGCCCCAGCCGGACTGCTTCTGCCCGCAGATCGGCATCGACGGGTCGGCTGCCAGCGCGGTGTTCACCCAGATCTGCCCGGCGCGCAGCTCGTTGACGACGCGGTGCGCGCGGCCCAGGTTCTCGGTCCAGATCGAGCCGGCTAGACCGTACTCGGTGTCGTTGGCGGCGGCGATCACCTCGTCCTCGTCGTCGAACGGGATCACCGAGCCGACCGGACCGAAGATCTCTTCGCGGATGAGCCGCATGTCGGGGGTGGTGTTGGTGATGATCGTGGCCTCGTAGAAGTAGCCGCGCCGATCCAGGTGCTTACCGCCGGTGATCACCTGCGCGCCTGCGGCCACGCCCTCGTCCACGATGCCGGTCACCCGCTGTCGCTGCTTCTCGCTGATCAGCGGGCCCAGGACCGAGGTCGGATCGTCGCTGCCGCCCATCGGCAGCATCTTGGCGAAGGCGGCGAGCCCGTCCACGACCCGGTCGTAGATGCCGCGCTGCACGTAGATGCGGGAGGTGCACGAGCAGTTCTGCCCCGAGCCGGCGAGCAGGCCGATTCCGGCGCCCATGATCGCCTTGTCCAGGTTGGCGTCGTCGAACATGATCAGCGGCGATTTGCCGCCCAGTTCGAGGGTGAGGCGCTTGAGGTTGCCCGCGGCGGCCTTGACGATCAGTCGGCCGACCTCGGTCGAACCGGTGAACGAGATCTTGTCCACGCCCGGGTGCGCGGTGAGCGCGGCGCCGGTGGTCTCGCCGTAGCCGGTGACGACATTGAGCACGCCCTCGGGCAGGCCCGCGTCGCGGAAGATCTTCTCGAGCTCGAGCGCACTGAGCGGGGTCTCCTCGGCGGGCTTGAGGACCGCGCTGCACCCCGCCGCCAGGGCGGGCGCGACCTTGAGCATGGCGACGAAGAACGGCCCGTTCCACGGCACGATGAGCCCGACGACGCCGACCGGCTCGAGCTGGGTGAAGGTGTGAAAGGTCTCGAACTCGCCCAGCAGGCCGTCGGAGACCAGGTTGCTCGATTCGCCGTGGATCTTGCCGACCCAGCCGGCGTAGTAGACCAGCATGTCGTAGGCGACCTTGATGATCTGCTTCGCGGCCATCGCGTTCATGCCGTTGTCGCGGGCCTCGATCGCGGCGAGCTCGTCGGTGCGCTCGCGCACGAGGGCGGCGGCTCGGAACAGCACATCGGCGCGGTGCGCGGCGGGCAGCTTGCGCCAGATACCGGACTCGAACGTCTCCCGGGCCCGCGCCACGGCCTCGTCGACGGCCTTCCGATCGGAATCGACGACCTGCGCGATCTGCTCCTCAGTGGAGGGGTCGAAGACCGGAATGATGCCCGAGCTGGGGCTTTCGACCACAGGTTCGACGTCGATGGTGCTACTCACTGTCTCATCCTTTCGCCGAGCCCCTCCGGTCCGGAGAAGCGCGGTGCCTTCGGTTGTCGAGAACTCTGTGCCCTGCGCACGTCGTGTGCGCGGCGGCGCGTTCGAACGCTCGAGTGCTCCCGCGCGCGCCGCGTCGAGCGTCACAGGCGGACCGTTGCCGTACCCGCGGTCGCGGGAGGGTGGCATCTCCGCGGCCGGGAGCGTTAGGAGAATAACACTCTCTCGAAATCGAAATAAGACTCTCTTTGCGTGAGAGGGTGAATCTGTGCGTCGCGGGTGGGGCTGCGGGGGTGGCGGGGGAGCGCCCCCGGTCCGCATGATCGGCCGGCCGCCGCAGTTTCGGACCGGCCCGGCGGCCGACCCCGCCTACCTCTGGGACGCCGCGATCCGCGCGGATTCAGGCGGGCGGAGCGTCCGCGCGCAGGAACCCCATGATGCGGTCGGTCTGGCCGAGGATGGCGTGGCCGACGCCGGGCAGAACCTCGACGGTCGCGTTCGGGACCTCCGAGCGCACGCGGCGCGCGGTGGTGGCGGAGTCGAACATGACGTCGTCCGCTCCCACGATGGCGAGCACCGGCATGGTGAGTGAACGCAACTGGGCATCGGTGAAGCCGGGCAGGCGTTCGGTGCGCGGGTTGAAATGGGTGAAGGTCAGGGTCACGTCGTCCAGCACCGGCTCGAGTTCGGGGCCGGTGAGGCCGGTCACCAGGGCGGCCGAGGAGCGCACATCATGGCGGCCGAAGAGCTTGGCCACAACGGTTTTGGCGATCCAGCCGAAGCGCTGCCTGCCGATTCCGCCGGGGCACAGCAGGGCCAGCCGTGTGATCCGGCCGGGCCGGCGAAGGGCGTAGTCGAGGGCCGTCCAGCCGCCGAGCGATATGCCGACCATCGACGTGTCCGAAATCCCAAGTCCCGCAAGTACATCGTCGAGCCACAGCGCGACGTCCGGCGAGCCGAGTACCGGCCGGGTGGGCGCGCTGGCGCCGGGTTCGCCGACCAGATCCACCGAGTAGACGCGGAATTCGCGCGCCCAGGCGGCGACGTCGCCGCGCCACATCGAGGAGTTCGCCCCCGATCCGTGCAGCAGTACCAGCGGCGGTGCGTCCACCGGGCCGGAGGCCAGTGCGAATGTCTCGCCGGCGCGGGTGGGTATCCGCAGCTGTTCGGCGGGAACGGGCCACTCGCGCAGCACTTCCCGGTAGCGCTCGGCAATGGCGGCCGCGCCGGCCGGGGACTTGTAGATGGGTGCGACGGTATCGGTGGTGCTTCGCGTGCTCATGGGACGAGCACTCCTTCCAGGTATTCGAGCAGTCGCGCGGTATCGGCGAGACCGCCCACGATGATGATCTTGAGCCGGGCACGTTCGGGGTCGTGAAAGGTCTGGAAGCGCAGGGGATCGTCGCCGAGCCGGCGATTGCCCGTCGCGCCGGTGAGCAGCGACGCGACCCGGTCGACGGTGGCCGGGTCCACGGCATCGACCTCGACGATCGTCGAGGCTTCGGCGTGCCGTCGCCGGGCGACGCTCTCGCTCGGGGAGGCGGGCACCGGCAGGCCGGTGAACGCCTCCAGATCCGCGTGCGCGATGCGGTACTGCTTACCGATCCGCACGGCGGTGAGCTTTCCGTCGCGGACATAGCCGCGCACCGTGCGTACGTGCAGTCCGAGTCGTTCGGCGACTTCTTCCACCGAGTACAGACGATCGTTCATGGGAACGACTGTAAACAACCCTATGTCGATGCGCAATAGGGTTGTTTAGGGAAGTTTAGGGAAGCGTCTGGCCGAAGCCTTCCGCGTGGTGCCGCTCGGCAGCTACGCTGTGTAGTAGATTCAACTACGGCATGTAGTAGACATTGTGTCGAATGCGATGGGGGCATTGGCGATGGATGCGCACACTTCCGACCAACTCCGAATCACCCTGTCCCGGTGGAGTTTTCTGCAATGGGCGACCGCCGTCGTCGGGCTGGTGCACATCGTGTGGGCCATCGCGGGCTGGATCACCGAACCGAGCTTCGCCCTCGGGGAACACGCACCCGCCACGCCGGTGCTCGGCATGGACTACAACGGCTGGCATGCCGTCGCCGGTCTGCTGCTGTTCACGCCCGCGCTGGCGGCCGCCACCCGTAAGCACTGGTCCGCCTGGTACTGCGTCATCGCCGCGCTCGGCGGCGGTTTCGGGGTCGGCGTCTGGGCGCTGTTCTCCCATCGGGTGCTGGTCTTCAGCTTCCCGAACCACACCGCCGACGCCGTTCAGCACATCGTGACCGGCGTCCTGCTTCTCGCCCTGGTCGCCGTACAGGCCATGCTGGACGGCGGTCTGCGCGCGGTCTTCACTCCGGCGCGCTGACGAACATGGCCGCGGGGTTCTTCCAGACCGACATGGCGATGCGCAGCTGACCGAGCAGAACCTTCGCGGCCGGGCTCAGCGGCTGCGCGGTACCCCAGGCCAGGGCCAGGCGGCCGCGCATCGGCGGATCGATGTCGAGCAGGCGCACCCCGAGCGCCGCGGCGGCGTCCGGGGGAATCGGCGGCACGATCGCGACGCCGAGATCGTAGGACGCCAGCCGCATGAGCAGCGGGGGAGCGGCCGCCTCGAACGCCACGTTCGGAACCAGACCCGCTGCGGCGCAGCTCTTTTCCAGCACACCTCGGATACCGGCGCCCGCGGGGAGGCAGACCAGCGGATGGGTGCACAGTTCGGCCAGTCCGATACGATCGCCGAAGCCCGTCGCGGTCGCCGCGACCGCCGCGACGATCGGGGATTCGTACACCGTCTCCAGCGCGATATCGGGATCGGAATCCGCACCGGAGAGGCTGATCAGGCAGATATCGAGGGCGCCGTGTCGCAGCGCCTCGTACATGGCCTCGGAGGTGTCCTCGGTCAGGGTGATCGCGATCTGCGGATGATCGCGGTGGTACTCCGACAGCACGCGCGCGATGTCGACCTCGCCGTCGGCCGCGCCGGAGATCATCCCCACCCGCACGCGGCCCCGCAACAATCCGGTGAACTCGTCGACGGTGTGGCTCACCCGCTCGGCCGCGGCCAGCGCGGCCCGGGCGTGCGGGAGTACCGCCGCGCCCACCGGGGTCACGGTGACCGTTCGGGTCGAGCGGTCCAGAAGTTGCTGTCCCAGTTCGCGTTCCAGCTGCCGGATCTGCGCGCTCAGTCCGGGCTGGCTCAGGTGCAGGCGGGCGGCGGCCCGGGTGAAGTTGGCCTCTTCGGCCACCGTGACGAAGTAGCGCAGCTGCCGCAGTTCCATAACCAATGATTCTAATTATCAGAACAACTATCTGTTGGAGTTATCAATCGCGGCTCGGCAGGCTGGGACCATGGCTCAGACAACCCGTTCGACATCCGATCTGCCCGCCGTGGCCGGGCCGGTCTTCCGGCTCGGTGACGAGGGCTACGACAACGAAATCGCCGGATTCCAAACGGCGTACACGCATCGGCCGGAGGTGGTCGTCGGCGCGTTGCACGCCGAGGACGTGCGCGCGGCGGTGGAGTTCGCGGCGCTGCGCGATATGCCGATCGCGGTCCAGTCGACCGGGCACGGCCTCTCGGTCGCCCTGAGCGGCGGGGTCCTGATCTCCACCCGGCGTATGGACGCAGTCCGGATCGATCCCGTCACCCGCGTCGCCCGGGTCGGCGCGGGGGTCCGAGCCGGCGCGCTGATCGAGGCCGCCGCCGCGCACGGGCTCGCGCCGCTCAACGGATCCTCGCTCTCGGTCGGCGTGGTCGGCTACACCCTCGGCGGCGGCATCGGGCTGCTCGCCCGCGAATTCGGTTATGCCGCAGACCATGTGCGCGCGATCGAACTCGTCACCGCGGATGGCCGCCCGCGCCGGCTCGAGCCCGGCGACGAACTCTTCGGCGCGGTGCTGGGCACCGGCGGCAATTTCGGTGTGGTCACCGCCCTCGAGATCGAACTGCTGCCGATCACCACCGTCTACGGCGGTCAACTGCAATTCGACGCTCGCCTGGTGGGGCCCGCGCTCGAGGGCTGGCGGCTGTGGACCGCCGACCTGCCCGAACAGCTCACCTCGGCCATCACAATGCTCACGATCCCGGACAGCCCGCAGGTACCCGAACACCTCCGCGGCCGGTACACCGCGACGATCAACATCGCGTACAACGGCGGCGCCGAACAGGGCGAGCGGTTGGTCGCCCCGCTGCGCGAGATCGGCGCGCGCCTGGCCGACGACCTGCGCGTCATGCCGTACACCGACTCGCACGCCATCTACCGCGACCCGGACTTCCCGCACCCCTACGCCGCCACCAACGCCCTGCTGTCGCAGCTGCCCGCCGAGGCCACCGACACGTTCCTGGACCACACCGGTCCCGGATCGGGCGCCCCGGTCGTGGCCGGGCTACGGCACCTCGGCGGCGCGCTGGGCCGCCCCGGACCCGCGGGGATCGCGGTGGACCATCGCGCCGCCGAGTACGTGGCCCGGGTGATCGCGATGCCCGACGCCGACGGCTCCGCGGCTCGCGAACGACTCGCCGGAATCCGGGAAGCGTTGTCCCCGTGGACGATCGGGCACCACCTCAACTTCCTCTACGGCGACGGCGCGAACGCGGACGAGGCGCAGACCCGCGCGGGCTACGAGCCCGCCCGGTACGCGTCGCTCGCGGCGGCGAAAGCGGTTCACGACCCCCGCAACCTCTTTCGCGGCAATCGCAACATCCGCCCCCGCTGATCCGAGGTCTCGGGCGTGCCCCGTGGCCGTATCGCGGGCCGGCCGTAATGGGTTGCCGCACGTGGCACATCAGCCGATGGGAATATGCGCATCAAGGCATGGAATCTCGGCCCGGCGGGCCGGAAACCCGCTTGGCAACCCCGCCGATCCGCGCTATCGTCGTGATATCACTTCGATATTTGGAGGGCACTCATGGAGCTACGTCCGGCATTCCGGCGGAACGGTTTCCTCTTGCTGTTGGTGCTGCTGGCGGTCATCACGGTGACCATCGTGGGTGCGGTCGCGGCCCTGGCCGCCGCGGGCGACGGCGGTGGCGCGGGCTGGGTCGCGGTGGCGGTCGCCGGATTCGTGATCGCGACGGTGGCGGTGCTGGGCCTGACCGGGCTGCTGGTCGTCAACCCGAACGAGGCACGGGTCATCCAGTTCTTCGGCCGCTACATCGGCTCGGTCAGCGAACCCGGCTTCTTCTGGGTGGTGCCGCTCACCGACCGGCGCCGAATCTCGTTGCGCGTGCGCAACTTCGAGACCCAGAAGCTGAAAGTCAACGACGCGGACGGCAACCCGGTCGAGATCGGCGCGGTCGTGGTCTACCGCGTGGTCGACAGCTTCAAGGCCGCCTTCTCGGTCGACGACTACGAGCAGTACGTGGAGACCCAGTCCGAGGCCGCGGTCCGGCACCTGGCCACCATCCACCCCTACGACGCGCACGACGACGCCCGCACCAGCCTGCGCGACGGCGCCGAGATCGCCGAGGAGCTCACCACCGAGCTGCGCGAGCGCACCGATCTGGCCGGCATCGAGGTCCTGGAGGCCCGCATCACGCACCTGGCCTACGCGCCGGAGATCGCACAGGCGATGCTGGTGCGCCAGCAGGCATCCCAGGTCGTGGCCGCCCGCAGCCGCATCGTCGAGGGCGCTGTCGGTATGGTCGGGATGGCCCTCGAGCGTCTCGCGGCACAGGGCATGGTCGAACTCGATGAGGAGCGCAAAGCCACCATGGTCTCGAACCTGCTGGTCGTGCTCTGCGGCGATCGCCCCGCCCAGCCCGTCGTGAACACCGGCTCCCTCTACTCGTAATGGTCAAGCGCGAGCCGAAAAAGGTGCTGCTCCGGCTCGACCCGGCCGTTCACGAAGCAGTGGCCAAGTGGGCCGCCGACGACCTGCGCAGCATCAACGCCCAGATCGAGTACGCCCTGCGCCTGGCCCTCAAACAGGCCGGCCGCGAACCCAAATCCCCGTAGTTCCACCGGTTTCCGCCGAACGCCCGCGACCCCGCGTCGCGGGCGTTCGCCGTGCCGGGGAGTGCGTTCGCCGTGCCGGGGAGTGCGTTCGCCGTGCCGGGGAGTGCGTTCGCCGTGCCGGGGAGTGCGTTCGCCGTGCCGGGGAGTGCGTTCGCCGTG
>NZ_JBHVIC010000008.1:0-122211 GCF_042799795.1 Nocardia sp. NPDC057668 | reverse complement strand
CGTGCCGCGTGAGGGTGTCCGGCGTGTCGGGTGAGAGCGTCGGCCGCGTGACGCATCCGGCCGGACCGCCCAGCGCGTCCCGCCCGGACGGCGTCACCGAGCGCCCGCCCCCGGCGAACCCGGACGACGATCCGACACTTCCGGCATCGTCCGTTTAGGGTGACCGGGTGCCAATCTCGTTCGATACAGGCGGTTTTCAGCAGGCGGACGCTTCCAGCTGGGTCGATCCCGGCACCGGCGACATGGCGGCGGTGCAGTACTTCGATCTGCCGCCCGACCTGCCCGCGCCGCTGGAGGACGTCGAGACCCTGCGTGCCCGGCTGACCGCGATCCACGCGCCCGCCGGCGGGCTCATCGAAGCCTGGGTTATCGGGGTGGACGGGCAGCCCGCGCTGCTGCGCATCGAGAAGATGCGGCGGCGCGACCAGCCGACCGGGCTGGTTTTCGCCGCGTCGATCGTGGTGCCCAAGGACCGGTGCAGCGCCGTGCTCATGCTCTTCTGCGAGGAGACCGGCATCACCGGCATGCGGGAGGCGATGACCATGGCCCGGCTGGGATTCGAGTCCATGTACCCGCCGCACCCCTACGCGCCCGACGTACGCGGCGACCTCCCGTACAACCGCGCCGACGCCGCCGAATTCGACGCCGACTTCCCGGATCATCCGCTGAGCCGCGTCCGGGCGTGGCTGACGCGGACGGTCCCGACGATCCGCCTCGACCCGGCCTTCGCCGCGCTGCCGCCCTTCCGCGGCTGAACGCGGACGGCCGCGATCCTCAGGCGGGTTTCTCGGTGACGAAAATCGCTGTGCCGGGGAAGATCTCGCCGCGCAGCGGGCTCCACTGGCCCCACTCGCGGTCCAGCCACTCCGGCCAGTCGGGTTCGATGACGTCGACCAGGATCAGGCCCGCGGCAACTATCTCGCGAACTCTGTCGCCCACCGTGCGGTGGTGTTCGACGTAGGTCGCCTCGCCGTCGGCGTCGTGCTCCACGTAGGGGGTGCGATCGAAATACGGGATCGTCGCGCGCAGGCCCTCGGCGCCCGGATCGTCCGGAAAGATCCAGCGCATGGGGTGATTCACCGAGAACACCCAGCGGCCGCCGGGGCGCAGCACCCGCGCCACCTCGCGCATCACCCGCGCGGAGTCGGCCACGAACGGCACCGCGCCGAAGGCCGAGCACGCCAGATCGAAGGAGGCGTCGGCGAAGGGCAGCTGTTCCGCTCCCGCCTGCACCAGCGGGACGCGCGGCCCACCGGCCGCCATGGCCGCGACGCCGCGGTCGAGCATGCTGCGTGAGATGTCCAGGCCCACCGGGTGCGCGCCGTGCGCGGCCAGCCAGCGCGAGCACGGCGCCGAGCCGCAGCCGATCTCCAGGATCGTCTTGTCCACGATGTCGCCGAGCAGCCGCCAGTCGCCCTCGTGCAAACCCTCGGGGCACCAGACGAATTCGCCGGCGGGGGAGTCCACGCCCAGGAAGTCCGCGTGCGTCTCGTGGTAGGCGGCCGCGTCCGCGTCCCACCAGCGCCGGTTCGCGCGCTCGCTGACGGCCGAATCGACCTTGGTGCGGGCCACGCCCACGGTGCCGAGCAGTGCGTTCGCCTCGGCATGCCGGGTATCATCGGGGGAATCGGGGTGATCTTCGGCCATGGCCGCACTCTATCGACTCGCGTTGCGGCACCCGTGTTTGCTTGGTACAACGACAGTCGCGTACGCTGTTTTCCGCGAGTGTCTTCTGTACTCGTTCCTCCAGGGGGATCCGGACCGGAACTTCACGGGGCGATCGAGCAGAGCAGACGTTCGTGCTGTGAGTCCGCATGCTTCTGGCAGCGTTGTGCTCCGCCACAGCGATGTGCTGTCGCATGACCAACGTAGTTCCATCGCTGTGTGTTCGCAGCAATACCGAAAGCCCACATGTCCACTACCGACCACAATCCGTCCGGAGCCTCCCAACACATGCCCACCACCGTGACCTCGCCGCAGGTAGCCATCAACGACATTGGCTCTGCCGAGGACTTCCTCGCCGCTATCGACAAGACGATCAAGTACTTCAACGACGGCGATATCGTCGAAGGCACCATCGTCAAGGTCGACCGTGACGAGGTTCTTCTCGACATCGGTTACAAGACCGAAGGCGTCATCCCTTCCCGCGAACTCTCCATCAAGCACGATGTCGATCCTTCCGAGGTCGTTTCCGTGGGCGATGAGGTCGAGGCCCTCGTTCTCACCAAGGAGGACAAGGAAGGCCGCCTGATCCTGTCGAAGAAGCGGGCTCAGTACGAGCGCGCCTGGGGCACGATCGAGGAGCTCAAGGAGAAGGACGAGGCCGTCAAGGGCACCGTCATCGAGGTCGTCAAGGGTGGTCTGATCCTGGACATCGGCCTCCGCGGCTTCCTCCCCGCCTCGCTCGTCGAGATGCGCCGCGTCCGCGACCTCCAGCCGTACGTCGGCAAGGAGATCGAGGCCAAGATCATCGAGCTCGACAAGAACCGCAACAACGTGGTCCTGTCGCGTCGCGCCTGGCTCGAGCAGACCCAGTCCGAGGTCCGCAGCGAGTTCCTGCACCAGCTCCAGAAGGGCCAGGTCCGCAAGGGCGTCGTGTCCTCCATCGTCAACTTCGGCGCCTTCGTGGACCTGGGTGGCGTCGACGGCCTGGTGCACGTCTCCGAGCTGTCCTGGAAGCACATCGATCACCCGTCCGAGGTTGTCGAGGTCGGCAACGAGGTCACCGTCGAGGTTCTCGACGTCGATCTCGACCGCGAGCGCGTCTCCCTGTCGCTCAAGGCGACCCAGGAAGACCCGTGGCGTCAGTTCGCCCGCACCCACGCGATCGGCCAGATCGTCCCGGGCAAGGTCACCAAGCTCGTTCCCTTCGGCGCCTTCGTGCGCGTCGAAGAGGGCATCGAGGGCCTGGTGCACATCTCCGAGCTGGCCGAGCGCCACGTCGAGGTCCCGGACCAGGTTGTCGCCGTCGGCGACGACGCCATGGTCAAGGTCATCGACATCGACCTCGAGCGTCGCCGGATCTCGCTGTCGCTGAAGCAGGCGAACGAGGACTACAACGCCGAGTTCGACCCGTCGAAGTACGGCATGGCCGACAGCTACGACGACCAGGGCAACTACATCTTCCCCGAGGGCTTCGATCCCGAGACCAACGAATGGCTCGAGGGCTCGGACAAGGTCCGCGAGGAGTGGGAAGGCCGTTACGCCGAGGCCGAGCGTCGCCACAAGATGCACACCGCTCAGATGGAGAAGATGGCCGCTGACGCTGCCGCCGAGGCCGCCAACGGCGGTTCCTCGAACTACTCCTCCGAGAGTGGTTCGCAGGCCGCGTCCTCCTCGTCGTCGTCCTCGACCTCCGGCGAGTCCGCCGGTGGCTCGCTGGCGAGCGATGCGCAGCTGGCCGCCCTCCGCGAGAAGCTGTCGGGCAACGCCTGATTCGCTGACGCGGTAGCGCGATAAGCTACACCGAAACCCCCGGATCCCTCAGGATCCGGGGGTTTCGTCATATTCGGGATCGAATTGCGCGGACGAATTCCGCCATTTATTACAGGTACGCGAATTAGAGCTGCCGCCTATAAAAGGCGGCAGCTGTACCGGTGGTGGATTCCGCGCACAAAGGTGGCCCAGTCCGAAAGGGGCTGGGCCACGGCGGCGATGTGTTTCGTCAGCCGGCTGTCGCCGGTACCCATCGACTCGCAGCCGCCGCGGAGCGTTTTCGCATGGCCGCGAAACTGTGGCGGGCGGGATTTATCAGGGTGGAGAGCCACGTGCGACGGTGCTGGACAAGCGCTGCCGCGACCGCGGGGATCTCGATGCAGTGCATCATGCCCGGCAGTCCCAGACGGTGGCGACCCGCCTGGATGTTTCTGGTGCCCAATGATATTCCTTCTCTTGCGTGAACCGGCCTGCGATCGCCTGCGGCGAACCTTAGCCGAACAAAAGTGTCCGACACAGGATTTTGCGCGAGTTTCGCGTCGGCGTGTCGGAATGTTGTCGCCCTCGGATCCGAATTCGCCGGAAAAGTTGCGAATTGGTCTCGCGACTATCACGGAATGAGCAATTCGGACGATTGCTTGTGAAATTCGGTGAGTGAATGGGTATTCCGTTCTATCGGCTGGTTAGGGGTGCCGGAACGTCGCATTCGAGCGGATGCGAGACTGATCCGATGTTGCGAATCGGTCTCACCGGAGGCATGGGAGCGGGTAAGTCCACCGTCGCCCGAATCCTCGTCGAACGCGGTGCGGTGCTCGTGGATAGTGATGTCATCGCGCGCGAGGTGGTGGCCCCCGGCACCGAGGGCCTGGCCGCTCTCGTCGCCGCGTTCGGGGACGAGATCCTGGCCGCCGACGGCAGCCTGAACCGGCCCGCCCTGGCTGCCAAGGCTTTTGCCAGTGACGAGGCCCGCGCCACCCTCAACGGCATCACCCATCCGCTGGTCGGGCAGCGCACCACCGCGCTGATCGCCGCCGCGCCCGCGGACGGCATTGTGGTGCAGGACATTCCGCTGCTGGTGGAGAACGGCCTCGGTCCGTTCATGAACCTGGTGCTGGTGGTGGACGCCGAGCAGGAGACCCGGGTGCGCCGCCTGGTGGAGTTCCGCGGCATCGACGAGGCCGACGCCCGGGCGCGAATCGCCGCGCAGGCCACCGACACTCAGCGCCGGGCGGCGGCGGATGTGCTGCTGGACAACAACGGCGCGGACGGGATCATCGGCGCCGAGGTGCATCGGCTCTGGGACGAGCGACTGATTCCCTTCGAGCGCAACCTGCGCACCCGCACCCCGGCCGCGCGGCCCGCCGAATCGCCCGTGGTGCCCGCGAATCCGGAGTGGCCCGCCCAGGCGCAGCGCCTCATCGCACGCCTGCACGTCGCGTGCGGCGGCGCGGCCGAGCGCATCGAGCACGTCGGCTCGACGGCGGTGCCGGACAAGCCCGCCGAGGACATCCTGGATCTGCGGATCACGGTCGCGGACGCGGCGACCGCCGCCGGACTTCGGGATCGGCTGGCGGACGCGGGCTTTCCGGCCGCGGCCGGCGCGGACGAGCTGCTGCACGCCAACGCGGATCCGGGCCGCCCGGTGAATGTGGTGCTCGCGGTCCGGGATTGACCCCGGACGGCGCGACGGCGCGGGTGCGCTGCTCGATACGCCCCCGCGCCGTTGCCGGTCGCGCTACTGCTTCCAGGTCAGGGTGATGCCCTGGGACGCGAGCCAGCCCTCGAGGCTGTGCCCGTGCGCGGCGATGCCGTCGATGGTGGTGGTGGCGGTCTCGATGGCGCGCTGGGCCTGGCCGAGTTCGAGATAGCCGGCGGCGTGTGCGGCCAGTAGTTCGTCCACGTCCAGGAGTTCGACCTCGCGGGCGGTGCGCACCACCAGATCGAGGTAGTGATCCTCGGAGGTCCACTGCTGCGGGCTCACCTGAACGAACTCGCCGATATCGATGTAGTAGTCCTGATCGCGCAGGTTTCCGGGGGTGAAATGGAAGATGGTGGCGCGAATGGACAACCGTGGCAGCAGCCAGGATTCGATGTAGTGGAACTCCGGATGGTCCGACGGGCGCGCCATGTAAAGTCCCCAGGGTTCGGCGTGATACCGCTCGACGTGGCGGACGAAACCCTTCGGGTCGATATTGGTGAGCTCATCGACGTTGAAGTGCTCCACCTTCGGTCGGTGCAGGTCTACGGTCGGCGCCTGAGTCATGCGAACAGCATCGCGCGTCGGGGGTTCGGCGTCCAGGGGAGTGTGGCCGAATCGCGGGCAGAAACCGCGAGTTCAGCAATTTCCCGGGAAATTTTCCGGAAAAAGCCAATGTGAAACACTGCCTTCCGTTACGGTGCGGCTACCCACGTTGACGTGGGGGAGTTCAACCAAAGGGAAGTACTACGCATGAATTCTCAGAGCGTCCGTGCTCGCCGGGCCGGGGTTGGCGTCACCGCCTTCGGTGCGATGGCTTGCACCGTCATTCTTGCCGCGCCGCAGGCCAGCGCCTGGGTCGGAGATGTTGCGGTCTCCGGGTCCAACCACAAGGCCGGTTGCAGCTACACCGTGACCGCCTCGGTCGAGGTCGACCGCCTCTCGTCGGTGAAGTTCACCGACAACGGCAAGGACATTCCGGGCAGCCCGGTCTCGCCGTCGCTGCTCAGCAACAAGGTGACGATCAAGTGGACCCCGGACTCCGCGGGCGCGCACAAGATCGAGGCACGGCAGCTGCTGATCAGCGACTCGATCACCGTGCAGGTGGCGGCCGGCACCGGCACCGGCAGCCTGGGCTGCGGCGGCGGCCTCGGCGATCTGCTGCCGAGCCTGTCCGCGGGCTAGACCGCGCGCGGCTCGAAAGGCGAACGCCGCGAGCCGAACCGAACGAAGCCGAAGCCACCCGGGACGAGCGCGAGCCGAACCGGGTGGCTTTCGCTTGCCGCCACCACCGCGGTCAGAGCCAGGTCAGCTGGAGCCCCTGCGCCGCGAGCCAGCGGTCGACATCGTGCCCGTAACCCGCGATGCCGTCGACCACCCGGCTGGCGTGCTCGATGACCCGGTGGGTGTGCGCGGTGTCGAAGTACCCCGCCGCGTGCGCGGTCAGCAGCTCGTCGATGCCGAGCAGCTCGGGCACCTGCCCCGGCCGCGCCACCACGTGCAGATAGTGCCCCTCGGCCCGCCAGCGCTTGGGTCCGACCGGACCGTAGTCCCCGATGTCGAGGTAGTAGGTCTGCGCGCGATCGTGGCCCGGCCGCAGGTGATAGACGCTGGCTCGCAGCGAAAGTTGCGGCAGCAGCCAGGATTCGATGTAGCGGAACCGCGGATTGTCCACGATCCGCTCCATGTACAGCCCCCACGACTCGGCGTGCAGCCGCTCGACCTGGTGCACGTACCCGTGATGGTCGGTCCAGGACAGCTCGGCCAGATTGAAGAACTCGAGTCTGGGCCGATGCGGCGGCGCGCCCGGCAGGACACGTCTCGATTCCCGGGGACCCGATCCGTTGGTGGAATTCCCCTGTGGCGTATGCAGACTGGTCATCTCGCCTCGCCTCGTCTCGACGTGCTGGAACCAGATCAGGTTACGCCCGCCACGCCCCCGCACAACCCCCGTGAGAAGACCGGAATCCGAGCGCAACAAACTCGGAACGTCCCCCGAACTCCCTTGGTAGAAAACACATTTCAGACAATCAAGACATCCCCCATGCCAATACAAACCCCCACCCAACCCAAGGTAATCCACCCCCCACAACACAGCAATCCCCACCCTCGAAACCCCCCAAATCAAGCAATGCTTTGACCCCCGAGCCCCCACGAAGCAAGCAATGCCTGATTTCGCAAGGATCGGGGTAACTCCGGGGGCACCCCCAAAATCGTCGCGGCTCCCAACCGAGTCACGCGTCCCCAACGGCCAACGGCTCCCAGGCTGTGCGCCAAAGTCCCGGAGAGGCGGGGGAGTCTGTCGGTGGGGGGCTCTAGGCTGGTGAACATGGCTTTTGCAACCGAGATCCCGGAAGATCGGCCGCTGGCGCACTCCGAACATCGGCCCATCGGTGATATCGAGCGCACCGAAGCCCGGTTCCAGGTGGTCAGCGAGCACAAACCCGCCGGTGACCAGCCGGCGGCCATCGCCGAGCTGGAGAAGCGCATCAACGGCGGCGAGCGCGATGTGGTGCTGCTGGGCGCCACCGGCACCGGCAAGTCGGCCACCACGGCCTGGCTCATCGAGAAGCTGCAGCGCCCGACCCTGGTGATGGCGCCCAACAAGACGCTGGCCGCGCAGCTGGCCAACGAGCTGCGCGAGATGCTGCCGAACAACGCGGTCGAGTACTTCGTCTCGTACTACGACTACTACCAGCCCGAGGCGTACATCGCGCAGACCGATACCTACATCGAGAAGGACAGCTCGATCAACGACGACGTCGAGCGGCTGCGGCATTCGGCCACCTCGAGTCTGCTGTCGCGGCGCGATGTCGTCGTGGTCGCGTCGGTGTCGTGCATCTACGGTCTGGGCACCCCGCAGTCCTATCTCGATCGTTCGGTGCAGCTCGACGTCGGCGCCGAGGTGGATCGCGACAAGCTGTTGCGGCTGCTGGTCGACGTGCAGTACACCCGCAACGACATGTCCTTCACCCGGGGCAGTTTCCGCGTGCGCGGCGACACGGTCGAGATCATTCCCTCGTACGAGGAGCTGGCGATCCGCATCGAGTTCTTCGGTGACGAGATCGAGGCGCTGTACTACCTGCATCCGCTCACCGGTGACGTGGTGCGCAAGGTGGATATGGTCCGCATTTTCCCGGCCACCCACTATGTCGCGGGTCCCGAGCGCATGGAACGCGCGGTCAACGATATCGAGGCCGAACTCGAGCAGCGGCTGGCCGAATTGGAGAAGCAGGGCAAACTTCTGGAAGCGCAGCGTTTGCGCATGCGCACCCAATACGACCTGGAAATGATTCGGCAGGTCGGTTTCTGCTCCGGCATCGAGAATTATTCGCGGCATATCGACGGTCGTGGCGCGGGCACCGCACCGGCCACCCTCATCGATTATTTCCCCGATGATTTCCTGCTCGTCATCGACGAATCACATGTGACGGTCCCGCAGATCGGCAGCATGTACGAGGGCGATATGTCGCGCAAGCGGAATCTGGTGGAATTCGGATTCCGGCTGCCGTCCGCGGTCGACAACCGACCGCTCACCTGGGAGGAGTTCGCCGACCGCATCGGGCAGACCGTGTATCTGTCGGCGACCCCGGGCAAATACGAATTGGGCCAGAGCGGCGGCGAATTCGTCGAACAGGTCATTCGCCCGACGGGTCTGGTCGATCCGCACGTGGTGGTCAAGCCGACCAAGGGCCAGATCGACGATCTGGTGCACGAGATCCGGCTGCGCACCGAACGCGACGAACGCGTGCTGGTCACCACCCTGACCAAGAAGATGTCCGAGGACCTCACCGACTATCTGCTCGGGCTCGGCATCCGGGTGCGGTACCTGCACTCGGAGATCGACACGCTGCGGCGCGTGGAGTTGCTGCGGCAGCTGCGCCTGGGCGAGTACGACGTCCTGATCGGCATCAACCTGCTGCGTGAGGGCCTGGACCTGCCCGAGGTCTCGCTCGTGGCCATTCTGGACGCGGACAAGGAAGGGTTCCTGCGCAGCGGGACCAGCCTGATCCAGACCATCGGCCGCGCGGCCCGCAATGTGTCCGGCGAGGTGCACATGTATGCGGACAAGATCACCGATTCGATGCAGCACGCCATCAGCGAGACCGAGCGCCGGCGCGCGAAGCAGGTCGCGTACAACGAGGAACGCGGCATCGACCCCAAGCCGCTGCGCAAGAAGATCGCCGACATTCTCGACACCGTCTACCGCGAGGCCGAGGACTCCGAGGCGGTGGAGGTCGGCGGCTCCGGCCGCAATGCCAGCCGCGGCCGCCGCGCGCAGGGCGAGCCCGGCCGCGCGGTGAGCGCGGGGGTGTACGAGGGCCGCGACATCAAGTCCATGCCGCGCGCCGAACTGGCCGACCTGGTCAAGGACATGACCGCGCAGATGATGAACGCGGCGCGTGAGCTGCAGTTCGAGCTCGCCGGTCGCCTGCGCGACGAGATCGCCGATCTGAAGAAGGAGCTGCGCGGCATGGACGCCGCCGGTCTGCAGTGAACGGGTCCGGCCGGCCCCGAACCTCCCGGGGAGCAAGCGCTCCCCGAGGCGGTGCGGGTTCAGCCCTGCCGGGCCAGCCACTCGTCGACGCGGCGTTCGGCCTCTTCGCGGGACACGTCCTCGACGCGGGTCATGACGATCCAGCGGTGACCGAAGGGGTCCATGACCCGGCCGAACCTGTCGCCGGTGACGAAGGTCTGCGGCTCGTCCACGTGGCGCGCGCCGTGCTCGACCGCGAGCTTGGCGACGGCGTCGACATCGGGGCAGTAGTGCACGACGCTGCTGTGCACCCAGCCCGCCTCGGGCGCGCGCACGCCCTCGTCCGGCATCGGCACGCCGACCTGGATGGTGGAATCGCCGATCAGCAGTTCGGCGTGCGCGGCCTGGCCGTCGGGCAGATCATTGCGGCTGAGTACGGTCGCACCGAAGACGGCGGAGTAGAAGTCGATGGCGGCGTTCGGGTCCGGGACGGCCAGGAAACAGGTGATGGAGTGGTAGTTCGCGGGGATGGGATGCACTGTTTCGCTCATGGGAAGGACTCTGCTCCGCACCGGCTTCGCGGTCTTGTAGGAATGCGACAGGCCCCCGATGCCCGGTCCTGAGCGCCCGCATCCCGCACCGCGGACCCCGCCCGCCGGCCCGAATTCCCCGGCGGGCGGCCGCAATTCGCGCCCTGTCCCCGGCCCCGAGTCCGTGGCGGGAGGTCGCGGCCCACACGCCGACTTCGGCCCTGAGCGCCCGGTAGCCGTACGCGGCCCACACGCCGACTCCGGCTCGAATCCCGCCGCCCCGGTTCCGGGCACGTTCGCCCCGCGCCCGGTGCCGCCGCCGGAAACCGCGAAAGGCATTCTGCGACCTCGGGAGCAGGCCGCGGTCAACAACCACGCCCGGCTCGCGGCGGGGGAGCGGGTGTCCCGCTACGTCGAGTGGTACTGGGCGGTGCGCTGGGATCGGCGCGGCCTCGAGCCCTACTACGCCGAGGTACTGCCGTTCCCGGCGGTGAACGTGACCTTCGAGAACACCCGGGAGCGGCTCGGGGGTTTCGTCTCCGGGGTGTGGACCACCAAGTACGTCCGCGAATTGGCCGAGGCGGGTGAGACATTCGGGGTCAAGTTCCTGGCGGGCGGCTTCGGCGCGTTCACCGGGATGGACGTGGGCGCCCTGCGTGATCGGGCGGTCCCGCTGACCGAGGTCTTCCCCGAGGCGGCGGGCCTGGCCGAGGCGGTGCTGGCCGAGCCGGAACTCGAACAGCGCCGCACGCTCGTCGAGGACTTCCTGGCCGGCATCGCCGAGCGGCGCGCGGTGACCGACGACGCGCCGTACCGGCAGGTGCTGACGATCATCGACGCCATGGCGCAGGACCGCGAGCTCACCCGGGTCGACCAGGTCACCGAGCGTTTCGACATTCCGGTCCGCACGTTGCAACGGCTGTTCCGCCGCTACGTGGGCACGACCCCGAAGGCCGTGCTGCGCCGCTACCGCCTGCAGGACGGCGCGCATCTGCTGGCGCAGGGCCGCACGTCGGACCTGGCCGCGCTGGCGCTCGACCTGGGCTACTTCGATCAAGCGCACTTTTCGCGCGAGTTCGGCCAGGAAATCGGAATTTCTCCGCTGGAATACGCCCGCGCCTCGCTACTGTCCTGAGATATTGGGAATAAGGAAGTCGCACGACCAGTTGGTTGCCATGTCACCTACTGGCAGAGTCGATCAACCGAGGAGTGAGCCATGGTGAATGTGCTGGTTTTGATCGGGCGGATCCTGTTCGCCGCGTTGTTCCTGGGCTCAGCGATGGGCCATCTCACCAAAGCCGACGCGATGGCGCAGTACGCGCAGTTCCGCGGCGTGCCCTCGCCCAAGCTCGCGGTCATCGGTTCGGGTGTGCTGCTGCTGGTCGGCGGGCTGAGCGTGCTGTTCGGCGTCTGGGCCGATCTCGGCGCGCTGCTGCTGGTGATCTTCCTGCTCCCGACGGCGTTCCTCATGCACCCGTTCTGGAAGGAGACCGATCCCGAGGCGAAGCAGACCGAGATGATCAGCTTCAACAAGGATGTCGCGCTCGCCGGTGCGGCGCTCATGCTCTTCGCCTTCTTCTCCGCGGCGGGCCACTGCCTCGGATTGACGCTCACCGGACCGCTTTTCAACCTCTGACCGATCGGCGCGCTAGTATTGCGCGGCATTGTGATCGGCCACAACGAAGAGGAGCGCATGAACATCATGAGCGTGATTCTCGGCTGGTTCTGGGCCGACTATCACCAGCGGTGAGTGGGTAGCGGTTGTATTTCCGGCCCATCCGGTGCGTGTCGAGCACCGGATGGGCCGAGCCGTTTCATCCGGGCGTTTCCGGGCAGGAAACACGGCTTGTGACCAATATCCCAGGCGCGCAATAGGGTTGACGTTTTACGCCGTCTCCCGGCGGCCAATGGAAATTCGCTGGTAGCCGGGGTCCGTTCGGTATCCGCGCGCGGAATGTGTGCTGCGTCCGATGCGCCACGCGAGTGTGATGTGTTGCCATATCGAAAATTTCCGTCGGATATGCCGCTATTGTCAGGCGCAGTCGCCGCCGACTCATCCGCAGCACGCGGGCGTCGCGGCCCCCGACCCTTGTACTTGGAGGAGAGAATGACCGCCTACCGGACGATCGTCGTCGGTACCGATGGCTCGGACTCGTCGTATGTCGCCGTCGAGCGGGCTGCGGCGCTGGCCGGCGAGGGCTCGACGTTGTACATCGCCTGCGCCTACTACCCGACCGACGACCGCGATGTCGCCGCGGCCGCCGACGTGCTCAAGGAAGAGGCCTACCAGGTCCGCGGCTCGGCCCCGACCAGCGAGATCCTGCGCGTGGCACGCGATCGCGCCGCCGCCGCGGGCGCCGCGAACATCGTGGAGAAGGCGGTGGTCGGCGAGCCCGTCGAGTCGCTGCTGCACCTGCTCAAGGAGGTGGACGCCGATCTGCTCGTGGTCGGCAACCGCGGCCTGAACACCCTCGCGGGCCGGCTGCTCGGCTCCGTGCCCTCGGACGTGGCCCGCAAGTCGCGCAGCGACGTGCTGATCGTGCACACCGTGCGCTGAGTCCCCGTACGCCGAAGCGGCCGTGACCACTTGGTCACGGCCGCTTTCGCGTTCGCGGGGCGAACCCCGCTGCTACGCGGTGGTTCCGGCGGCCGCGATCTTGCCGAGCACCGGCGGCAGGTCGGCGGTGTGCACGACCGTCAGGCGCTGGGTCGCACGGGTCAGGGCCACGTACAGATCGTTCATGCCGCGCGGGGACTCCGCGAGCACGCGCTGCGGCTCGACCAAAATCACCGCGTCGAACTCCAGGCCCTTGACGTCGTGCACGGTCAGCACCCGGGCCGAATCATCGGCCGCGTCGGCCAATTCCGGCGCGAGGTCGTGCGGCACGATGATCGCGGTGGTGCCCGGGTGCGCCGCCTCGGCCGCGACGTGCCGCGCCACCTCGGCGGCCAGTTCCGCGGCGGCCACGCGGTGGGCGGCGGGGGTGAAGCCGGATTCGCGGATCGAGCGCGGGATCGACATGCCCGGATCGATCTCGGCCAGCACATCGGCGGCGATGGCCATGATCTCGGCGGGGGTGCGGTAGTTGACGGTCAGCTCGGTGAGCTTCCAGCGTTTGGCCACATAGGGTTCCAGCACCTGCTGCCAGGACGCCGCGCCGGCCGGGTCGCCGGTCTGGGCGACGTCGCCGACGGCGGTGATCCAGCGATTGGGGATGCGGCGCATGACCATTCGCCAGGCCATCTCCGAGAGCTCCTGCGCCTCATCGACGATGACGTGCCCGTAGGTCCAGGTCCGGTCCCCGGCGGCGCGCTCGGCGGTGGTCTGGCTGGTGCGGACCTGCTGGCGTTCGGCGAGCTGGCTCGCGTCGATGAGGTCGTAGGCCATGAGCAGTTCCGGGTCCAGGTCGTCCTCGAGATCCTGTGGCGCGGAACCGGTCAGGATGTCCAGGGCGTCCTGCGCCTCGGCGAGCTGGGCGCGCCAGCGCCGGCGCGAGCGTTCGCGTTCCTCGCTGTCGTCGATGCCGAGCAGTTCGGCGAGCTCGTCCAGCAGGGGCGCGTCGGCGTCGGAGAACTCGCCGCTGTCGGTGCGCTGCAGTTCGGCGCGGTCCTCGGCGCCGAGGTTCCCCGCGGCGTTGGCCAGGCGGCGGGCATCGGCCCACAGTCCGCCGAGCACGTCCTGCGGGGTGAGCAGCGGCCACAGTCCGGCGATGGCGCGCTGGATCTCGGCGTCGGCGCGCATCTCGTCGCGGATCTCGGTGAGATCGGCCTGGCTCAACAGGTTTCGCCCGCCGAGCGGATCGGCGCCGATGAGCTGGGCCAGCTGATCGGTGAGCGCGTCCACGACCCCGGCGGCGAAGATCGGCCGGGCCAGGTTGTGCGGGCGGCGCGAGGAGCGGGCCCGCCCGCGTGCCTTGGTGATGATGCGCCGGTCCAGGGTCAGCTCGCGGCCGTCGAAGTGCAGGCGCACCGGTTCGCGCGGCACCTCCTGCCAGTCGCGGACCGCCTTCTTGAGTACCTCGAGCATGTCGAGCGAGCCCTTGAGCTCCCCGGCGCGCAGCGAATCCTCCAGTGTCGCGCGCACACCCGGGTACAGGTTGCCGACGGTGGACAGCAGCACACCGGTCTCGCCGAGCGAGGGGAGCACCTGGCCGATGTAGTCCAGGAAGGTCGAGTTCGGCCCGATGATGAGCACGCCGGCTTTGTCCAGCTGCTGACGGTAGGTGTAGAGCAGGTAGGCCGCGCGGTGCAGCGCCACCGCGGTCTTGCCGGTGCCGGGCCCGCCCTGCACCACGAGCACGCTGCGGTGCTCGGAGCGGATGATCGAGTCCTGTTCGCTCTGAATCGTTTCCACGATGTCGTTCATGTGTCCGGTGCGCGCGGCGTTGAGCGCGGACAGCAGCGCGCTCTCGCTGCCGACGCCACCGGCGCCGTCGATCACGCCGTCGCGCTGCGCCGCGCCGAGATCGAGGTACTCGTCGTTGACCGCGGTGACCTTGCGGTTGCGCGAGCGAATGTGCCGGCGCCGCGTCACCCCGTCCGGGGCCGCGGTGGTGGCGAGGTAGAACGGGCGTGCCATGGGCGCGCGCCAGTCCAGCAGCAGGGTCTCGTAATCGGACTGCTCGTCCAGGATGCCGATGCGGCCGATGTACCGGCGTTCGCCCTCACCGGCCGCGCCCGCCTGGCCGTCGCCGTTGCCCGTGGCCGCCCGGCCGTTGCCGTTGCTCACCCGGCCGTTGCTCCCCGGGCCGGCGGCGGGTCCCGCGTCCTCCTCGGCGCTCTCGGCGAGATCGATTCGCCCGAAACACAATCCGTGTTCGGCGGCGTCGTACTTCGATAGGTCCTCGGAGTACAGCTGGGTGAACGACTCGCGCTCACTGCGGGCCTGCGGCGTGCCCCCGGTCTCGAGCAGCACGGTCCGCAGCCGCCGCTGCGCGTACTCGCGCATGCCGTCGAGCCGCTCGTACAGCAGGGTCAGGTGCCGCTGTTCGGCTTCCAGGTCCGCCGTCGGTTCGGCATCGGATCCGGATACGGATCGCTCCTGCGTGAGGTCGGGCAAAACGGAACTCCTTGTCACCACACCGGTCGCCGGGCAGGGCGCGCGCACCATCGAGAACAGAGTTGTCGAGTCTAGTTCGCGTTCGCCCGCCGCGCCGTATCGGCTGCTCGTGGCGTGACGAGCGGCTCAGGACGCGTGGGTCGAGTCGCTGCGGCGGCTCAGGGCGCTGTCCCGGTGGCCGGGGGGTTTGGCCCGGTACATCGCGATGTCGGCGTCGTGCAGGACGGCCTCCGGGGTACGGCCGTCACCCGGGTGCAGCGGGGTGATGCCGATCGAGGCGTTCACCTGGATGCGGTGGCCGCGGGCGATGATCGGTTCGGCCATGGTGGTGCGCAGGCGGGTGACCAGGGTTTCCAGGTCCTCGCCCAGGGTGCGGCCGGACAGCAGGACCAGGAACTCGTCGCCGCCGATGCGCCCGACGATGTCGTCCGAGCGCAGGCCGCGCTGCAGGCGCTGGGCCACGATCTGCAGCACCGTGTCGCCGATGGCGTGCCCGAGGGTGTCGTTGATGGCCTTGAAGCCGTCCAGGTCGATGAACAGCACCGTGGACACCGGCAGATCCTCGCTGGTGCCCAGGGCCGCGGCGAGCCGGGACAGCACCAGCGCCCGATTGGCCAGCCCGGTGAGCGGGTCGTGGGTGGCCTGGTACTCCAGTTGCCTTCGGCTGGCCCGGAATTCGGTGATGTCGTTGAAGGAGGAGACGGCCGCGGAGTTGGGATCCTCCGGATTGAGCAGCCGGCTGCTGGCCGAGAGCCAGCGGCGCTGCCCGTCGGGCCGGTCGACGCCGAACACGAAGCGCGTCACCGTCTCCCCGGTGGCCAGGGTCCGCATGACGGGGTACCAGGACTGCGGCATAGGCTGGGCGTTGGCATCGAGCAGCGCGAGCGGGATGTCGTCGATGCGGGTGCCGACCAGATCGTCGGCGTCGTAGCCGAAGATGCGGCGCGCGGCCGGATTGGCCGATTCGATGCGGCCCTCCCGGTCGATCACCACCACCCCTTCCTCGAGTTGGGAGACGACCGTGGCGAAGAATTGCTCGGCGCGTTCCTGCGCGGCCTCGGCGGCGCGCTGCGGGGTCAGATCGTGCAGGACCACCTGGTAGGCGAGGTGTTCGTGCCAGGCGGTGAGCACCGAGACGGTTTCCACGTCCACGGTGCGGCCGTCCAGGCGCAGCAGCGTCATCTCCGCGGGCACCGAGGCGGTGCCGGCGATGGTGAGACAGCGGATCCGCTCGAGCATCGGCGTGAGCGAGGCGGGATGGACGAACTTGGTGATGGGCTGGCCGACGATGTCGTCGGTGGTCTCGGCCGCGAGCAGGCGCACGGTGGCCGGGTTGGCGTAGACGATGACGCCGCGCTCGTGGACGACCACGGCGTCGGGGCTGTATTCCACCAGGGTCCGGTACCGCTGGGCCAACTGCTCAGCATCGGTCGGAGCGTTTGCCCGATCGTTACCCACCACCTCTTGCACCCCCTGATCGTCGTCATGAAGCGTCGATGGAGCCCGGCACCATTATGTTGTCGGCGAGGTTGCTGTGACACCCTGCCGACCTGTATTGAATCAATCACAGTCCCGCACAGCATCGGGCGGCATTTGACGATCATTACAGGCACCGGCTCTGGAAGGAGCGATGCTCATGGCTGGCACCATCCCCATCCCGAATACCGAAGAACAGCACCAAGATCATATGACCATCGCCGGAATCGGTGCGGTGACCGGGTACGGCTGGGGTCGTGAAGCTCTGTGGGAAGGTTTGCTGAGCGGTAAGCCCGCCGCTCGGCTCTTTCCAGGGTACGGCCCCGAACGTGATCGGCACGGTTGGGTTGCCCGCGTGCCGGACGGTGGGGACGCGGAGCTGGGGCCGAGCCGGTACGCGCGGGCCGCGCAGCAGTCGGTGCGCGAGGCCGTGGCCGATGCCGCGGCGCGGGGCTGGCGGCCGGGCCGGACGGTCGGTCTGCTGCACGCCATCGTTCTGGGTGATGTGTCCGAATGGCGAGATTTCTACCTGGTCGACGGCGGGCAGCGGCGCTCGCGCGACTACATGCGATTACTTCCCTCGACCGTGGTGTCGATGCTGATGCAGGAGTTCGGCTTTCACGGTCCGTCCATGAACGTCTCGGCCGCGTGCTCCTCGGCCAACGTCGCCATGATCACCGCACAGCTGTGGCTGGCACAGGGTTTCGCCGACGACGTGATCGTGGTGGCCACCGATCTGTCCGCGACCCCCGACATGGTCGAGCACTTCGTGGCCCTGGGCGCCGCGGTCACCGACGACGAACCGCTCAGCGCGTGCCGTCCGTTCCAGCAGGGCAGCCGCGGGTTCAGCATGGGCGAGGCCGCGACCGCGTTCGTCGTGACCCGCGCGGCCGATCGGCCCTACACCGCGGTTCTGGGCGGCGCCATGTCGAACGACGGCTATCACGTCGTGTCGGTCGAACCCAGCCACGAGCACATCTTCGAATGCGTGCGCCGCGCACTGGCCGGCGCCGGCGTGCGGCCCGAGGAGATCGCGTATCTGAACGCGCACGGCTCGGGCACCGAACAGTGCGACGACGCCGAAACCGCGCTGCTGGCGGACATGTTCGCGGACCGGCCGCTGGTGTGCGCGACCAAACCGCTGACCGGGCACTGCCAGGGCGCGGCCGCCGGGGTGGAGGTGGCGGCGATCGCCATGGGGTACGAACGCGGCCTGGTGGTCTCGTCCCCGATCGTGGCGCCCGCGCATCCGCGGCTGCTGGACGGGGTGGCCGTCGGCGGCGACGGCATCACCCTCAAGACCTCGCTCGGTATGGGCGGGCACAATTCGGCGCTGGTGCTCGGGCCGGTGGACTGACCCGCGCGGCCCGTCCCGTCAGTGCAGCGGCACGGACCAGTGCAGTTTGGTGCCGGTCTCCTCGCCGTCGCGGCGCGGATAGACCGCGAGCCTGCCCCCGGACTCCTCGGCGCGGGTGGCGAGATTGGTGAGCCCGCTGGGGGTGATGTCGTCGGCGATGCCGCAGCCGTTGTCGGCCACCACGATGGTGAGATCGTCCGCGACCCCGATGTCGATGGTGATGGTGCTCGCCCCCGAGTGCCGCACCGCGTTGCTGACCGCCTCGCGCACCACGGCTTCGGCGTGATCAGCGAGCCCGGGCTCGACCACCGAGAGCGGGCCGGTGATGTGCATGAGCGCGCGGATCTCGCTGTCGGTGGTCTGCTGTTTCACCGCGCGTTCGATGCGCTGGCGCAGCCGGGTGCTGTGCCCGTTGCCGCCGTGCAGATCGAAGATCGAGGTGCGGATCTCCTCGACCACGTCCTGCAGATCGTTGATCGTGTCGCTCAGGCGCTGGCGCACCTCGGGAACGCGGGCGCGCGGCACGGTGCCCTGCAGTGAGAGTCCGATGGCGAACAGCCGCTGAATGACGTGATCGTGCAGATCGCGGGCGATGCGGTCGCGATCGGTGAGGATGTCGAGTTCGCGCATGCGCCGCTGGGCCACCGCCAGCTGCATGGCCACCGCGGCCTGATCGGTGAAGGCTGCGATGAGCTCCACCAATTCGTCGGTGTACGGCGCGGATTCGGCCGAGCGCACGATGATGAGCACGCCCATGGTGGAGTCGGGGGTGTGCAGCGGCAGCACCAGTGCCGGGCCGATGTCGTCGATGGGGATGCCGAGATCGATGTGGCGGGCGTCGTCGAAGCGCAGCGGGGTGCGGGTGGTCAGGGCCTGCCCGACCGCCGCGTCGACGGTGCGCACGATGGCCGCGTCCGGTCCGGCCGCGGGCGCGGCGGGACCGGACCACTGGGCCACGACGAGTTCGGTGACCTCCTCGGGCGGGGTGTCGGTGTCGGCGACCACGGCCAGCAGCGCGCGCTGGGAGGCGGTGAGTTCGCGGGCGTGCTCCACCACGTGCGCCAGCACCTGGTTGGGATCGGTGTCGGCCAGGAATTCGGTGGCGATGTCGCGGGTGGCCTCGATCCAGGCCTGGCGGGTGCGCGCGGATTCGTACAGTCGCGCGTTGTCGACCGCGATGCCGGCCGCGGCCGCCAGGGCCTGCATGAGGACCTCGTCGTCCTCGGTGAAGGGGTGCCCGCCGGATTTCTCGGTGAGATACAGGTTTCCGAAGAGTTCGCCGCGAATGCGCACGGGCACACCGAGAAAGGTGTGCATGGGCGGATGCTGCGGCGGGAAGCCCACCGAGGCCGGATGCCGGGTGAGATCGTCCAGCCGGACCGGTTGCGCCTTGCTCAGCACCAGCCCCAGCACGCCGTGGCCCTCGGGCAGGTCGCCGATGAGCATGCGCGTCTGATCGTCGATGCCGTGGTAGATGAACTGGTTGAACTGCTGATCGTGCCCGCGCACCCCGAGCGCGCCGTACCGGGCGTCGACCAGGCTGGTGGCCGCGCGCACGATGGTGCGCAGCGTTTGATCCAGGTCGAGCCCGGAGGTGACCGCGAGCATCGCCTCGACCAGTCCGTCGATGCGATCGCGCGCGTCGATGATCTGCTCGACGCGGTCTTTGACCTCGGTCAGCAATTCTCGTAATCGCAACTGCGACAACGTGTCACGTACCGAATAGGGTCCGGTGCGAGTGGTGTCGTGCATGGTAGTCCTGGTGTCCGGCGGGCGCGCACACAGCACGGTGGATACTACGCTCGGCACGATTGCCGAAGGGTTGTTACGCCGAACGTGACCGTCTCGTACGGTGTTTCGTCGTCCGCGCGGTATCGGCGACCACACCCCACGCGCGCCGCCGCGCCAGCAGCGCGGCCCCGGCGCGATTGTCCAGCAGTGAGCGGCCCGCGCCGATTTCCCTGATGGCCGAGGCCAACTCCATGCCCTTGATGTCCTTCACCACGTAACCGCTGGCCCCGGCGTCCATGGCGGCCATCATGGCCTGCTCGTCGGGATAGGAGGCCAGGATCAGGCAGCGCAGTTTGTCGATGCCGGCCAGCAACTCCCGGCACAGTTCGATGCCGTCGCCGTCGGGCAGCCGCGCGTCCAGCACCGCGACGTCGGGGCGCAGCGCCGGTATTCGCGAGCGCGCCTGGGCGACATCGGCGGCGCCGCCGACCACGGTGAGGGCGGGATCCTGCTCCAGTATCTCGGTGAGTCCGCGGCGGACGGTACCCGGTGCGGTGACGAGGAAGACGGTGATCAAGGCTGCCTCCGTGCTCTCGGTGAAACCAGGGTGCGCAATGTCCCTTCGAACGTAACCCGTGATGGCTCAGGTGAATACGGGCGAAGGTCACTTGTTATCTCGGTGGGGACTTTCGGCCCTGTTTCGTGTTGTGAGGACCGTGATGCCATGAATGCGAGTTGCCGGGTCGGATACGGGAAAGGTGGTTGGCTATGGGCGGGTTGGAAGTGTGGTCCAGTGGCATGGATCCGGATTTCGTTGTCACCACCCAGGGGGCGGTTCCAGCCGCGGAGGTGACGCGGGCGGTGCGCGGGCTCGGGCGGATTCTGCGCAGGCACGGGCTGGATGGACCGGTGCGGGTGCGCCTGCGCTGGCCCGGCGCCGAGGACGGTCCCACCCTGGTGCAGGTGTCGGTCCGGGCGCTGGGGAAGGCGATCCGGGTGCAGGTCGCCGGGCCGGGGCGGTTCGCCACCACGTTCGCGCTGGAACGTCTGGATCTGCGGCTCGGGTGCGAGCCGGAGGTCGCGTCGCGGCCGTGGCCGGATCCGGCGCGGCCGGTGCTGGCGGTGGTCAGCGAGCCGCGCGAGATCGTGCGGCGCAAGGACTGCCGGCTGCGGGTCGCCACCGCGGCGAACGCGGCGCTGGTGCTCGACGCCATGGATTACGACGCGCACCTCTATACCGACGCCGATACGGGTACGGACGCGGTCGTGTGCTGGAGCGGGCCGCTCGGCGCGCGATGCCGGCGCCAGTATCGCGACGCGGTGCCCGCGCTGCTCGAGGACGAGGCCGCGGAGCGGCTGTGCCTGGGCGGGCTGCCGTATCTGTTCTTCACCGATCCCGGCACCCGGCGGGGCAGGCTGCTGTACCGCCGCTTCGACGGCGACCTCACCTTGGTCGCGGCGATCGGGAGCGACGAGCGCCCGCGCGATCGCGGACTGCAGCCGCGCGTGCTCAACGCCACATGTGTGCGCCGAACCCAGACCGAAGCGCTCACCGAATGGTTCGCCGAGGGCGTGATCGCCGACCGCTGAAACCGCCCGCGACCGGGCGGGAGCCGACACAACAACACAGGGTGTGACCAGCGTCCGAGCCCGCTCGACAGAACTTGTCGGTGGGCACGCCTAGCATGGCTTCGGGGGTAATTCTGGATACCGAACGTTGGAAGGATGGCCGGTGGCGGATCGCCTTACGGTGCGCGGAGCACGGGAACACAACCTCAAAGGGGTCGATCTCGACCTACCCCGTGACAGCCTCATCGTATTCACCGGGCTGTCCGGGTCCGGCAAATCCTCGCTGGCGTTCGACACCATCTTCGCCGAGGGCCAGCGCCGCTATGTCGAGTCGCTCTCGGCGTACGCGCGCCAGTTCCTGGGGCAGATGGACAAGCCGGATGTGGATTTCATCGAGGGGCTGTCCCCGGCGGTTTCCATCGATCAGAAGTCGACCAACCGCAACCCGCGGTCCACGGTCGGCACGATCACCGAGGTCTACGACTATCTGCGCCTGTTGTTCGCGCGCGCGGGCACCCCGCACTGCCCGACCTGCGGTCACCTGATCGAGAAGCAGTCGCCGCAGCAGATCGTGGATCAGGTGCTGGCCATGCAGGAGGGCATCAAGTTCCAGGTGCTCGCGCCCGTGGTGCGCACCCGCAAGGGCGAGTTCGTCGATCTCTTCGAATCGCTGCACGGGCAGGGTTATTCGCGCGTGCGGGTCGACGGCGTGGTGTATCCGCTGACCGAACCGCCGAAGCTGAAGAAGCAGGAGAAGCACGACGTCGAGGTGGTCGTCGACCGGCTCGCGGTCAAGCCTGCCTCCAAGCAGCGTCTCACCGATTCGATCGAGACGGCGCTGCGCCTGGCCGACGGCATCGTGGTGCTGGACTTCGTCGATCGCGACGAGCACGCCCATGATCGCGAACGCCGCTTCTCCGAGCGCCTGGCCTGCCCGAACGGGCATCCTCTGGACATCGAGGATCTGGAACCGCGCTCGTTCTCCTTCAACTCGCCCTACGGCGCCTGCCCGGATTGCACGGGTCTGGGCATCCGCAAGGAGGTCGATCCGGACCTGGTGGTGCCGGATCCGGAGTTGAGCCTGGCCGAGGGCGCCATCGCGCCGTGGTCGCGCGGGCAGACCGCCGAGTACTTCACCCGGTTGCTGTCGGGTCTGGCCGAGGCCGTCGGCTTCTCCATGGACACCGCCTGGCAGGACCTGCCCGCGAAGGCGCGAAAAGCGGTGCTGGAGGGCAGTTCCGAACAGGTGCACGTCTCCTACGTCAACCGGTACGGCCGCAAGCGTTCGTACTACGCCGATTTCGAGGGCGTGATGCCGTTCCTGCAGCGGCGCATGGAGAACACCGAGTCCGAGGCGATGAAGGACCACTACGACGGGTACATGCGGGACATCCCGTGCCCCGTCTGCAACGGTGCGCGCCTGCGGCCGGAGATTCTCGCGGTCACCCTGAGCGCGGGCGGGCAGGACAAGTCGATCGCCGACATCGCCGATCTGTCGATCGGTGACGCCGCGGACTTCCTGCTGTCGCTGACCCTGGACGATCGCCAGGCGGCCATCGCGGCCCAGGTGGTCAAGGAGATTCAGGCGCGCCTGGGCTTCCTGCTCGATGTCGGCCTGGCGTACCTGAGCCTGGGGCGCGCGGCGGCGACGCTGTCCGGCGGTGAGGCGCAGCGCATCCGGCTCGCGACGCAGATCGGCTCCGGTCTGGTGGGCGTGCTGTACGTGCTGGACGAGCCGTCGATCGGTTTGCACCAGCGCGACAACCGCCGGCTCATCGAGACGCTGACCAGGCTCAAGAGCCTGGGCAACACGCTGATCGTGGTCGAGCACGACGAGGACACCATCCACGCCTCGGACTGGGTGGTCGACATCGGCCCGCTGGCGGGCGAGCACGGCGGCGAGGTCGTGTACTCCGGCCCGTACCCGGGCCTGCTCGAGGATCCGCGATCGCTCACCGGCGCTTACCTTTCCGGGCGCGAGCGCATCGAGGTGCCGCTGATCCGGCGGCCGACCGACAAGAAGAAGCAGCTCACGGTGGTGGGCGCGGTCGAGCACAATCTGCGCGACATTCAGGTGAGCTTCCCGCTCGGGGTGCTCACCGCGGTGACGGGTGTGTCCGGTTCGGGCAAGTCCACGCTGGTCAACGACATTCTCGCGACCGTGCTGGCCAACAAGCTCAACGGCGCGCGGCAGGTGCCCGGGCGGCACACGCGCATCAACGGTCTCGATCATCTGGACAAGCTGGTGCAGGTGGACCAGTCGCCGATCGGGCGCACGCCGCGCTCGAATCCGGCGACCTATACGGGCGTGTTCGACAAGATCCGCACCCTGTTCGCGGCCACGACCGAGGCCAAGGTGCGCGGTTACCAGCCCGGCCGGTTCTCCTTCAACGTCAAGGGCGGGCGTTGCGAAGCGTGCTCCGGCGACGGCACATTGAAGATCGAGATGAACTTCCTGCCCGACGTGTATGTGCCGTGCGAGGTCTGCGGCGGTGCGCGCTACAACCGGGAAACCCTCGAGGTGCACTACAAGGGCAAGACCATCGCCGAGGTCCTGGACATGCCGATCGAGGAGGCCGCGGAGTTCTTCGAACCGGTGACCTCGATCCACCGCTACCTCAAGACCTTGGTCGAGGTCGGGCTGGGTTATGTGCGCCTGGGCCAGTCCGCGCCGACGCTGTCGGGCGGTGAGGCCCAGCGCGTGAAGCTGGCCGCCGAGCTCCAGAAGCGCTCGACCGGCCGCACGGTCTACATCCTGGACGAGCCGACCACGGGCCTGCACTTCGAGGACATCCGCAAGCTGCTCAAGGTGATCAACGGCCTGGTCGACAAGGGCAACTCGGTGATCGTGATCGAGCACAACCTCGATGTCATCAAGACCTCGGACTGGGTGATCGACATGGGCCCCGAGGGTGGTTCCGGCGGTGGCATGGTGATCGCCCAGGGCACCCCGGAAGACGTTGCCGCCGAACCCGACAGCTACACCGGCCAGTTCCTGAAGGAGGTGCTGGAGGCGCCCCCGGCCTCGGCCCCGCGCGCCGTTGCGGCGAAGAAGGCTCCGGCGAAGAAGGCGGCGGCGAAGAAGTCCGCGCCCGAGGCGGCGACCGCGAAGAAGTCGACCGCGGCGGCGAAGAAGACGGCGGCTCCCGCCGACGCCGCCGCCAAGAAGGCCGCCGCCGCCCGCCGGAAGGCAGCGGCGCTGCGCTGAGCGCCGTCCCCACCCCGGCCGCGGCGTTCACCGCCCGGCCGGGGCGGGGGAGTGCGAACGCCGGGTTCGGTCCGCGATCCGCACACAGGATCTCCACCAATCGATCGACCGATCCGCACACTTTGTTCCTAGGCTCGAAAGTCGACCCGATCGCGGGACAGACTGGGAGGAACCTATGGGGCGGCCGAGCGATTTCGCTACTTGGACAAGGGAGTTCGCGGCGAACGCGGTGACGCGCTCTGCCGCGGGCGATCCGGAGTGGGGCGCGGGCGCACGACTGGATCCGGTCCTGGCTCGCAGCGTGCAACGCTTTCAAGTCGGCGAGAGCGGCGACGGCGCGAACCTCGTTCGCAAGGCCGAGGCCGCCGGTGATCCGGACTACGCGGCGGCGACCCGCCTGTTCGTCGCCGAGGAGATCAACCACGCCCGTCTGCTGCGAAATCTCCTGCTCTCCGCCGGCTACGAGACGATCTCATCCCATTGGACCGACGCGATCTTCGTGCGATTGCGCCGCGCCCTGGGCCTGCGCCTCGAACTGATGGTGTTGTCCATCGCCGAGGTCGTCGCCCTCCGCTACTACCGCGCGTTGCGCGACGGCGCCACGGATTCGGTCACCACCGAAGTGGCCCGGCTGATCCTCGATGACGAGCTCCGCCACGTCCCCTTCCACTGCGATCGCCTGCGCGTCGCCTTTGCCCCGACACCACGCCCCGTTCGATCGGTCCTGCTGCTCGCGTGGTGGCTGGTCCTACTCGGCGCGACCCTCGTCGTCGCCTTCGACCACGGCCCCGCTCTCCGTCGATTGGGCGTCACCCGAACGGATTTCGCCCGCGACGTGATCACCCTGTTCCGCGACGTGGTGGCCGCGACCTCTCGACCCGGCGCCGCCGCGCCGGTCCCGGAGTCGCTGACTCCGGGACCGATTCGCCCACGTGGTCAGAGCCCGGCGCAACTCGCGCCGGAGACTCCGTGATTGACGTAGACGTTGTTCTCGGGGTTGCTGTACTGCTGGGCCAGGATCAGCGCGCCGCCGAGGCTGTTCTTGATGCCGAGCCCGACGTTGAAGTGCTTGCTGCTGTTCAAGGTGAAGCCGTTGTCGGACTGGACGCCGTGGTAGTCGGTCTTCTTGGCCATGCTGCCCGGTACCCGCAGGCACGTGTTGCCGTAGATCACGATGTAACCGGTGGAGAGCACGTACATGGCCTGATTGGTCCAGGCCCCCATGGGCAGCGCCGTGGCGCGCGTATTGTGCGCGGCGTCGTACGGGTTGATGATGCCGATCGCGGCTCCGGTGTTGTTGTGGATCCACGTGTACACCAAAGACGCTTGCGCGGGCTGCATTTCGGGCGCGGCCTGCGCCGCCCCCGCACCCATGGTCGCGGCGGCGACGACCAGGATCGCCGCGGTGAGGAACTGCACGAACTTCTTCATCTGCTCTCCAACGCCGAGCCGAACCCTCGCGATTCGGTCTGGCGAGAGCAAGCTACAACAAGATCACTGTAAAATGCTGGCGTTTAACACTATTCGTGCTTCGACGATCCTGATCGACCTCTTCGCCACCAGCCTGCATTGGAGTCGACCGCTCGCTGCCGTTGCGGCCGGCCTGCTCCGGTAAAGCGGATTGCCGGCACCCCGCTCCGGGATGAGCTGATTCGACCTGGAGTAGATCAAAACAGCTCATGCACAGGGGAATCGGGCATCATCTACGACTGAACTGTGTCTGGTTCGGAGGTGTACCCGGACGCGGCCTCGGTCGTCGCCTTGCCGCCCCCGGCGGCGAGCTGGGAACCGCATCATCGTGAGTTGTTGTGCGCGAAGGCTGTTCGGTGCCATGCGCCGCCGACGCGGTCGGGGTGATTGGCCGCGCCGTACGCCCGCCGGACAGAGCGTATCCCGAGTGGATGCAGTTTCCGTTGTCGCGCACGGCCACCAGCTCGTTCGGGGAGATGCGGCAGAGGGATCGCGACGGCCGGGCGGGTGCCGGTTACAGCATCGCGGCCGGGGTGGCGGCGACCAGGCCGCCGTCGATGACGAGGTCCTGGCCGTTGATGTAGGACGCCTCGGGGGAGGCGAGGAAGGTCACGGCCGCGGCGACGTCCTCGGCGGTGCCGAGGCGGGCCGCGGCGACAGTGGCGACCACTTCGGCGTGGGCTGTGGGAGAGACGTTTTCGTGGAACATCGGGGTTTCGATGTAGCCGGGGCTGACCGAGTTCACGCGGATGCGGCGGGGAGCCAGGTCGGCGGCGAGGGTGTGGGACAGGTTGTGGATCGCGGCCTTGGTGGCGGAGTAGACCGTGGCGCCGGGGATACCGCGGTGCAGGGTCCAGGACGCGTTGACGACTATCGCGCCGCCGTCGGTCAGCAGCGGAAGAGACTGCTGGATGGTGAAATACACGCCCTTGAAGTTGATTCCGACGATGTGGTCGAAGCTCTCCTCGGTGACCGCCTGGACGGGGTCGAAGACGCCGACCCCGGCGTTGGCGAAGACCACGTCGAGCCGGCCGAAGCGGGCGTCGATGGCGTCGAAGAGGGCCGCGCGGTCGGTGGCGTTTCCGATATCGCCGGGGACTGCCAGAATGCGTTCGGCCACAGCGGCTTTCAGGTCTGCGGGGTGATCGATGTCGACATGTGCCGTGAGTTCGGCCGCCGCCGCGTCCAATCGGACCTTGTCGCGACCGGTGATCACCACCTGGGCGCCTTCGGTCAGCAACCGTCGCGCCGTGGCGAGTCCCATGCCGCTGCTGCCGCCGGTGACGAGAGCGACGCGGCCCTGGAATCGGGGAGTGCTGTTTGTCATGCGTTTCAGACTGCGCGGCGCGCGGGCGGCGTGACAGTGTGCGGTCATCCCGGGTGTGGCACCACCAGGGTGTTCGATCGCTGTTCCAGCATCGCCGAGACTGTGGTTCTGAATCGTGGTTGAGTCTGAATACTGTTGTATCACAATGGAATTGGGCTATTGCAGGTGGCTATCGAGGAGTAGAATAGGGGTATGAATTCGGGAGGGGAATCCAGCATCGCGCACCATGTTGAAGGACATGGCGTCGCAGTGGAGGGCCTGCTCGAATCACCCCTGTATTCATCATCCGATGACCAGGTCATCGCGATGATGCACAAACTCGAAGCGGACTACCGCAAACTCGAAGCGGTGAAGCAGCGCTTCGCCCTCGAATGCGCGGCACGAGGACTGCCCGCGCGGGCCGGGATCAAGAGCCCGATCGTGTACCTGCAACAGACCCTGCGGATCTCGCATTTCGACGCCGCTGCCCGAGTGCGGAACGCGGACCGGCTCTCCACGGTGTCCGAAGGCAGTTTCCAGCGGCCACCGGTGTTCCCGCACATCGCCGCCGCGCAGCGCGCGGGAGAAATCTCCGCCGATCACGTGCAAGCGATCGTGAAGGTCCTGGACCGGATCCCCGCGAGTGTGGATCCGAAGCTGAAGGAACTCGCCGAGAAGACGTTGACCGATTTCGCGTGCGTCGGTGACCCGAAAGGGGTTACCCAGGCTGGTATCCGGGTCCTGGCCTATGCCGACCCGGATGGGGTGTTGACCGCGGACAAGGACCGGCAGCGGATGCGCGGGATCTGCATCGGGCGCCAGCGTGCGGATGGGATGTTCCCTATTTCGGGGTTGCTGACCCCGGAGTTGGGTGCGGTGTTCCTGCCGATGTTCGCCAAGTTCGCGCGACCCGGCATGTGCAACCCTGATGACCCGGACAGCCCGCACACGACCGCGCAACTCGGGATCGACACCGAAACCGACGCCGACGACAGCGACTTGGATGCAGCCACCGTCGCTGCGCGTGCGGTGTTGCGGGCTGCTGCCAAGCGTGATCACCGCTCCGAAGCCCAGCGCAATCATGATGCGTTGCTGCGGTTCCTGCAGCCGGACATGGGGCCCACCAAGCTCGGCTACCACCGAGGCCTGCCGGTCTCGACCGTGGTCACCATGCGGTTGACGGACCTGGAGCAGCGGACCGGGCTGGCTACCACGAATACCGGTGGCACGCTCTCGATCACCGAAGCGATCAAGCTGGCCGCGCGTTCGACCCCGTACCTGGTGATCGTGGATGCCAACGGCCGTCCCCTGCACCTCTCACGCGGTCAACGCCTGGCCTCGGTAGAACAGCGCCTGGCACTCACCGCGGTCGAACTCGGGTGCACCCGCCCCGGATGCGACGCACCCGCCACCCGCTCCGCCGTGCACCACATCAAGGAATGGGCCGATGGCGGCGAAACAGACATCGAGAACCTGACATTCGCGTGCGATGCCTGCCACGCACAGATCAACACCGGCCCGAACGGCTGGAAAACGATCGTCATGCCCGATGATTCGGAGCATCCGGGCAAAACCGGGTGGATACCCCCACCCCATATCGACCCCGCTCGCAGACCACGCGTGAACTTCCGTCATCACCCGCGTGTTCCGAGTCCTTCGGGGATTCCGGGTATCCCGACGCGGCGACTCTGCTAGTGCGCTGCCCCGCAGCCGAAACCCAAAAGCCAAGTCCCAAGAGCGAAGAGCGGCATTGGTGTTCGCTCCAGTGGCCGACGTAGCCCGAACCCGCACGCGCCGTGCGCCTTCCAGCGGGGTTCGGGAGGACAAGCAAGAGCAACGAGGCAGTGCTGGTCATGTCGCCTGCCGTACCCGACTTCGGCTCCCCGGCCGGGAGCGCCTTCGCCCTTCCAGCGTGGCTGGATGGCTGTGGGAACCTTCTCGAGACCTACAGACAAAGATCCGTCATCGCTGAATGCTGGTACTGCCTGAGAGGGTGATTGTGGTGAGCGGTAATCGATTCGAGGCTTGCTCGTACCCCACCGGTGGTGGATCACGTTTGTCGGCCCGGTAGGGCTGGTACCGCCGTCGAGGCTCCTATCCGGTCCCCGCTGGTATTCCGTTATCCAGGCTGCTTTGCCCCGGGAGGGCTGGAACCGCAGCCCGACTCTCTCAACCGCACTCCGCTGGTTCTCGTTATCTAGGCTGCTCTCCCTGAGGGGGCTGGAACCGCAGCTCGACCCCCGACTGATCCCCGCTGGTTCTCGTTATCCAGGCCGCTCTCCCAGAGGGGACTGGAACCGCAGCCCGACCCCCAACCGGCCCCCGCGGGGTGTCTCGTCATCCAGGCTGCTCTGCCCAGCAGGGCTGGAACCGCAGCCCGCCCACCCCAACCGCACTCCGCTGGTGTCTCGTTATCCAGTCGTCCACCAACGCAACCACTCACCCAACGACCCGATACCCCGACACCCGGCCACGCACACCCTAAACAACCCCCACATCCAACTCGACAAGCCGCTCAGCAGTCCCACTCTCCGGCCGAGGATGATAAAGCTCGAGAAACCACGACGGCTGATCCGTGACCGCCAACGTCGTGGTGTCGAAGTGCAGCTCACCGGCCTCCGGATGCGTGATCGCCTTGACCCCCTGCCGCGGTACGGCAACGTCGTGCCGAGCCCACAGTGCCCCGAAATCCACACTGGCGGAATGCAGTTCGGCGATCACACGCTCGAATTCCGGATCCCCCGGCGACTGAGCGGCGTCGGCTCGGAAAGCCGCCACGACGGCGGGTGCGGTTGCTTCCCACTGCGGATGAGCTGCCCGGTAGCGCTCGTTGGTGAAGAACGAGATCAAGCAGTTGTGGTCGGCGTCCCCGTATCCGAATACCGCGCGGGTCATCGCGTTGATAGCGAGGATGTTCCAGTATCGGTCGCGCAGTAGCGCGGGCCCCGCTGTCCACGCGTCGATCACTCGCCGTAGTTCCGGCCCGACTCGCGTGCTACTTCCGTGCCGCCCCGGCGGCGGCGCGGTGAGTCCCGCGAGCGTGAACAGATGTGCCATCTCGGCATCGTCCAACTGCAGTGCCCGCCCGATGGCTCGCACGACCGATCCCGATACGTTGATGTCTCGCCCCTGCTCGAGCCAGGTGTACCAGGACACTCCGACTCCGGCCAGCAATGCGACTTCTTCCCGCCGCAATCCCGGCGTCCGCCTGGTTCCGGTGGAGACGATGCCGACATCGGCGGGTGTGAGTCGAGCTCGCCGCGTGCGCAGGAAGTCTCGGAGCTGCTCTCGGCGCAACTCGCGCGCCGCCTTGGATGTGCCGGCCATATCGGCTGCAACACTAGTGGCCCGGCGCTTACTCCGGTCCACCGCACGTGCCCGCGAGGTCGCGTTTCGAATCGTTCGGCTCCGTGACCATCCGACCTGCGATCGAATCCGGTGACTACGCGACAGCGCCCGGCCGGGGATGCCGGCCGGGCGCTGTCGGAAGGGGGAGATTCGTCGAGGTCAGGAGACCGGGACGGTGTCGGCTACCACCTTGCCGAAGTCGAGCTTCACGATCTGGTCGGCGAGGTGGAAGTACCGGTCGTCGTGGGTGATCACGATGACCGTTTTGCCGCGGGCCTTCAGGTCGGCGAGGATCTCGGTGTAGAAGACCTCGCGGAACTTGGGGTCCTGGTCGGCGGCCCATTCGTCGAACAGGTAGATGGCGCGATCTTCCAGCAGGGCGGTCAGCAGGGCGAGGCGTTTGCGCTGGCCCTGGGACAGGTCGATGGTCGAGAGTTTCCCGTCCTTGACCGTCACCTTGTGGGCGATCTGCAGTTCCTCGAGGTAGTGCTGCACTTCGGCGTCGATGCCGGGGCGGTCGAAGCCCAGGTAGTCCTCGAAGAGGTGGAAGTCGGTGAAGATCGCCGAGGCGTTCTGCCGGTACCACTCCACGTTCTCGTGGTCGATGCGTTCGCCGTTGAGGGTCATGGTTCCGATTCGCGGCACGTACAGGCCGGTGATCAGTTTGGCGAGTGTGGACTTGCCACTGCCGTTGCCGCCCACGACGAATGAGATCTGACCGGGCTCGAAGACGAGGTCGATGGGCCCGAGTTTGAAGCCGTCGCCGTTCTCTTCCAGCGGTGGGTGCCCGAGCGGCGCGGGCCGACCGTCGTGCCCGCTGTGCTCGACGAACCTGTGCCCGTTGACATCCGGGCCGGGCGGTCGTGTTCCACCGCGATGCGGCGGGTGGCCGCCGGGGTGCCCCGGCTGTCCGCCGGGACCGGCGGGATGTCCGCCCTCGGGTCCGCCGGGATGCCCGCCGGGACCGTTCGGCGGTGCGCCCGCACCCTCGGGATGAGCCGGTGCTCCTGCCGGATGCCCCGGGGCACTGCCCTTTTCGGACTTCGCTCGCGCGCCCGGCCGCGGTGGCCGGCCACCCGGATGCGGTCCGGTGCCCTCGGGCGCTCCCGGCGTCGGGAACGGTGACGGCGCTTCGGACCGGTAGTTGTACCCGACTCCCGCCAGCTCGAGTCGCGCCGAGGTGACCGCGGGCCGTTCGGTGTACGGCAGTTCGTCCTCGTTGTGCATGGTCTCCATGGACAGGTTCATGCCGCGGATCTTCGCCAGTGCCACGTCACCGCGCAGCAGGTCCGGAATGCGATGCATGAAGTTCTGCATGGGCATCGACAGGAAGGTGGTCACCAGCACGTATCCGAACATGACCGGCCCGGGCACGTTGAGCGCTTTGGCGATCACGAACAGGATCAGGCCCATGGTGGCCAGCTGCAGCAGCTGTCCGAGCCCCTGCCCGATCGAGAATTTGGACGCTGCTTCGATGTTCTGTCCGCGCAGGGCCTGCGCTGATCCGAGCAGGTGCCGGTCCATGAAGTCGCGGCGCCGGCCGCGGTGCAGCTTGAGTTCCTTGATGCCCAGGGTCACGGCCTGGAAGGAACGCAGCAGCACGTCCTCGTTCTCGCGGGCCTCCTGGTACAGCCTGCGCACTCGCTTGAGGAAGATCTCGACGCAGGCGATGCCGACGAGTGTGCCCGCCACCGTGATGGCGAAGATCGGCCCGGACAGTACGAGCAGGAAGACGAAGCAGCCCACGATGGTGGCGACGTCGACCACGATGCTCGGAATCGCCGTCACCGCTTGGGAAAGCGCTCGCACATCCTCGGTCAGCGTGGCCATGAGCCGGTGCATGCCGAGCCGTTCCAGGTGCTCCAGCGGAGCCGAGACGATGCTCGAGCTCAGCTCCGCGCGGAGTCGGTAGATGGCGTCCTGCGCCAGCCGGATCAGCAGCACCTGCGACAGCACGCCGCTCACCAGGATCACCACCGCCGTGAGGGCGAAGTTCCCGACATGGACGTACGGCGGCGGTTCCGGCGAGACGATGCCGCGGATCAGCATCACCAGGAAGGTGTTGGCGATGCCGCATACCAGGCCCGTGGCGGTGACCGCCGCGATCCGTACCCACGAAATCGAGATGAGGAATCTGATGAGTTGCATTGTTACTGCGCTCTTTCGGAACGAATGTTCGCGTCGATGCCGGCGGTTCAGTGCCGGACGATGTCGAACAGGATGCCCTCGAGCGTGACGCCCGGGGCGAAGGAGAACGCGACGCCGGTGGAGATCGGCTTGTCGGACTCGACCTGGGCCGCCATCTGCTCGAGCACGAAGATGAGCGAGACGCTCAGCATGTTGCCGTAGCGCGCCAGCACATCCCAGCTCACCGCCGCGGCCTGCTCGGCATCGATGCCCAGCGATTTCGCGGACTCTTCGATGATCTTCGGGCCGCCCGGGTGGATGGCCCACAGATCGACGTCGGACTTGCGTAGTCCGTGCCCGCGCAGCATGTCGGTGATGACCGGATCCACCCCGCGGTAGATGTACTGCGGCAGGTTCTCCGACAGTTCGCAGGTGATGCCGTTGTCGTTGACGCCCAAGACGATTCCGTCCTCCGCGTCGTCGAACAGGTGGCTGAAGCCACCGCGGATGACGATCTTGCCCGGGGCCAGCTGCTGATGCACCTGGCCGGCGCCGATGACGACCGCGCCGCAGCCGTCGCCGAACAGGCTGTGCGTGATGACGTCGTTGATGTCGTCGTCGAACACCGCGTTCACCGAGCTGAGCTCGAGGCAGATGACCATGGCCTTCTTGTCCGGGTGTGCCCGAACGTAATCCACCGCGGCGCGCATGCCGTTCATCGCGGCCGCGCAGCCCATGAAGTTGATGACCATCCGGTTCACGGTGGGGGACAGCCCGAGCTGCTTGACCACCGCGACGTCGACCCCCGGTGCGATGAAGCCGGTGCTGGTCACGAAGATCAGCATGCCGAGATCGGCTGCGGGGTCATCGATTCCGGCGATGGCCCGGCCCGCTACGTCGACCGCGAGCGGCACCGCGTGCTGGTAGAACAGGTTCATGCGCTCGCGAATGGTGGCCGGTCGCTGGCTGAACGGCAGGAATTCCGGATCCAGCGGATCGATCGCCAGGCGCCGGGTGGTGATCCGGGTCTTCTGGTAGACCCGCGGGATGCGCGCCTGCTGGGCGGGATCGGTGAATCGCTCGGCCACCCGGCGGGCGGCCTCGGCCTGATCTACACTCGGTGCGGGCGAACCCGTTGCGATGCTTTCGATTACGCCGACGGTGGACGGCGGCGCCGGCGGCAGCACCCGCTCGACCAGCCCCTCGACCCGGTCGTAGCGCTCGCTCGAGCCGTGGTGACGGTTCAGAGCCTCGGGGCGCGCGGCGCCCTCGTCAATGGTGATAGACACGAAATTACTCCCCTTCTTTCGATAAAGATATTGCGCTGCTGCGCTATTGCGTTAACGACCGGCGAAATCGATTCAGACAGTGCCGATTCCGGAGAAGCCCTGGGCGGTATAGACGACACAGGTCTTCAAGGCCGATGGCGCGAAATGCTCGCGGAAGAAGCCCCACTCCCGTTCTTTCGCTTCATCCGAGGCCGCGAGAATGTACGTTCGGATCTGCTTCGGAAAGCGATCCGTGAAGAAACTCTTCGCCGGCAGCCATTCAACATCGAATTTGGCTGCCTCTTCGCGCAATACGTCCTCGGTGGCGATATTGGCGAAGCCACTGCGCTGATAGGGCAGCACATGGTGGACTCGGTGCGAGCTCAGGCCCGCGGACAGGAAGCAGTCGACGTAGCGATTGCCGATGACCTTGAGGTCGTAGGCCTGCTCGAGCTGATTGATGCCCCAGTCCTCGGTATTGGTCTCGATGTGCTCGGTTTCCACTTCGAAGTCGTGGCTGGCCACGACCAGGAAGGTGCTGATCCACATCGTGAGCACGAATTGCAGTGCCCAGGCCCAGAAGTCGCCGGCCAGGGTGAACACGACGAGCTCGCCCACCAGCAGGAAGCGCACGCCGAAGGATCCGATGAAGTGCGGCAGCGCACCGCCCCAGGTGCCGTACATGTCCTTGATGCCCACCTTGCGGGTGAGGCGGCAGACGTCCAGCAGGCGCATGATCATGCCGGTCACGGTGTGCCCGAACTTGTGCATGGTGTGCACCGGAACCCGGTACAACCTGGGGATTCGCATCATCATGGTGAAGACGTTCTTCTTGATGTCGACTTCACTCTGGGTGTGCGGGTGGTGCAGCAGCGCGTGGCCGTCGGCGGTGACGAAAGCCAGTGCGACGTAATTGAGGTCGAAGGCGTTGACCCAGATCTTGTTCATGCCCTTCTGGGCACGGTGGATCGCGTAGTGCCCGAATCCGGCCAGTGAGCTGCGCAGCAGCACCATCGCGATCACGAAGACCGGCAGCGGCATCCAGCTGGTGTCCCACAGTCGCAGGCCCTGCACCGCAAAGTACAGCACCGCCAGGGTCGCCACGACGACGTTGAAAATCTTGTCCATGCGCTTGACGCGCGCGGCCAGTGTCGGATCCTTGAGCCGCTTCTTCACCTGATGCAGCAGGTCGTTCTTATTGTCGAACTGGTACTTGGGGGTATCGCGCCAGCTGTCGAAGCCTTCCTTGAACAGGAAGTCGGGCGCGTTCGCCTTGGGGTGAATGTCCTCCGGCAGTGCCTGTCGATCGAGCGAGTAGCGCTCGATCAGTTTGGCGATGCCCTCCGGATTCTTGTGGTACGAACCGATAATCGAGGTGATGTCCCGATTCTTGGTACGGCCGATGAAGAACTCGCCGCCGGGATGCTTGGAGATCCAGTCGCTCAGGTCGTAGGCTTTGCCGTTGTAGACCCAGACGTTCGACACCGGAGGCGGACCCGAGGGCGGAGGTGGACGGAGTTCCCGCTCCTCAGTTTCCGGGCGGTCGTTCGTCATCTCAATCCTCCATGTCTGACCGGCTGCCTGTCGGGCCGATCAGGGTTCCTAGCTACCCCTGATGCCTAACGCACACACCGCATTCGAGCGTTGTGTGGTTATCGTGCGTGTAGCGCCTTGCATTTCACTGAATAAACGCTTGCGCCGCCTCGAGCGGCTGTGTGATCTTGCGGCGCGGTCGTGCGATCTCGCGGCGGCCGGACGCCACCGCGGCCCGAGACGACAGCCGGTCCGGGACCGCGCACGACAGTCGTTGCCGCCGTGGCGCTTTCCCGGACCGGTGCTCCGCGTGGGAGCGAGCAGCTAGGACCTAGCCGGCGGGCTTGACGACGTTGACGTCCTTGCCCCAGCCGGAGAGGGTCAGCTTGATGTTGCCCGAATCCTTGGTGACGACGGCGCGAACCAGGTTCGGGCCGGTGCCGGGGGAGGCGTCCGCGGAGGGACGAGCCGCGACCGAGGTGGTCGGCGGCGCGACATCGGCGATCCACAGGGTGATCGGCAGGACGCCGGCCTGCTGGCCGATGCGCGGGACGACCGGGTCGATGACCGAGGAGTCGATGGTGCCGGTGACCCGGACGGTGTTCACGCCGTCGATGGTCTCGCGGGCCTCCACCTTGGGGTTCTGCACCTGGGCGATGACGTGGGCGATGCCCTTGTCCTTGTCCAGGATCACGCCCGGATCGTAGATCTTCTCCGCGGGGCCGACGGGGGCGTACTTGGAGCCGTCACCGGCGTACAGGGTCTTGTCCACCACGAGGAACTTGGTCTCGGTCCAGGTGGTGTCGCCTTCCTTGACCCGGACCTTGGCCTCGCCGACCGCCTGGCCCTCACCCTGCGGCTGGTTGGTGATGTCGGCCTTGACGTAGTCCACCGGCAGGTTGGGGATGTCGGTGACCTTGAGGTCCAGGTGGACCGACTGCAGGGTCTGGGTGGTGCGCGAGCACTCGGCCACCAGCTGGCCGCCCTCGGGGAGCGGGCCCGTGGCGGGAGCCGAAGAGCTGGTGCTGGATTCGGAGTCCGAGGTGCAGCCCGTCACCAGTGCGCCGAACAGGGCCGCCGCCGCGACCATGGCCGGGACGAGTGCCCGGCGACGCCGATGGGAGCCGGTCCCGCGGGAAATGGAGTCAATCATGTACAACCCCCGAAGAGTTCGTGATCTCGGTATGCGGGCGGCTGCCGCCACCCGCGTCGTAGTATGCAGCACCCGAGATGCATTCCGCATGATCGGGCGGCACACCGGCATCCAACCAGGGTGGTCGCGAACGCGCCAAGGCTTTTGTCGCGGGTGTCGCGAAACCCATTCCCGGATGCTTACTTTCAGGTGGTAGCGAGAATTGGGCTATCGGTCGGCAATAGCGTTTTTCCAGCGCTGTCGACCGCGCTGCAATGTCGAACAGGGGCACTCCCCGCATATCAAGCAACTGTTCGGCAATCACTACGAATCCGCACCCCCCGGTGCGTTCGGCGGCGGCGAAGCGTGGGTCATGGCTCGAGCATGGCACGGCCCACCGACAGGCTCTCCGCGTCGGATTCGCGGCCACGAATGGTCTTGTGACCGAACATGTGTCCATGCTTGCGGCCGCCGCGTCCCGAGGGTAACCTGCGTCACAATCAAACTGAAACCGAATCGTACCACTTTAAGTCCGGAGCGAGGGAACGACAATGACGACGACCCGCCGAAACCCCTGGGGCCGTGGCGCTTTCGCGGCCGGCCTGTGCGCCCTCGCCGCCGCCGCGCTCTCCGCGCCCGCGCAGGCCGCCCCGGCCGACGGCGGCGCGGAATACGTCGCCCTCGGCGACTCCGGCGCGGCCACCACCGGGATCCAGAAGTTCGACTCCGGTGCGCCGCTGCAGTGCATCAGGTCCACCGCCAACACCCCCAAGCTGGTCGCCGCCGCGCTCGGGGTGCGCCTGGACGATCGCAGCTGCAGCTCGGCCAAGATTCCGCACCTGACCACCTCGCAGGGCGCGGGCATCGCGCCGCAGTTCGAGGCGCTGGGCCCGGCCACGAAACTGGTGACCGTGCACATCGGCGCGAACGACGCGTCCATGACGACCTACATCCTGAGCTGCCACCTGGGCGGGGTGAAGCAGTGCGCCGATCCGGCGTGGGACGCCAGCATCGATGCCATCGCCGGCTCGTACGCCGCTGCGCTGCAGCAGATCTCGGCGCTCGCGCCGAACGCGAAGATCTACGTGGACGGCTGGCCGACCTACGTTCGCGACGGTGGCTGCGCCGACCTGCCCGGCCTGCGCCCCCAGGACGCGGCCGTCGTGCAGCGGGCCTTCGACCGGCTCAACACCGTTGTCGCGCGTGAGGCCGCCGCCAACGGAGCGACCTACATCGACACCCGTGCCGGATCCGTCGGCCACGACATGTGCGCCGCGCCCGGCGTGCGCTGGTTCGATCCGTTGCTCGCGACCCAGACGCTCATTCCGTACCACCCGACCCTGGAGGGCATGAGCGGCGTCGCCGACATCATCGTCCGCGCGATCCGCGCGGACGGGAACTGAACCGGCCGCGACTCGGCGGCCGGCGGAGCCGAACTCAGTAGACGGGGCCGGTGTACTTCTCGCCCGGTCCCGCGCCCGGCGCGTCCGGGTGCGCGGAGGCTTCGCGGAACGCACGCTGCAACGACTGCAGGCCCTCGCGAATCGGACCGGCGTGCGGGCCCAGGTACTCCACCGACGCGGTGACCAGACCGGCCAGTGCGGTGATGACCCGGCGCGCCTCGTCCAGATCCAGATGCGGGCTCGCGGACGGATCGGCGTCGCCCAGGCCCAGCTTCTCCGCGGCGGAACTCATCAGCATGACGGCCGCGCGGCTGATAACCTCGACCGCCGGGATCTCGGCCAGCTCACGCACGGCCTCGCCCTCGATGAGGTCCGATTCCCGCTCGTTCAAAGACGCCTCGCTCATGGGTAGAGCATGGCATCGAGCGGGTTGTCAATGGTCGAGGGGGCTGCCGATTCGGCGGTTCGGCCCGAGGCTGTTAGACTCTCCTGCGACGACCGCCCCGGACTCCGGTTCAGGGCATCAAGTGGAGCCCGACTCCCACCGTCTGCCGGTCTAGAACCAGGTTTACGGTCCGGTCGCTCACCTTTTTCTGGTGAGTCAACTGTATGGGTTTGCCCTGTACAGGCGCGATGCGAGTAGTTTGCGTCGCGGACCGGTCGACTCGGGCCCCGTGTTGGAGAAATACCAACCCGGGGCTTTCGTGTTGAAATTGGGGTTGCAGTTATTGCTTGCGGTCGTTGACGAACCGCTTGACCTAGGAGGCCCCATCAGCACTGAGACTCGCATCAACGATCGCATCCGCGTACCCGAGGTCCGCCTCATCGGACCGGGTGGTGAGCAGGTCGGGATCGTGCGTGTTGAAGATGCACTACGCGTCGCCATGGAGGCCGACCTCGACCTGGTCGAGGTGGCACCGGACGCGCGTCCACCCGTTTGCAAGATCATGGACTACGGCAAGTTCAAGTACGAGACCGCGCAGAAGGCGCGTGAGTCCCGGAAGAACCAGGTCCAGACCGTGATCAAGGAGCAGAAGCTCCGACCGAAGATCGACGATCACGACTACGAGACCAAGAAGCGCAACGTCGTTCGCTTCCTCGAGGCCGGATCCAAGGTCAAGGTCACGATCATGTTCCGTGGTCGTGAGCAGTCCCGGCCGGAACTCGGTTTCCGGCTGCTGCAGCGGCTGGCCTCCGACGTCGCCGATCTCGGTTTCGTCGAAACCTCGGCCAAGCAGGACGGCCGAAACATGACCATGGTCCTCGCCCCGCACAAGGGCGCGAAGACGCGGGTGAAGGCTCAGAACGAGGCCAGCTCGGCACCGCAGCGCAGCAGTGCGCCCGCGCCCGCGGCCCCGGCCGAGGCTCCGGCTCCCGAAGCCGCTCCGGCTCCGGCTGCCACCCCGCCGCAGTAATAACGAACAGCATTGGCGGAAGCGCGCTTCGGCGCGCCTCCGGCACGAGACAGATTGAGGATTCCATGCCGAAGATGAAGAAGCACAGCGGCGCCTCGAAGCGATTCAAGGTGTCCGGTGCGGGCAAGCTGCTGCGTCAGCAGGCGAACCGTCGCCACCTGCTCGAGCACAAGCCGTCCACCCGGACTCGTCGTCTGGACGGCACGGAGGTCGTCGCGAAGGCGGACGTCCCGCGCGTCAAGAAGCTGCTCGGCCTCTAAGGCTGCGCAAGCACCTCGCGTTCTCGAACGCCATCCCCGACTAACTTCGGGCGCGAAAGCTGCGCCCGCCCAATCGATCAAGGACTGACAAGTGGCACGCGTCAAAAGGGCCGTCAACGCTCAGAAGAAGCGCCGTTCCGTTCTCGAGGCCTCCAAGGGCTACCGCGGCCAGCGCTCGCGGCTGTACCGCAAGGCCAAGGAACAGCAGCTGCACTCGCTCACCTACGCCTACCGCGACCGCCGCGCGCGCAAGGGTGACTTCCGCAAGCTGTGGATCGCTCGTATCAACGCCGGCGCGCGTCTGAACGACATGACCTACAACCGCTTCATCCAGGGCCTCAAGGCCGCGGGTGTCGAGGTCGACCGCAAGATCCTCGCCGAGCTGGCCGTCTCCGACGCCGCCGCGTTCGCCGGTCTGGTCGCCATCGCGAAGGCCGCTCTCCCGGCCGACGTCAACGCCCCGGCTGCGTAAGCTGCCGCTGCGTGACAACGCAACAGCATTCGGAACGACCCGTGGAAGCGCTCTCCGAGCGCAATCCGCGGGTCGTTTCCGCTGTCAAGCTGCACCGGGCGCCGGTGCGGCGCAAATCCGGCCTGTTCCTGGCCGAGGGACCCAATTCGGTGGAATCCGCACTGGATACGGGTCGTGTCGAGGAACTGTTCTATTCGCTGAAGGCCGCGGGCCGTGAGCACGAGCTGGTCGCGGGCGCCGCGGCCAACGGTGTGCGCACGACCCTGGTGAGTGATCGCGCGGCGGAGGCGCTGGGGGAGACGGTGACTCCGCCCGGGCTGGTCGCGGTGTGCCGTCAGATCGATGTGCCGCTGACCGAGATCCTGGAGTCCGCGCCCCGGCTGCTGGCCGTCCCGGTCGCCATGTCCGATCCGGGCAACGCCGGCACCCTGATTCGGGTCGCCGACGCGGTGGGCGCGAACGGGGTCGTGCTGGCCGGTGATTCGGTCGATCCGCACAACGGCAAGAGCGTGCGCGCGGCGGCCGGGAGCCTGTTCCACGTGCCGATCGCCCGGGACCGCGATATCGACGCGGTGCTGCAGGCGTTGCGCGCGGCGGGCATCACGGTGCTGGCCACCGCCGCCAAGGGCGAGGTCGACCTGGATTCGGCCGACGAGATTCTGCGCGGGCCGGTGGCCTGGCTCTTCGGCAACGAGGCGCACGGTCTCGATCCGGAAATCTCCCGGCGCGCCGACCACCGCATTCGCATTCCGATTCGCGGTCGTGCGGAAAGCTTGAACCTGGCCGCGGCGGCATCCATCTGCCTGTACGCCAGCTCGCGCGTCCAGCACGCGAAGTAGATCGCATACACCACACGCCGACCGCCGCCGGGCGGGCGGCGTGCGACGGTTCACCATGATCGTCAAGCTCGGGAGGGGAGCGGACATGCGCGCGGGACGAGGACGGACGTGGGTGGCGGGCGGTCGCGGGCTCGCGCTGACCGCGCTGCTCGGAGTGGCGGCGCTGCTGCCTGGTGCACCGGCGACGGCGGAGTCCGCACCGGCCTGGGGTCCGTGCCCGGCCGAAGCTGGAGCCGAGAAGGCCTCGTGCGCAACGGTATCGGTGCCGATGAACTACGCCGACCCGGACGGTGCGCGGATCGAGGTCATGGTCAGCCGGATTCCGGCGCTGGACCCGGCCCGCAGCCGCGGCGCGCTGTTCGGCAATCCCGGTGGGCCCGGCGGTGATTCGCTGAGTTTCTGGTCGGGACCCAGCACGCGGGTGCCGCAGTTGCGGGAGTTCGACCTGTTCGCCGTGCAGCCGCGCGGGCTGCGCTGGTCCACGCCCCTGTCCTGCTCGTCGCTGCTGGACATCGCGCCGATCACCGATCGCGCCGCCTGCGAGGTGGCTCGGCCCGGCTACCCCGCGACCGTGACCAGCGAATCGGTCGCGCGCGATATGGACGCGGTCCGGGAAGCGCTGGGACTGGACCGGATCAGCTTCTTCGGGGTGTCCTGGGGGACGTATCTGGGCGCGGTGTACGCGACCCTGTTCCCCGGGCGCGTCGACAAACTGGTGCTGGACTCCAATGTCGATCCGAACGTGAGCTGGGTCGACCAGGTCGCCCGCGTGCCCGCCGGCGTCGCCGACAGGCTGAACGACATCTTCGACTGGATCGCGGCCAACGACTCGATCTACGGTCTCGGCGCGACCCGCGACGAGGTGCTCGCGGAGTGGAAACGCCAGTCCGCGAGCCAATCCGGCGGCTGGTCCTCGCCCATCGTCGGCGCCACCACCTACGCGGCCTACGGGCGATCGGCATGGCCGTACCTCGCCCAGGGCATGCGCGAATACCGGGACGATCCGGAGCAGCTGCGATTCCTGAAGTACCTCGCGCGCCCGGCGGCGGTGTCGGACATGACATCGGGCTGGATGCGGGACGCCACCCGCTGCAACGAGGACAGCGGCCTGAACCCCGCGGCCCTGACCACGATGGCCGTCACCCTGCTCACCGACAGCGATCCCTTCGCGCAGCAGGAGGCTCTCATGCGCGCCGGAATCACCTGTGCCGCTTGGCCGCAGACCACCCGCCGCGTACCGGTCGACGGCGCCGGCCTCGCCGTGCGCCCGATGTTGGTGCAGAGCCCACGCGATCCGGCCACCTCCGGCGCCCCCGCCATGGCCGCCGCGCTCGGCGGCGACATCCTCTGGGTCGAGGGCGGCGATCACGGCCACTTCACCCGCCCCAACCCCACCCTCAACACGGCGGTCCTGCACTACCTCCGCACCGGTGAGTTCACCATCGATTCTGCCCCCGAGGCCCCCATCACCACCCCGAACCCGCCGACTGTGGTGCCCGGCGCCCGCTGACCGCCCGGCCCACACCCGATGGGTGACCGCCGCCAACGGCCACCACACTCGTTGCGCCACCCGGGCTTTCGTCTCCATCGACGCCGCGGGCTCTCGGGACAGCCTGTGGTACCTGTGCCGGCCGCGGTGCTACTCGTCGCCCTGCTCGTGTGGATCCCGGCTCCGCGGCGCTAGGGAGTGCCGAATACCGGGAAATCCGGTGTGGGGCAGGGCTGTCAGGGGTTTCCGGAGTTTCGGGCAGGCCGTTTCGAAGGGGCCGGGTCGAGGTCGTGACCGTCTCACCGCGCGCCGCTGAACCGTGGTGGCGGCAACCGCGCCGCCGCCACGGCGGGTGTCAGTTGCCGGGCTCGATCAGCTGGATGTCGAGCTCGATCTCGATGGTGTCGCTCACCAGCATGGTCGGGATGCCGGGGGCGATCCCGAACGCGCTGCGGTCGATCGTGCCCCGGGCGGCGAAGCCGGCGTGGTGTTTGTTGTCGAGCGGGAACAGCTGCACCCCACCCCATTCCACGTGCAGGGTGACCGGCTTGCTGACGTCGCCGATCGTGCTGAGGCCGGTGACGTCGAACTCGTCGGTGATGGCCACCGGCTCGGGTACCCGGAAGGTCAGGTGCGGGATCTTCGTGACATCGAGGATGTCCGCGCCGCGCACGTAGTTGTCGCGGAACTCGTTGCCGGTGTCGAAGGAGTCGAAGTAGATGGTGGCCTCGATGGCCGCGGCGCCGTTCTCGTCGACGATGAATCCGGCGTCGAAATGGTTGAACCGGCCCCGGACCTTCGAGATGCCGAGGTGCTTGACGGTGAAGTGCACGGCGGAGTGCGCGGTGTCGAGGGTCCAGGAGCCGGGGGCGATAACTGTCTGCTCGGAGGTCGTCATGGCGCACAGACTAGGCGGCGTCTATGCCCCTGTGCCGCACCGGTTCCCGCGTGTTTCCGCAGCTCGCCGGGTATGTCCGGGTCTGTGGTGGTCGCGCTCGGGCGCCCGCCTCGGTGCGGGCACAAGTTACGCGCGGGTAGGGTACTGAAGTGAGCGATGCAACGCGTGTCTACGCCCGAATCTTCGTCCGGACTGCTCCGCTGTTCGGTGTCCTCCTGGCCGGCTATTTCGTGATCCTCGGCGGCGGCGCCGGTGGCGCCGTACTGGTGGGCGTGGTGGGCGGATTGCTTTTCGGCGCGATCATGGCCCTGCTGCTCGGCACCATCAGCATTCGGTCGGTGCGCCGGATCGGCGGCGAGTCGGCCACGAACGCGCCGGTCCGCCAGCAGCTCACCACGGTTCTGATCGCGGAACCGATCGCGGTGTTCGAGGCCGTCGATCATCTGATCCAGGGTTCAGGCGCGCGGGTGTCCCAGCGCGACGTGACCGCGGGCCGCATCGACGCCCGCACGGGGTTCTCCTGGAAGAGCTGGGGCGAACGGCTGTCGGCCACCGTGCTGTCCCTGGGCGACGGCCGCACCGAGGTGCGCATCGAGAGCCGGCCCAGGTTCCCCGGCACCGCGGTCGACTACGGCAAGAACCTGCAGAACGTCCGGCAGTTGGACGAGGGGCTGAAGGCGCTCTTCCCGGGGCGGGGGCCGGGCACGGCGATTTAGTGTGCTGAACGGTTGCCCTTAGGCTGACCCGGTGACGTCCCCCGGTACCCTGCGCTCAGGCGCGCTCTCGCTCGCCTCCAGCGTGGTGATCGGGGTGGCCTCGGCGGGGCCCGCGTACAGCATCACCGCGACCCTCGGGCTGGTGGTGGTCGCGGTGGGCGCGCAGGCGCCGGTGATCGTGCTGCTGGCGTTCGTGCCGATGCTGCTGGTGGCCATCGGGTATCGGGAACTCAATGCGGTGGAACCGGATCCGGGCACCACGTTCGTGTGGGCGACGCGGGCGTTCGGGCCGTTCGCCGGGTGGATGTCGGGGTGGGCGATCGTCGTCTCGGATCTGCTGGTGATGGCGAGCCTGGCGCAGATCAGCTCGCAGTTCACCTTCCACCTGGTCGGTGCGCACGGGATCGGGGCGGACGCGACCAGCCCGTGGGTGCTGTTGCTGGGTATTGCCTATCTGGTGGTCATGACCCTGGTGGCGCTGTACGGAATCGATGTGTCGGCGCGGCTGCAATCGTGGTTGCTCACCGTGGAATTCGGCATGCTCGTTGTGTTCTCGGTGGTGGCGCTGGCGCGGGTGGCGCTCGGGCACGGGCCGGCCGGGTCGGGTCTGCCGCACTGGTCCTGGTTCAACCCGTTCGAGCTCGGGTCGTTCTCGGACTTCGTGACGGCCATGCTGCTGATGGTGTTCATCTATTGGGGCTGGGATTCCGCGGTCGCGGTGAATCAGGAGACGGTGGATCCGCGCCGCACGCCCGGGCGCGCGGCGGTGCTGTCGACCGTGACCCTGGTCGCGCTGTATCTGCTGGTCACGGTCGCGAGCCAGGCGTTCGCGGGGACCGGGACCACCGGGCTGGGCCTGGCGAATCCGTACCACGCCGACGATGTGCTCGGCGCGCTGGGCGAGGCGGTGTTCGGCGACGGGGTCGTGGGCGCCGTGCTGGTGCATCTGCTGTTCCTGATGGTGCTCACCTCGGCGGCCGCGTCCACCCAGACCACGATTCTGCCCACCGCCCGCGCCACCTACTCGATGGCGCTGCACCACGCGCTGCCCGCCGCGTTCGGGCGGATCCATCCCCGCTTCCGTACCCCGTCGTTCTCGACGATCGTGTTCGGCGCGGCCTCGGTGGTGCTGTACGTGGCCCTGAACTTCGCCTCCGGTGGCAGGCTGATCGCGCAGGCGGTCACCGCGATCGGCATCTCGATCGGGGTGTACTACGGACTCACCGGCCTCAGCTGCGCGTGGCTCTATCGCGATCGATTCGCTTCCGGTGCAAGGACTTTCATCGTCAAGGGCGTGCTGCCCGCGGTGGGCGGCTGTGCGCTGCTCTTCGCCGCGGCCTGGACCGCGGTCACCTCCTGGTGGGTCGAGGACGCGGGGTCCTCGTGGCAGCTGCCCTTCGCGCCGCACTGGGAGATCGGGGCCACCTTCCTGCTCGGCGTCGGCACGCTGGCGCTGGGTGTCCCGATCTACCTGGCGCTGGCCGGGCTCATGCCGCCGTTCTTCCGCGGTGAGGTGCTCGCCCGCGAGCTGCCCGCCCCGACCGAGGAGATCATCGAGGCCGACGCCCCGGTGCCGGGCCGGGCGGGCTAGTCGCCCAGTTCCTCGAGGTTGTCCAGCAGGTCCCGGGCCCAGGGCGCGTCGACCGCGTCGGGACCGACCACCTGCATGGCGGTCATATCGGTGAGCAGCATGCCGGTGGCCATGAATCGGCGGACCTCGAGGATCGAGGCGCCGGTCAGGTCGCGGGCGAGGGTGTAGATGCGGCCGAATCGCTCCCGCACCTCGTTGCCGATGGCCGGGTCGCTGCTGGCGGCGAAACCGTGCAGCAGCATGAGCGGGCGGGCGCGTTCGGTCAGGAAGATGTTGTAGCTCTGGCCCATGGCCCGCAGCCGCTCGTCGGGGGTGGCGGTGGCTGGGGCCTGTTCGACGGCCTCGCGGAAGACCTCTTCGATGCGGTCGCACCCCAGGCGCAGTGCGGCCAGGAACAGCTGCTGCTTGGTCCCGAACAGTCGGATGACGTACGGCTGCGACACTCCCGCCCGGCGCGCGATCTCATCGGTTTTCGTTGCGGCGTAACCGGATTCGGCGAACGCGGAAATGGCGGCCTCGAGCACCTGTTCGCCCCGCTCGCTGGCGGTCATCCGTGTCTTCGTCATGGCAGCCGGGCTCCTCGTCGCTGGGGAATCGTTCTCGCCCGGTATATGTTATCAGTCAATGCGTACTTGCCGGGTGAGACTCCGTGTTCAGCGTTCGGGCTCGGTGATGAGCAGGAAGCGGCCGTTGCCCCGGCGTTCGTACTTTTCCGACACCCGGACATCCAGCAGGGCGGGCGGGGTGACCGCGGCCAGGTCGATGGCCAGCGCGCCCGCGGGCAGATCGGTGAAGTACTGGCGCTCTTCGGGATTCAGGTCGGCGACCAGATCGGAGCAGGGGACGGGCTTGGCTTCGGAGTGCCGGTGATCCCACGGGTAGAGGGCGGTGGCCAGGTGTGGGTTCTCGTTGTCCAGGACGTCGTCGAACTCGTAGTCCTCGTCGGCGGGGGTGGCGTCGATGCCGGCGGCCAGGGCCGTCCACCAGTCGACCAGTGAGCGCGCCTGCAGGGCCAGGGTGGCGTCGAAATCGGGGGAGCTGCCCAGGATCGGGCCCCAGTGGCCGGTCTCGCGGTCGATGTCCACGAAGTAGTGGTCGCCCGAGCCGCGGGCCATATACAGCTGCAGCGCAGAACCTTTCGGCCCGGTGTCGGACTCGCCGCCCACCGCGCCGTCCCAGCGCGGCGGTTCGTCGAGCTCGCGGCGCTCGTGTCCCGGCCCGAAGTACTCGCCCTCCACCAATAATCCGCCGACCTGCCGCAGGAGCGACCGCTCCGGCTCGGCCACCGGCACCGGAAACGCGTCGAGCTCGCTGTCGCTGAACCCGGAGAACAGCTGAACCACTTCGGATCGCCGCTGTGCCAGCGTCCGCAGTTTGGTTACGAGTTCTTCGACGACGGTGGTCATTGGAATCACCCCAAACATGTTCGTGGACTTGTGCTTGCCGAGCCTATCGGGTGTACGCGGGTGATGTGGGGCGAGTCGGCGCTGTACGCCGCCCGGCGGCCGGGGTGTCCGCGATCGCCTGTTGACTTGTTATCAGTCGATGCATACTCTCTAGTTATCAGTCGATAACAACAAGGGTTGGTCATGACTTCGACACTCGAAAACTCCTCGGGGGCAACGGTGGCCGGTAAGCCGCCGCGGTCCCTGGCCGCGGTCCTGGTGGCCGTGGGCATTCCGATGTTCATGGTGACGCTGGACAATCTGGTCGTCACCAACGCGCTGCCGGTGATCCGCACCGAACTCGGCGCCTCGCTGTCGGATCTGCAGTGGTTCGTGAACGCCTACACGTTGTCGTTCGCCTCGCTGATCCTGACCGCGTCGGCGCTCGGCGACCGGATCGGGCGGCGGCGGCTGTTCCTGATCGGCATCGCGGTGTTCACCGCGGCCTCGGCGGCCTGCGCGGTCGCCAGTGAGCCGTGGATGCTGATCGCGGCGCGGGCGGTGCAGGGGCTCGGCGCGGCGGCGGTGCTGCCGCTGTCGCTACCGCTGCTGGCGGCGGCGGTCCCGGAGAAGATGCGCAGCGCGGCCATCGGCATCTGGGGCGGCATCGCCGGACTCGGTGTGGCGCTGGGCCCGGTGGTGGGCGGCGCGGTCGTGGACGGGCTGAGCTGGCAGTGGATCTTCTGGCTGAACGTGCCGATCGGCATTCTGGCGCTGCCGTTCGTGGCCCGTGTGCTCGATGAATCCTTCGGCAGCACAAGGCGTCTGGACATCGCCGGGCTGCTGCTGTCGGCCGGCGGCGTGCTGGCGGTGGTCTGGGGCGTCATCCACGGCGCCGACGACGGCTGGACCTCGGCCCCGGTGCTGGGCGGATTGCTCGGTGGCGCGGTGCTTTTCGTGGCCTTCATCGTGTGGGAGCGCCGCACCGCCGAGCCGATGCTGCCGCTGCGCCTGTTCTCGAACCGCGGCTTCAGCCTCATCAACACCACGATGCTCACCTTCTCGGTGGGCGTGTTCGGCTCGATCTTCCTGCTGGCCCAGTTCTTCCAGGTGGTCAAGGGCTACAGCCCCTTCGAGGCCGGGGTGCGCACCATGCCCTGGACCATGGCCCCGATGGTGGTCGCCCCGCTCGCGGGACTGTTCGTGGACCGGGTCGGTCCCCGCGTGCTGGTCGCCACCGGCCAGGTGCTGCTGGCCGGCGCCCTGGGCTGGATGGCGCTGATCACCAGCGCCGACGTCGCCTACAGCGCGCTGGTGCTGCCGTTCATCATGGGCGGCGTCGGCATGGGCCTGACCTTCGCGCCCGCCGCGACGGTCGTCATGTCCAGCGCGAGTGCCGCCGATCAGGGCATGGCCTCGGGCACCAACAGCACGATTCGCGAGGTCGGCGTCGCCCTGGGCGTGGCGATCCTGGCCTCGGTGTTCGCCTCGCACGGTTCCTACACCGACCCGCAGAGCTACGTCGACGGCCTGGTACCCGCGGTCTGGGTGGGCGCGAGCATCGTCGCGGTCGGCGCGGTGGTCGCCGCGTTCCTGCCCGGCCGCCCGGCCGCCGGCGCGAAGACCGGCGAGACGGCGGCTTTCGCCCACTGAGCCCGACCGACGGCCCGGCGACCCGATGCCGGGAACCGATCGCCCCTTCCGGCAACGCCGCCGGAAGGGGCGATTCGCTTCCCCGTCGCCTGACCCGCGCGGGTGGCGCGCACCACGCCGCGAGGGTGCGCGCTGCCTGGGAGAAAAGCATGTGAAGTGGGCTGAGTACAACGCCTACGATTCGACCAGCAAGAATGGGGGCGGCAAACCGCCCGACCCGTACCAGCCAGGGGAGTGACGAACCATCGTGGCCGACGACATCGACCGTGCCGAGCAGAGTGTGGCGTTGACCGAGGAATCCCTCGCCGCCGCCGCGGAGGCCGCTGAGAAGGCGTTCGCCGCTGCCGCCGACCTGGAGGCGCTCGCGAGCGCCAAGACCGAGTTCATGGGCGGCAAGTCGCCGATCTCGCTGGCCCAGCGTTCGCTGGGCACGCTGCCGAAGGAGCAGAAGGCCGACGCGGGCAAGCTCGTGAACGTGGCTCGCCAGCGGGTGTCGCAGGCATACGAGGGCCGCAACGCCGAACTGCTCGCCGAGCGCGACGCGGCCGTACTGGTCGCCGAGGCCATCGACGTGACCGTGACCGCCCGCCGCGCGCCCGCCGGCGCGCGCCACCCCATCGCCGTGCTCTCCGAGCGCGTGGCCGACGTCTTCGTCGGCATGGGCTGGGAGGTCGCCGAGGGTCCCGAGGTCGAGACCGAGCACTTCAACTTCGACGCCCTGAACTTCCTGCCCGATCATCCCGCGCGCACGATGCAGGACACCTTCCACATCGCGCCCGAGGGCTCGCGCCAGGTGCTGCGCACTCACACCTCCCCGGTGCAGGTGCGATCCATGCTCACGCGCGAGCTGCCGATCTACGTGGTGTGCCCGGGCCGGACCTTCCGCACCGATGAGCTCGATGCCACGCACACCCCGGTGTTCTCGCAGGTCGAGGGTCTGGCCATCGACAAGGGCCTGACCATGGCGCACCTCAAGGGCACCCTGGATTCGTTCGCGCGCGCGCTGTTCGGCCCGAACACCACCACGCGCATGCGTCCCAGCTTCTTCCCGTTCACCGAGCCGTCGGCCGAGGTGGACGTGTGGTTCGAGGACAAGAAGGGCGGACCGGGCTGGGTCGAGTGGGGCGGCTGCGGCATGGTCAACCCGAAGGTGCTCATCGCCAGCGGGATCGATCCGGAGGTGTACACCGGATTCGCGTTCGGCATGGGTCTGGAGCGCACCCTGCAGTTCCGCAACGGACTGTCGGACATGCGCGACATCGTCGAGGGCGACGTGCGCTTCACGCTGCCCTTCGGCATCCAGTCCTAGCGCGCCACACTTCCCATCCCCTGAACACGGAAAGCGAAACGTCAAGTGCGAGTAGCGCAGTCCTGGCTGACGGAAATCCTGCAGCGCACCACCCCCGAGTGGTCGGTGACGCCGGACGAGCTCGACGCGGGTTTCGTCCGGGTCGGCCTGGAGGTCGAAGAGGTCGACTCGCTCGAGCGGATCGACGGCGATATCGAGCGCCCGCTGGTGGTGGGCCGGGTCGCCGAGATCACCGAGCTGACCGAGTTCAAGAAGCCGATCCGCTTCTGCAAGGTCGACGTCGGCAATCCGGAGCTCCAGGAGATCGTCTGCGGCGCGAGCAATTTCGCGGTCGGTGACCTGGTCGTGGTGATCCTGCCCGGCGGCGTGCTGCCCGGCGGCTTCACGATCACATCGCGGAAGACCTACGGGCACACCAGCAACGGCATGATCTGCTCGGTCGCCGAGCTCGGCATCGGCAAGGACGCCAACGGCATCCTGGTGCTCCGCCCGGGCACCGCCGAGCCGGGCGCCGACGCCAACGCGCTGCTGGGCCTGGACGACACCGTCATCGAGCTGGCCATCACCCCGGACCGCGGCTACGCCTTCTCCGCTCGCGGCCTGGCCCGCGACCTGGCCTGCGGCTTCGACCTGGAGTTCAGCGATCCGGCGGTGCGCCTGCTGCCCGACGCCGACGCGCCGGCCTGGCCCGTCACGCTCGAGCCCGAGTCGCTGTGCACCCGTTTCGCGGTGCGCCGGGTGACCGGTGTGGACCCGAAGGCGTTGAGCCCCTGGTGGTTGCAGCGCCGGTTGCTGCTCTCGGGCGTGCGCCCGATCTCTCCGGCGGTCGACGTCACCAACTACGTCATGCTCGAACTGGGCCAGCCGCTGCACGCCTTCGACGCGGTCAAGGTCGCGGGCGGCCTCGTGGTGCGCCGCGCGCGCAAGGGCGAGACCCTGCGCACCCTGGACGGCGTCGAGCGCACCCTCGACGCCGAGGACGTGGTGATCGCCGACGATTCCGGCGTCATCTCCCTGGCCGGGATCATGGGCGGCGCGAGCACCGAGGTCGGCGGGGAATCGACCGACATCGTGCTCGAGGCCGCCACCTGGAACCCGATCGCCGTGGCCCGCACCGCGCGCCGGCACAAGCTGGGCTCGGAGGCGAGCCGCCGGTTCGAGCGCGTGGTGGATCCCGAGCTCAATATCGCCGCACTCGATCGCGCGGCCACGCTGCTCGCCGAGATCGCCGGTGGCACGGTCGAATCCGTGCTCACCGACGTACGGGTGCCGGTTCCCGCCGCGCCCGTCATCACCATGGACATCGACCTGGCCGACCGCGTGGCCGGCGTGCACTACGAGCCCGGCGCGTCCACGCGTCGCCTGCAGCAGGTGGGCTGCGCGGTCGAGGTCGGGGTCAGCGAGGCCGGGCACCCGCAACTGTCGGTGACCCCGCCGAGCTGGCGGCCCGACCTCACCCAGCCCGTCGATCTGGTGGAGGAGGTGCTGCGGCTCGAGGGGCTGGACAAGATTCCGTCCGTGCTGCCGGCCGCCCCGGCCGGTCGCGGCCTGACCCCCGAACAGCGCCGCCGCCGCGCGGTGAGCCGGGCGCTGGCGTTCGAGGGCTGCGTCGAGGTGCCGCCGCCGGTCTTCATGTCCCGCGAGGTCTTCGACACCTGGGGCCTGCCGCAGGACGACGCCCGCCGCAACACCCTGCGTGTGCTCAACCCCCTGGATGCCGATCGCCCCGAGCTGGCCTCCACCCTGCTGCCCGGACTGCTGGAAGTGGCCGCCCGCAACATCTCTCGCGGTGAGCGCGACCTCGCCATCTACGGCATCGCGCAGGTCGTGCAGGCCACGCCGCAGACCGCGCCGGTCGGGCTGCTGCCGGTGGACCGGCGGCCCACCGACGCCGAGATCGCCGGACTCGACGCCTCGCTGCCGCACCAGCCGGTGCAGATCGCGGTCGTGCTGACCGGTCGCCGCGAGCCGAAGGGCCCGTGGGGCCAGGGCCGGATCGTCGAGGCGAGTGATGCTTTCGCGCTCGTGGACGCCGTGGCCGATGCCGCCAACGTCGTCATCGAGCGCCGGGCCGCGGCGTACCTGCCGTGGCATCCGGGCCGTTGCGCGGAGCTGGTGGTGGACGGCGTCGTCGTCGGTCACGCCGGTGAACTGCATCCGGCCGTGCTCGAGCGGTCGGGCCTGCCGCCGCGCACCTGCGCGGTGGAAATCGACCTCGATGCCCTGCCGGTGCGCGAATTGCGGCCCGCCCCCGTGGTTTCCGCCTTCCCGGCGGTGCTGCAGGACGTGTCGGTGAGCGTGGAGAAGTCGGTTCCGGCCGCGGCCGTGGAGAGCGCGCTGCGCGGTGGCGCGGGCGAGCTGCTCGAGAAGATCTCGCTCTTCGACGTGTACGAGGGCGCGCAGGCGGGCGAGGGCCGCAAGTCCCTGACCTACGCGCTGCGCTTCCGGGCCGCCGATCGCACCCTCACCGAGGACGAGGCGAGCGCGGCCCGTGACGCCGCGGTCGCCGCCGCGGCCGACACGGTCGGCGCGGTGCTGCGCGGATAGCGATTCGAGTTCGGGCGATGGCCCGTCGCGGGCGCTCACGGGTGTCGCGGCGGGCCATCGCCGATTCGCGAGGTAGGAAAGAACACATGCGACATCCGGCCACCCCCGTCCTCAATGCCCTGACCTATCACCCGGGGCGTCGCATCGTCATGACGCCCGCGGACTTCGGGCTGGCGTACGAGGATCTGTACCTGCCGACGGCGGACGGTGAGACCGTCAACGCCTGGTTCGTGCGCGCGGCCGGAAAACCGCTGGGGCACCTGCTGTTCGCGCACGGCAATGCCGGCAATATCGGGGATCGCTCGCCGATCCTGGCCATGCTCTCGGCGGCCGGGTTCGACGTGCTGGTGTTCGACTATCGCGGATTCGGCCGCAGCACCGGCCGTCCCGGGGAGCGCGGCACCTACCTCGATGCCCGCGCGGCCCGCGAAGCGCTGCTGGCCCAGCCCGGGATAGATTCCGGAAAGGTTGTCTACCTGGGGAAGTCGCTCGGCGGGGGCGTGCTCCTGGAGTTGGCGACCGCCCATCCGCCCGCCGCCATGGTGCTGATGTCCACCTTCACCGGACTGCGCGATGCCGCCGGGGCGGTGTACCCGTTCCTGCCGAAGATGTTCGTGCCCAACGCCTATCCCAGCATCGAGCGCATCCGGCGGCTGTCCTGCCCGGTGCTGGTCATGCACGGGGACTCCGACGAGTTGCTGCCGGTGCGCATGGGCCGCGCGCTGTTCGCGGCCGCGCCCGAGCCCAAGGAGCTCATCATCTATCCCGGTGGCGGCCACAACGATCTGGTCGCCATTCCGGGCTGGTCCGGTGCGCTGGCTCAGTGGGTCGGCGCCACGATCGGCAGCAGGTAGGTCCGGGCGAAACCCTCGATCTGCTCGCGGGTGTCCAGCGCGATGGTGGCCCGCGGCAGCAGGATCAGCGAATGCACCAGGCGGCACACGATTTCCGCGCGCGTGGTCAGATCGTCCGCCGGGGCCAGTAGCCCGCGCTCGACCGCGTTCTCCAGCAGCGCGGCGGTGACGCCCACCGCGAGGGTGAAGACCTCGCTGCCCTCGACGCTGAGTTTGGTCAGCACGCGGTCGGGTTCCAGGGTCAGCATGCGGGTGGCGACCGGATGTTCGCGCCAGTGCGTGAGGACCCCCAGGAACAGTTCGACCAGCATGCCGTCGAGGGTGTCGTGGCGGTCGGGGATCTGCGCCAGGTCGGTGAGCACCAGGCCCACTTCGCGATTGAACACCGCCTGGACCAGGTCGTCGCGGGAGCCGATGCGGCGGTAAACCGTCACTCGGTCGACCCCGGCTTCGCGGGCGACGTCCTCCAGGGTCGTCTTCTTGACCCCGACGCGTTCGAATTGGCGCAGCGCGGCGTCCAGGATCAGGGTCCGATCATCTTCGGTAACGCGGCTCGCGGGGGTGTTCGAGGCGGTCGGCACGGTTCAACGCTAGCAAAATCGAGGCGAACTGCAACAATCTGGAGCGATCTGTTGCTGCAACATTGCAATGCTATTTGTTGCACTGTACGGTTCGACACATGGTCGATCAGGACGGCGCAACGCGGCGCCAGTACCGCGACGAAGCACACGCCATCGCTCCGCGCGATGTGCACTTCGACTTCGAATCCGTTCCCATGCACTACATTCCGGGCGAGGCCCTGGCCACGCACATCGTCAATGTGATGCACCTGGTGCTGCCGGAAGGGGAGCGCGCCATGGCCGCCGCGCTCGCCGAGGCGCTGCCGTACATCGACGACGAGCGCCTGCGGGAGGAGGTGACCGGCTTCGTCGGCCAGGAATCCATGCACGCCAGCAGCCACGAGGCCGCACGGAATCATCTGCGCGATATCGGGCTGGACGTCGATACCTACGTCGACGCCATCGCCTGGCTGGTGGACCGGATTCTCGGCGACCACGGGCTCGCCGGGCGCGCCAAGCAGGAATGGCTCAAGGAACGGCTCGGCCTGTTCGCCGGCATGGAGCACTACACCGCGGTGCTCGGCGAATGGCTCCTGGAAGCCGACATCCTCGAGGCCAAGGGCATGCACCCGGCCATGCTGGATCTGGTGCGCTGGCACGGCGCGGAGGAGGTCGAGCACCGCAGCGTCGTCTACGACGCCTTCATGCACGTGGACGGGAGTTACGCGCGCAAGGCGCGGACCGCGATCCTGGCCAGCGCCACCCTGCTGCCGCTGTTCATCGTCTCGGCGGGCTACCTCTACCGCAAGGACCCGACCCCGGACAAGGGCCGCTCCTGGGGCCGGCAGTTCCTCGACGCCACCAAGCGCGGCGTAATCCCTAGCTGGACAGTATTTTTCACCGAGCTTCCGCGCTACCTGCGCCCCGGCTTCCATCCCTCCCAATTGGGTCCGATGGACAACGCCCTGCGCTACCTCGCCCACTCGCCCGCGGCCCGGGCGGCCCGGTGATGGCGGGGGTACCCGCGGAGCACGGCCTCGACGATGCGGCCGGGACGGGCGCGGGGGTCGTCGCGACACCGCGAGGCGGTCGCGTGGATGCGATGCGAGGTGGGGGTCCCCACGTTCCTGCCGCGGACGGAAGTTACGCGGCGGCGAAGCCGGGTGCGAGCCGTCCCACGGCGCCGGCCGGATCCGGGACGGCGGTGTCGAGGACGACCGGCCCGGGGGCCGGGCTCCGGCTGCTCGGCTCGGTGATGGACGCGTACCTGAAGGTCTTCGTCTCCGGCCCCGCCGCCCCCGTGCTCTCGCGCTCGAATCCGGTGCGGCGCGGCGGATTCGACCTGGATATGGTCGTCGGCGCGCGCACGATCGAGGCGGACGGGGTGGTGAGCCTGTCGCTCTACGCCGCCGATCGCCGGCCGCTGCCGAGCTGGCGGCCCGGCGCGCACCTGGATGTCTTTCTGCCCTCGGGTAAGCAGCGGCAGTACTCGCTGTGCGGTGATCCGGCCGACCGCTACCGGTATCGCATCGCGGTCCGGCGGATTCCGGACGGCAGCGGCTCGGCCGAGATCCACGACGCGCTGTGGGTGGGGGACCGGCTGCGAATTCGCGGGCCGCGCAACGCCTTCACGCTCGTGGACGCGCCGTCCTACCTGTTCCTGGCGGGCGGGATCGGTATCACGCCGATTCTGCCGATGGCGCTCGCGGCCGGGTCGCGGGGGCGGTTGGTCTACACCGGGCGCTCGCTCGCTTCCATGCCGTTCCGGGATGTCGTCCCGGACGCGCTGGTGCTCGCGGACGAGGAACACGGTCCGCCGAATGTGGCCGAGCTGCTCGCCACGGCCGCGCCGGGGGCGGCCGTGTACGTGTGCGGACCGCCGCCCATGCTGGCCGCCGCGCAGGCGTGCATGTTCGAGCTCAACCCCACCGGATCGCTGCACACCGAACGCTTTTCGGCGCTCCCGGTGGTCGGCGGCCGGGAATTCGGGCTCACGCTGAACCGCAGCGGGCGGACCGTGCGGGTGGGTGCGGACGAGACCGCGCTGAGCGCGGTCCGGCGGCAGCTGCCCGATGTGGCCTACTCCTGCCAGCAGGGCTTCTGCGGCTCCTGCGAGGTCGGGGTGCTCGCCGGGGCGATCGATCATCGCGATCGGCTGCTCTCGGAATCGGCTCGGGCGGACCGCATGCTGCTGTGCGTCTCGCGCGCGGCCGGCGACGAATTGGTGCTCGACCTGTGAGCGAAGGGAACTCGAAGGCGATGACCTCCACGGTCGAACACACGCCCATCGTCATCATCGGCGCCGGCTTCGGCGGCATCGGCCTGTCGATCAAGTTGCGCGAGGCGGGATTCGAGGATCTGGTCATCCTCGAACGCGCGGCCGACCTCGGCGGCACCTGGCAGGCCAACACCTACCCGGGCGCGGCCTGCGACGTGCCGTCGCACCTGTACAGCTACTCGTTCGCGCCGAACCCGAAGTGGTCGCGCACCTACGGTCAGCAGCGCGAGATCCTGGAATACCTGCGGGCGGTGGCGACCGAGCACGATGTGCTGCGGCACATGCGTTTCGGCGTCGAACTGCTGCACGCCCGCTGGGACGAGGACGAGTCCCGCTGGCACCTGGCCACCAGTCACGGCCCGCTCACCGCGGACTTCCTGCTCTCGGCCACCGGCATCTTCGCCGAGGCCAAGTACCCCGCGCTGCCGGGCCTGGAGACGTTCGCGGGCAAGGCTTTCCACTCCCTGCACTGGGATCACGACCACGATCTCACGGGCGAGCGGGTCGCGGTCATCGGCACCGGCGCGTCCGCGGTTCAGTTCGTGCCGGAGATCCAGCCCCGCGTGCGCGAGCTGCTGCTGTTTCAGCGGTCCGCGCCCTGGATCGTGCCGCGCATGGACCGGCACACCTCGGGCCTCGAGCGCCTGCTACTCGAGCGTGTTCCGCTGGCCCAGCGCCTGATTCGCGGCGGGTTCTATTCCGCCATCGAGACCTTCGGGCTCATCTCCCTGGTCGATCAGCGGTTCCGTCACCCCTACGAGGCGCTGGGCCGCTGGCAGCTGCAACGCCAGGTTCGCGATCGGGCCCTGCGCGCGAAACTGCTGCCCGACTACGTCATCGGCTGCAAGCGCGCCATCTTCTCCGACGCCTACTTCCCGGCCCTGGATCAGCCCAACGTGGAGGTGATCACCACCGGCATCGCCGAGGTGCGCCCGCACTCCATCGTGCTGCGCGACGGCACCGAACACGAGGTCGACACGATCGTGTTCGGCACCGGATTCACCTCCATCCCCACCGCGTACGACAGCTACATCGGAACCGACGGCCGCAGTCTGGCGCAGCTCTACGACAAACAGCCGCAGAGCTACCTGGGTGTGGCGGTCGCCGGATTCCCGAACTTCTTCTGCACGCTCGGCCCGTTCGGGGCGGCGGGCAACCAGTCCGCCATCTTCATGATCGAGTCGCAGATCGCCTACATCGTCGACGCCTTGAAGCAGTTGCGCGCCACCGGCGCCCGTCGCGTGGAGGTTCGTCCCCGGGTGCAGCAGGCGTTCCTGGCGGAGATGGCGCGCCGCAGCACCGCCACGGTCTGGCTCACCGGCGGCTGCCAGAGTTACTACACCACCGCCGACGGACTCAATGCCGGGCTCTACCCCAACTGGAGCTTCCAATATCGTCGTCGCACAGCCGCATTCGACAGTGAATCGTACGAGGTGAGCAAGTGATGTTGTCATTGCTGGGACTGCTGTCCCCCAATTCGCCGGCCGCGAATCGGGTCAACGGGCAGACGGTGCTCATCACCGGGGCGGGACAGGGCATCGGGCACGACCTGGCGCTGCTGCTGCACGAACGCGGCGCGCGTGTGGTGCTGGTGGACATCGACCGGCACGCCGTCGACGCCATGGCGCACCGGCTCGGCAAGCGCGCCCTGGCCGTCGCCGCCGACGTGACGGATCGAGACGCCATGCGCCAGGCCGTGATTCGCGCCGTCGAGCACTTCGGCACCCTGGACGTGGTGGTCGCCAACGCCGGTGTGGTGCCGCGCCCGGCCACCCTGCGCACCATGGACGGCGCGGATTTCGATCGTGTGCTCGGGGTGAACCTGACCGGTGTGTTCAACACCGTGCGCCCGGCGCTGGACCACATCGTGAACGCGCGCGGGCACGTGGTGGTGGTGTCCTCGTGCGCCGCCTTCGCCCCCGGCATGGCCGGCGCGCCGTACATGATCAGCAAGGCGGCGGTGGAGCAGCTCGGCCGGGCGCTGCGGGTCGAACTCGCGCCGTGGGGCGCCACGGCCGGCATCGCGTACTTCGGCATCGTGCAGACCGAGATGACCCGGGCCACCCTCGATCGCGACGAACTCGGCGCCGAGCTGGACGACCTGTTGCCCTGGCCGCTGAGCGTGCGGATCAGCTCCGAACGCGCGGCCGAGATCATCGCCGACGGCATCGAGCGCCGGGCCCCGCGCACCATCGCGCCGCTGGGCTGGATGCCGTACGCGATGCTGCGCGGCCTGGTGAACGTGGCCCTGGATCGGGCGCTGACCGCCGATCCCCGGGTGCACGATCTGCTGCGCCGGGTCGAACAGCGCCGGGTGCGCTTCTGAGAACGCCGCCGGGCCGCGAAACCGCAGGCCCGGCGGATTTCCGCCGATGGCGCCGCCCGGCTGCGTAGCCTGGTCGATATGAGCGATTCCAGTAATCTGGCGGCGCAATTGGCGGGTCTGAGCGATGCCGAGCTCGCGGCGGTGGTGGGCGCGGCCACCGACGGCCGCGCCGGGCTCGCCGAACTGCACGCGGTGGCGATCGCGGTGGCCGCGACCGTCGGTCATTCACCCAACGTCACCGATGTGACTCCGGACACGGATCTGTCCTCGGACATCCCGCCGTCGAGCGCGGGGCCCGCGGTTCCCGATACATTCGGGCAGGTCGAGCTGGGTGCGATGGTCACCGGCGGACCGGTACCGCCGACGGGTATGCCCAGCTCACCGGGGATCGGCGGATATACGAACAGCGGTGTCCCTACTTTCGAGTCAGTTCGGGATAAGGTCGAGCAGCGCTACGGCACCGCCCAGGGGATGAACGAACTCGATCGGCAGACACCGGTGGGCCGCAGCGTCGACGAACAGTGGGACGCGCGGGAGAAAGCCGCGCGGGAGCGCCTGGAACAGATTCGAAAGTCGGTGCACGGCAACGATTCCGACTGATCTCGGGCACTCCGCTTCGAAACGATGGGTGGAATCGTATGACCGAGCCGCGTGAAATCGCCGAACGGCTGCTCGACCTGCAGGTCGACTTCATTGTCGCCGAGGTGACGGGTGACCGCTTCGCCGAGGTGATCGCCCGCGACGTGGAGGCGGTGATCGGCGTGGCCGACACCATCATCTTCCGAGACGTGGTCGAGGTGGATCAGGCCAAGGAGACCGTGCGCAGGATCGTCGAACTGATCGGCGGCAGCCCGGTGCTCGGGGAGATGGTCGGCGCGCTCGCGCCCGCGCTCTACGACGACATCGCCGCCAACAACGACTACACCCTCGGCGACGTGGTCGACCGGGAGCCGGTCGAGCAGCTGCTGGAGAAGATCTTCGCCATGCACCAGGCCCAGGAGCGCATCCTGGAGCGGCTCACCGAGAGCCCGCTGGTCGCGACCGTGGCCTCCAAGTTCGTGGACAAGCTGATCTCGGACTTCATGGAGAGCAACCGGCAGATGGCGAACAAGATCCCGGGCCTGGGCTCGCTGGTCTCGTTCGGCACCTCCGCTGCCAAGTCCGCCGCCAAGGCCGCCGAGAAGGCCACCGGCGACGGCACCTTCCTGGGCGAGATGGCCGGTAAGGGCGCGCAATTCGCGCTCAAGCGAACCAACAACGCCATTCGCGAGATGCTGCGCGATGCCCCCGTGCACGACGCCGCCATGGAGTTCTGGGATCTGCACGCCGGTGAGCCGGTGAGCGGGCTGCGCGACTACCTCACGCAGCAGGATCTGAAGGACCTGGCGCTGATCATCTACCGCATCGCGCTGACCACCCGGGAGAAGGAGTACTTCGGCGTCCTTCTCGATCAGGGCGTGGAGGTCTTCTTCGAGAAGTACGGCGATCACACCCTGGCCGCGATCCTGCCCGAGCTGGGTCTGTCCGGCGATGACATCGCCGGCGAGATCCTGCGCTACGGCCCCGCCGTTGTCGACGCCGCCAAGCGAAACGGCGTGCTGGCCAAGCTCGTTCGCGAGCGGCTGGAGCCGTTCTTCCTCTCCGATCAGGTCATCGGTGTCCTGACGGAGGCGACCAAGTAACCCTAGTGACGCCCCGGCCGCGCGCCGGGGCGTCGACCCGCGGGAGGCGAGCCGATGGACCTGCCGATCACCGGAGAACAGCTACGGGTGCGGTCCTCGGGGCCGCACGTCATAGTGCTGACCGCGGGCGCGTACGAGATACGCGTGGAGAGTGAACTGGTGGTGCACCGCGCCGCCGGTTCTGTCTCGCACCGGCTTGCCGGGGAGACCCGCGTGGACGATCTCACCGAGGCTGTCGACGGCGTAATCGTCTCCGCCACGGTCGAATCCGACGGCGAGCTGCGGATCGACCTGGATTCCGGTCAGCGCCTCGTGGTCGAGCCCGACCGCTTCTTCGAGGCCTGGACCGTGACCGATCCGGGCCGCTATCTGGTGGTGTGCATGCCGGGCGGCGAACTCGCCGTCTGGACGAGCGACTGAGCGCTCGCACGCGTGCCCGTCGCCGCGCCCCCCGCGTGTGCCCGTCCCCGAATGCCGTCCCGTCCCGTCCCGTCCCGTCCCGTACGCGTCGATCCGCGGTCGGTGGGGCGGCGTTGCACCACCGACCGCGGGTCGATACGCACGGCGGGCCGGTGTCGGGCCGGCCCGTCGCGTCGGATGCCCCGCGGCACGAATCCGTCGCGCATCGTGATCGGCGATGCGGACCTTCGTGCCGTCCCCTCCGCTGGCATCCGGTATGGCCGAACAGCAGTGCACGGCTTGGAGAGCATCGCGATTTCACCGGTCCGCCGTCAAGGCTCGGGCCTGTCCCAATTTGTCCCAGTCGCCCGGTTTGGCAATGCTGTCTGGGTCGGGTAATGGCGGTTGCCGGGTGAACTGCCCGGGGCGGTAGATTCGACCTCGAGTCCCAGTACACAGCGATTTCGCGGGAGGTAGCGGTATGGCCGACGCACACCTGGCGATCGCGAGCTATCTGCGTGAGGCGCGGGAGAGCGCCGGGCTCACCCGGGCCGAGCTGGCCAGGCGTGCCGGGGTCTCGGAGGCCCTGATCCAGAAACTGGAACAGGGCACGCGCCCACCCACCCCGACCGCGCTGGGCGCGCTGTTCGACGCCCTGGATGTCCCGGTGCAGTATCGCGATCACGCGGCCAAGGTGTTGCAGCCGGAGCTGAGCGCCCATATCGCCGACGAGGGCGCTCCCGACGCGGCCGAAATGGCTTTCCTGCACAGCCTGCCCTACCCCGCGTGCTATCAGACCGTGCCCGCGCTGGATGTGGTCGCCGCCAACGATGCCTATCTGCGGGTCTTCCCGGGCCTGGGACCCGGGGCGAACGTCATGGAGTGGATGCTGCTCGACCCGCGCGCCCGGGTGGCGCTGCGCGACTGGGAGCGCGAAACCCACAGCGTCGTGCACGCCTTCCGGCACATGGCGCCCGGCCTCGTCGAGCCGGCCCGCATCGAACAACTGACCCGGCTGTTCGCCGAACACTCCCCGGACTGGGATCGGTTCCGCGCGAGCGACATTCCGTCCGACGACCAGCCCCGCCGCCCGATCGCCGTGCGCTCGCCCGAGACCGGCGAATGGGTCGAGATGACCACCCATGTCTTCCGCTTCGAGCTGCCGCGCCGGCACTGGTGCATCTACTCCCTGGTGCCGGTCGCAGCCCCGAATTAATCGCTGTCGGCCTGCGTACCGGGGGTGTTAGCGTGTGGGCACACCCGGCGAACGCGAAAGGAACGACGGTGATCAGGATCATCTCGGTGCTCGACTCCGCTCGTGCGCGCTATCGCTGTATCCGCGGCCGTTCGTGAGGGTGCTCCACCTCGATCCGCACGGGCCGCCTGCGCGCTGAAAAGCACACGGAGCGGCCCTTTTTCATGCCGCAGCCCGCGGGGGCGAGGAGCCTGGTGGCTCAACCTGTCTGTAAAACAGGTGCTCACGCACGGTAGGTTCGATCCCTACCGCCCCCACTTCGCCCGCCCGGCCGCGCCGGGAACCGCTACCGCCGTTGGGTTTTCGGGCCCGTCGTCGCGCGTGGGCACGGCCGGCGCTCAGTTCACGCAGGGGATGCCGTCGCCGATCGTGGTGGTGACCGACTTGCCGGCGTCGGGGGTGCCGGAGGTCGTCGTGGTGGGGGTTGTCGTCGTGGTGGTCGTTCCGGAGGCGGCGTTGGCCGCGGCCGCCGGGTCCAGGGCCTCGGGGACCTCGAAGTCGGCGCCGATCACCAGTTTCACGTGCCCGGGTGGCACGTTGTCCGAGGCGGAAGCCGTTATGCCGCTGAGCATCTGGCTCAGCTGCTGGGCGTCGGTCTCCGCGCCGGCGCCGTAGAGCACGGCGGTGGAGGTGCCGTCGGAGTAGGTGGCGCTCGAGACATCGCCGGTCGGGAATCCCTTGGCGCCCAGGCTCTTGGAGATCTTCGCGGCCAGGCCGGGTGTGGTGCCGGCGTTGACCACGTCCAGGGTGCTCACCGGCATCGTGGTCGGCGCGCTCACCACCGGCGGCTCGGCCACGCCGAAGGCCGCGCGCACCTGTTTGCGGATCGCGACCGGATCGACGATGTTCACGTCCTGGCCGTTGATGTTGTCGTAGCGCAGCACCGGCAGGGTGTTGAACTCCACGGTGGGCGAGCCCGCGCGGCCCAGGGTGGTGATGAACTCGGTCAGGCTCCAGCCGTCCGAGAGCACCACGTCCTTGTGCGCCACGTCCATCAGGGCCTTGAGCTTGCCCGGATTGGTAATGGTGCCTTTGGATTTCAGCGAGTTGGCGACCGAGGTGAGGAAGGCCTGCTGCCGGTGCGTGCGATCCAGGTCGCCGTTCTCCAGGCCGTGCCGCTGGCGCACGAAGGCCAGCGCCTGCCCGGCGTCCAGGTGCTGGCGGCCGGCCGGGAACACCGCGCCGGAGTAGTAGCTGTCGTCGACGGCCTTGTTCAGGCACACGTCCACCCCGCCCAGGGCGTCGGCCAGGTGGTAGAAGCCGGCCAGCGACACCTCGGCGAAGCGATTGATCGGAACGCCGGTGAGCGCCTTGACCGTCTGCACGATCGAGGCCCGCCCGGCTTCACGGCCCTCGCGTTCGAGCTCGACCTTGTCGGTCATGCCCTGCGCCTTCAGCTTCTCCTCGGCCGCGTACTTCTTGAGCCCGTACGCCTCTTTGATCTTCACGTTGGTGTAGCCGGGGATGCCGCTGACCGCCACGTAGTCGTCGCGCGGGATGGAGAACGCGGTGATCGAGCGCATATCTTTCGGAATATGCACGAGGATGAGCGAATTGGCGTTGTAACCGCCCTCGGAGCCGTCGCCCGCGTGGAGTTCGTCCAGGATGGCCTTGGGTAGATCGTTGCCGTCGAGGTCTTTTCGGGTGTCCAGGCCGATGAGCAGGATATTGATGTCGCCGTCCAGGCTCCGGTCTTCTTCCGGGATCACCTCCGAGCGCGCGAAGCCGCCCTCGAGGCTGTTCTCCCCGTACCAGCCCGCCCCGGTGATGCCCAGCACCAGGACCGCCGCGAGCGCCGCCAGCACCCGCCCGGCCATCCGTAGGCGGCCGCTCCCGGCGGCCCTGCGGTGTGAGGTGGGCCGGGTATGGCGGGAGCGCCGCGATGGCGGGCGGGTGGATTCGGCGGCGGGCCGGGCGTCGGAACCGGTGCGTACGGCCGGGATGGGGGCGGTGTCGTCGTCGTACATGGCTTCATCGAGTGTGCCGGAACGTGCGGAAACTGTCAGATTCACGGGTGAATCAGGCACGGAATCGCACCCGGCTGTGAATGAGCTTGCACAGTCGTGCATAATCATCACATGGCGGATACCTCTGGTGGGCCCACGGTGCGGGTCGCGGTCGCTGGTGCGAGTGGGTACGCGGGCGGTGAGGTCCTGCGACTGTTGCTGGGCCATCCGGCCTACCGCGACGGGCGACTCGAGATCGGCGCGCTGACCGCCGGATCCAATGCCGGCACCGCGCTCGGCCATCTGCAGCCGCATCTGCTGCCGCTGGCCGATCGCATCCTGCGCCCGACCACCGTCGACGAACTCGCCGGGCACGACGTGGTGTTCCTCGGCCTGCCGCACGGGCAGTCCGCCGCGCTCGCCCAGGCCCTGCCCGAATCCACCGTGATCATCGACTGCGGCGCGGACTTCCGGCTCACCGACGGCGCGGCCTGGGAGAAGTACTACGGCACCCCCCACGCGGGCACCTGGCCGTACGGCCTGCCCGAACTGCCGGGCGGGCGCGACCGCCTGCGCGGCGTGACCCGGATCGCGGTCCCCGGCTGCTACCCGACCGTCGCCAGTATCGCGCTGGCCCCGGCCGTCGCGGCGGGCATCATCGAACCGACCGTGAATGTGGTTGCGGTGAGCGGAACCTCGGGCGCGGGCCGCAAGCTCGACGTGGGCCTGCTGGGCTCGGAGGTCATGGGCTCGCTGCGCGCGTACAGCATCGCGGGCGCGCACCGGCACACCCCGGAGATCGAGCAGAACCTGAAGGCCGCGAGCGGACAGGACGTCGCGGTGTCCTTCACCCCCGTGCTGGCCCCGCTGCCGCGCGGCATCCTGGCCACCTGCACCGCGCCGGTGCGCGTGGACGCCGCCGCCGCTCGCGCCGTCTACGAGAAGGCTTACGCGGACGAGCCTTTCGTACACCTGCTGCCCGAAGGCATACTGCCGCAGACCGGTTCGGTCCTGGGTTCCAACGCGGTGACCCTGCAGGTGGCCGTGGACGAGGCCGCCGGGGTGCTGGTCGTGATCGGCGCGATCGACAATCTGGCCAAGGGCACCGCGGGCGCGGCCGTCCAATCCATGAATCTGGCTCTCGGAATCGACGAGACCGCAGGACTTTCCACCGTAGGAGTGGCACCGTGACATCGAGCAATGACGGCAAGCTGGTCCGGACCCAGGGCGTTACCGCGCCGCTGGGCTTCCGCGCGGCCGGCATCACCGCGGGCATCAAGGCCAGCGGCAAGCCCGATCTGGCGCTGGTGTTCAGCGAGGGACCGGAGTACGCGGCCGCCGGGGTGTTCACCCGTAACAAGGTCAAGGCCGCACCGGTGCTGTGGTCCCAGCAGGTGCTGCGCGACGGGCAGCTGCGGGCGGTCATCCTCAATTCCGGTGGGGCCAACGCCTGTACGGGCCCGGGCGGTTTCCAAGACACCCACGCCACCGCCGAGGAACTCGCGAAGGCCCTGAGCAACTGGGGCACCGAGACCGGCGCGGGCGAGATCGCGGTCTGCTCAACGGGTCTCATCGGCGACCGCCTCCCGATGGAGAAGCTGATCCCCGCCATCACCGAGATCGTGCACGAGATGGGCGGCGGCCTGCAGGGCGGCGCGGAAGCCGCACGCGCCATCATGACCACCGACACCGTGCCCAAGGAAGCCGCCTTCCACCACACCGACAAGTGGAACGTGGGCGGCATGGCCAAGGGCGCGGGCATGCTCGCCCCGTCGCTGGCCACCATGCTGGTGGTGCTGACCACCGACGCGGCCGCGACCCCCGAACAGCTCGACACCGCGCTGCGCAACGCCACCCGCCTGAGCTTCGACCGCCTCGACGTGGACGGCTCCTGCTCCACCAACGACACCGTGCTGCTGCTGGCCAACGGCGCCAGCGGCGTCACCCCGTCGCAGGACGAGCTGGACGCGGCCGTGCTGGCGGTCTGCGACGATCTGGCCGAGCAGCTCATGGCCGACGCCGAGGGCGTCACCAAGCGGGTGCACATCACCGTCACCGGCGCGGTCAGCGAGGACGAGGCGCTCATCGGCGCGCGCATCATCGCCCGTGACAGCCTGGTCAAGACCGCGTTCTTCGGCTCGGACCCGAACTGGGGCCGCGTGCTGGCCACCATCGGCATCGCGCCGATCGAACTCGATCCCGACAGGATCTCGGTGTCGTTCAACGGAAAGCCGGTGTGCGTCGACGGCATGGGCGCGCCGGGCGCCCGCGAGGTGGACCTGTCCGGCCCGGACATCACCGTGCTGGTCGATCTCGGACTCGGCGACGGCGCCGCCACCATCCGCACGACCGACCTGTCCATCGGATACGTCGTGGAGAATTCGGCGTACAGCTCATGACCGCCGCGCACGAACAACTCACGGCGCTGGACAAGGCGCACGTCCTGGCCGACGCGCTGCCGTGGCTGCAGCGCTTCCGGGACAAGGTCGTGGTCGTCAAATACGGTGGCAACGCCATGATCGACGATGAGCTGAAGCGGGCGTTCGCCGCCGACATGGCGTTCCTGCGCACCGTCGGGGTGCACCCGGTCGTCGTGCACGGCGGCGGGCCGCAGATCAGCGCCATGCTGAAAAGGCTGGGCCTGCAGGGGGAATTCCGCGGCGGCTTCCGCGTCACCACCCCCGAGGTCATGGACGTGGTCCGCATGGTGCTGTTCGGTCAGGTCGGCCGCGAGCTGGTCGGGCTGATCAACGCGCACGGCCCGTACGCGGTCGGTATCTCCGGTGAGGACGCCGGCCTGTTCACCGCCACCCGGCGCACCGTGGACGTGGACGGCGAGGCAACCGATATCGGCCTGGTCGGCGACGTCACCGAGGTGAACCCGGACGCGGTGCTCGATCTCATTGCCGCCGGGCGCATTCCGGTGGTCTCCACCATCGCCCCGGACGCGGACGGGGTGGTGCACAACATCAACGCCGACACCGCCGCGGCCGCCCTGGCCCAGGGCATCGGCGCGGAGAAACTCGTCATCCTCACCGATGTCGAAGGGCTGTACACCAACTGGCCCGACCGCTCCTCGCTGACCACCCGCATCGACACCGATGAGCTCGCCGAGTTGCTGCCGAGCCTGGATGCGGGCATGGTCCCCAAGATGGAAGCCTGCCTGCGCGCGGTCGAGTCCGGGGTGCCCTCCGCGCACGTGATCGACGGGCGCGTACCGCATTCGGTGTTGCTGGAACTGTTCACCGGCGAGGGCATCGGCACGATGGTCACGCCCGCGCAGGGAAGTTCGAACGGAGTGAAACCATGAGCACAGCCGAGATTCAGCACCGGTGGAACGCCGCGCTGATGAACAACTACGGCACCCCGAAGATCGCGCTGGTGCGCGGCGCGGGCGCGGTGGTCTACGACGCCGACGGCAAGCGCTACCTGGACTTCCTCGGCGGCATCGCGGTCAACAGCCTCGGGCACGCGCACCCGGCCATCCTGGCCGCGGTCACCGCCCAGCTCGGCACGCTCGGGCACGTCTCGAACCTGTACGCCAGCGAACCGGCCATCGAACTGGCCGAGCGGCTGCTCGCGCACTTCGGGGACGGGCACGGGCGCGCGTTCTTCTGCAACTCCGGCACCGAGGCCAACGAGGCCGCGTTCAAGATGGCGCGCCTGACCGGCAAGACCAAGATCGTGGCCTGCCAGGAGGCGTTCCACGGCCGGACCATGGGCGCGCTCGCGCTGACCGGGCAGCCGGCCAAGCGCACGCCGTTCGAGCCCATGCCCGCCGGGGTCGTGCACGTGCCCTACGGCGACGCCGCCGCGCTGGCCGCCGCCGTCGACGATCAGACCGCCGCGGTGTTCCTCGAACCCATCATGGGCGAGAGCGGCGTCGTGGTGCCGCCCGCCGACTACCTGGCGCAGGCCCGCGCCATCACCAAAAAGCATGGCGCGCTGCTGATCCTGGACGAGGTGCAGACCGGCATCGGTCGCACCGGCGCGTTCTACGCCCACCAGGCCGCGGGCATCGTGCCCGACGTCATCACCCTGGCCAAGGGGCTGGGCGGCGGACTGCCCATCGGCGCGGTGCTCGCCCAGGGACCGGCCGCGGACCTGCTGCAGCCGGGCATGCACGGCACCACCTTCGGCGGCAATCCCGTCTGTGCCGCAGCGGCTCTCGCGGTGCTGCGCACCATCGACGAGGAGGGTCTGCTGGCGCACGTGGAGACCGTGGGCAAGATTCTGGTCGACGGCATCGACGCGCTGGACCACCCGCTGGTCGATCACGTGCGGGGCGCGGGGCTGCTCATCGGGATCCAGCTCAACGCCGATGTCTCGGCGCAGGTGGACGAGGCGGCGCGGGAAGCCGGGTACCTGCTCAATCCCGCCAAGCCCGACGTGATTCGGCTGGCGCCGCCGCTGGTGCTCACCGAGACCCAGGCCGACAATTTCCTATCCGACCTCCCCGGCATCCTCGATGCCGCGCAGGCCAAGGCCGAGAAGGAGAACAACCGGTGACGATCCGGCATTTTCTGCGTGATGACGATGTGAGCCCGGCCGAACAGGCCGAAATCCTCACCATCGCAGCCGAACTCAAGAAGGCTCCGCTCTCGGCCCGGCCGCTCGAAGGGCCGCGCGGCGTCGCGGTCATGTTCGAGAAGAACTCCACCCGCACGCGGTTCTCCTTCGAGATGGGCATCGCGCAGCTCGGCGGGCACGCGGTCGTCGTGGACGGGCGCGACACCCAGCTGGGCCGCGAGGAAACCCTCGCCGACACCGGGCGGGTGCTCTCGCGCTACGTGGACGCCATCGTGTGGCGCACCTTCGGGCAGGAGCGGCTCGACGAGATGGCCGGCGCCGCAACGGTTCCGGTGGTGAACGCGCTGTCCAACGAGTTCCACCCGTGCCAGGTGCTGGCGGATCTGCAGACCCTGCGTGAGCGCAAGGGCGATCTGGCCGGGCGCAATCTGACGTTCCTGGGCGACGGCGCGAACAACATGTCGCACTCGCTGCTGCTGGGCGGCGTCACCGCCGGAATGAACGTGACCATCGCCGCCCCCGCGGGTTTCGAGCCGTTCGGCTGGATCGTGGAACTGGCGCAGAAGCGCGCCGCCGAGACCGGTGCGAAGATCACCTTCACCGCTGATCCGCTCGCCGCCGCCGAGGGTGCGGACGCGCTGGTGACCGACACCTGGACATCCATGGGCCAGGAAGGCGACGGGCGCGACCGGGTCGCGCCGTTCCGCCCGTTCCAGGTCAACGCCGAGCTGCTCGCCCGCGCGGCCTCGGATGTGACAGTGCTGCACTGTCTTCCGGCGCATCGCGGTGAGGAGATCACCGACGAGGTCATCGACGGACCGCACAGCGCGGTCTGGGACGAGGCCGAGAACCGCCTGCACGCGCAGAAGGCGCTGCTGGTCTGGTTGCTGGCCAAGCACGCCAACGGTGTCGCGTGACGACCGAGCGCCGCTCGACCGCCCCGGCCGGCAGATCGGGTGCGGCCATCGCGCGCACCCGCGCCGGCCGGCAGGCCCGGATCGTCGCCATCCTGTCCCAGCACGAGGTCCGCAGCCAGTCCGAGCTCGCGGCCCTGCTCTCGGGCGAGGGGATCGACACCACGCAGGCCACGCTCTCGCGTGACCTGGACGAACTCGGCGCGGTCAAACTCCGCGCCGCCGACGGCGGGGCGGGCGTCTACGTCGTGCCCGAGGACGGCAGCCCCGTGCGCGGGGTGACCGGCGGCACCGAACGCCTGTCCAAACTCCTGGGAGATCTGCTGGTCTCGACCGACGCCAGCGGCAACATCGCGGTGCTGCGCACCCCGCCGGGCGCCGCGCACTTCCTGGCCAGTGCCCTGGACCGTGCGGCGCTGCCCGAGATCGTCGGCACGATCGCCGGTGACGACACCATCGCCGTCATCGCCCGAGAACCCATGACCGGCGCCGAATTGGCCGCCAAGATAGAGCAACTCGCGTAACGGCACCCGATCCCCGGATCGGCCGCTCGTTCGCCGCCCCGGGCCCGAGACCCCGAAAAGGCAGCGAACGCATGGCGACGAGTTCCCCCCTCACCACCGCCCTGGCTCACTCCCACCACCCCGCGACCCGCCTGTCGTCCATCCCCGCGCTGGCCGCGCACATCCACAGCGCGGCCGCCCGCCGCCGCCTGGAAGAGCTCCTGGACGACTTCCTGATCCCGGTCCAAGCCGACGCGGCGGCCGCGCTGGTGCTGCACGGCGGAGCGCCGGGCCGGGCCGCGGTGCGGGCCGCGATCGCCCGCCGCCCCGGCGACCCGGACGCCGACTATCTGGCCTACGCGCTCGAAACTCCGCCGCCGGCACCGAAATGCACGTCACCGGCGAACGGCCGCACGCGATCGCCGGGACCGCGCTAGCCGGCACCCCACCGCGCACCCGCGGTCATCCCGGCCCACCGGCCGCCGCGGGTCGAACGTCGGCGGCCGTGGAACTCAGGGTGATCGCGCTACTTCATGTAGCGGAGCAGTCCCAGGTTCGGATTCAGGGCGCCGTCCTGGCCGAGGGCGTGGAAATCGGCTTCGACGGCGTCGCGGGTCAGGACGCCTGCGCGGACCGCGCCGTAGCGGACGAAGGACCACAGGAACACATCCAGGTTGTCGAACCGGGTCTCGGCCTCGATGACCTCCTCCTCGTGGAACCACACGGCCACTTGGCCATTGGCCAGCACGACGTACAGGTTGCCGCCCCCGTCGGCCCCGATGGGATACACGTCGTCGTCGCTGAGTTCGGTCTCGTAGTCCGAATCCAGGATGTTGCAGTCGTTTCCGGCGAAGTCGAAGCCGTAGGACCAGTCGTACATGTCCAGGAACTGGGGGAGTTCGCCGGAGCGCACGCGCCGGTCCAGCGCCGCGAGCGCCGCGGCGTCGGTGGGCGCGAGCCGTTCGAGAAACGCTGCTACCGGGCGGGTTTCGGCGGGCACGTCCACCGGCGGGGCGTCCGGGAACCAGCGGGCGAGATCGGCGTCGAGGGCACGGTCGGTGTAGCCGATGAGATCGGCGGCAGAGAGTGGCACGGCGGGAGTCTAGGGCCGGCCGCCGACACTGTCAGCCGCTACGGCGGCCGCGGAACGCGGCTGCCGTAGCGCTGCCGTGCCGGGGATCAGCTGACCAGGCAGGCGCTGCCGAGGTTGGTGCCGGTGCCGACTTCGAGTGTCGCCCACTGGGATCCGTTGTAGGACCAGGCCTGGACGTAGTGGGTGCCCGTCGACGTGGGGCTCCACGTCGAGGTGCCCGTGCCGGTGGCGTCCAGGACCAACTGCTGGGGGTCGAAGCCGGCGGCGGCGCTGTCGTAGAGCCAGATGTTCTCGCTCGCGCTGCCCTTGACGGTGACCTTGTAGGAGCAGCCCGTGCCGTACTTGCCGCCGCTGGTGGAGGTGACGGTCACGCTGGTGACGTAGGCCGAGGCCTGGGGCGCGCTCCACAGCAGCGCGGCCGCCGTCGCCGTGAACGCGGTGGCGACGAACGCCGACTTCCGAAATCCGAACATGCCGATCATCTCTCTGCAGTGAATCCGCTTGCGCGCCATCAGCGGTGAGTATCCGCGACCGGCGGCGTTCGCGCAGGCCGACACCCGAGAATCGCGAATCGACTCGCCGTCGAGGAGGTGGGAGCGCGGGGGACGGGTGTGCCGGCACCCTGCGTGCGGCCCGCGGGCGCTGCCCTTCATTCAGGAAGCGGTGGGTCGGGTGGTCGCCGGTCGGCGCGGTGTCCGCCGGATCGGCGAGCGCGCCGGCCATCCACTACACCCCCTTGATCCACCTGTTCCCGCCGTATATCGGCACCGCCCCGCCGACGTCCGCACCGGTCCTGGCCAGGCCGTTCCCGTTTGCCCACCCCCGGTTATGAATGGGCTTGCATCATCGTGCATAATCATTTGCAGGACGACGGAGCGGGCACGCGGCGCGTGAACATACCGAGCTCGCCCGCACTGCCCCGTAGCGGGCGCGACCGACCTACACGTACTAATCGAGGAGCACACGGACTATGACCAAGCGCGTCGTACTCGCCTACTCCGGCGGGCTGGACACCTCAGTCGCCATCAGCTGGATCGGTAAGGAGACCGGCGCCGAGGTCGTCGCCGTCGCCATCGATCTCGGCCAGGGCGGCGAGGACATGAACGATGTGCGCCAGCGCGCGCTCGACTGCGGCGCGGTCGAGTCCATCGTGGTGGACGCGCGCGACGAGTTCGCCAACGAGTACTGCCTGCCGACCATCCAGTCGAACGCGCTGTACATGGGCCGCTACCCGCTGGTGTCGGCCATCTCCCGCCCGCTGATCGTCAAGCACCTGGTCGAGGCCGCCGAGTACCACGGCGCCGACACCGTCTCGCACGGCTGCACCGGCAAGGGCAACGACCAGGTTCGCTTCGAGGTCGGCATCGGCGCCCTCGCGCCCGACCTGAAGGTCATCGCACCGGTCCGTGACTACGCCTGGACTCGTGAGAAGGCCATCGAGTTCGCCGGCGAGAACAACCTGCCGATCAACGTCTCCAAGAAGTCGCCCTTCTCGGTCGACCAGAACCTGTGGGGCCGCGCGGTCGAGACCGGCTTCCTCGAGGATCTGTGGAACGCCCCGACCAAGGACGTCTACGACTACACCGTGGACCCGACCGTCAACTTCGAGGCGCCCGACGAGCTCATCATCACCTTCGACAAGGGCGTCCCGGTCGCCATCGACGGCCGCCCGGTGTCGATGTACGAGGCCATCCTGGAACTGAACCAGCGCGCCGGCCGGCAGGGCGTCGGCCGTCTCGACATGGTCGAGGATCGCCTGGTCGGCATCAAGAGCCGCGAGATCTACGAGGCGCCCGGCGCCATCGCCCTCATCACCGCGCACCAGGAGCTCGAAGCGGTCACCATCGAGCGCGAGCTGGGTCGCTACAAGCGCCAGGTCGAGCAGCGCTGGGGCGAGCTGGTGTACGACGGCCTGTGGTTCTCCCCGCTCAAGCGCGCGCTGGACGCGTTCGTGCAGGACACCCAGCAGCACGTCTCCGGCGAGGTCCGCATGGTCCTGCACGGTGGCAACGTGGTTGTGAACGGCCGCCGCTCGGACGAGTCGCTGTACGACTTCAACCTGGCCACGTACGACGCCGGCGACACCTTCGATCAGTCCCTGGCGAAGGGCTTCGTGCAGATTCACGGCCTGTCCTCCAAGGTCGCCGCGCGTCGCGACCTGAGCAGCAAGAAGTAAGTCACAGCACCGCATACGCGTCACCACCGTTCGGCGTCCTACCCATCGCGATCCCCGCGGGTAGGACGCCGATAGTGTGCATACCGGACCCACCCCGAGGACAGGAGAGATCCACATGACCGAGCAGCACGGCACCAATGAGGGCGCGCTGTGGGGTGGGCGCTTCGCCTCCGGTCCGGCCGCGGCCATGGCGGCGCTGAGCAAGTCGACCCACTTCGACTGGGTGCTCGCGCCCTACGACGTGCGCGCCTCCAAGGCGCACGCGCGCGTGCTGCACAAGGCCGGACTGCTCTCCGCGAGTGATCTCGACGCGATGCTGGCCGGGCTCGATGCTCTCGCCGCGGACGTGGCCTCGGGCGCGTACGGTCCCGCGGACTCCGACGAGGACGTGCACGGCGCGCTCGAGCGCGGGCTCATCGAACGCGTCGGCGCCGAACTCGGCGGCCGCCTGCGCGCGGGCCGGTCCCGGAACGACCAGGTGGCAACGCTTTTCCGGATGTGGCTGCGGGACGCGGTCCGCCGGATCGCCGCGGGCATGCTCGATGTGGTCGACGCGCTGGTCGCGCAGGCCGCCGCGCATCCGGACGCCGTCATGCCGGGCAAGACGCATCTGCAGGCCGCCCAGCCCGTGCTGCTCGCGCATCACCTGCTCGCGCACGCGCATCCGCTGCTGCGCGATATCGACCGGCTGCGCGACTTCGACAGGCGCGCCGCCATCTCCCCGTACGGCTCCGGCGCGCTCGCGGGCTCCTCGCTCGGCCTGGACCCCGAGGCCATCGCCGCGGACCTGAACTTCGATGCGGCCGCGTCCAATTCGATCGACGCCACGTCCTCGCGCGACTTCGCCGCCGAGGCCGCGTTCGTCCTCGCGATGACCGCCGTCGACCTCTCGCGCATGGCCGAAGAGGTGATCATCTGGAGCACACCGGAATTCGGCTACATCACCCTGGCCGACGCCTGGTCCACCGGCTCCTCGATCATGCCGCAGAAGAAGAACCCCGACGTCTCCGAACTGACCCGCGGCAAGGCCGGCCGCCTGATCGGCAACCTCACCGGCCTGCTCGCGACCCTGAAGGCCCAGCCCCTGGCCTACAACCGCGACCTGCAGGAGGACAAGGAACCGGTCTTCGACTCGGTGGCCCAGCTCGAGCTCCTGCTCCCCGCGATCGCGGGCCTGGTCGCCACCCTGACCTTCCACACCGACCGCATGGCCGAACTGGCCCCCGCGGGCTTCACCCTCGCCACCGACATCGCCGAATGGCTTGTCCGCCAGGGCGTCCCGTTCCGCGTGGCCCACGAGGCCGCCGGCGGCTGCGTCCGCGCCGCCGAGTCCCGCGGCGTCGGCCTGGACGAACTCACCGACGCGGAGTTCGCCGCCGTGGACCCGGCCCTGACCCCCCAGGTCCGCGAGGTCCTGACCGTGGAAGGCTCGATCGCCTCCCGCAACTCCCGCGGCGGCACCGCCGGCGTCCAGGTGGCGAAACAGCTCGACGAGGTCCGCTCCGCCGCCGCCGACCAGCGCACCTGGCTGAGCTGACACCGACCGGGCGCGCCGCCGTGCGTGAAACCGGCGGCCTCCCCGGGCGGCGCGTCCAACAGCACCGAATCCCTGTTCCCCGGACGCCGCGCTTGCCGTCGATATAACGTCCGTGTTATGAATTGGGGAGAGGTGGAGCTGGAATCGGAGATAGACGGGTGGTTCGACTCGCTCGATCAGGACGACCAGGAGACCGCGATCTTCTACGTCGACCTGCTCGCGGAGCGGGGCGTGCTACTCGGCGAGCCCTACACGCGACAGCTACAGGGCAAACTCCGCGAGCTTCGCTTCTACTTGACCCGAGACGCGGTGCGAATCACCTACTGGATCGCGCCCGGCAGGCGCATCATCCTGCTGACAGTGTTTCGGAAGCGTCGCATGCGCGAGTCTGCCGAGATCGAGCGCGCGATGCGGGCAATGCGGCGATGTATTGCCGAGGCGCACGCCGTGGAGGAGGAGTGAATTCCATGGATGAACGCAAGAATTGGTCGGATAAGCGGGCCGAGATCCTGGACCGTCCAGGGGCCGGCGCGGCGTATGACGCCGCTCGGATTCGTTTCGAGCTGGGGGCGGCGGTGCGTGAGCGGCGGGAGGCGCTCGGCCTCACGCAATCCGAACTCGCGGACCGGGCCGGTCTGAAGCAGCCCGCGGTAGCGCGATTCGAGGCGGGGGGCACGATGCCCACCATTCCGATGCTCGAACGTTTCGCCGAGGCATTGGAACTCAGGCTCCGAGTCGAATTCGCGCTGCCGGAAGCCGGTTGAGCGCCATCGGCGCGCCGGGCGGCTGATCGTGAACGCACCGAGGCCCGTCGCGGTGTGCGCGGCGGGCCTCGGTGCCTGTGCGGAATCGCTTATCCGCGACGGTAATTCATGTGTTTGCTGGCCGGGACGGCGGTGCGGCCGGGGCCGTGGACGCGGCCGGGGACCGACTGCGACTTCTCGGTCTTGCCGCGGCGCTCGCGGCGCGAGAGGGGGCGATCGGCGGGCTCGGGGGAGTGCGACTCGGGCGTGGAAGGCTGATCGGGCATGGGTCCTCCTGCGGGCATGTGGGACCGACTCACCGGAAGCGGCCGGTCAGTATCGGAATTCGCCGCGGGGCGGCGGGAGACTCACGTGGGGGCGACGCGGGGGAGCGTCGTGGCCGTCAGAGCACGCGGGCGCACGGGGCGCGGCGTCGGCCGTCCGAACGTGAAGCGCGAGAAGCGCTCAGGAGTACAGGGGCATCCACATGCCGGACACCGTATCCAGAAAATGTGAATCGGTGCCACCCATTTATTCGACCCGGGTGGGGCGGCGGAGCGAACCCGGCTCACGCGTCGAGCCGATCGGGACGCCGCGGCGGTCCGGGGGAGCGAGATCAGCGTCGATATGCTGCGGGTATGACCCTATTGCTGCTGGGCCTGGCCATCGCGTTCGAGGTGACGGCGACGGTGTCGCTGAAGATCTCCGAGGGCTTCACCAAGGTGGTGCCGTCGATCGTCGTGGTGATCGGGTACGGCTGCGCGTTCTTCTTCCTGTCGCAGGCGCTGAAGCGGGGGATGGCCATCGGGGTGGCGTACGGGATCTGGTCGGCGGTCGGCGTGGTCGCCATCGCGATCATCGGGGCGCTGTTCCTGAACGAGACGCTGACCCTGGTGCAGATGGGCGGCATCGTCCTGGTGATCGCGGGCGTGCTTGCCCTCGAACTCGGCGGGGCGCACTGACCGCGTGATCGGTCCCGCCCCGACCGCGCCGCCGGTCCCGCGCCGCTCCTGTCTCCGGTCCCGAACCCGCCCGGACCGTCAATCCTGTACGCGCACCGCGTATCCCGCGTCCGCCAGGGCGGTGAGGACCTCGTCGCGATGCGCGGGCCCGCGGGTCTCCACGGTGAGCAGCACCTCCACCTCGTCGATGGCCAGCCAGGCCCCGGTGCGGGAGTGGACCACGTCCAGGACGCTCGCGCCGGTGCGGGCCAGCTCGGCCAGCAGGCCACCGAGGCTGCCGGGGCGGTCGGAGATGGTGACGCGCGTGACCAGGTAGCGGCCGGCCGCGCTCAGGCCGTGGCCGATGACGCGGGTCAGCAGCAGCGGGTCGATATTGCCGCCGGACAGCACCGCGCAGACCTGGCCGCGCAGCGCGAGTTCGTCCGCGGCACAGGTCATGAGCGCGGCCACCGCGGCCGCCCCCGCGGGCTCGACGATGAGCTTCGCGCGTTCCATGCACAGCAGCAGCGCCCGCGAGAGCGCGTCCTCGTCGACGGTGAGAATCGCGGGTGCGCAATCGAGTACGTGCGCGAACGGCACCTCGCCCGGCAACCCCACGGCGATGCCGTCCGCCATGGTGGACATCTGGGTGAGCCGCACCGGTTTTCCGGCTTCCAGGGATCCGGGCCAGGCCGCCGCGTTCGCCGCCTGCACGCCGATCACCCGCACCTCCGGGGCCAGCTCGCGCAGGGTGGCCGCGATGCCCGCGAGTAGCCCGCCGCCGCCGGTGGGCACCAGCACCGTCTCCACCTCCGGCAACTGCTCCAGGATCTCCAGCGCCACCGTCGCCTGCCCGGCCACGATGTCGGCGTGATCGAAGGGGTGCACCAGGGTCGCCCCGGTCTGCTCCGCGAAGGTCTGTGCCGCCGTGATCGCCTCGTCGAGGGATTCCCCGACCTGATGCACGGTCGCCCCGTATGCCCTGGTGGCCACCAGTTTCGGCAGGGCCGCGCCCACCGGCATGAACACCGTGGACTCGATGCCCAGCGAGGTCGCCGACCACGCCACACCCTGCGCGTGATTGCCCGCGCTCGCGGCCACCACGCCGAGCTCGCGGGCGGCCGCGGGCAGATTCGCGATGCGGTTGTACGCCCCGCGAGGTTTGAAAGACCCGGTGCGCTGCAGGTTCTCGCACTTGAGCCACACGTCGTGCCCGGTGCGATCGCTCAGCGCCCGCGAGGCCACCACGGGCGTCCGGCGGATCACCGGCTCCAGCAGGGTCGCGGCCGCCTCGACCCGCGCGACGATATCCATGGCGTCATGCTGCCAGGTGTTCGCTGCGGTGTCGCGTAGGACACCATGGCCCGTGGATTGTTGCGCCGGGCGGGCGATGGCGCGATCGTGTTGCATGAGCAATTCCATCGCGATACCCCCGGAGGTGGCCGGCGTCCTCGAACGCCACTACACCGCGGAGTTCGCCACGCGCGCACGCGATCGCACCCCGATCGCCGTCCCCGTCGCCCCGCTCTGGCTGCCCGAACGCGGCGCCATCCTGGTGAGCACCGGAATCGGGTTCCCCTACAAGGCTTTCAACGCCCGGCGCGACCCCAAGGTCTCCCTGCTCTACTCCAATCCCACCGCCGGTGGACTCGATGATCCGCCCGTGGTCCTGGTGCAGGGCAACGCCGTGGTTTCCGAAATCGTCACCTGGGACGAGGAATTGGAGCGCCAGTGGCGCAAGGTCTGGGCGCAGAGCCCCAAGGGCATCGCCGGTGACGCCATCACCCGCCGCGTGTTCTGGTGGTACTACATGCGCCTGAAGATCACCGTCGAACCCGTCCGCATCCGCTGGTGGCCGGGCCGGGATATGACCGCCGTACCCCACGAGTCGGCGCTGCCCGGCTACGAGAACGTGACCCACGCCGACGGGCCGCCGCATCCCGCCGGATCCCCGTTCGCGGATGCCCCGCCGCCGCATCCTGCCGGATCCCCGTTCGCCGATGGCCCGCCGCCGCATCCGAACGCCCCGCATCCGCCCGGCGGCCGGCCGCACCCCGGCCCGCCGCCGCATCCACAGCATCCCGAGCGGCCGGAAGGGGCGCGGTAATGGGTTTGGTTCAGGATATTCACCACGCGCTCTACCGGTTTCCCGACGGCGTCGTGCTGACCGCCGACAGCCCGGCCGGCTATCCCGTGAGTCTGCGCTGCCACCCTGGTCCGCGCGGTGGCTCACTGGTGCTGGCGCGGCCCAGATGGTTCGACGCGATGGACGGCCCGGCGTCCATGCTGGCGCACAGTCACGACGCGGAGGGCGGGAGCATGCGGTCCGTGCGGATCCGCGGGAGCATTCGCGCCGAAGGCATCGACCTCGTCTTCACTCCCACCGGATTCGAGGAGTACACCGGGTCGGCGGCGCAGGGTCTGCGCCTGAGCCGCAGGGCGAGCCGCGCGGCCAAGGAGTATCTGCGCCGGCGCGGCCTGGCCCGCCCCGCGGTGCCGTGGGACCGCATCAAGGCCGTCCGGGCGGAGGTCGAGCGCGGGAAGTAGCCCGGCACTCGCGGTAATCAACCCGGCACTCGGGAACAGGTGCGGGTCGGTCGATCCGCGTGCTTCGCCACGCGGCGGGACCGGGCGCGGCCCGAAATGTCGGGCTCGGCCCCACGGCTCGGTCTAATGTTCGCGTCGAATGCGCTGACCTGCGCCTTTTCTGCTCCACCTCCACCATTCGGAAGAGAGGGAAGCTGTGCCGAAAACCTCGAAGATCATTGCCGCACTCGCTGTTTCCGCCGCTTTCGCAATGGCTCCGGCGGCGCTGCCCTCGGCCGCGGCCACCCCGATGGCCAGTTGTTCCGGCGGTGACTTCCGCTGGACCGCGGTCGACGGCGCGATCGATATGACGCCCAAGGATCTGGTATTCACCTCGGTCGGCCGGCTCTGGGGCTGCACGGGTGCGGACGGCATCACCGGCGGCACCTTCACCGGCGTGCACACCGCCTCCTCGGACTGCATGCACCCGGCGAACGGCCCGATCACGGTGCACATCGTCTGGTCCAACGGCGAGGTCAGCACCCTGTGGGGGCACTGGCCGGTGACGATGATGCAGCCGGCCGCCGGCCCACTCGAGGTCATCAGCGGCGTCGGAGCGGGTGAGCGGGTCCACGTCGTCGCCGAATACGAAATGATGACCCCGGACATGGTGATGGGCTGCATGGGCCCCGGCGTGAAGACGGGCCCGGGCAGGCTGAGCGCCAGCATGATGTGATTCGCGTCGTGCCCGGAATCGCCGCCCGCTCCGAATCAGGAGCGGGCTTTTTCGTTGCCGCCGAGTGTCGACGCCAAAAGTTAACCGGCGCGGCAATATTCGACCGGCAGGGCACCGCTTAAATCCGCACTGATTCGCGTATTAAAGACCACACCCGCAAAACATGCTTTAGAAAAGCGGAATTAGTAGCGTGGGGGACATGCAGCTCTCCCGGTTCACCGATCTCGGACTGCGTGCGCTCATGCGATTGGCGGTGAGTGATGACGCGCAGGAACGCGTCACCGTCAAACTCATTGCGCGACAGGTGAACGCGTCCGAGAACTACGTGGCGAAGGCGGTGTCCCGGCTCGTCGAGCTCGGCTACGTGCACTCCCAGCGCGGCCGGACCGGTGGCATTTTCCTGACCGATCGGGGCCGGTCCGAGACCGTGGGCACGATCGTGCGCGAACTCGAGGGTGATTCCGAGGTCATCGAGTGCCTCGGCGACAATCCGTGCCCGCTGGCGAGCGCCTGCCGTTTGCGCGGCATTCTCGCGCAGGCACAGGAGGCCTTCTATCGACAGCTGGACGGGTACACCCTGGCCGATCTGGTCGATCAGCGCACCGTGGAGTTGCTGCACATGCCGGTGCTCCCGGCCGCCGCATTCGAAGAACAGGAGTCACGATCATGACGTTCGCGCCGGAAGCCGCTCTCGAGGCCGTCCCCGAACTCGAACCCGAGCACGCCGCGGTGATCCGCGCGACGCTGCCGCTGATCGCGGCGAACATCGACGCCATCACCGCGCGGTTCTACCGCGAGATGTTCACCGCGCACCCGGAACTGCTGCGCGACAGGTTCAATCGCGGCAATCAGCGCCGGGGCGCACAGCAGCGGGCGCTGGCGGCCTCCATCGCCACCTACGCGAGTCATCTCGTCGATCCGGCCCTGCCGCATCCGCGCGAGTTGCTCGCGCGCATCGGGCACAAGCACGCCTCGCTCGGCGTCACCGCCCCCGAATACCGCATCGTGCACGAGCACCTGTTCGCCGCCATCGTGGCGGTGCTCGGTGCGGACGTGGTGACCGCCGAGATCGCGGCGGCCTGGGATCGCGTGTACTGGCTCATGGCCACCACGCTCATCGACTTCGAGAACGAGCTGTACGCGGGTGCCGGCGTCACCCCGGGCGACGTGTTCCGCGAGACCGTCGTGACCCAGCGCATCGACGACCCGTCGGGGGTGTCGACTTTCGTGGTGGAGTCCGCGGACCCGTCGCGCCCGCTCCCGGATTTCCTTCCGGGGCAATATGTCTCGGTGGGCGCTGACCTGCCCGACGGCGCTCGGCAGCTGCGCCAGTACAGCCTCACCAATCGTTCGGGCGACGGCAGGCTCGCCTTCGCGGTGCGCCGGGTCGAGGCCGGAGCCGACGGCCCGGAGGGGGAGGTCTCGGCCTGGCTGCACGACACGCTCGGCGTGGGGGACCGACTCCAGGTGACCCTGCCCTTCGGCGATCTCACCGTCGATCCGGCCGCCGGCACCCCCGTGGTGCTGATCTCCGCGGGCATCGGCATCACCCCGATGGTGGGAATCCTCGAGCATTTGCGCGCGTGCGCGTCCGAGCGTCACGCGCTGGTGCTGCACGCGGATCGTTCGGCCGCGACGCATCCGCTGCGCGAGCAGGCCGGCGAACTCGTCGCCGGCCTGCCCACCGCGCGGGCGCGCACCTGGTACGAGACCGACGGCCGCATGGACCTGTCCCGCATCGAGCTGCCCGCGGACGCCGACTTCTATCTGTGCGGCGGCGCGGGCTTCCTACAGGCGCTGCGTGCCCAGCTGCTGGCTCTCGGAATCCCGAGTGACCGTGTGCATTTCGAACTGTTCACGCCCAACGACTGGCTGCTCGACGCCTAGCGGCCGCGAGCGTCCGGGCGGGAACCGGCGTGCCACGCCCGTTCGGCGAGCGCGAGCACCTGCGGCAGCCACGGCGTGTACCCGGTCGGCACCACCGACATGTTCGACCGCAGTTCGCCGATGCCGACCCAGGCGAAGTCGTCGACCTCCTCCGGGTTCGGGCGGGGCGCGCCGTCCTCACCCCAGCCGATGAGGACGTGGTCGAACTCGTACTCGACTCGGCCGGTGGCCGGATCCGCCGCCTGATAGACGAAGGCTCCGACCTCGGTCAGCCGCGCCGCCATGCCCATTTCCTCGTCGAGGCGCACCGCGGCCGCCTCGATGACCGGCTGCCCGGGCATGGGATGCCCGCAACAGGTGTTGGTCCACAGCCGCGGGAAGCGGGTCTTGACCCCGGCCCGCTGCTGCAGCAGCACCTGCCCTTCGGCGTCGAAGAGCAGGACCGAGAAGGCGCGGTGCAGGCGCCCGGGCGCGGTATGGGCCGCCGCTACCGGCAGCGACCCCGCCGCCCGGCCCTGCTCGTCCACGAGCTCGACGAGCAGGGATTCACGATCGACCGCCGGGGTGGCGTCGGAAGTGTCGAGATAGCCGGTCACCTACCCACCTTATCGGCGGTGATCATCAGGTACTGGAAGCTGCCCTCCTTGTACGAGGTCAGGAAGGGCTTCTCCACGCCGGTGGCCAGCTCGGAATGGGTGCGCAGCTCCCAGTACGGGATGGTCGCCGGGGTCAGATCGGTAACCGCCACCGGGACCAGGTTATTGGCCGCGAGCGCCTTGAAATACGTGCTGCGCGGGTGGATGTTGCAGCCGTAGTGCGCGTCGATCCAGCTCACCGACGCCGAGCGGGCGCCGAAGACATCGTTGGAACAGCCGGTGATGCACACGTACCGGCCGCCCGGCTCGAGCAGCCGCGAGAATTCGGCGAAGAGCTCGAAAAGGTCGACGTACATGGTGGTTTCGTTGGTCCAGATGCCGCGCCGCGAGCCGGTCTCGAAACCGGTGTCCAGCATGTTCTTGAAGTGGAAGTTCACCTTGTCGGTGACCCCGCGCTCCCTGGCCTGGTCGTTGGCGAAGCCGGCCTGGTACTCGGAGATGGTGACGCCGTCCACGCTGCAGCCGAAACGCTGATTGGCCATGAAGCTGGTGCCGCCGCGCCCGGATCCGCCGTCCATCAGCCGATCGCCCGGCCGGACGTCGCCGAGCTGATCCAGCAGCGTGTCCGCCTGCGCGGTCTCGAGCCGGTGCAGCTCCTTGACCAGACGCTCCTGCCGGGTGTCCTCCGGGCCCTCCAGGACCGAGAGATCGGGCTCGCCGATGCCGTAGTGGTGGTGGTAGAGCCCGTCCACCTCGCCGAGCTTGGTGTTGACCCGATCGTCGTTGGGATTGTTGTTCCAGTACGCGGCGACCGACTTCTGGTATTCGGTGCGCAGGACGCCTTCGGGCTGGGGGTCGATCATGGTCATGGCAGATCATCCTCTCGATCACTGATGTGCGGTAGGAGAACGGGATCCGGTCTCCGAGATCAGGAACGCTCGGCAGCCTCACCGAGTCGGAAAGTCTTGGGGCTCAGGGGTTATCGCGCCGGGCCGGCGGTATGGATGGCGCGCCGGCCGGCAGCGGGGGCGGGGCGCCCGGGGTGGGGGCGCGCGCCGGACCCGCCCCGGGAACGGCTGCGGCAGTGGAACAGCGGCCGTCCGGGGCGGTCTCACGGGGGTCGTGCGCCGGCGGTGGGGATCGTGCGACGGTCGGGTGCGGGTGGGTCGGTGTGCGGGCTCGCGGATCCCAACCCCATGGGCCCGAGTAGCCGTTCCGAGGACCGTCGCGTCCGGTCGTTCCACCGCCGGGTGGCGTCAGTCCGACTGGCGGGCCACCAGCACGTTGTCGAGAATGCCGAGTGCGTCGGGCACCAGGACCGCCGCCGAGTAGTAGCAGCTCACCAGGTACGAGATGATCGACTGATCGTCGATGCCCTTGAACCGCACGTTCAGGCTGGGCTCGTACTCGTCCGGAATGCCGATCTGGTGCAGGCCGATCACGCCCTGCTCCTTCTCGCCGACGCGCATGGCCATGATCGAGGTGGTCTGGGTGTCGTTCACCGGGATCTTGCCGCAGGGGAAGATCGGCACCCCGCGCCAGGCGGGCACGCGGCGGCCGTCGATGTCGACCGGGTCCGGGTACAGCCCGCGCTTGGAGCATTCGCGCCCGAATGCCGCGATGGCCTTGGGATGCGCGAGGAAGAACGTGGTGCTGCGCCGCATGCTGAGCAGCTCGTCCATGTCGTCCGGGGTCGGCGGGCCGGACTCGGTGTAGATCCGCTGCTTGAGATCGCAGTTGTTGATCAGGCCGTAGTCCGGGTTGTTGACCAGGTCGTATTCGCGGCGCTCGTACATGGCCTCGATGGTCAGGCGCAGCTGCTGTTCGACCTGATCCATCGGGTCGTTGAACAGGTCCGCGACGCGACTGTGCACGCGCAGCACGCTCTGCGCCAGGCTGAGCTCGTATTCGCGGGGCTGCGAGTCGTAGTCGACGAAGGTGCCGTCGAGCAGCGGTTCCCCGGAATGGCCGGAGGAGACCACGATTTCGGCCTCGCCGTACTTGTTCTGCGACTTGGGCGGCGCGGAGGCGACCGCGGACAGGTGGTCCGCGAGCGCGGGGATGTTCTCGCTGAGTTCGCCGAGCCCGGCGCGCGGCAGCACCAGCACGGTGCAGGGCGTGACGGTCTTGACGGTCACCGGCCAGATGCCCGAGGGCTCGACCAGCATCTCGTCGCCGAAATAGTCGCCGCCGGCGAGCATGCCGAGCTTGGTGACCTCGCCGTATTCGCCGGTGCCGAGCTTGGTGAGCTTGCCGTGGACGATCAGCATGACCTGATCCATCGGATTGCCGAATTCGGCCACGACCGTGCCGGGCGCCAGATCGCGCTGTTCGAAACGCGCGGCGATGGCGGCCAGCGCCTCTTCGTCGTCGAAGCCGCGCAGCTGCGGCAGTTCCTGCAATTCGGCCGGGATGACCCGGGCGTTCGGGCCGTTGATGATGAATTCCACCTCGCCGTTGCCCACGGTGTGGGTGAGCCGGCGGTTCACGCGGTAGACGCCACCCTTTACCTGCACCCACGGCAGGCTGCGGGTCAACCAGCGCGAACTGATGCCCTGCATTTGCGGTTCGGATTTGGTGGTGTGCGCCAGCTGGTGGGCGGCAGTGGTGCTGAGAGTTTTGCGCTGGCCATTGGTTTCGGCGTGAATGGGCAATTCGATGGTCATGCTGCGGTCCTCACCTCGAAGGGCCACCGGGGACGGCACGCGAGCGTTGGAGTCCACGGCGAAACGGCAGGTCCGATAAGGGCCTGCTGAAATTAGACATGGGGATGAAATGACAAGCGAGACAGTGCGTTCCAGCGATACCGATGGTAGATCGCGAGGTTCGGCACGCGCAGGCAAACGCATAAACATGATGACTGGCGCATTGCTATCACCGGCGTGTCCGGGCTTCGCGGACTCGCAGCTACATTGCGCTATTCGGCGTGTCGCGCCCGCGACCCGCAGCGTGACCGGGTGAACTTGTTCGCGGATGGGTGTATTCGCAGGTTTACAGGATCTCGCTGAAAGATTGCTCCGCGGCTAAATAGCGATCGGTCGGTATTGGTAGCCCGCATGGTGCTGGTCACAGCCGCCACGCGATAGGGTGGCTCTATGGCAAGCTCTTCTGGACGCGTTGGGGCGGATAACGCAGGTCACAAGCAGGATGGGTCTGGGAGCGAAGCCGTGAAATTCAGTACGAAGTCCGTTGTCGGGCCGATGCAGCGCCTGATGGCGACCGCCCAGAACGGGCTCGAGGTGATCCGGTTCGGGGGACTGGTTCACGACATCGAGTCGTCGCCGTACGAAATCGTCGAGCGCAAGCGCATGTACCGGCTGCGGCACTACTTCCCGGACGATGTCGGCGCCGAGCGGCCCGTGGTGGTGCTCGTGCCCCCGCTCATGGTGACCGCCGAGATCTGGGACGTGAACGGCGCGGACGGCGCGGTGGGCATTCTGCATCAGGGCGGAATCGATTGCTGGGTGGTCGATTTCGGCTCGCCGACCACCGAGGAGGGCGGCTGGGACCGCGACCTCGCCGACCACGTGCTCGCCATCGGCAGCGTCATCGACACGGTCACCGAATTGACCGGGCGCAGCGTGCATCTCATGGGCTACTCGCAGGGCGGCATGTTCGCCTACCAGACCGCGGCCTACCGGCACGGCAAGGGCGTGGAGTCCATCGTCACCTTCGGCAGCCCGGTGGACGCCGTCGCGGGCATGCCGTTCGGCATCCCGCACGGACTCGCCTCCGACGCGGCCGACTTCCTGACCGATCACGTGCTGAACCGGCTGCCGATCACCGATTCCATGGTGCGCCTGGGCTTTCAGGCCCTGGATCCGGTCAAGACCGCCAAGGCGCGGCTGGACTTCCTGCGGCAGTTGCACGATCGCGAGGCGCTGCTGCCCAAGGAGCGCCAGCGCCGGTTCCTCGAGACCGACGGCTGGCTCGGATACCCGGGGCCCGCACTCACCGACCTGCTGCAGCAGTTCGTCAAGCACAACCGGATGATGCTGGGCGGCTTCGTCATTCGCGATCAGCCCATCTCCTTCGCGGACATCGCGAGCCCGATCCTGGCCTTCGTCGGCGAGGTCGACGACATCGGCCAGCCCGCCGCGGTGCGCGGCATCGTGCGGGCCGCGCCCAATGCCGACGTGTACGAAGCCAGCGTCGTGGCCGGGCATTTCGGCCTGGTGTCGGGGTCCACCGCCACCCGCAACACCTGGCCGCTGGTGCGTGACTGGGTGAACTGGCTCAGCGGGCGCGGCGAACTGCCCGCCCAGATCGACCACATGAGCCAGGAGGTCGGGCGCAACGGGCCGCGTACCGGGCTCACCCGCGTGGTGCACGCGGTCGGCACCCTGGCCGAGGCCGGCGCCGGACTCGGCCGGGCCATCGAGGGCGTGGCCGGGCAGACCCTGCGCGGCACCGTGGAACTCGGCGGCGAGGCCGCGCGGGCACTGCCGCGCCTGACCCGGCTCGGCATGATCCAGCCGCACACCCGCGTCTCGCTGGGCCGCCTGCTCGCCGAACAGGCTCGCCGCGGGCCCGATCGCGAGGCGTTCCTGTTCGAGGATCGCGTGCACACCCATCGCGCGGTCAATACCCGCATCGACAACGTCGTGCGCGGCCTGCTCTCGGTCGGCGTGCGCCCGGCCACCCGGGTCGGCGTGGTCATGGAGACCCGGCCCAGTGCGATGGTCGCCATCGCCGCGCTCTCGCGCATCGGCGCGGTCGCGGTGCTGCTGGCCCCGGGCAGCGAACTGGCCAAGGTCGCGGAACTGACCGGCGCGCGACTGCTCATCACCGATCCGGAGAACCTGCACGCCGCGGCGGGCACCGGGATCCGGGTGCTGGTGCTCGGCGGCGGCGACGCCCGCAAGCTGGACATCCCGGACGGGTGCGAGGTCGTCGATCTCGAACAGATCGACCCCGCCCGGGTGACCCTGCCCGCGTGGTACCGGCCCAATCCCGGCCTGGCGCGCGAGCTGGCGTTCATCCTGGTCACCGGCACCGGCGACCGCTTCGACATCAAGTACGTCACCAATCACCGCTGGGCGCTCTCGGCGTTCGGCACCGCCTCGGCGGCGGATCTGGATCGCAAGGACACCGTCTACTGCCTTGCGCCGCTGCATCATTCGTCCGGTTTACTGGTGAGCCTGGGTGGCGCGGTGGCCGGCGGCAGCCGGATCGCGCTGGCCCGTTCGCTGGATCCGGCGCAGTTCGCCGCGGAGGTGCACCGGTACGGGGTCACGGTGGTGACCTACACCTGGACCATGCTGCGCGACATCCTGGACGCGGACACCTTCGTCAAGGGGCACGCGCATCCGATCCGGCTGTTCATCGGCTCGGGCATGCCCGCCGGACTGTGGCGGCGCACCCAGGACCGCTTCGCCCCGGCGCGGGTGCTCGAGTTCTACGCTTCCATCGAGGGTGATGTGGTGCTGGCCAACGTGTCCGGCGCCAAGGTCGGCAGCAAGGGCCGGCCGGTGCCCGGCACCGCCAAGGTCGAACTCATCGGCTACGACCCCGAGGTCGAGCAGATCCTGGTCGACGGCGCGGGTTTCGCCCGGCGCTGCGCCGACAACGAGGTGGGCCTGCTCATCGGCACCGCCTCGGACAGCGTGGACCTGTCCGCGGGCGGGCTGCGGGGTGTCTTCGCCCCCGGTGACTCCTGGATGCCGACCGAGAACCTCTTCCGCCGCGACAGCGACGGCGACTACTGGCTGATGGATCGCGTGGACACCGTGATCCGGACCCCGCGCGGCCCGGTCTTCACCCAGCCCATCGTCGATGTCCTCAACGACATCACCGCGGTGGACATGGAGGTGGCCTACCGCCTGCCCGCCGCCGATCGCACCCTGGCGGTCGCCGCGGTCAGCGTGCGCGCGGGCCACCGCCTCGGGCCCGCCGACGTCACCGAGGCGCTGCGCGCCCTGGCCCCCGACCAGCGCCCCGACCTGATCTACGTCGTGGACGACATTCCCCGCAGCTCCACGTTCCGCCCCTCCACCCGCGCGGTGCAGGCCGCGGGCCGCCCGGTCGCCGGCGACCGAACCTGGTGGTACAACCGCGAATCCGAGCAGTACGAGGTGCTCACCCCCGAGCTGGCCGAGCGCCTGGGCATCTGACGGGCGCTAGGCGGCGTCGGCATCGCGTGCCGCGCACGGACCTGCCGGGCGGGATCCCGGCGGTAGCATGCGAGGGGTGAATCCCCTTGTCGCGCGTGTGATGTCCACGGTCGCCGGTCAGCTCGGTTATCCGCGCGGGGTGCTGGGGCGGGCGACCGCCGTCCTGTTGAACCGGGCCAATCGGGTGCTCATCGAGGAGGCGGTGCGCGCTGCGGATCCCGGAGCGGGGGAGACCGCGGCCGACATCGGGTTCGGCGGCGGGGTGGGGCTGACGCTGCTCGGGGATCGGGTGGGTGCGCAGGGGCTGGTGTTCGGGATCGAGGTCTCCGGCGACATGGCCGCGCGCGGGCGGGCGCGGTTCGCGAAGGAGATCGCGGCCGGCACGCTGCGCATCGCGGCGGGATCGCTGACAGCGCTGCCGGTCCGAGCCGGCATGCTCGACGCGGTGATCACCGTGAACACCGTGTACTTCGTTCCCGAGCTGGATCGGGTGGCCGCCGAGTTCGCGCGGGTCCTGAGCCCTGAGGGGCGCGCGGTGATCGGCATCGGCGATCCCGACGACATGGCGCGAATGCCGTTCACCCGGTACGGGTTCCGGCTGCGCTCGGTGGCCGAGATCGTCGCCGTGCTCGAGGCCGCCGGGCTGCGGGTGGAACACCGGACCGTGCAGCGCAAGCCGATCAACGGCCACCTGCTGATCGCCCGGCGCGCCTAACCGCGGGCGGACGCGGGTTCGCACACCTCGATCCGGCCGCGCTCTGAGCGGCGAACGGCGGACTCGGGTGAGACTTCCTCTGCCCGGCATCGGAATCCACCGGTTTGCCCGGTGGTCGCGCCACCCGGCTAGACGGTGAAGCTCGTGACCCCGTCGAGCACGCGCTCGATCTGCTCGGCCGACAGACCCGGCCACAGCGGCAGGCGCACCACGGTCCCGGAGAACTCGGCGCTGCGCACGCACGGCACCGGGGTGCGGCCGAGCTTGAGGCCGGCCGGGCTGGAGTCCAGCGGAACGTAGTGGAACGGGGCCGAGATGCCCAGCGAACCGAGATGTTTGATGAGGTCGTCGCGGCGGTCCTCGGTGGGCACCCGCAGGTAGTACAGGTGCGCGGTGTGCTCGCGGTCCTGCGGCACGCTCATCAGCCGCACGTCGTTGCGCGCCGCCCACTCCGGCAGCGCCGCCGCGTACGCGTCCCACACCCGATGCCGGTTGGCCTGGATGTTCTCGAACTCGGCCAGCTGCGCGTCCAGCACCGCCGCGTTCAATTCGCTGGGCAGATAACTGGATCCGATGTCCTGCCACGAGTACTTGTCGACCGCGCCGCGCAGGAACCGTGCCCGGTCGGTGCCCTTCTCGCGGATGATCTCCGCCCGCGCCATCAGGATCTCGTCGGTGAGCAGCAGCGCGCCGCCCTCGCCGCAGTGCACGTTCTTGGTGTCGTGGAAGCTGAGCGCGCCCACGGTGCCGATGCTGCCCAGCGCCCGGCCCCGCCAGCGCCCGCCCAGGCCGTGCGCGTTGTCCTCGATGATCGCGAAACCGTATGCGTCGGCGAGCTTTTGCAGCCCCTCCATATCGGCCGCGACGCCACCGTAGTGAATGACAACCACGGCCTTGGTGCGCGCGGTGACCACCGCGGCCACCGCCTCGGGGTCGAGATTGCCGGTCGCGGAGTCGATGTCGGCGAAGACGACCGTGGCCCCGCGCAGCGCCATGGAGGTGGCGGTCGAGGTGAACGCGAAGCTGGGGACGATGACCTCGTCCTCGGGCCCGAGCTCCAGCAGCAGTCCGGCCATCTCGAGGGAGTGCGTGCACGAGGTGGTGAGCAGCGCGTACGGCGCCTCGGTGATCGACCGGAGCTTGGCGCTCGCGGCCGCGGTGAACTGTCCGTCGCCGTGGCTGTGGTCCGAGGCCAGCACGGCCTCGAGATTGGTGAGTTCTCCGCTCGCCCGGTACGGACGGCTGAAGATGACGCGGTCGGTACTCACGCGGTCGGTCCCCCTCGTGGCGGTCGGTGGCGGCCCCGGGTTGCGGGCACGCCCCGACGGACGGCGGGGCCCGAGCCGTCGAACTCTAACATGGTGCCGATCCGCTGATTCTCCGCTGTTCCGGGGGAATGCGGTATGGGCGTCGCGACGACGATCCGCGCGGTCCCTGTAGTCTCTGGAACTCGTGGTCGACAGTGGAAGTCTCGATACCCGGCGCGTGGTCTTCCGATGGGGAGCGGTCACCGCGATCGGGGTACTACTCGGATACGCGGCGGTCCTGCTGGCGGACGTCCGCCACTTCTACACCGACGACACCGAATCCCAGTACGCGCCGATGTGGGTGATGATCGGCAACGCGTTGCGCGAGGGCCGTTTCCCGGTGATGGTTCCCGACCAGTGGATGTCGGGCAACTACACGATGGAGGAAGCGGGCCTGTTCAATCCGCCGCAGCTGCTGATCGATCTGATCGCGCCGTCGGTGCCGAACCTCGCGGTCTACGCCACCATCGTGAAGCTGATCTTCTCGATCATCGCGGGCCTCGGCGTGTACCGGGTCTGCCTGGCCTACGGCGCGCGCCCCGAATGGTCGGCGGTCGCGGGCGTGGCCTTCCCGTTCACCGGCTTCTTCCTGTTCTTCGACACCGCCAGCTGGATGACCGCGCTCACCGGCACGGCGTGGATGCTGCACGCGTGGGCGGCCTCGGTCCGGTACGCACGCGGGCAGGGCGGGCCGATTCCGGTCTTCGTCTATCTCTACCTGGCGATTTCGGTGCAGTACATCTTCCCCGCGGTCGAGGCGGCGCTCATGCTGTGCGCCGTCGCGGTGGGCGAACTCGTGACGCGCCGCGCCTGGCAGCAGGTGCTGCGGCTGGCGGCGGCCGCGGCGTGCGCCGGGCTCGCGGGCCTGCTGACCTTCCTGCCCAGCATGCTCTCGGCCAAGGTGAGCTGGCGCGGAACCGCGCAGATCAACAACGACCAGTTCCTGACGGTGCCGTGGTCCGAATCGCTCAATGCCAGTCTGCCCAGCACCTTTCCGGCGTTCAGCTCGTGGTGGGGCTATGTGCAGCCGCTGCCGATGACCTACATCGCCTGGTTCCTGATTCCGGCGCTGGCGTTCGTGGACTGGCGGGCCGCGCGCGAGCACTGGAAGGAGTTCGTCTCGATCGCGCTGTTCGCGATCATGGCGCTCATGTGGACGGCCGGACCGGGCACGATCGGCCCGCTGCGCTGGCCCGCCCGGGTGCTGCCGATGGTGGCCGTGGGCCTGCTCATCCTGGTCTGCGTCCTGCTGGGCCGATTCGGCACCGTGCGCGATGCGCGGTCCCGGGGCATGGCCGCGGGCGTGCTGATCCTGCTGCTGTTCGTGCGGACCTTCTCCGCGGATCCGCGCGATGTGAACTGGCACGTGCTGTCCGCCGTCGTGGTCGCCGCGCTGACCGCCGGCGCGGTGTGGCTGGGCCGCACCCGCGGCACGGCCGCGGCCTGCCTGCTGGCGATCGCCGCCGTGCTGCCCATCGCCTACTTCCAGGTGCGCAGCGTGCACCCCAACCTGATGTCGTGGAACCTGCCCGCGAATCGGGAAGAGGCCAAGGCCGCGTTCCCCGATTTCGCGGGCCGCAATATCCAGCTGGGTGATCGCGGGCTGATCCAGCCGGGCGAGAACAGCCTCGGCGGCGCGTACGGCTCGCTGGTCTTCGGCAACTACGCCAAGGACCTGGAACTGAACTACGTGCAGGGCTATACGCCCAACGGCCACTTCTACTTCGGTGAGCTGCTGTGCATGCGCTGGGACGGCAGCGTCTGCCCCGACGCCTACCGGCGCATGTTCGCCCCCGAACCCACCACCGGGCGCACGCTGGTCGACCTGATGCTGCTGGACCGGGTCATCCTGCAGCGCGCGATGTTCCCCGATGCCCGGAATCAGCCCGCCCCCGAGGGCTGGCACTGGGCCGACTACGCCGGGCACGAGCGCTGGATCTCGGTGCTGGAGCGCGACAACGGCCCGATCTCGGCGGTGAACGGCCGGGTCGCCGACGCGCAGGGCGTCACCGCCACCTCGATCTCGGAGACCGACACCACCGGTCGCGTCCGGGTGACCTCGGAGAACGGCGGCCGCGTCGTGTTCGCCCGGCTGGGCTGGCCCGGCTACCGCGCCACCCTGAACGGGCGCGACATCCCGTTCACCACGGTCGCGAATTCCTTTGTCGCCATCGATGTTCCGGCCGGCACGCGGGACGCCGAGCTGGTGCTGACCTGGCGGCCGCCGGGCTGGAAGATCGGCATGGGCACCGGCGCGGCCGGTCTCGCGGGACTCATCGCGCTGCAGTGGTGGCACCTGCGCTCGCGCCGCGAGGACGAGGACGCCGGAGCGGGCGAATCGATGTTCACGAAGGATCGCGAACTGGCAGGCTCGGTGTCGTGAGTACCGCCGACTTCTCGCCGGACGCCGTCGTGACCCGGGACCCGGACGTGCCGGACGCCGAGCCCGCCGCTCCCGGGTTGCTGCTGCGCCTGGTGCGGCGGCAGGAGATCGCCTTCGCCCTGGTCGGCGGGTTCAACACCGCGCTCGGCATGGCCCTGACCGTGCTGTGGCTCTCGGTGCTCGAGGGCGAGGTCGCCAAACCGGTCGCGGTGCTGCTGGCCCCCGCGCTGGCGTACGCCATGAGCATCGTGGTGGCGTTCGTGCTGCATCGCACGCTGGTGTTCCGCGTCCGGGGTCACGCGCTGCGTGACTTCCTGGCGTTCGTCGGGGTGAATTCCGGTGGGCTGGCGCTGAATCTGCTGCTGTTGCAGCTGGCGGTCACGGTGCTGCACGCGCCCGAGAAGCCCGCGGCCGTGGTGGTGATGGGTCTGGTGGCGATCGCCAGTTTCTTCGGGCACCGGCACATCTCGTTCCGCCGCGCCGATGACGCGGGGACCTCGCACCGGTAGTTCACCGGGCTCCGGACCGCAGCGGATGCGACAAACCGGACTGTTGGCTAGTTTGGGACACGGAAGCCGTTGTCCGCCATCAGTTCGGGAAACTTGTGAGTACCAGCTTCATCTACCGGCACGAAACGATCTACGGATTGCTGATGCGGGGGTTGTACGGGCGGCACTACGGCGCCCGGTATCGAGCCATCGCGGCGTTGATACCCGAGGGCGCTCAGGTGCTCGACCTCTGCTGCGGTCCGGCCACCCTCTACACGCGCCACCTGCGCGCGAAGTCCGTGCGGTACACCGGATTGGACCTCAACGAGCGCTTCGTCGCCGGGCTGACCGCGGCCGGCGCGGACGCCCAGGTGTGGGACCTGCACTCGGCGCTGCCGCTGCCCGCCGCCGATTACGTCCTGATGCAGGCGAGCCTCTACCACTTCCTGCCCGAGCCCGAACCGGTCCTGGACCGCATGCTCACCGCCGCCCGGCAGCGCGTGATCATCGCCGAGCCGATCAAGAATCTCACGTCGAGCGGCAACAAGGTGCTGGCCCGGCTCGGCGGACGATTCACCGACCCGGGCGATGGCGCGTCCGCGCACCGATTCACCGAGGAGACCTTGGACGAGCTGTTCCGCGGCTATCCCGAGCACATCGAGGAACGGTCGCTGATCGCCGGCGGGCGCGAGAAGCTCTATGTGCTGAAGCCCTGACGCCGGCCGGTCCCGGGGACCGGCGCGTGCGTCGATCAGGGATCGGTCAGCTCCCGACCCGTTCGATCTCCCGCTCGCCGGACTCGCGGGCCCGCTCGGGGCGCGGGGTCGGCGAATCGACCGTCAGATACAGCGGTTTGCCGACCAGAATGTGCAGGGCGACGCCCAGGTATTCGGCGATCAGGCCGAGGGAGAACAGGATCGCGCCGCAGCAGAACAGCAGCACCACGATCATCGAGGTCCAGCCCTCGGGCGCCCAGTCGTCGCGGGTCAGCGACTCGAACACGATGACCAGGGTCATCACCGCGCCGGCCAGCGCCAGTGTCATGCCCAGCAGGCTGACCAGGCGCAGGCCGCGAGTTCCGCTGCACAGCACCATCTTCCAGAACAGCGAGAACAGCCGCCGGTAGTTGTAGCCGGACTCCTCGCGGCCCTCGGCGCGCAGGGCCACCGGCACCTGGGCGACGGTGTCGACCACCCAGGTCAGCGCGACGTCGAGGTAGACGCCGTTGGAGGCGACCTCGGCGAGCTGGCGGCCGATGTCGCCCCGGATCAGCCGGTAGCTCTCGAACCGGGTGGAGTCCGGGAACGCGAAGACGGTGGCCAGCACCAGCTTCGCGCCGCGCGAGGTCAGATTGCGCAGGAACCCGTGCGGGCGCGTGTTGGACGGCTTCGAGTAGATCAGGTCGGCCCGCTGTTCGAGGGCGGCGTCCAGGAAGGCGCCGATGGCCGCGGGATCGTGCTGGCCGTCCTCGTCCATGGTGACGATCCAGTCGCCGCGCGCGGTGGACATGCCGGCGATGGTCGCCGCGTCCTGCCCGAAATTGCGGCTCAGCCAGACCGCGCGCACCTCGGCGTGATGCTGCAGCAGTTCCTTGATCGCCACGTCGGAGCGATCGGGGCCGTGATCGTGCACGAGGATGATCTCGTCGACCACGAAGGGCACGCCGTTGGGGGTGGTGCCGGGCACGGTCAACTCGTGCAGTTCGGCGACCAGCGCACCGATGGTGTGTTCACCCCGGTACACCGGCACGACGACGGACACCGCGTGCGGCCGGTCGACACCGGGCAGCGCGGGTTGATCCGTCGTGGCGTCGACGTCGGAGTGGTACATACGTCGGGAAGGAAGCGGCATCAGCTGAATCGACTTTCGAAGACGGTGCGTGCCGGTGCTCCTCGAGAGAGCGGAGCCCGAGCCGCGTGAACTCTAACACGGTGGGTAATCGCGATTGCTGCTCCGCGTATAACCCTCGGAGGCGGTGTGCGCAGCGGCGTTGCTACGGCGATGCCAAGAACCGTATCGCGCTGTAGGGTTGGGAACTCGTGACGGGCAGTACAGATTCCATGGTGACTTCGAACGGAAGCGCACACGTTCCGGAGGCCACCGGGGGTGATTCCGTCTCGCGTCGAAATGTCTTGCGCTGGGGCGCGATCACCGTGCTCGGCGTGCTGCTGGGCTACGCCGCGGTGCTACTGGCCAATGCCCGGCACTTCTTCACCGATGACACCGAATCGCAGTACACCGGACTGTGGGTCGCGATGGGCCGCGCATTGCGCGCCGGTGAATTCCCGGTGCTGTGGCCGGAACAGTGGATGTCCGGAAACAACACCATGGACGATGCCGGGCTTTTCAATCCGCCGCAGCTGCTGATCGATCTGCTCGCGCCCTCTTTCGACAATATGGCGCTGTACGCGACCATTGTGAAACTGGTCTTCGCCATTATCGCCGCGCTGGGCGTGTACCGGATCTGCCTCGCCTATGGCGGCAGACCGGCCTGGTCGGCGGTGGCGGGTATCGCTTTCCCGCTCTCGGGCTTCTTCCTGTTCTTCGACGAAGCCAGCTGGATGACCGCGCTCACCGGCACCGCGTGGCTGGTGCACGCCTGGGCGTCCGCGGTGCGCTACACGCGGGGACAGGGCGGGCCGATTCCGGTCTTCGTCTTTCTCTACCTGACCATTTCGACGCAGTACATCTTCCCGGCCATCGAAGCCATGCTCATGCTGGCGGCGGTCGCGGTGGGGGAGATCCTGTACCGGCGGGCCTGGGCGCAGGTCGCTCGGCTGGCCGCGGTCAGCGCGTGCGCCGGCCTCGCGGGTCTGCTGACCTTCCTGCCCAGCATGCTCTCGGCCAAGGTGACCTGGCGCGGGACCGCGCAGATCAACAACGACCAGTTCCTGACCGTGCCGTGGTCCGAGTCGCTGAACGCGAGCCTGCCCAGCACCCTGCCCGCCTTCAATTCCTGGTGGGGCTACATCCAGCCGATGCCCATCACCTACATCGCCTGGTTCCTGATTCCGGCGCTGGCCTTCGTCGACTGGCGAAAGGCCCGCGATTCCTGGCGTGAACTGAGCGCGCCCGCGCTGTTCGCGGTCGTCATGCTCATGTGGGCGGCGGGGCCGGGCACGATCGGCCCGCTGCGCTGGCCCGCCCGCGTGCTGCCGATGGTCGCGATCGGCCTGCTGGTGCTGGTGTGCGTGCTGCTCGGGCGGTTCGCGACGGTGCGTGACGTGCGTGCGCGCGGCATCGCGGCGCTGGTGCTGATCCTGGCGCTGTGGGTGCGGTCGTTCTCCGCCGATCCGCACAACGTGGTCCGGCACGTGCTGGCCGCGGCCGTGCTCATCGGGGCGGGCGCGCTGGTGGTGTGGCTCGGGCGCACCCGCGGCACCGCGCTGGCGTGCGCGGCGGCCATCGCCGCCATGTTCCCCATCGCGTTCTGGCAGGTGAGCGCCGCCCAGCCGACGCCGACCTCGTACAACATGCCGACCAATCGGTCCGAGGCCGGCGCGGTGTTCCCGGACTTCCCGGGCACCACCATTCAGCTCGCCGATCGCGGCCTGCTGCAACCGGGCGACCGCAGCCTGGACGGCGCGTACGGCTCCCTGGTCTTCGGCAACTACGCCAAGTCGCTGGAACTGGAGTACGTGAACGGGTACACCCCGACCGGGCATTTCTACTTCGGCGAACTGCTGTGCATGCGTTGGGATTCCAGCGTCTGCCCGGAGGCGTACGGCCGTCTGTTCGCGCCGGAGGCGACCACCGGCACGCCGCTGGTCGACATCCTGAAACTGGACCGCGTCGTTCTGCAGCGGGCGCTGTTCCCGACGGTGCGCGACGAGCCGGCGCCCGCGGGCTGGAAATGGGTGGATCAGCCCGGGCACGAGAAGTACATCTGGGTGCTCGAACGCGAGAACGGGCTCATCTCCACCGTGAACGGCCGGGTCTCGGACGCGAAGAACGTGACCGCGACCTCGCTGTCGGAAACCGACACCACCAGCCGGGTCCGGGTGTCCTCGGCCGAGGGCGGGCGCGTGGTGTTCGCCCGCCTGAGCTGGCCCGGTTACCGCGTGACCCTGGACGGCAAGCCCCTGCCGATCACCACGATCGCCAAATCCATTGTCGCCGTGAACATCCCCGCCGGGACCGACAACGCCGAGCTGGTGCTGACCTGGCGTCCGCCGGGCTGGAAGATCGGCATCGGCACCGCCGCCGCGGGTCTGGCCGGTCTGGGCGTGCTCCAGTGGCTGTACATCCGTTCCCGCCGCACCGAGGACGAGCCCGGGTCCGCCGAGCAGTCGGCGGGCGAACCCGAACGCGAGCTGGCGCGAACCCCCTCCTGACCACCGAGGTACCTCCCGCGGGTCCGGCATCGTGAGCGCGATGCCGGACCCGGCGGGGCCACCCGGTAGGTTGACGGACATGTCGGAGGAAATCCTGGACGCCACCCTGCTGAGCCTGCTCGCCTGCCCGCAGGACAAGGGTCCCCTGCTGCTGGTCCGCGACGAGAAGGACGCCCCCGTCCTCTACAACCCGCGCCTGCAGCGCGCCTACCCGATCGACAACGGCATCCCGGTCCTGCTCGCCGACGAGTCCCGCCCGGTGGACGACATCGAGCACACGGCCCTGATCGCCCAGGGCTGACCCGCCCCGGAGCGCGCCCGCTCGACCCGGACCACTCGCTCGGTCGAACGCCTCTCGCCCCCGGCGATTCCGCCGCGCTCGCCCGGCGTTCCGAACTCGAGTGCCGAACGCGGGCCGATGCGAGCGTGCGGCGACTGTGCCCGGCCGAGCCCGCCGGTAGCCGGCCCCGCCGATGGCGTGGAGCCGCGATCTCGGTGCTGCACTAGGGTTTTTCGGTGTGAACAGCTATCCGGAACCCGGTCGACATCCGAATCCCGGTGGCCAAGGGGGATTCTCGTACGGTGCGCCCGCACCCTCGGACTTCGCGCCACAGCCTCCGCCACCGGTCCGCGCCCGTGGTGTTCCGCGCGGCGATATCGTGCGGGGGGCGCTGCTCGGAGTCAGCGCGCTGCTACTGGTGGGCGGATCGTTTCTCCGGCTGGCGAGTACCGACTACAGGTCCGGTGATTACCGAGGCTGGGCGACGCCCTGGGGGTACGGCACCGAGGGAAGTTCGACCGCCGATTCCGCCGGCCTTCTCGGCAACCTGTTCCTGTTTTCCGCGCTGTTGGCGGTCATAGGCGCGGCACTGCTGCTACTCGGCGTCGGGTCGCGGACGCGCCCGCGCGCGTTCGTATCGCTCGCGACCGGTTCGGTGCTCGGCACGGCCGCGGTGGTCGTGCTGGCCAACTGCCTCGACCCGTTGCTCGAACCCGGCGGCGACATCGAGGTCAGCTACGGCGGCGCGTTCTGGCTGTGTGTGTCGATCATGCCACCGGCGCTGTTCGTGCTCGCCACCGTACTGCGGGAGCCGAACTCGGGTTTCACCGTGACGCTCGACGCCTACGGGCGGCCACGGCGCGAACGCGCCACCGGGCTCGACGTTTTCACCGGCGCGCTGCTGATGCTGTACGCCGTGCTCGCCCTCGGCGGCGCGATCTGGCGACTGTTCCCCAGGTCCGGTGAACGGATGATCTTCGCCCGGTCCGACGCGGACGTCGCCGTGCTGGGTGTGAGCGGTGTCGTGGCCTTCGTCGGTGGTCTGCTGATGGTCATCGCCGGCCGCGCCTTCGCCCGGCGCGTCGGCGCGATGGTGGCCGCGGTGGTTTTCAGCGCGAGCGCGAGTGTGGTCATCACCCAGGTGGACATGAACATCGCCTACGACGGCTCGGACGACGCTCTCGACTCGGTCCCCTACTTGTTCGTGACGACGACCGTGCTCGCCCTGATCGCCATGGTGCTGACCGTGCTCGCCGCCGGATCCGCCCCGCGCTACCGCACCCCGTATCCGTCAGCGCCGCCCGCGAACCCGTACGCGCCGCCGATGGGCGGTGTCCCGTATCCGGGAGTGCCCAACGGTTACGCCGCCGGCGGTCCGCCGCAGGGCACTTACCTTCCTGCTGCTCCGCCCGGCGGACTCGGAGGAGCGCCGGGCCACTTCGGGCCGGGTGGCAGCCCGCAGCACGGGTTTCCGCCCGCGGGAACGCATCAGGCGCAGTACACGCCGAGTCTCCGGAAGCCGGACCGGGTCGGACCGGATACGCCGCGGTAGCCGCCGAGCTATGTCCCCGGCGGCAATTCGCCGGTGAAGTAGCGCTGGAGGGTCGGGCCCACCGCGGCGACGAGTTCGTCTATCGGCATCGAGGCCAGGGGTTCGATGCGGATCATCTTGCGGGTCACCAGGAGACCGGTAAGTTGCGATGCCGCCAGGACCGAGCGTTTCGCGCCGTCGCCGACGGCCTCGTCCAGGCGCAGGCGAACCCCTTTGAGGATCACGTCGAGCAGCAGGGTGCGGGCCAGGGCCGGATCGCGGGTGGTGAGCAGGGTGCGAAATGTGGCAATCGCCGGTATGCCGACGGGAGAGTCCCATACTGTAACTACCGCCCGCACAAGGGTTTCGCCCAGATTCTCCAGTGGCGCCGCCGCGATCTGCGACAGCACCACCTCCGGATCGATCGGGAAATCCAGTGCGGCGGTGAACAATTCCTTCTTGGTGCCGAAGTAGTGATGCACCAGGGCGGGATCCACGCTCGCGGCGGTGGCGATCGATCTAATGGACGCCTGGTCGAACCCCACCTCCGCGAACCGCACCCGGGCGGCGTCGAGTATCGCCTCCCGGGTGCCGGAATTTCCGGGCCGCCGCCCGCTGCGCGTGTTCTCGGTGCCACTCACGTGCTCGTCTGTACCACCGCCGGTACCGGCGGCGCCACTTCCGGCGCCACCGGTACCGCTCGCGGGGACATTCACGCGGTGCGCCTGCGCAGCGTGGCCGCCCCCAGCGCCAGCGCGACGGCCGCGAAGCCGGCCACGATCGCCAGGTCCCGCCACATCTGCCCCGTCGCCCCGGTATGGGTGGCCACCTGCTGCAGCGCGTCCACCGCGTAGCTCAGCGGCAGCACATTGCTGATCGCCTCCAGCCAGCCCGGCAGCTCACCGCGCGGCACCAGCAGCCCGCACAGGAAGAACTGCGGCAGCACGATCACCGGCATGAACTGCACGGCCTGGAACTCGGTGCGCGCGAACGCACTCGCCAGCAGGCCCAGCGCGACCCCGAGCATCGCGTCCAGCACCGCGATCAGCACCACCAGCAGCGGCGATCCAGCGGCCTGCAGGTCCAGCAGCCAGAACGACACCGCGCACGCGATGATCGCCTGCCCGGCCGCGGCGACCGAGAACGCGGTGCCGTAGCCGGCCAACAGATCGATCTTGGACAGCGGCGTGGTCATCAGCCGTTCCAGGGTGCCCGAGACCCGTTCGCGCTGCATGGCGATCGCGGTGATGAGGAACATGACCACGAACGGCAGGATGCCGAGCATGGTGATGCCGATCCGGTCGAACAGCCGCGGCGCGCCCGGGGCCACCGCGTAGTCGCGGTACACGAAGTACAGCAGTGTCATGAGCAGCGCGGGCACCACCAGGATCATGGCCACGGTCCGATGATCGGCCTTCAACTGCTTCAGGATGCGCACCGTGGTGGCGGTGTAGCAGCGCAGCGGGTTGCGCCCGGCGGGTCGGGACAGGGTGGCGGTCACAGCTTTTCTCCCATTCGAATCAGGGCGAGGAAGGCGTTCTCGAGGCTGGATTCGCCGGTGCGGGAACGCAATTCGTCGGGGCTCAACTGGCCGAGCAGTTTGCCCTCGCGCATCAGCAGCAGGTTGTCGCAGTGCTCGGCCTCGTCCATGACGTGGCTCGAGACCAGCAGCGTGCGCCCCTGTGCGGCCAGGGCGTGGAACTGCTCCCACAGGTCCGCCCGCAGCACCGGATCCAGGCCGACGGTCGGCTCGTCCAGGACGAGCACCTCGGGATTCGCCACCAGGGCGCACGCCAGCGAGACCCGGGTCCGCTGCCCGCCGGAGAGCTGATTGCCGCGGTTGCCGGTGTGCCCGCCGAGCCCGACCGCGTCGATGGCCCCGTGCACGTCCGCGGCCGAAGAACCGTACAGCGCACCGAAATACGCGACGTTGTCCGCGACCGTCAGGTCGTCGTAGATGCTCGGCGCCTGGGTCACGTACCCCAGTCGATGCCGCAGCCCGGCCGAACCGGCGGGCTCGTCCAGCACCAGCACTTCGCCCTTCTCGATGAGCTGGGTGCCGACGATGCTGCGCATGAGGGTGGTCTTGCCGCAGCCCGACGGCCCCAGCAGCCCGGTGATGCTGCCGCGCGGCACGGTCAGCGAAATGTCTTGCAGGACTTGCCGTTCGCCCCGGCGTACGTGCAGATTCCGGACTGCGATGGCGGGTCCCGGGTTGGGTGCCGTCACGGGTCACCTCTCAATTCATCAAGCGTTGAATTCACTACGCGATGAATTATGTGCCCACCGGCTCGCAAAGCACAAGACCCCGGCGTGTGTCGCGCTGACACGAACCGGGGCCGGACGAGAAAAGAGTCAGTGACCTGCGTGCGGGGCGATCTGCCCGGCGTGTCCACCCGGCTCGACGACCACGAACTGACCCATCATGCCGAGGTCCTCGTGCCACAGCAGGTGGCAGTGGAACATGTACGGCGCACTCGGATCGGCGGGCCCGTCGAACCGCAGCACCAGGTCCACGCTGTCGCCGGGTCCCAGGAACACCGTGTCCTTGGGCCCGCGCAGTTCCGGCGGCGGCGCGGACCCGTTCAGCCGGGCGATCGCGAAGCGCACGTCGTGCACGTGGAAGTTGTGCGGCATGCCATCGGAATTGGTGACGGTCCAGGTCTCGGTGCTGCCCCGGGTCACCGTGGCGTCGATGCGATCCATGGCCATGGCGCGCCCGTTGATCTGCGCGAAGGTGAGGTCGAAGTCGCGCCGCAGCACCGATCGCGACTCCTGCGGCAGCTCAGGATCGACCAGGGCGGCCGGCAGCGCGGGCGACGGCCGCAACGTGGCGGCCGCGCGCAGCTCGAGCACATCGAAACCGTCGTCGCCGCCGCTGAATCGGGTGCCGAAGAAGTCCAGTCCCAGATCGGTTTTCGTGCTCCGCAGGGTCACCCGCTCCCCGGCGCGCACGCGCACCACCACCTCGGCCCGTTCGCCCGGGGACAGTCGCAGCCCGGTCAGCGCGGCCGGGCGCTCGAGCAGTCCGTTGTCCGTGCCGATCAGGTCGAACGCGCGATCGTCGGAGAAGCCGAAGGTGTAGACCCGCGCGGTGGAGGCGTTCAGCAGTCGCAGCCGCACCAGTTCGTCACCCACCTCGCGGAACGGCGCGAGCGTGCCGTTGACCAGGATCCGGTCACCCAGCACGCCGATGTCGGCGAACATGCCGCGCCCGGTGTCGAATCGCGCGCCGTCGAACTTCACGTCCTGCACGATGACCGGCAGATCGTCCACGCCGTAGTCGTGCGGCAGCGGCAGGGCCGACGCGGCGTCGTCATCGAGAATGAACATGCCCGCCAGCCCTTTTCGCACGTGCGACTCGGTGGCCCCGTGCGGATGCGGGTGATACCAGAGCGTCGCCGCGGGCTGATCGACCTGCCACCGCGGCTCCCAGCTCGCGCCCGCCGCGACCATCTGATGCGGCCCGCCGTCCATCGCGGCGGGCAGGTGCATGCCGTGCCAGTGCACGCTCGAGGCTTCGTCCAGGCTGTTGCGCACCTGGACCCGCACCCGCTCGCCCCGCTCGGCCCGCAGCGTCGGGCCCAGGTACGAACCGTTGAAACCCCAGGTCTCCGTCGCCTGACCTGGCCGGAATTCGGTTGTCCCCGAGCGCATATCGAGTTCGAACACCCGCGTTCCGTCCGCCTCCACCCGTGAGTCCGCCAGCGGCGGTATCCGCAGCTCGTTCTCGAACCGCACCCGCCCCAAAGTCGACACGTCCGCGGTCGTGAAAAGCCACACCGTGCCCGCCCCCAGCACGAGCGCTGCCGCCACCAGGAAACCGGTGAGGGCCAAGAGAATTCGCCGCGTTCGCGACCACCGCAATGCCATGTGCAGACAGTAGGAATTCGACCCGCCCGCCCACATCCGGCAGCACCCCGATCTCGGCCCCCAGAGATCCCTGAGATCGGTCCCGGGTGACGGGGGCGAGAATTCCGGGTGAAACGGACCATCCGGGATGGTTGGGACCCCGGACCACCTCTAAAGTCTTCACGTGACCAGCGATATCCCGAATACGGCCGAGGACGCCGAAGCCGGTGGGCAGCACCGCGCCTCCACCCTGGAACTGTTCTTCGACCTCGTGTTCGTCTTCACCATGACGCAGTTGACCCACGCCTTCACCCACCACCCCGGCTGGGCCGCGCTGGGGCAGGTGGCGCTCATGTTCGGGGTGATCTGGTGGATGTACGCCGGCTACGTCTGGCTCACCAACGAGGTCGCCCCCGACAATTCCAGCCGCCGCACCTGGCTGCTGATCGGCATGTTCGGCTTCTTCGTTCTCGCCCTGGCGATTCCGGACGCCTTCACCGGCTCCGGCCTGGCCTTCGGCCTGGCGTACGTGCTGGTCAACACCGTGCACACGCTGCTGTTCGCGAGCGCGGGCGGTGCGTCCGCCGCCCTGGCCATCCGCCGGATCGGCCCGATGAACGCGGTGTCGGCGGGTCTGGTGCTGGCCGGCGGGTTCATTCACGGCTGGCCCCGCTATCTGCTGTGGGGCCTGGCGTTCGCGATGCAGATCCTCACGCCCTACCTGGTCGACACCGGCGGCTTCGTGGTGCGCACCGCCCACTTCTGCGAACGGCACGGACTGGTTCTCATCGTGGCGCTGGGCGAGTCGGTGGTGGCCATGGGCGCCGGGCTCGCGGGCGAGGAGATCACGCCCGCGTTGATCGCCATGGTCGCGATGGGCCTGACCCTGGCCTACGTGCTGTGGTGGGCGTTCTTCGGGCTCGACGACGAACGCGGCGAACACGCTCTCGAGGCCCGCCCCACCGCCGAGCGCGCCCGCCCGGCCGTGGTGGCCTACGACTACGGCTTCTACGTACTGCTCGTCGGCATCATCCTGACCGCGGCCGGCATCAGCATGAGCATCGCGCACGGCGGGGAACCCGCGAGCACGGCCGCGGCCCTGGCCCTGTCGGGCGGGGTCGCGGTGTTCTTCCTGGGCCAGGCCGGTTTCCGCCGCGTGCTGGGCCTGCCCCGCCCCGGGCTGCGCCTGCTCGGCGCGGCCGCCGTGCTGGCCACCGCGCCCATCGGCGTGGTCTGGGTGGCGTGGGGCCAGCTCGCGGTCCTGGTCGCGGTCGCCTACGCCTTCGTGATCGCCGACGACGTGATCAGCGTGCGCGGCGGCGAGGAAGGCAAATACGTCAGCCGCCCGACTTTCGCCGTCCGCCGCCCGCGCGGCTAGTCACCGCGCGGCGCGGTTGCTGCTCGTGCGGACGTGCCCTGTGACCAATCCCTGACGTCTCCGCGCCACGCCGTCCGCGATGATGTGCGTGCGCGGGATCGGGGCCAGTATCGACCGCATGATCAGCCCCGAATACCTCCGCGACTCGATCGTGGGGAAGGCGTGCTCATGCGCGTATTGCTGACCGGCGCGGCCGGATTCATCGGATCGCACATCCACGACGCGCTGCGGCGCGCGGGGCACGAGGTCGTCGCGGTGGACCTCATGCTCGCGGCCGCACACGGTCCGGACGCCACGACGCCGGCGGGTGTGCGCCGGGTCGACGTGCGCGACCCGGACGCGCTCGCCGCGCTGCTGCCCGGCATCGACGCGGTTTGTCATCAGGCCGCGGTCGTCGGCGCGGGGGTGAACGCCTTCGACGCGCCCGCCTACGCCTCCCACAACGACCTCGGCACCGCGGTGCTGCTGGCCGCCATGGCCGGCGAGCGATGCCGCCACCTGGTGCTGGCGTCCTCGATGGTGGTGTACGGCGAGGGCCGCTACCGCGACGGCGACACCGATGTCATCCCGGCCGCCCGCACGGCCGCCGACCTCGACCGCGGCGTGTTCGACCACGTCGGCCGTTCCGGCGCACCGCTGGAATGGGCGGCCATCGACGAGGACGCCCCACTGCGTCCGCGCAGCCTGTACGCGGCGAGCAAAGCGGCGCAGGAGCATTACGCCGCCGCCTGGGCCGCGGCCACCGGCTCGACCGTGACCGCGCTGCGGTATCACAACGTGTACGGCGACCACATGCCCAGGGACACACCGTATTCCGGCGTCGCCGCGATCTTCCGATCGATGGCCGCGGCGGGCGAGGCCATTCGCGTCTTCGAAGACGGCCGCCAGACCCGGGATTTCGTGCACGTCCGCGATATCGCCGCCGCGAACGTGGCCGCGCTGGAACGCCCGCTCGAGCTCTTCACGCCGCTGAACGTCTCCTCCGGCCACCCGATCACCATCGCGGAGGTAGCCCGAATCCTGGCCACGGCGGCCGGCGGCAAGGATCCGGTGGTCACCGGCGACTACCGCTCCGGCGACGTCCGCCACATCGTCGCGTCCCCGGAACGGGCCACGGCGCTACTGGATTTCACCGCCGAGGTCACCCCGGCGGCCGGGCTCACCGAATTCGCCACCGCGCCACTGCGCGCGGTGTCGGCGGGGTCCGCGCCCGAGTGGCGCTGACCGGGTTCGCGCCCGCGTCGTCCGGCACGGTCGGGACGGGGAGTCGCGCGGCGTAGTGCCGAACGGGGGGCATCGATCGCGGGGAGGACCGCGCCGACAGTCCGGTTCGCGATCCGGTGCGCACCGAGTGGTCGAGTACCCGTGCCCCGCTCCAGCTTTCATCGTGGCGGGACACGGCCCGGGTTCAGTGCGCGGGTACCGGCGCGGGCGGTCCTTCCATCAGCAGCGGCAACCGCACCTGGAACCGGCAGCCCAGTTCCCGGTTCTCGGCGCTGATTTCGCCGTGGTGGGCCTGCACCAGCCCGGCGGCGATGGCCAGGCCCATTCCGCTGCTGCTGCCGAGTCCGGCGGCGGCGGGGGAGCGGGCCGAGCTGCCGCGATAGGCCACCTCGAAGATGCGCGGCAGATCGGTGGCGGTGATGCCCGGGCCGGTGTCCTCCACCCGCGCCCAGGCGTGGCCGTCGGCGCTGCCGCTGGACAGGTCGATGCGCCCGCCGGGCGGGGTGTGCGCGATGGCGTTGGCCACCAGGTTGGTGAGCACCCGGGTCAGCGCGTGATCGCTGGCGCACACCACTATTCGATCGCGCGGCTGGCTCGCGGCCAGGACGATGTGGGCGCGCTGGGCGGTGGGCTGGTTGGCGGCGAGCACCTCGTCGATGAGTTCGCGCAGATCCACCGGTTCCAGGCTCAGGCGCAGGGCCCCGGCGTTGATCTTCGACATCTCGAACAGATCGTCCACCATGGCCGAGAGCCGATTGGTGTCGCGCACAATTTGATTGGCGTAGCGCTCGATGTCCGCCTCGCGCCGGACCACGCCGTCGGCCAGCGCCTCGCCCATGGCGCGAATACCGGCCAGCGGCGTGCGCAGATCATGACTCACCCAGGCCACCAGTTCGCGCCGGGACTGCTCGGCCGCGCGCTCCTGGTCCAGCATCTCGCGTTCCCACACCGTGGTTCGCGCCTGCGCCCGGCCCAGCAGCACCGCCGCGGGCACGGTGACCGCCGTGACCACGCTCAGCACCACGGCGATCCGCTCGAACTCGGCGGTGAACATCAGCCCGCTCACCGCGACCACGCCGCTGAGGGTGGCCAGGGTCGGAATCAGCACCAGCACGGCCAGACTCGTCTTCATGGCGCGATTGCGGGTGTAGCGCAACAGCAGTGCGCCCAGGACCACGACGGGCAGCGATCCGGCGAGCGCGTAGCCGATCAGCTCGGTGGTGTCAGTCGGCATGATCGCGGTCCCAGGCGTAGCCGCGGCCCCACACGGTGTCGATGCGGTGGGCGTCGCCGAGCTTGGCGCGCAAGCGCTTGACGTGCACGGTCACCGTCGACAGATCCCCGAAGCTCCAGCCCCACACCTGGGCCAGCAGTTCGTCCCGGCTGAACACCCGGCGCTGATTGGCCAGCAGGAAGGCCAGCAGGTCGAATTCGCGTGCGGTCAGGTCGATCTGGGCGCCGGCCACGGTGGCGATCCGCGCGGACTGCCGCACCTCCACCGTGCCGCCGCGCAGGGTCGGCTCGTCCCGGCGGCGCACGGGATGTGAGCGGCGCAGCACCGAGGCGACCCGCAGCGCGAGTTCGCGCGGGCTGAACGGCTTGGTCACGTAATCGTCCGCCCCGGCCTGCAATCCGATGACCCGATCGTCCTCCTCGCCGAGCGCGGTGAGCAGGATGATCGGCGTGTTCGGATGCGGACCCGAGCGCACCGCCCGGCACAGGTCGATCCCGTCGGGCCGCGGCATCATGACGTCGAGCACGGCCAGATCGATCTCACCCCGCGCCAGCGCGGCCGCCGTGGCGGGCCCGTCCCCGGTCTCGATCACCTCCAGCCCGTCGCGTTCGAGGTAGCGCCGCACCACTTCCCGGACCATCGGGTCGTCGTCGGCCACGAGTATGCGCATGCGATTCACCAATTCGTCAGAATGACATGGGCCAGGACCAGTGTCCCGCCCGCCTGTACCGCGAGCCAGCCCCGCACGCCCCGCGCGGGCAACAGCGCGGCTCCCGCCAGCGCCCACACCTCGAACGGCAACCAGATCCGTTCCGTCTCGGCCTTGCTGAGCCCGCTGAGATCCGCCAGCAGCAACGCCGCGAACCCGGCCCCGGCGACCAGCGCCACCGGATCGACCGCGTCCCGCCACCGCACGAGCCGCCCGGCCGATCCGGGTGTGTCCGGCCCGCGCAGCAGAGTGCCGAAGCGCAGTCCGCGCACCACGCGGTGCGCCGCGGCCACCGGTGCGAGGCCGATCGCGCAGACCGTCCCCGCGAGGTTGGCCCACACCCAGTAGGAGTACGGCCGGTCGCTGGCTATGCCCTGGTAATACCGTTGCACCACCAGGTGATAGCCGTCGAGCCACCAGAATCCGGCGGCGTTGAACAGCGCCACCACCAGCAGCGCGGCCACCAGAGCGGGGAGCGCGGGGCGCAGGCCGCGCGCGAGCAGCACCGCCGCCGCGGGCACCGCCATGAGAATCATGCCGTAGCTGAGGAACAGCGCGAATCCGAACAGCGCGCCCGCCCCGCACGCCGCGACGACCCACCCGCGCCGCTGCCGGGTGGCGATGGCCGACAGCGCTACGGCCCAGGCCGTCACCCCCGCGAACAGCGCGTCCGCCGAGACGGCGAGCCAGATCGCGGCCGGGGCGAGAGCGAGGAAAGGCAGTGCGGCTCGGGCTTTTTGCTCGGCGTCCGCGCCCAGAGTGCGAATCGTGACCGGAACCGCCACGGCCGCAGCGCATCCCACGCTCATGCAGAGCAGCGCGGCCCACGCGCCGCCGCCGAGTCCGGCGCGGTCGAGCAGCACGAAGCTCAGCAGCGCGCCCGGCGGGTGGCCCGAGACATGGGTGGTCCAGGAGTCGGGCTGGAAATCCAGTATGCGGCCGGAGAATCCGCGCAGCATCGCCGCGATGTCGGTGACTCCGCCGACCTCGTGCAGGTATTCGTCGTGGGTGGTGAGCCGGCCGGCGAAACCGCGCTGCCAGCCGTCGACCATGGCCAGCGCGAACGCCCACGCCAGCGAAGTCACCCACGTGAGCAGCAGCGCCCGCCGCCAGGGCAGCCGCCGCGCCAGGTTCGGACCGTAGGCGACGACCAGCGCGGCGATCCCGATCGCCGGGCCGGTGCCCCAGCCGATATGCGGCAGCCAGGATCCGAAGATCGGCGCCGCGCCGGCGTAGAGATCGTTCCGCCACTGTTCGCTGAGGATTCGCGGAACCAGGAAAGCGGTGGCGACGAGTAGCGCTCCACCGAGCGCGCAGTAGAGATCGGCACGGCGGTGATCGGCGCGCACCCGGGTTTGGACAGCAGCATTCCGCACGGTCCCACCCTAGGCCGACACCCGGTCCGCGCACCCGCCGAATGGGCGTCGGTCCAGCTCCCGTCATACTTTTGTCACCGTTGTCTTCGGGGCCTGCCGGGCCGCAGGGACTTACGGTCTTCGGGTGACCGAAACGATCGAGCTGTCCGGAGTCACCGTCGTGATTCCGTGCCGGGACGAAGCAGGCGCACTTCCTGGCGTACTTTCCGCAATCCCCAAGGGCTACCACGTCATCGTGGTCGACAACGCCTCCACCGATGCCACCGCCGCCGTCGCCAGACTGGCCGGCGCTCGGGTCGTCACCGAACTCATCCTCGGCTACGGCAGCGCCGTGCAGGCCGGGCTGTCCGCCGCTCGCACCACCGTCGTCGCGGTGCTGGACGGCGACGGCTCCCTCGATCCGGCCGAATTGCCCGCTCTGGTAGCCGAACTCACCCCCGAGGTCGACATGGTGGTCGGCCGCCGCCGCCCCGTCGGCGCGGCGGCCTGGCCCTGGCACGCCCGCCTCGGGAACCGTCTGGTCAGCGCCCGCCTGCGCAGCCGCTACGGCCTCGCCGTCCACGACATCGCCGCGATGCGGGTGGTGCACCGCTCGCGACTGCTGGCCCTGGGCCCGCTGCACCCGCGCTCGGGCTATCCCCTCGAACTCCTGATCACCGCCGCCCGCGCGGGCTGGCGGCTGACCGAACGCGACGTCACCTACCGCCCCCGCACCCACGGCGTCTCCAAGGTCTCCGGCTCGGTACGCGGGACGATCAACGCCATCCGCGACTTCTGGAGTGTCCGATGAATCAAAATATGTGCACCGCAACAGATGTCGATCGCGACCGCGCTTCGGTGATGCCGCATGCGACACCGCGCGGCGATGCCTGCCGATGTACCACCGCGGCGGCCCGCGACATCGCGGATCGCACCGGTACCCGCCCGGCCGTGTCGCGGATGGTTCCCGCCGGGGGTGTGCGATGACTCGTCCGGACACTGCCGCGACGGTCCTGGTGGTCGCCAAGGCCCCGATCGCGGGCTTCGCCAAGACCCGGCTCACCCCGCCGCTGCGCCCGCGAGACGCGGCCCGCCTGGCCGCGAGCGCGCTGCTGGATACCCTCGCCGCGGTCCGCGCCAGCTCGGCCCGGCACCGGGTGGTGGCCTGGACGGGTGAACTGGCGGTGGCCGAGGAGGCGGAGACCATCGCCGCGGCCCTGCGCGACTTCACCGTGGTTCCCCAGCGCGGCAACACCTTCGGAGAGCGACTGGCCAACGCGCACGCCGACGCCGCGCGGCACGGGGCCCCGGTCCTCCAGATCGGCATGGACACCCCGCAGATCGACGCCGACCTGCTCGACGGGTGCCTGGCACGCCTGCTGGCGACCGGCGACTCGGTCCTCGGCCCCGCCGTCGACGGCGGCTGGTGGGCCCTGGGCGTGACCGATCCGCGGGCGGCCCGCGCCCTGGTGGACGTCCCCATGTCCACCCCGCAGACCGGCGAGTTCACCCGCGCTGCCTTGCGCCGCAACGGGTTCCACGTCCATGCCCTCCCGATGCTCACCGACGTCGATCACTACGCCGATGCCCTCGCCGTCGCCGCCCGGTGCCGCGGCCGCTTCGCCGCGACCCTGGCTCTCGTGGCCCCGGCCGATCCGTCCACACCGCGCATCACCCCGGACCTCGACCTCGAACCGGACTGTGCCATAACGGTTTCCCCGGCGGGAAGCCGCTGATGCCCGGCTTCCCGGACCCCGGGTCCCCGGATCCCGCGGGGGCCGGGGAGCCTTCGGATTCCGCCGCACCCGCGGCCGCCGCCGGGCTGATGCTGCCGGCCCCGCTCGCCGCGGCGGTAACCCCCACGCGGGGTGCGGGTTTGGCGGCGCGAGTGGGGATCGCGCTCGGGGTCGCGGTGGCCGTGTGCTTCTGCACCGGGCTGATCAGTCACTGGATTCAACACCCGCCCGGGTGGTTCGCCTGGCCCGTGCATCCGGTGTCGCTGTACCGGGTCACGCAGGGCGCGCACGTCATATCGGGTGTGGTGGCCATACCGCTGGTACTGGTGAAACTGTGGGCGGTGTATCCGCGGCTGTTCGCGCGGCCGCTGCTCGGCAACCCGCTGCGTCTGCTCGAACGCGGATCGATCGCGCTGCTGGTCGGCGCGATCCTGTTCCAACTGGTGACGGGACTGTTCAATACGGCGCAGTTCTACCCGTGGAAGTTCTTCTTCACCACGACGCACTACGCCATGGCCTACGTCGCGGCCGGTGCGCTGCTGGTGCACCTCGCGGTGAAGCTGCCGGTGGTGCGCGCGGCTCTCGCTCGACCGGAGGACGACCGGCCCGCGCCCGCGGTCGCCCATTCGGTCGCCCCCGCCCATTCGGCCGCGAGCCCCTCGAAAATGACTGCCGGACAACCCATCGCGCGCCGGGCGCTACTCACGGCCGCGGGCATCGGCGCTGCCGTCGCCGCGCTCTCCGTCGCCGGGCAGACCATTCCGTACCTGCGGTGGCTGGCGATCCTCTCGCCCCGCAGCGGTCAGGGCCCGCAGGGCGTTCCGGTGAACCGCACCGCGGCGGCCGCGGGCGTCTCGGACCGGGCCCGCGCCGCCGACTACCGGCTCACCGTCGACATCGGCGGTGACCGAAGGGAATTCACGCGCGCGGATCTCGAAGCCCTGCCCCAGGTCACCGCCGATCTCCCCATCGCCTGCGTGGAGGGCTGGAGCGCGGCGGCCCGCTGGACCGGCGTGCGCCTGCGCGACCTGCTCGCGACCGTCGGCCCCTACCCCGATCGCGACGTCCGCTTCGAGTCCCTGGAAACCGGTGGCATCTATCGGACTTCGATCCTGCCCGCACGGCACGTCCGCGCCCCCGACACCCTCGTAGCGTTGCGGCTCAACGGCGAAGACCTGGTCCTGGACCACGGCTATCCCTGCCGTCTCATCGCCCCCAACCGCCCCGGCGTCCTGCAAACCAAATGGCTCTCCCGCATCGAGGTGCTCGCATGAGACTCGCTCGCGCCCTGCTGATCCTGCTCGGCGTCGCCCTGGCCTGGTACGGGATCGCCCTGCTGCTGCGGATGAATCCCGCCGACCTGAAATCCATCGCGCTCTGGTTCGCGGGCGGAATCCTGCTGCACGACGCGGTTTTCGCGCCGGCCGCCGCGGCCCTCGGCCTCGCGGGCCGCCGCCTGCTCCCCACCTCGGCGTGGGGCCCGCTCGCGTGCGGCGCGCTGTGCACCGTCACGCTGGCGCTCATCGCGGTGCCGGTCCTGGGCCGCGCCCACGCCATCGCGGACAACCCCACGATCCTCGACCGCGCCTACCCCCTGGGCCTGGCCGTCGCCCTCGCGGTCATCTGGTCGGCGGTCCTGCTCGTGCTGCGCGGATCCGCTCCGTCGCGGACATCGAAGGTGAAAGGTGAACTACCATGACCGATTTCGCTGATCTGCGTGCCCTGTACATCAACTGCACGCTCAAGCGCTCCCCGGACCGCAGCAACACCGAGGGCCTGATCGACGTCAGCGCCCGCATCATGGAGAAGAACGGCGTCGCCGTCTCGCACATCCGCGCCGTGGACCACGACATCGCCACGGGCGTCTGGCCCGACATGACCGAGCACGGCTGGGAACGCGACGAATGGCCCGCGCTCCAGGAGCGGGTCATGGCCGCCGACATCCTCGTGCTGGCGGGCCCGATCTGGCTGGGCGACAACAGTTCCGTCATGAAGCGGGTCATCGAACGGCTCTACGCCAACTCCAGCGTGCTCAACGACTCCGGGCAGTACGCCTACTACGGCCGCGTCGGCGGCGCCTTGATCACCGGCAACGAGGACGGAATCAAGCACTGCGCCATGAACATCCTGTACAGCCTCCAGCACATCGGCTACAGCATCCCGCCGCAGGCCGACGCGGGCTGGATCGGCGAGGCGGGTCCGGGCCCGTCCTACCTGGACCCCGGCTCGGGCGGGCCCGAGAACGACTTCACCAATCGCAACACCACGTTCATGACCTGGAACCTCATGCACCTGGCCCGCCTGCTGAAATCGGCGGGCGGATTCCCGGTGCACGGCAACCAGCGCAGCGAATGGGATGCGGGCTGCCGCTTCGACTTCGAGAATCCCGAATACCGCTGAACCGGTGCGGGCGGGCGCGCGTCAGTCCCGTTCGGGCAGCGCGCATCCGTCCGGTCCGCACACCTCGCCGTCGGCGCCGGTGACGCTCTGCAGCACCGGCTCGTGATCACTCCACGCCTCGCGCAGCGCCTGGGCGAACACCTCGGCGGGCTGCGCGCCCGACACGCCGTATTTGCGATCGAGCACGAAGAACGGCACCCCGCGCGCACCCAGGCGGGCCGCTTCGGCCTCGTCCGCGCGCACCGCGGCGGCGTACGCGTCCGGGTCCGCGAGTACCGCGCGCACGGCGGCCTCATCGAAGCCGGCGCCCGTCGCGACCCGCACCAGACGCTCGGTATCGCCGAACAGCGGCTCGTCCTCGGCGAAATTGGCCGCGTACAGCGCGTCGATCATCGCGTCCTGCCGGCCCTGCTCGAGGGCGAAGTGCAGCAGCCGGTGCATGTCGAAACTGTTGCCGAAGTCGCGGCCCTCGATGCGATAGGTCAGGCCCATGGCCTCGGCCTGCGCGCCGATGCCGCGTTCGTTGGCCGCCGCCTGGGCCTCGCTGATGCCGTACTTCTCGGCGATGTGCGGCACCACGGCGTCGCTGTGATCGTGCGGCAGGGTCGGATCCAACTCGAACGACCGGTGCACCACCTCGACCGCGTCGCGATGCTCGAACTCCCCGAGCGCCTCCTCGAACCGCGCCTTGCCCAGGTAGCAGAACGGGCAGTTGATATCGGTCCAGATCTCGACCTGTACAGCCATCACACCTCATTCGAACGAAGGTTTCCGCAGGCCGGGGCCCCGGCCGCCGATATTTCCAACCGGCGTGACCCGGGGAAGATTCCACGGTGACCGGGCTCACATCACCCGGTTGTCACGTTCGGGGCGGCCCGGCTGTCTCCTGCCCGAACCCATCGAACGAGGCACCTGGAGCCGAACATGAACGCCACCACCGCAACCCACGACATCGTCGTCCTCGGCGCGGGCTACACCGGCATGCTGGCCGCCATCCGGGTGGCGCGCCGCACCCGGAAACTCGATACCCGGGTCACCCTGGTGAACCCGTCGGCCCGCTTCACCGAACGGCTGCGCATGCACCAGATCGCCGCCGGCCAGGAACTTGCCGATCACCGCATCCCGGACATCCTGGCGGGCTCGCCGGTGATCTTCCGGCAGGCCACGGCCACCGCCATCGATCCGGTGGCCCGCACCGTCACCCTCGACGACGCCGGCGTCCTGCGCTACGACACCCTCGTCTACGCGCTCGGCAGCGCCACCGATACCTCGCGCGTCCCCGGCGTGGCCGAACACGCCTGGACCCTGAACGATCCGCGCCTGGCCCGCCGGTTCTCCGAACGCCTCACCGAGGTCGCCGCCGCGCGCGGCCGCGTCACCGTCTGCGGCGGCGGGCTCACCGGCATCGAAGCGGCCGCCGAGATCGCCGAGGCGCACCCGGACCTCACCGTCACGCTGGTCGCCGCCGCCGAGCCCGGCGCGATGATGGGGGACCGGGCGCGAGCGCACCTGAACCGCGCACTCGATCGCCTCGGCGTCGAGCGCCGGGTCGGCGTGAAGGTCGTCAAGGTCCTGCCCGCGGCGGTGGGCCTGGACACCGGCGAGACCCTCGACTCGGATCTGACGCTGTGGACCACCGGCGTGCGCGTCTCCACGCTGGCCGCGCGGGCCGGAATCGCCACCGACGCACAGGGTCTCATCATCACCGATCCCACCCTGCGCTCGGTCTCGCACCCGGAGATCCGCGCTGTCGGCGACGCCGCCGCGGTCACCATGGCCTGGGGCCGGATCCACGGCACCTGCCAGTCCGGTCTGCCCACCGCCGCGTACGCCGCCGACGCCATCGCCCGCGAACTCCGCGGAAAGCCCGTGCGGCCCTTCCGCTTCGGCTACGTGCACCAGCCGGTGAGCCTGGGTCGCAAGGACGCGGTCGTGCAGTTCACCAACGCCGACGACACCCCGAAGCGCTGGTACCTGAAGGGCGGCGCGGCGGTGTTCTACAAGGAGAGCGTGTCGAGCAGCCCCGTGCCCGCGTTCAAGCGCAGTAGGAAGATGACCGCGCAGGTGCAGCTGTCCAAGGGCGGCCGCGCCACCCGGAAGACCGCGTGACACCCGCCCCGCGGCCGGATGCCGACCCGGCATCCGGCCGTCATTCGACACCGCAACCTCGGACCGGTAGGTATGTTTCTCATGCAGGACCGCACCCGCGCTGATTCCGGCACCCCGTCCCCGCGCCCCGGGGGTCGCGACCCGGTGATCGATCCCTTCGTCGAGCACCGCCGCCTGCTGTTCGGCACCGCGTACCAGATGCTCGGGACCGTCACCGACGCCGAGGACGTCCTGCAGGACACCTGGCTCAAATGGCATGGCGTCGATCAGGATTCGATCGAGTTTCCGAAGTCCTACCTGGTTCGCACGGTCACCAACCTGTCGCTGAACCGCCTCACCTCCGCCCGGGCCACCCGCGAGACCTACGTCGGGCCGTGGCTGCCCGAACCCCTGCTCACCACGAGCGCCGACGCCGCCGAGGAGACGGAATTGGCCGAGACCGTCTCGACCGCCATGCTGGTCGTGCTGGAAACCCTGACCCCCGTCGAACGCGCGGTCTTCGTTCTGCGCGAGGTCTTCGGGTATTCGCACGCCGAGATCGCCGGATTCCTGGACCGCCCCGAGGCCACCGTGCGCCAGATCGCGCACCGCGCCCGCTCCCACGTGCAGTCCCGCCGCCCGCGGTTCGACGCCGACGACGCGGCCCGCCGCGAGGTCACCGCGAAATTCATGGCCGCCTGCCAGGGCGGGGACCTCAACGCGCTGATGGAACTGCTCGCCCCCGACATCACGCTGTGGAACGACGGCGGCGGCAAGGTCACCGCGGCCCGCCGCCCGCTGCACGGCCCCGATCACGTGGCCCGCTGGATGCTGGGCGTCATGGCCAAACCGGTTAGCGCCGGCATCCGCCTCGAACCCGCCGTCATCAACGGCGAGCTCGGCATCCTCGGCAAGATCGGGGACTACACCGTGGGCGCACTCACCTTCGACCTGGTCGACGGCCGCATCGAACACCTCCGCTTCCAGGTGAACCCGGACAAGCTCGGCGGACTGCGCCCGGCGGGAGAGACCCCGGCCTAGCCCGCTCGCCGTGGTCGATCCGGTAGCGGACATCGGTGTTTCCGGTGCGGGTCATCGGTGGACCGGGGAGCTCGGCGGAGGTGTGCACGCCGAGGCCGGCGAGGGTATCCACGGCGAGGTGACCGCTCGCGGCGAACATCCGCGGGTTCACCCGCCGGGCGGACCGGATGGAGTGTCCGCACAGGTCGCTCGCAGCGGTGTGTGCGCGATCCGCCAGGATGGGACATCGTGAGCGCCGAAGAACTCTCCACCGAGCCACTCGCGGCGGCGCGCCGCCTGCTCGGGGCCACGCTTGCGGCCGGTTCGGTGGTCATGCGCATCGTCGAAGTCGAGGCGTACGGCGGTGACCCGGCGGGGCCGTGGCCCGACCCGGCCGCGCACTCGGGCCGGGGTCGTACGGCTCGCAACGCGGCCATGTTCGGGCCGCCGGGGGTGCTGTACGTCTACCTCAGCTACGGCATGCACACCTGCGTGAACGTCACCACCGGCCCGGACGGGATCGCCAGTGCGGTCCTGGTGCGCGCGGGGGAGATCATCGAGGGGTACGACGACGTGCGCCCGCGCCGCCCGGCCGCGCGGACGGATGCCGACCTTGCCAGGGGCCCGGGCAATGTGGGCAGCGCGCTCGGAATCACCCTGCCGGACTACGGAACCCGGCTCTTCGACCCGAAAGCGCCCGTCCGCCTGGAACTCTCGGCCCCGATCACCGACGACTCGGCGATCGGGACGGGGCCGCGCGTCGGGGTGAGCCTGGCCGCCGACCGGCCGTGGCGACTCTGGTTGCGCGACTCCCCGGCCGTCTCGGCCTACCGGCGCAGTCCCCGCGCACCGCGGCCCGGCGAATCCACCTAGTCCCCGACACGTTCGTCGGCACCGGTCGCGCCCACCCGTGTCCGGGCCCGGACACGATCGCGCCCGCCGGAGCGCAACAGTCCGCATGCGCGACGGCCCGACCGCCGGCCGGTGCGCCGGCATCCCGGTCACGGCCCGGAATCCGGCGAACGGGGAGTCGCGGGGAGCGGTCCGGCCGCAGCGAGCGGCCGCGTCCGCCCCGGGCCCGCGACCGCCCGCACAACGCCGAACCTGGAACGGAATTTCCCCGGCGGTCTACCGTGGAATGGATGCAGTACTCCACGAGGGGGTTTCATGTTCAGCCGATTCTCCGAGCGCGCCCGCCGAATAGTGATCCTGTCGCAGGAGGAGGCCATGCTGCTCCAGCACGACTACATCGGCACCGAGCACCTGCTGCTCGGCCTGCTGCACGAGGGTGAGGGCCGGGCCGCGCACATTCTCGGCCTGCTCGGGGTCGATCTGAAGATGACGCGCGATCGGGTCGAGGAACTGCGCGGGCGCGGCGCCGAGCAGCCCGCCGGGCACGTGCCCTTCACCGCGCGCGCCAAACGCGTCCTCGAACTGTCGCTCATCGAGGCGAAAGGGCTGGGCGACAAGGAAATCGGCAGCGAGCACCTGCTGCTCGGCCTGGTCGGGGAGACCGCCGGCACGGCCGCCCGCATCCTGACCGCGCTCGACGTGGACGCCCACACCGTGCGCGTGCGGGTCCGGGAACTGCACGGTCGCCCGCTCGAGTCCCTCGAATCCCTCGAGCGGGAGACCATCGCCGCGCCCCGTCCCGGCCGTCGCGAACTGGAACAGCGCGTGCTCGAGCTGGAACGCCGGGTCAGCGAGCTCGAACAGCTGGTGCGCCCGCCCGGTCCGGCCGACGCCACCGGGTGACGACCTCGTCCCCGTAAACCTGGGTGAACAACTCCCACAGCGTCCGCGCGGACACCTCGGCGCCGGACTCGTCGGTCAGGCGCTGCACGTGCCGGGCGAAATCGATCTGCAGTTCGCGCGGCAGACTCAGCCCGTACTCGGACTCGAGCAGATAGGCGATCCCGCCCTTGCCGGACTGCGAATTCACCCGGATCACCGCGTCGTAGGTGCGGCCCACATCCGCCGGATCGATGGGCAGATACGGCACCGCCCACGCGATGTCGCGCTCGTCCCGCCCGGTGCGCGCGGCCCGCTCCCGATGTTCGGCGAACCCCTTCTTGATGGCGTCCTGGTGCGTGCCGGAGAACGCGGTGTAGACCAGATCACCCGCGTACGGATGCCGTTCGTGCACGTCGATGCCCGTGCAGTGCTCGACCGTGCGCTTCACCCGGTCGATATCGGAGAAGTCGATCATCGGGTTCACGCCCTGCGCGTGCAGATTCAGCGCCAGCGTGGCCAGATCCACGTTGCCGGTGCGCTCGCCGTTGCCGAACACGCAACCCTCCACCCGCTGCGCCCCGGCCAGTACCGCCAGCTCGGCGCAGGCCACCCCGGTGCCACGGTCGTTGTGCGGGTGCACCGACAGGATCACGCTGTCCCGGCGCGCCAGATTCCGGTGCATGTACTCGATCTGGTCGGCGTACACGTTCGGCGTCGCCACCTCCACGGTCGCCGGCAGGTTCAGGACCACCGGCCGCTGCGGCGTGGCATCCCAGAGCGTGGTCATGCGGTCGCAGATATCGAGCACGAAGTCGGGCTCGGTCAGCATGAAGACTTCCGGGGAGAACTGGAACCGCACGTTCGGCATCTCGCCCGCCAGCCGCAGGATGTCCCGGCCACCGGCCACGATGAGGTCGGCGACCTGCTCGCGCGTGGAGCCGAGCACCACCTCGCGCCAGACCGGCGCGGTCGCGGTGTACATGTGGATCACCACGTCGTTGGTGATCCCGCGCACCGATTCCACGGTCCGCTCGATGAGATCGCGACGTGCGGGGGTGAAGACCACGATGGACACATCCTCGGGGGCCAGGCGCTCGGCGCCGATGAGCCGGACGAAGTCGAAGTCGGCCTGGGAGGCGCTGGGATAGCCGACCTCGATCTCCTTGTAGCCCATGCCTACCAGCAGCTCGAAGAACTCGCGCTTGCGCGCCGGGTCCATGGGTTCGGGCAGCGCCTGATTGCCGTCGCGCAGGTCGACCGGCACCCACAGCGGGGCGGCGGTGATGGTGTTGGCGGGCCAGTGCCGATCGGTCAGCGGTACCGAAACCCGCTGGTGCACATCGCGATACCGATGCGAGGGCATGGCGGAGGGTTGCTGTCGATTCCAGTGCGGAGAAGTGTTCACGAGTGTGCCGTGCGCTTTCGCGTCGATGAGGGACCGGCACGCCACAGCACCCGCGAGCGGGGTGCCGGTCGATCAGACCCCGCTGCGGCAGCGAAGGAGAAGCAGCACACCCTGTTCCATGTGACCTAGACTAGAGGGCGATAACTCCTCAGACAAGTAGAGAAGTGGAGAAGTTGTGGCGCAGGTCCAGCGACACCCGCTCGCCACCCAGGCCGCCGAGGTTCTGCTGGCCCGGATTCGCGCGGGGGAATGGGAACTCGGGCACAAGCTGCCCGGGGAGACCACCCTGGCGCCGCAACTCGGCGTCGGGCGCTCCACGCTGCGCGAGGCCATTCGCGAACTCTCCGGCCGCGGCGTTCTCGAAAGCCGCCAGGGCGCGGGCGTTTTCGTCACCTCACTCGATCCCGTCGAAGACTGGGACACCGTGCTGCGCCGCGCGGACATCGTCATGGTCATCGAGGCCCGCATCGCCATCGAGGCCGAAGCCGCCGCCCTGGCCGCCACGCGCCGCACCCCCGCGGACCTGCGCTCCATGCTGCGCGCCCTGAACGCCCGCACCGAGGCGGCCACCACCGAAGCCCTGGTCGACGCGGACACCGCCTTCCACCGCACGGTCATCGCCGCCGCGCACAACGACGTGCTCCTCGAGATGTTCAATGCCTTCGTCCCGCGCTCGCGCCGCGCCATGATCGACATGCTCACCCTGAAGCCGATGGCCGACCCGCGCGCGGATCACCACGCGCACGAACACCTCTACGACGCGATCCGCGCGCACAAGCCGGAGGCCGCCGCGTCCGCGAGCCGCGTGCACCTGACAGCGCTGAAAGCGGCATTCGAGGGCTAACCGCGCCCCGGGCGAATAATGCCTCGACCCCGGGCACGCCACCGCGCACAATCGGCGGCGGATTCCCCGTGTACCCGCCCGCCCACCGGGCAATGCGCACGCGGGTCCGACCCGCCGCCGACCTGTCCGTCGGCGAGCTACCGACGTGCGGAAAGATGGGTACGGTGACCGGCGACATCATTGATGAACTCACTTGGCGCGGCTTGATCGCGCAGTCCACCGACCTGGACGCCCTGCGGGCGGACCTGGCCGAGGGACCGCTCACCCTCTACGCCGGATTCGATCCCACCGCGGCCAGCCTGCACGCCGGGCACCTCGTCCCGCTGCTGGCGCTCAAGCGTTTCCAGCGCGCCGGACATCGCCCGGTCGTGCTCGCCGGCGGGGCCACCGGCCTCATCGGCGACCCGCGTGACGTGGGCGAGCGCACCATGAACTCCACCGACACCGTGGCCGAGTGGGCCGGGCGCATTCGCTCGCAGCTCGAGCGGTTCGTCGACATCGACGATTCCCCCACGGGCGCGATCATCGCGAACAACATGGACTGGACCGGGCCCATGAGCACGGTGAACTTCCTGCGCGACATCGGCAAGCACTTCTCGATCAACGTCATGCTCGCCCGCGACACGGTCAAGCGCCGCCTCGAGAGCGACGGCATGTCCTACACCGAGTTCAGCTACATGCTGCTGCAGGCCAACGACTACCTGGAACTGCGCCGCAAGCACGCGTGCCGGCTGCAGGTCGGCGGCTCGGACCAGTGGGGCAACATCATCGCCGGCGTCGAACTGAACCGCCGCGTCGACGGCGAGCACGTGCACGCCCTCACCGTTCCCCTGGTGACCTCGGCCGACGGCAAGAAGTTCGGCAAGTCCACCGGCGGCGGCAGCCTCTGGCTCGATCCGGAGATGACCAGTCCCTACGCCTGGTACCAGTACTTCGTGAACACCGCGGACGCCGACGTGGTCCGCTACCTGCGCTGGTTCACCTTCCTCTCGCGGGAGGAACTCGACGAGCTGGAGCAGGCGACCGTCGAGCGCCCGCACGCCCGCGAGGCCCAGCGCCGCCTGGCAGCGGAGATGACCACGCTGGTGCACGGGGAGGAGAACACCCGCTCGGTGCAGCTGGCCAGTCAGGCGCTCTTCGGCCGTGGCGAACTCGCCGAGCTGAACGAATCCACCCTGGCGGCCGCGCTCACCGAGGCCGCGGTCGACGGCAAGGTCGCCGAATCCACTTCGGCGTCAACGATTGTCGACCTGCTGGTGGCGACCGGTCTGTCCGATAGCCGCGGCGCGGCCCGCCGCGCGGTCAACGAGGGCGGTGTCGCGGTGAACAACCAGAAGGTGTCCGACCTGGAGTGGACCCCGTCCGACGCCGACTACCTGCACGAACACTGGCTGGTGCTGCGCCGGGGCAAGAAGAACTTCGCCGGCGCCCGCCGGGCAGGCTGACCCGCTCGAACCCGAATTTCCATGACCTGGGTCACAATTGGGTGGCCCGGGTCGGGAAATGCCCCTGAACGCGGTCCCGCGACCAGCGCTGATGGGTGCGTGACCAGGCGATTTGACGTTCCGTTTCCCGGCACGTAACTTATTCCAGGTCAGAGCGACACGGACACCGACCGGGTGCCGAACGCCCAGCTCAGAGGCTGGAAACGCGGATCCGGAAACGAGGTAGTACGAGGAGCGCCTGACAGACAGGCAAGACGATCTGGAACCCCGAGTTTGACTCGATGGGAGACAGGCGTTAGGCTGGAAAAGTTGCCTCAGAGACTATCCGGGACATTGAGCCCGCGAAGTTCTGTGTGCGCCTGTTCTTTGAGAACTCAATAGTGTGTCGATGAATGTCAGTGCCAATAATTTATTGGTTCCGATCTTCCACACCCCCGTGTGAGAGGGTCGGACAT